>JAFAQY010000017.1 GCA_019261985.1 Bryobacterales bacterium | reverse complement strand
CCGAAGACCAGCTTTTACAGGTGCTGGACAAGCTGCACGCCAAGCAACCGCTACTGGTGGAGGCGTGGACGCGCGACATGAGCAAGAAGATTGCGAGTGGAACACTGACCACGGTAGACAACCAAATCGATCAAACCACCGGAACGGTGCGCCTCCGCGCCACTTTCGACAATTCGGATAACAATCTTTTTCCCAATCAATTTCTGAACGCGCGCGTACTGGTTCAGGAAAAGCGCGGTGTGGTGCTGGTTAACAGCGCGGCCATCCAGCGCAGTTCCACCAACACGTTCGTGTTCCTGATCCAACCGGGCAACACTGTCACCGTTCGGAATGTGACGCTCGGAGTCATGGAAAACGACCAAGCCGAGATTACATCCGGGTTGAACGCCGGAGATCCGGTGGTGCTGACGGGCGCGGATAAAGTACAGGAGGGCGCGGTGGTGAATCCCCAGATACAAGGAGAGACTCAGGGCGGGGCACAGAGCACACAGCCGCGCAACGCCGGCTCCGGGAAGCAGCGCGGGTCCGCGAAGCCGAAGGGGTGAGCGGGGCATGAATCCATCCCGCCTGTTCATTCTCCGGCCCGTGGCCACTTCGCTGCTGATGCTGGGCATTCTGCTTGCGGGACTGGTTGCATTCCGTCAGTTGCCGGTATCGGCGCTTCCCGAAGTGGATTATCCGACCATTCAGGTGGTCACGTTCTATCCGGGCGCAAGCCCTTCTGTAATGGCATCTTCGGTCACGGCTCCGCTGGAGCGCCAGTTCGGGCAGGTACCCGGGTTGCAGCAGATGACCTCGACGAGCTCCGACGGTAGCTCCCTGATTACTCTGCAATTCCAACTCAGCCTGGATATCGATGTGGCGGAGCAGGAAGTTCAGCAATCGATTAATGCCTCCGGAACTTTTTTGCCTCCGGATCTCCCGGTGCCGCCCGTCTATAACAAAATCAATCCCGCCGATGCTCCAATTCTCACGCTGGCCCTTTCGTCCAATACCATCCCTTTGCCGCAGGTGGAGGATCTTGCGGACACGCGGCTGGCGCCAAAGGTTTCACAACTCGCCGGTGTCGGGCTGGTGAGCATTAGCGGAGGCCAGAAGCCGGCGGTGCGCATCCGGGTAAATCCGACGCAGCTTTCCTATTTTGGGTTGAATCTGGAAGACGTTCGCACGGCGATTACCGCCGCAAACGTTAATCAGGCGAAGGGCAGCTTCGATGGCCCGCATCGCGCGTATCAGATCGACGCGAACGATCAATTGCTTTCCAGCGCCGATTACGACAAATTGATCATCGCTTATCGCAACGGCGCGCCTGTAAAGCTGACCGAGGTCGCCGACGTCCTGGACGACGTAGAAAACGTTCGCCTGGCCGCCTGGAGCGGATTCGGCGGATCGAGTCTGATTCCTTCCGTCATCGTCAATATTCAGCGCCAGCCGGGCGCGAACATCATCGAGGTCGTCGACAGGATCAAGAGCCTGCTTCCACAACTCACGGCGACGCTGCCCGCGGCCGTGAAGGTGCAGGTATTGACTGACAGGACCAACACCATCCGCGCGTCCGTGAGAGATGTCGAGTTTGAATTGATGCTCACTGTCGCGCTGGTCGTAATGGTGATTTTCCTCTTTCTCAGGAGCGTCTCCGCGACGATCATTCCCAGCGTGGCTGTGCCGCTGTCGATTGTCGGCACCTTCGGGGCGATGTATCTGTTGGGCTACAGCTTGAATAACCTTACGCTAATGGCGTTAACGATCGCCACCGGGTTCGTGGTGGACGATGCCATCGTGATGATCGAAAATATTAGCCGCTATATCGAGGAGGGCGAGCGGCCGCTGGATGCCGCGCTGAAAGGGTCGGCTCAGATCGCCTTCACCATCATTTCGTTAACCATCTCGCTGATTGCAGTGCTGATTCCTCTGTTGTTCATGGGCGACGTGGTGGGGCGCCTGTTTCGGGAGTTTGCCGTCACATTGAGCGTCACGATTTTGGTCTCGGCGGTGGTGTCGCTGACATTGAGCCCGATGATGTCCGCTAAGCTGCTACGCCGCGTTCCCGAAGGGCAGCAGGGCTGGTTCTATCGCAAATCGGAGCGCGTTTTTCAGAGGACGATCGAAGCTTATGGCCGGTCCTTGCAATTCGTTCTGCGCTACCGCGGCACAACGCTTCTAGTTGCGCTCGCCACTCTGGCGCTGACGATCTTCCTGTACATCGTAATTCCGAAGGGATTTTTCCCCATCCAGGATACGGGCGTAATTCAGGGGATCACCGAAGCGGCGCAGACGGTATCGTTCACGCAAATGTCGAACCTCCAGCAGCAGTTGGCGCAAATCATTTTGCAAGATCCCGCTGTCGACAGCCTCTCGTCTTTCATCGGTGTGGACGGGACGAATGTCACCCTGAACAGCGGCCGTATTCAAATTAACCTCAAGGATATCGGCGTGCGGAGAATTAATGCGACCGATGTGATCCGGCGGTTGCAGGGCAACGTGGCTGAAGTGGCCGGCATCACGCTGTATATGCAGCCCGTGCAAGACCTGACGGTAGAGGATCGCGTCAGCCGTACGCAGTTCCAATACACGCTGGAGGACCCTGACATCGACGAGCTGAATTATTACACGCAGCTCATGATGTCCAAGTTGGCCGGTGTTCCGGAGTTGCGCGATGTCGCAAGCGACCGCCAGGATCAAGGTCTTCGAGCAAAGCTGGTCTATGACCGCGATACGGCCTCGCGCCTGGGGATAACGCCTTCCGCGATCAACCAGACGCTCTATGATGCGTACGGACAGCGGCAGATCTCGACGATGTTCACGCAGTTGAACCAGTACCACGTGGTCCTGGAGGTGATGCCGGGCTTTTTGAAAGGCCCGCGCGATCTGGACCACATCTACATTCGAACCGCCGCGACACCGACAACGGGCGGCGCGGGCGTTGTGGCGGGCGGATCTTCACCCACGGCGCTATCGCGTGGTCCTATAAACAGCAACGCGGCAAACGCGGCGACCACCATCGTGACCGGTAATGGCTCCACGCCCGCGAGCGCCGCGTTCAATGGAGTGACGCCATCCTCGGCGGCATTCGTCGGCGGGGAGCAGGTCCCGATGGATACGTTCTCCCACATGGAGCTTTCCTCGGCGCCCCTTACGATAAATCACCAAGGGCAATTCCCGGTCGTCACGCTCTCATTCAATCTGGCGCCCGGCGCCTCGCTTGGCGCAGCAATTAACGCAGTGAACAAAGTCAAAAACGACATTAATATGCCGGCCAGCATTGTGGGCGCGTTTCAGGGGACGGCGGCGTCGTTTCAGGCTTCGCTGGCGAATCAGCCGCTGTTGATCCTGGCCGCGATCGTGACGGTGTACATCGTGCTGGGCGTACTGTATGAGAGCTATATCCACCCGATCACCATTCTTTCAACGCTCCCGTCTGCCGGCGTGGGAGCGTTGTTGGCATTGATTCTCTTTCATAACGACTTCAACGTGATCGCGCTGATCGGCATCGTGCTGTTGATCGGCATTGTGAAGAAAAACGCCATCATGATGATTGACTTTGCGCTTGATGCCGAGCGACATGAGGGCAGGCCTCCGCAGGAAGCGATCTATCAAGCCAGCCTGCTGCGCTTCCGGCCGATCATGATGACCACGATGGCAGCGTTGGGCGCAGGTATTCCGCTCGCCTTCGGGACCGGCACAGGCTCGGAGCTGCGGCGCCCG
Source organism: Bryobacterales bacterium (assembly GCA_019261985.1). GTDB lineage: Bacteria > Acidobacteriota > Terriglobia > Bryobacterales > Bryobacteraceae > Palsa-187. The sequence goes on along the minus strand of JAFAQY010000017.1, from coordinate 52,171 downwards.
TTAGGAATCACCATTATCGGCGGATTGATTTTCAGCCAGGCGCTGACGCTGTATACGACTCCCGTGATTTATCTGTGGTTCGAAGGACTGGCGAGGCGATTCACCGGGCGTCCGCCGGAGGGCCAGCGGTGAGTCATACGCCGTTGGCGATGCGCAAAATGCCGGCTTTAATTAAAGCCTCATTGAAGTTAATCAGAAGCGCCAGGCGTTTTCCGGAAAGTCGTAAATACCTCAACACTTGCTTTTTATGCACCCGGAGGATCTCCGACACTGACTTAATCTCGACAATCACTTTCTCCTCAACGATCAAGTCAGCCCGGAAGCCCATTTCGAAGCGGGTGCCTTCAAAAACCACGGGCATAATTTGCTGGCTAGCAACGCGCAGGCGTCGCGTATCTAATTCGCTCGCCATTATCCCCTCGTACACGCTTTCGAAGAGCCCCGGACCAAGGGCGCGATGGATTCGGAACGCGACGTCCACTATTCCCTTTGCAACAGCATTTTCTGTCATTTCCAATCAGGATATATCTCTCGCAAAGACGCAAAGAACGCAAAGGAACCCCAAGACAGGTTCTTTTCTTTGCGTGCTTTGCGTCTTTGCGAGAAATATTTTTTGCTACCCTCGCGCGTCCCGAAGATTGCGCGTAAGCGTTGTTCGTTGCCCTGGCTCTAAGGACACTCCGAAGGTTGCGACGCGCGTCGCGAGACAGATTTATTCAACGGCAATCCATGAATATTTCTGAGCCATTCATCCGCCGGCCTATAGCCACCACGCTCTTGACGGCGGCAGTGGCGCTATCGGGAATCGTTGCGTATGGATTGTTGCCGGTTTCTCCACTTCCCGAGGTGGATTTCCCGACCATCTCCGTGAGCGCGTCACTTCCCGGCGCCAGCCCGGAAACTATGGCCTCATCGGTCGCGACGCCGCTCGAGCGCCAATTCGGGCGAATCGCGGGCGTCACGGAGATGACCTCTTCCAGCGGCCTCGGGTCGACCTCAATCACCTTGCAATTCGAGCTCGATCGAAATATCGACGCCGCCGGGCGCGATGTCCTCGCGGCGATCAATGCCGCCAGAGGCTACTTGCCCACCAACCTTCCCGGGAATCCGACCTACCGCAAAGTGAACCCCGCGGATGCGCCGATCTTTATCATCGCGCTCACCTCCGACACAGTCCCGAAGCGCGACATCTATGACGCGGCCTCAACGATACTCGCTCAAAAGCTTTCGCAGATTACCGGCGTGGGGCAGGTATTTGCAGGCGGCAGCGCGCTGCCCTCGGTGCGCATTGAGTTGAATCCCGATGTCGTTCACAAATACGGTCTCAGCTTCGAGCAGATACGCACCGCGCTCGCAACCACCAACGTGAATACTCCGAAAGGCGACTTGTCGACAGGCCCGCGCACCTGGGAGATCGACGCCAACGATCAGATCTTCAAGGCAATCGATTACCACAACTTGGTGGTGGCGCACAGAAATGGCGCACCGGTGCGGGTAAAGGACATCGGCCAAGCCGTGGATGGAGTCGAGGATCTGCGCAACGCCGGATACGCCAGTGGCAAGCCCGCGGTGCTGGTCATTATTTTCCGCCAACCGGGAGCGAACATCATCGATGTAGTCGACCGGCTGCGCGCGACGCTGCCGCAGATGCAGGCCGCCATTCCCCATGGCATCGATATGCGCGTGGCGATGGATCAAACCGTAACCATCCGCGCCTCCGTCCGCGAGGTGGAAATTACTTTGGGAATTGCGATCGTGCTAGTGCTACTGGTGGTGTTTTTATTTCTTCGCGAGCCCCGCACCACCTTGATTCCAGGTGTTGCCGTGCCCGTCTCGCTGATTGGTTCTTTCGGCCTTATGTATCTCGCGGGCTTCAGCTTGGACAATCTGTCGCTCATGGCGCTGACGATCTCGACGGGCTTCGTTGTGGATGATGCGATTGTTGTCATCGAAAATATTACGCGCTATATCGAACAGGGCATGACACCGTTCGATGCCGCTCTTAAGGGCGCCGAAGAGATCGGATTTACCGTGCTGACAATCAGCATTTCGCTGGTGGCGGTATTTATTCCTTTGCTGCTGATGGGCGGGATCGTCGGGCGGCTCTTCCGTGAATTCTCGATCACGCTCTCGGTGGCAATCGTCATCTCGATGGCGGTTTCACTCACAACGACGCCCATGATGTCTGCCCATCTCCTCAAACGCGAGCGGCAGCACGGGCGTCTCTATCAATCAACCGAGCGCGCCTTCGAATCGCTGGTGAATACCTATGGCCGCACCTTGACAGTCGCTTTGCGCCATTCCTTCGTCACCCTGCTGGTATTGTTGGCCGCAATCGCCCTGAACATATTTCTTTTCGTCCGTATTCCGAAGGGCTTCTTCCCGATCCAGGACACCGGTCGATTAAACGGCAATATTCAGGCCGACCAGAGCACTTCATTCCAGCAGATGGATCAAACGCTTAAAGAGTATGTGGGCATCATCACTGCGGACGCCGCGGTCGATACGGTGATTGGATTCACCGGAGGCGGGCGTGGCGGCGCGACCAACAGCAGCCGGATGTTTATCTCGCTTAAGCCATTAGAAGAACGCAAAGATACAGCCCAACAGGTAATCCAACGCTTGCGGCCGAAGCTGGCGCATGTTGCGGGCGCAACCGCGTTCTTGAGTCCCACGCAAGACCTCCGGGTAGGCGGCCGCCAGACTAACGCGGAATATCAGTTCACGATGCGCGGTGATAATTTTCAGGATTTGACTACGTATGCCCCGCGCATGCTGGCCGCGCTGCGGCAGATCCCAACCATTACGGATGTGAATACCGACTTACAGGATCGTGGGCTTGAAGTCTTCGTCGATTACGACCGCCGGACCGCCGCTCGCTTCGGACTCTCGGCGCAGTTGATCGATAACACGCTCTACGACGCATTCGGTCAGCGGCCCGTCTCCACGATGTACACGGCGCTGAACCAATATCACGTAATCATGGAGGCGGATCCCAAGTATTGGCAGAACCCGGATGTTTTACGGCGGATTTATGTGCTAACCCCTACCGTTAACAATCCACTCGGTCCCAATCTCGGGCAGGTTCCGCTCAGCGCGTTCGCTTATTTCGCGCCACAGACTACGGCGTTATCGGTAAATCATCAAGGCTTATTTCCCGCGGTAACCATTTCCTTCAACCTTCCTCTCGGTACATCGCTGAGTGACGCTGTGAATGCGATTCAATCCGCGGCAAATAACGTACACCTTCCGGCCACGATTCAAACCTTCTTCGCCGGAACGGCTGAGGCTTACCAGCAGTCGCTGGCTAACGAGCCCATACTAATCACCGCCGCGCTGATCGCCGTGTACCTGGTGCTCGGCATTCTCTATGAAAGCTACGTGCATCCGGTAACGATTCTCTCGACGCTGCCGTCAGCCGGAGTAGGAGCGCTGCTCGCGTTGATGCTTACCCACACCGACCTGACGATTATCGCGATGATCGGAATCATTCTGCTGATCGGCATTGTGAAGAAGAATGCGATTCTAATGATCGATTTCGCGCTCGCGGCCGAGCGAAATGAGGGAAGAAACTCGCGCGATTCGATTTATGAAGCGTGTATGCTGCGCTTCCGTCCGATTCTGATGACGACGATGGCGGCAATCCTCGGCGCAGTGCCGCTTGCCTTTGGCACCGGCACAGGCTCGGAGCTGCGGAGGCCGCTTGGGATATCGATCATCGGCGGCCTGATTGTGAGCCAGATGCTGACGCTCTATACAACCCCGGTGGTCTACCTGTATTTTGACCGGCTACAGCAATGGTTTTCGAGAAGAAGATGAATAAGTCTCTCGCAAAGACGCAAAGGCCGCAAAGAAAACCGAGCGCAGTTTTTCTTTGCGCTCTTTGCGTCTTTGCGAGAAAATTCCTCCTCCCAAGCTTCCTCCTGGTCGCCCTCGCGGGCTGCCGCGTCGGACCCAACTACATGCCGCCTTCGGCGCCCGCGCCGCCCGCGTTCAAAGAGCAGCCACCACAAGGCTGGAAGGAATCGCAGCCCAGCGACGGAGCGCTGAAGGGCAATTGGTGGGAGATCTACAAGGACCCCGAATTAAACGCCCTCGAAGAGCATGTCGCGATTTCCAATCAAAATGTTTTGCAAGCAGAAGCGGCGTACCAACAGGCGCGCGCCGCAGTCCAAGTCTCCCGCGCGGCTCTATTCCCAACCGCCGGCGCAACTCCCGGCATCACCGCTTCGGCGAACGGCGGCACTTCCAGCGGTAATTCGAGCCTCCCGATTACTTCCACCGGCACCGGCGCCTTCATCGGCGGAACTAATGGAGTGCGAACCACCTTCAATCTGCCATTCAGCGCTTCCTGGGCGCCCGATTTTTGGGGCAATATCCGCCGCGGAGTAACCGCAGCCGTCGCTAACGCTCAATCGGCCGCCGCGGAAATCGAGAATGCGAAATTGCTGTACCAGGCCGAGCTCGCGCAAAACTACTTCGGCATTCGCGGCATCGATGTCCAGACCTCGCTGCTTACGCGAACGCAGCTCTCCTATCGCGAATATCTGCAACTTACCGAGAACCGCTTTGCGGGCGGCATTGCATCGGAATTGGATATCGCACAGGCCGAGACGCAGCTGTTCGGCGTGGAATCGCAGTTGATCGAGCTCGGCGTCCAGCGCGCTGCGTACGAACACGCCATTGCGATTTTGATCGGAAAACCACCGGCGGAAGTGACGATCCCGACTGAAGGTGTCCTTGCTCCGCCTCCCGAGGTGCCGGTTGGCGTGCCTTCCGCGCTGCTCGAGCGCCGGCCGGACATCGCGAGCTCCGAACGCAGAGTAGCGGCCGCGAACGAGCAGATCGGTATTGCGATGGCGGCTTTCTATCCAACCATTACTCTGAGCGGAAGCGTTGGCTTGGCGAACTCGAATCTGCTAAGTCTGTTCACTTGGCCCAGCCGTTTTTGGTCCGTCGGATCATCGCTCGCGGAGACTCTCTTCGATGCGGGCCGCAGGCGTGCGGTTGTGGGGGAACAACGGGCCGCTTACGACGAGACGGTCGGTGCGTATCGCCAAACCGTGTTGACTGCTTTCCAGCAGGTGGAAGATAATCTCTCCGCGCTTCGAATTTTGCAAGAAGAATCGGCCAAGGTTCAGGAAACTGTTCGAGCCGCGCAGCGAACGTTGGAATTGTCGACCGCGGAATATCGCGCGGGGACTGCCAACTATCTTACGGTGATCACCTCGCAAGCAGCGTTACTGAACGCGCAGGTTACAGCCAGCAACGTGCTGACGCGCCGGCTGACGGCAAGCGTCGGACTTATACAGGCGCTTGGCGGAGGGTGGAACAGCAACCAACTTCCGACACGGCAGGCCGTAGCGGCGCGATAGCGCACTCAAGATTGCGCGGGCGCCGGCAGGGCAATGTGGAAGGTTGCGCCAACACCCTCCTTGCCTTCGGCCCACATACGGCCCCCATTACGCTCGACGATCGCGCGGCACACGGCCAAGCCGATGCCCGAGCCGGGAACGCTTCTTCCGTGCAGCCGCTTAAATAATCCAAATATGTGGTCGCTATATTCCGGATTGAATCCCTGCCCGTTATCCCGCACCGAAATCACAACTTCCCGCGGGGTGCGCTCAAAGGCAACATGGATATGGACGGGGCAGCCGGGCTTTCTGTACTTGAGCGCGTTGCTGATAAGGTTCTGAAAAACCTGAGTGAGCCCAGTCTGATCCCCCTCCACAACCGGGAGCGTATCGTGGGTAACGGTGGCATTCGCTTCCTGGATTCCAATTTCACAAGCCGCGATGGCCGCGCGAAGGCACGTCTCCAGCGAAACCTTCGCCGGGACTCCCGCGCCGGACTCCGATGCTCGAGAATAGGTTAGAAGATCGGCGAGCAGCGCTTCCAAGCGCGACGCGCCATCGTGAATCGCGGAGAGGTGATGCTGAAGGGAGTCGCTGGTTTCGATGTTTAGCTCCTTTTCGAGCAATTCCGTATAAATCATTACCGCCCGGAGAGGCTCCTGCAGGTCGTGGCTGGCCATGTATGCGAATTGCTTCAGGCTGTCGTTGGCCCGGCGCAGTTGCATTTCCGATTCCCGCAAACGGAGCAGGGACCGCACGTGCGCAAGCAGGAGAGCAGGTTCCACCGGTTCGATAAGGTAACCGTCCGCGCCGCCTTCGAGCGCATTGACCGCATCGGTTACGGCGGTAGCCGATGCTGAAATCTGCAGCACCATCATTCCTTTGGTTCGCGGATCGGTTTTCAAAATCCGGCACACCTCGGCGGCGTGTGCATCGGGCAGGTGAACATCCAGCAGGACCAGGTCGGGCTGATCGCGGTATGCGAGCTGTAATGTTTGTGCGCCGGTGGACGCCTCGAGTAGGTCGAAATCGGCTTGCTGTAGAAATTTAGTCCGGACGTAACGGTTTAAGTCGTTATCGTCCACGTTGAGAATGAGACTCCGCTTCATCAACTCCTTTAAGATTTTATTGAGACGCGAACCGGGGGACCCGTCTCAATCTCGAGAGCCGCGGCATCCGCGAGCGCATCCTTCGATAGTACCGCTATTGCCTGATTCAACGACGCGGGAATCTGTTCGCCTGAAAAGTGCGTCGCCGTAAGGATAACGACGGGAATTGAGTTCGTCTTCGTCCCGGACTTCAGCAATGCAAGGACATCTTCACCGCTGATCCGCGGCAGACTCAAGTCGAGAATCACCAGGTCGGGGTGCTCACGGTTGACAAGCTCCAGAGCAGCTTGACCGTCTACGGCGTGCAGCAGCCGCAAAGGTCCCTCCGAACGGAGGAGCCGTCCCAGCAGGTAGCGGTCTATTTCCTCATCTTCGACATGCAGGACCGTGAAAGGCCCGGACCGGTGCGGCTGCTCGACCGCTTGGGAATCTGAAGGCCCGTACACGCGCGGCAAGACCAGAGTAAAGGTGGACCCGACTCCTTGGCGGCTGTCCAGCTCCAAGCGTCCGCCCAAAAGTTCCGCCAGCCGCTTGCAGAGCGGCAGCCCCAAGCCGGTGCCTTTGATGCGCCGCTGCAATGGGTGTTCAATTTGCGTGAACTCCTCGAATACCCGGGTCTGGTTTTCCGGGGCGATGCCGATGCCGGTGTCTTTCACCGCAATCCGAACCATTTCCGATTCGCCAAACTCGGCCCAGATACGAACTTCGCCGCGTTCGGTGTATTTCAACGCATTGGATATGAGGTTTCGCAGAATCTGGACCACTTTGGTTTCGTCGCTGTAAATGGAAGGCACTGCGGAAGTGTCCTCGAAATGCAACTCCACGGTTCCTGCGTTCAACAAAGGACGGAACATTCCGCGCAAAGCGCCGAACACTAACTCCAACCCGAATTCCGACGGATGGACCGTGATTTTTCCGGCCTCTACTTTCGCAAGATCCAGAAGGTCATCCACCATCTCCCGCATACCCTCCGCGGCTTGCTGTATAAAGGCCAACTCCTTTAAATCTTCGCCCTGCGGTTTGCGCGCCATCAGCAGGCGCATCAGACCGAGGATTCCGTTCAACGGCGTCCTCAATTCGTGGCTGGCATAGGAAAGGAATCTGGATTTCAGATCGTCGGCGCGGGCAAGTCTTATGGCTCGGTCCTCGAGTTCGGCATAAAGAGCCAGAACGCCCCGGTTGGTTTCCTGCAGCTCCATCTCCAGTTGACCGATTTTTTGCGCGGCAGACTCCAGGCCGCGAACCAGATCCGCATCGCCGCTGACAATTTCTGCGATCCAATTTCTCTCGCCATCGCTTGCGCTTAATGATTTCCGCAATTCGTCGCAGGTTGGCGAATTCTGAAAGGAGAAGCGCTGCTCGCGTCCATCGCCTACGAACAGCAGCAAACATTCGGTGGTGTCGACGAGCAGATCGAATCCCTGGCACGCGGACGCCGCGGCAAGTAATTGTGCGCGCGCGAGCTCGGATAGCCTTAGATCCGCCGCGGCTTTGCGCAGCGCGGCGCGAGCCGGCAGAAATCCCGGCACATCATTTCGAGCTGAGAGGAGAAGTTCACGCGCCATGATCGGCGCTCCGTTCCCGAACAACGACCACAGCCGCGTCATCCGTGCCGCGGGCGGCTTCCCGCCAAAGAACCGCCGCGATCAATGCAGCCGGTTTTGAACCCAGGCCGTTATAGTCGCTAAGCCTCCATTTGCTGCGAACACCATCGGAGTGAAGCACCAAAATGGAAGTGGGCCTCCATGGATAAGTGAACTCGCGAGGCTTCCCCATATGCGCGCCGACAATTCCGTTCATGGAAACCAAGTGCTGCTCGGAATCGGAGTTGACGATGACGCCGGCGATGTTTCCGATGCCGGAAAAGATTAATTCGCGCTTTCCGGGCACGATTTGTGCAATTGCGGCGGCCGCGCCGCGGGTATGGTGTACAGCGTTGTCCATTTCCCGTAGGATCGCGGCTGCGGACAGGGCGGCGTTAGCCTCGAATACGCCGGCTGCCGCTCGCGCCGCCTCCGCCGCCCCAGGCCCATGCCCAAGGCCGTCCACGGCCAGCACTGAAATGCGATCTTCAAACTCACGCCACCTCCAGGCATCGCCGCTCTCCGTGCAGCCCTGATACGGAACCACGATCGCGCCCGCGTCGTACCTCGCGGAAGGGCTCCCGCGGGTATCCCGGGCTTCAACGAAGCATCTTGCCCAAACGGCCGTGCCTAGCCCAGGGCTGCTGTGAACGTCCATTTGCGACGCGAGCCTCCGGATCGAGCCCAGCCCGGTTCCCGCGCTTTCGGCAGTGGAGAAACCATCCCGCATGCACTCAGAAACGTTGGTCATTCCAGGGCCGGAATCGATGCCGAATATGTCGATGCCCGGCGGATACGGCAGTGCCGATAACACTACTCGGCCCGAACGGGCGTGCTTAACCAAATTTGTCGCAATCTCGGTAACTACCAGGGCGAGGTTTGCTTGCCCGGCTTCATTGAAACCGAGCTCGATTGCCAGGCGCACCGCAACGCGGCGCGCTTCCGCTGCGTGCGTTGGAACCGTTACGGCGATCTCCACAAGCCCTCATCCCTTCCACTTGGTGATAACCACGGTGGTGCCTTCACCCAGCCGCGACTCGATTCTGAATTCGTTGGCGAGGCGCTTCGCCCCGCTTAGGCCCAGGCCCAGCCCGGTTCCCGAGGTAAACCCGTCTTTCATCGCCAACTCTATGTCGGCGATGCCCGGACCCTTGTCCTCGAAAGTAAGCCGAACCCCCGAGCGCATCCCGTCACTGATCGCTTCGATGAGAACTTCTCCGCCTCCTCCATACACCAGAGTATTCCGCGCCAGCTCGCTCGCCGCGGTGACCACCTTCGTCTGGTCCACGAGATTCAAGCCGGTTTTTTGGGCGAGCGAACGCGTAGCCTGGCGGACCTTCACGACATCTTCCTCGGCCCTGACCGTCAGGCGATCAGATGTCGTAGTTTGCATCGCGTTCCATGATGTTATTTTCGACTTCCGCTCTCAGCAGAGAGACGCCCTTCTCCACATTCAGAGCGGTTCGAATGTTTGGAAGCGAGATGCCTAGTTCAACCAGCGTGATCGCGACGGCGGGCTGCATGCCCACCAACACCGTCTGAGCATCCAAGATACGCGCCATCGACGCGATATTCGCGAGCGTGCGTCCGATAAAGGAATCGACGATATCCAGGGCGGAGATGTCGATTAGCACACCGCGGGCGTGATTTTTCACGATGCGATTCGTTAAATCGTCCTGCAGCGCCAGGGCGACGCGATCGTGCATGTCGACCTGAATCGTCACCAGCAGAAAATCGCCCATCCGCAGGATGGGAATGCGCTCCACTTACTTGGCTCCGGCGGATTCTTTGGCCAGCCGCTGAACCGAAAAACCATTTCTTTGAAGCGCAAGGAAGAGAGCGTCGGCGAGCGTCGCCTTAGTGGCCACATTTTGGAGTTCCACCCCTAAATGGACGATCGTTTGCGCGATCTGCGGCCGGATGCCGCTGATAATGCAGTCCGCGCCCATCAGACGGGCCGCGGCTACGGTTTTCAGCAGATGCTGCGCCACCAAGGTATCCACGGTGGCGACGCCGGTGATGTCGAGAATGGCGATGGTCGCCTCGGTTTCGACAATCTTTTGTAGAAGGTTTTCCATCACGATCTGCGTCCGGGCGCTATCCAGAGTGCCAATCAACGGCAAGGCTAGAACCCCGGGGAAGAGGCGCACAACCGGAGTGGAGAGCTCCAGCATCTCTTCCTGCTGCCGCTTGATGATGGTCTCGCGGTTCTGCAATGCAACTTCCGCGGTATAAAGCGCGAGTTTATCCAGCAGGAGGTTGGAGGAGCGCATCTCGGCCGCCAATCCCGCCGCGTCGTTGCCGTATTCCTGTTGCAAGCGGTCCATCAGCGGGCCCCGGACGGAGAGCACAAAAGATGCGGTTTCCATGGGCGTGAATCCCTGCTCCGCGCGCGATCGGCAAATGTCCGCCAGCAGCGCCTTCGCGGACGCCCATTGCGGTCCCGAAATATCCTCGAGGCTGCCGGACTGAGTCGCCTTATGGAACTCCGACAAAAAATTCTTCGATTGAGCGCGAAGCTCGGCATCGCCGATGAGGCCGGCGCGGCGCGACAAGGAGGCAAGCTGTTCATCCATCCAAACCTTCAGGATTTGAGCCTCGTGAATTTTAAGCAGCTTGGGAAGACGGGAGATGGTGGATACAGTTACGCCGGTGGGATCGGCCATTGCGAACTCCTTAAATCACCTATCGTACGATGAGAGCGCGACAGTTGCGGAACAAACCGGCCTTCGCCCGAGCCGCGCGGCCGCCTGTGTCGCGTCAGAGCAGGTCACCGCACGGAAACTACCGCCGGAGCCGACGACGCTCCATTCACGGTAACAACCACGTTATAGTCGCCAGGGGCAATTCCGGCGGGAATTTGAAAATTCGCCTGCACCAGCGCGGGAAACCCGGGAGCGTAGCCGAAATAGGAGACGCTGACGGGCTGGCTGTTCAATGTGATTGTGTACGGGTAATTCACGCGCGCCAGAGGCTCGAGCGAAGGAGAGGCCGCGCCCGTTGAAACCGGCGGCGCCGGTATTCCGATCCCGGAGAGGTACAGCACGACGGTGTTTCCAGCGTGCGCGGGGGTGGAAGGCGTATTCACGCACCCGGCCCCACAATAAGGCGGATTTACGGCGACGGCTTGTGTTCCACCGTTCTGCACCAAAATATCCGGCTGAGCGGGAACGATGGGAACCGTAATCTGCGCTGGCGCGGAACCGTTCGTCGTAATCACCAAAGTCGCCGTGCCCGGCGTGACTTCAAAAGGAACCTGGCCGTTGACCTGGGTTTTGCCAACGTAATAGAGCGGCGCAAGGTAACCGTTGATCGAAACCGACACGCCCGCCAATGAAACCGGCCAAGGCGCGCCGTTTGCCTGCATGGTCACGTTGGCCGCCGCGAAGAGATCGCCGTACACGGAAAAGATCGACCCCGGAGACAGCTTCGTTGCGTAGCTCGGCCCCTGCACTTTGGTAATCACCGGCGTCGCTGTCCCTTGCGGCGCCAGCATGCGCACGCGGCTGTTGCCCATATCCGCAACGAATACATTTCCGCGCGTGTCGACTGCAACGCCGGAGGGATTCAGGAAGCTGGCGAAATCGCCGGTCTGTCCATCCCCTGCAAATCCTCCGACACCGGATCCCGCGATTGTGCGAATGGTTCCATCGGAGGAAATCGCGCGAATCCGATTGTTGCCGGAATCGGCGATATACAAGGTCATCTGCGAATCGAGCGCCAATCCTTCCGGCGTGTTCAGCAGCGCCTGCGATGCGGGGCCGCCATCGCCGGCGAAACCGGGCTGCCCGGACCCGGCGATCGTGGTAACCACTCCCGAGGGCGTTATCTTGAAAATCCGGTGCTGCGCCCGGTCGCTGATGTAGATATTTCCGGCCGGATCCATCACCGTCGCGTACGGATCGGTGAAGTTGTAAGCGGTGGCGACCGTCAATCTCAAGCCGTCATAACGCAACAGACCGGCGGGACTGGTGAGCAGCATCCGGTTTGCGGAATCGAACAGCAGGCTATGCGACCCCACCGGCTGATTTAAGCGCGACATATCAAGCGCCGTCGAAATATTCGCGCCCGCCAGTTTTCGTACGTGCGCCGGCGCGAACTCGGTGAAATAAACAATGCCCGCGGAATCGACCGCAATGGCATCGGGGTCGGAGATAGAAGCGGATAGAGGCGGGCCGCCATCGCCGTTCGAAGCATTCGTTCCATTGCCGGCGATCGCCGTTATATTTCCGCTGTTGTATTGCCAGATCCAGTTTCCGGCTGAGATTAACAGGTTGCCCGAGTTATCGAACGCGAGCGCCTTGGCGTTGGGTAACGCGACACCGGTCGCGGTTCCGGTGGTGGCCAATCCGGTCGGACTGCCGTTGCCTGCGATCGTCGAAACCAGATATCCGGGGCCGGTGCTCCCCACCGGCTTTACAGTGAGGATGACAGGAATCGAGACGGATTGGTTCGATGTTTGCGGCGCATTGATGCGGATCGTGGATGTATAAACTCCGGGCGCAAGGCCAAGCGTCGAAATGCTCAAGGAGTTTGCGAGCGGAGTAGTGCCCGATGTCGCGCCCAGCCGCAGCCACGGCTCACCCGAGGTGGATAGCGTCACCGGGGTTTTCCACGTGGGATCTTCCACAGTCTCGACCGTGAACGCCACAGAGTAGGGGGCGCCTTGTTCGAGGGCTATGTTATAGCTCGGCGCGGGCTTCGCGATGGTGGGAATAATCGTCGCGTTGATGGTGTTCCAGGTATTCCCGTTGTCATTTGAAACCACCATAGAGGTGGGAACCGTTCCGCCAAACGGGATCTTCAAACCGTAAACGGTGGAGCTGTTTCCCGGATCGACCGCCGTCACGGCGTAGTGATCTCCGGTTATGCCGACCGCTTGCCACGTCTGCGCGCTATCCATGCTGCGATATGTGCCCATCAAGTTCGGTGTCGGAGCATATAACGCGCCGGTGTTATACGAAAAAATGTGAGCAAACGATCCTAATCCGCTGGCGCTTGCATCGTTAAAGCTCGCGCCTCCATTGGTGCTGACCCACGGTCCTTGTCCCTCTCCCGTGCCATCCACGTCGACATACAAGGCGCTCGGATTGAAGTAAAGTATCGACATCCCGACAATCACCGGGTTCTGCAAAACGGCGGGAATTTTTCCGCTCGCCGCAGTCCAGGAGTGCCCTTCATCCTCGCTGAACCAGACCGTCATCGTGCTTGGATCCACGAAGTACATCCAGGCTCTGCGGCTATCCGCGATCTCCATGCGGCCCATGGCCGCCGGCAGGTTGCCCTGAAGCTGCCAAGACCCTCCTTGATCGGACGACTTATACAAGTTGGCGCCGATCTTCAGGTAAAGCAGCGTGGATTGATCGAGCAGCGCTTTGAAGTAATCGGCGGCGCCGCCCCCATTTTGCAACCCTGATGTTGCGGTGGCCCAAGTCGCGCCGCTATCGGTGCTTTTCCAAAAAGTGCCGCCCGCGGCAGTCGTAGCCAGATACAGCGTGCTTGGGTTCGACGGGTCGACCGCAAACGTCAAAACCGGCGGCTGGGGAAGTCCGGCGGAGTTGATATATAACGGCGTCCAGGTCGCGCCCGCGTCGGCGCTGCGCACCAGATTGCCGTTATACAGCCCATATAAGACCAGGCTCGGCGCTCCCGCGCTGGCAATGACCTGTGGCACAAACGGCTGCTGGCAATAAACTGCGCTCGCAGTCCAAAATAATCCTGCCGAAAGAAAATGTGTGAGGAACCGGTTCATAATCGCTCGACCTTTGTCCGTAAATGTACAACAATAGCGCGGACGCGGTCGGGCGGTCGCGGGACGGCCAACCTCCCCTTCCTTATAATGTAAACCTCTAAAACTTTCCCGTGGGCGTGCGGAGTCTGTAGAAACAAGTCCGGCTCTTTCGCGTCTACCCTGTGGGATTGGAGGATGGGTGAACATGGATGGGTCTGCAACGAGGTTAGCTTCCCGCCATTGCGTCCCTTGCCGCGGAGGTACGCCTCCGCTGAAAGGCGCGGAACTCGAAAATTATACAAGGCAATTGCCGGATTGGCGTGTGATCGAGGAGCATCACCTCGAGAAAAGTTACATTTTTCCAGACTTCAAAAGCACGCTCGAATTCATCAATGGCATCGGTGAAGTCGCCGAGCAGGAGGGCCATCATCCGGATCTCTGCTTCGGCTGGGGCTACGTAAAGATCACGCTTTACACCCATAAAATCGCTGGTTTATCGGAGAGCGATTTTATTCTGGCTGCGAAAGTGGATGAATTGTTCTCGAAACGGCAACCGGCATAGCTGGGCCGAGATTTGAAGAAATCCCGCCGATCGCGACACAATTAACGCATTCCGCATATCGAGTTCTGCGTGTTGTTTTGAAAATTGCCGCTCTTGCTAAAGAGGGCGCCGGCGTTGATAAACTGCACAGATAGACTATGCCGACGATGAAAGCAATCCGGATACATGAATACGGAGGGCCCGAGATATTGCGCTACGAAGACGCGCCGCGCCCACAGTCTGCGCCCGGCGACGTTTTGGTTCGCGTTCACGCCGCCGCCGTTAATCCGGTGGATTGGAAGATCCGCGCCGGCTATGTCCGCGATTGGCTCAAATACAAGCTGCCGATGATCCCGGGCTGGGATTTTTCGGGAGTAGTCGAGGAAGCCGGCCCGGACGCAGGCGCGTGGAAGAAAGGCGATGAGGTTTATGCGCGCCCCGATCTTGCGCGAGATGGCGCATATGCCGAATATATTGCTGTGCGCGCTTCGGAGATCGCGGCGAAACCCAAATCCATCGATCATGTCCAGGCGGCAGCTATCCCCCTGGCGGCCCTGACGGCATGGCAAGCGCTCTTCGACGCGGCCGGATTGTCGGCCGCGCAAAAGGTGCTGATTCACGCCGCCGCGGGCGGGGTAGGGCATTTTGCTGTTCAACTTGCGAAGTGGAAGAGAGCTTTCGTCGCCGGCACGGCCTCCGCGCGCAACCATGACTTCCTAAAATCGCTAGGCGCGGACCAATTGATCGATTACACTTCCGTGCGCTTTGAAGACGTCGCGCGGGAGTTCGATGTAGTGTTGGATACCATGGCCGGAGAGACCCGCGACCGTTCGTGGAGCGTTCTGAAGAAAGGCGGGATTCTGGTTACCATTCTCGGCCAGCCATCGGAGGAGGACGCCAAGGCCCACGGCGTGCGCGCCGCCGGGGTCTTTGTTCAACCCAGCCAGACCGAGTTAGATCAAATTGCCGCGCTGGTCGATTCCGGAACGCTGAAACCTTATATTCAGGCGGTTTTCCCGCTCGCGGAAGCTGCCAAAGCTCACGAGTTGAGCCAGACGAACCATGTGCTCGGCAAAATTGTGTTGAAAGTCATCTAAACCCCAGCGACCCGAACCAGTGCGCTACTTAGCGCTAGCCCGGAGCTTGCTGGCTTCTGCGCAATTCTCCACCACGCTGAAATAACGCGCCACCGCTGGTGCGCCAACTTCGAATGGATTCGCCTCGCCGGGCTTTCGGTCCGCGGCTGTGTGGGCTTTGAAAAACGCATTGTCGAACTCGGTATGATTGCTGAGCAACGCCGTGGCGCCGTAATCGGCGGCGGCCTTAGCCATTTTCTTGGAAGACGCAATGTAGCGGTCGTAAAACCCGGCATCGGAATTGAAGGGGATCGCCGTTCCACCCACGTAGGCGACGCGCAGCGGCTTGCCGTTGTCGCGCACTTCAAATAGATAAGAAAGCGTTCCCGGAGTATGGCCCGGCATCGTGACAATTCGTACGGAAGCATCGCCCACGGAGATCGTCATTCCGTCGTCGCCCACGACGTCGTGCTTGGGCTTGCCGCCCTGGTGGTTGGCCGATTTATCGACTGCTTCCCAATCTTCAGCGCCGTAGACGAGGTGAACCCCTGGGATCGCGTCCTGCAGCAACTTCGCGCCGCCATCGTGGTCTGCGTGGGCATGCGAAAGGATCACGTATTTGACCTTGTTCGCATCCAAACCGAGCTTCTTGAGGCCACCCAAAATTTCGTCTTTCGCCGCGTAGTCGAAGAGAGCCTCGATAACGATGATTCCTTGGCTGCCGGTAATCGCCCAAGCGCTGTGGATTTTGGTGCCGAGGAAATAAAGGTTATCGGCGACCTTGGCCGGCTCCGCGTACCATGTTTCCCGCGGAGGCGTTCCGCGTCCGCCTGCGCCCGCGGGTGCTCCGCCCGCGGCAGCGGGAGGTGGAATGCAGAGCCGAAGAAATGTTCCAGCCCATTCCGTTCCGGCCGCGGCCTTTGCCGCGCCGATATAGCTGTCAACGGTCCGTGCCTGCGGCTGAGCCGGCGAGGGCCCGCCAGCGGCCAGAAAAATCGAGATGGTCAATGACGCTCTAAGCATCTACTTCGTCTCCTTGTTTTGCCATTCCGCTCAGGCGGGCTAAAGCCTGCCGCAGGCTAAAGCCAGCCCCACAGCAAGCTGCCCAAAACCCGGTGGGGCAGGTTGCCAACCTGCGCGCGATTGCCAATCGCGCTGGTGGGCTCACCGAAAGACCCGACGGACCCTGCCACACTTCGCTAAAACTCACCCGCGAACAATCGCCGCCACTTACAACATCGACGTGCATGCCGGACACCTCTTCGCATCCACAGGAATCGCCGTGGAGCATTCGGGACACTTTTTAGTCGCCGCCGCGGGCTTTGGGAAAAACCGGTTCACCTGCTTCACCAGCAGGAAGATCACAAACGCGACAATCAGAAATTCAATAAGCGTGTTAATAAAGATGCCGTAATTGATCGTTGGAGCCTTCGCGGCTCTCGCCTCCGCAAGATTCGCGTAGTGCTGCCCGTTCAAGCTGACGAACAGGCTCGAAAAGTCGATGCCTCCCGTGGCCAGGCCGATGATCGGGCTCAGAATATCGTTCACCAACGAGGTGACTACCCGTCCGAAAGCAGCTCCGATGATTACGCCGATGGCGAGATCCAGTACGTTCCCCCGCGCGATGAACTGCTTGAACTCCGAGAACATGTGCCGAGTCTACTACAATAATTGCGGTATGGCTAAGCAACCGTCATTGATCACCGTGACCTGCCCCTGTTGCGAGGCCGAGTTGCACATCGACCCGAGGACCCAGGCAGTTATCCGCCACAAGGAACATGTGAAGCCGCGCACGCTCGCCGACATGGAAGCCGCGGTTCAGCACTATAAAGGGTCGGCTGACCGGCGCGAAGATGCGTTCAAGAAATCAGTCGAAGCCCAGAAGTCACACGGCGACGTCCTGAGCAAAAAATTCGATGAAATGCTCCGGCTCGCGAAGGAAAACCCCGACGAGCCGCCGCCCAAGCGCGATATCGACTTCGATTAGCGGCTGGCGTCTGGTCTAATCTCGTCCAGCGGCTGATAATCATGCAGCAGGTCTTGATACCCGTTCATCGCCAGGCGGCAGGCTAACTCCGTCCCGGCGAAGCGGGCACGATGCCAGGTCTGCTTCGGCGTGTAGACGATGTCGCCCTGATCCGCGATAAAGATCGGAAGGGAACCGATCTTGTACTCCATCTTGCCGAGCAGGATGAACCAGAACTCCGGCGACTCTTCATGGAAATGGCCTTTGTCGGTATCGGGGGCGGGCCGCTGCTTTGTCGGATCGCCGATGATAATATTCGCAACCGCCCGGTCGTCGGCGATGAAGCGCCTCTGCTTCTCGGTCCCGGCGACAACCTGGCTGAAGTCGATGTAGGGCTTGTTGCCCTGATCGTATTTGCCCTTGCCGCTAATCCTCACCTTGACGAACTGAATACCCGGCGCTTCCACGGGCGTTTCGTCGATCGGATACATGGTCTGCGCGCCGGCGATGTTCACTTCCAGCCGCAGCGACGGTGTATCGCCGACGGTCTCCATGCTGAACACGTTCCGATACGGCACTTGAACCAGATATCCTTTGGTAGCGACGAACGGTTGCTGACCTTCGATATTGAACCGGATCTGCCCGTCCTGGACAATCCACCACGCTCGCGTGTCGGGGTGAAACTGTCGCGCCGTCTTCGCGCCCGGCGCCATAGAGATGTAATCCGCGTGGAGAAGGTTATCGCTGACTACGTTTTCGGTCCAGTTCCGCTCGCCCTTATGCTTCGCCAACAGCTCGGAGAGCTTCCAGATCGGCCGGTTCGGCGCAGTCCAGGTGGCGGGCTGGGTAGGCAACGGCGCCCAGGCGAGTTTTTCAGGCTGCTGGCCGGGCAAAATGGACAACAGTCCGAAAACAGCGGTGAGGATCAGCAAGGCTTGCACAAATCGCATGTCAGACAACATATCACCGCTGAATGGGACTGTACACCGGTCGGCGGTCCATTCGCCTCGCCATGTGTAATGATTCTGGCATGTCCTTCGACATCGCGGGCGTCGGCCTGAACGCCACCGATACGCTCTTGGTGGTTCCGAAGTTTCCGTCGTTCGCCGGCAAGATTGCGTTCTCGCGGGAGATCGTCAGCCCCGGCGGGCAGGTCGCAAGCGCATTGGTGGTCTGCTCACGCCTTGGGCTCCGCGCGAAGTACATCGGAACCGTCGGCGACGATTGGGCAGGCAAGGCGCAGATGGAGAGTCTTCGCGAGACTCGCCTCGATATTAGCGACGTCGAAATCCGCCCCGGATGCGAGAATCAGCGCGCCTATATCATCATCGACCAAGCCAGTGGCGAGCGGACCATTTTGTGGCGCCGTCCGGATTGCCTCACAATCGATCCGAGCCACATCACGCCGGAAAAGATAACGTGTGCGCGGATGCTGCACGTCGACGGGCATGACACTCCGGCGGTCGCCAGGGCCGCGGAGATTGCGCGGCAACACGGAATTCCCGTGTCGCTAGACGTGGATACGATCTATGAGGGCTTGGACTGCGTGCTCGGGAATGTGGATTACCTGATCGGCAGCACCGAATTTCCCGAAAAATGGACTGGTGAGCGCGACCCGTTTCGCGCTCTGCAGGCCATGCGGAAGGAATACAAGATGCGCGTGGCGGGAATGACGCTCGGCGCGGATGGCGCGCTGGCGCTTGAGAATGGACGGTTCTTTTACTCGCCGGGATTCATCGTAAACTGTGTGGACACCACAGGAGCCGGAGACGTGTTTCATGGAGCGTTTTGTTATGCTGTGCTTGCGGGCATGCCGCTGGCCGGCACGCTCGAATTCGCCAACGCCATGGCCGCGCTCAACTGCACCCAACTGGGAGCGCGAGGCGGCATCGCTTCCGAACAACAGGTTTTCGTACTGATGAAGCAGGGATCCCGAAGATCCCATCCGGATTTCGCCGAAGCGGCCGCCCAACATAAATGATTCCTTTAAGATCCACCGAGCGCGTTTATTCCACCGCGAAGGTAACCGGCTCACTGATCGCCGTCAACTTACTGGTGTTTTTGTACCAGGCTTCCCTCCCGGCGTACGCACTAAATCAATTTGTGGAGCAATGGGGCATCGTGCCGGACCGGTTGCACCTCGCTTCCCTGTTCACGTCCATGTTTCTTCACGGAAGCTGGATGCACGTGCTCGGAAACATGCTGTTTTTATGGGTGTTTGGTAGGAACGTCGAGGATTTATTAGGCGGCGCCCGTTTTTTGGTGTTTTACGTGATCTGCGGACTGGCCGCGGCAATGACCCAGATCGTAACCAATTTATATTCGCCTGTGCCGACCATCGGCGCGAGCGGCGCCATCGCGGGCGTAATGGGCGCCTATCTGGTGAAATTCCCGCGTGCCCGAATCGTCACCTTGCTTCCGATTTTTTTCTTTTTCACAACGATGGAGATCCCGGCGGCACTCCTGCTCCTGTTCTGGTTCGGGATGCAGTTTTTGAGCGGAGTCGGTTCCCTCACTGAAACCGATTACTCGGGCGGAGGAGTGGCGTTTTTTGCGCATATCGGCGGGTTTGTAGCCGGGATGCTGCTCATCAGGCTTTTTCCCGAACGCCGTCGCTGGCGGACCTGGAACTACTGGGACCAGTAGACGCTCCGGCCGCCCCAACGGTTCCACGCCGATTGGAATATTAGCCCCGCTCGACGCCAGGGGGGGTCCACCCCAGGATGGCAGTGCTACACTTGGATCAGTCATGAGCACGCTGTCGCCCAGGCTCCAGGTAAGGGTCCAGCAAAAGCAGACGTTAACCCCAGGTTTGGTGCAGATGGTCAGTCTGCTCCAGTTGAACCGCCTGGAGTTAAAGGACATGATCACGGCGGAAGTCGCCCAAAATCCAGTTTTAGAAGAAGCGACGGAAGGGGGCGAGGAGCTTTCGCCCGAAGAACTCCAGCCGTTGCTAGAGGCTGAAGCGGAGCGCACGCCGGAACACCCCGATCAATCCATCCTGGACGCAAGCGGCGCGGAACCCGAAGCGCCCGAAGCTCCCGAACCCGGTGAGTTCGAGGTTCCAGACGCCGAAGCCGCTGCTGCCTCCGTGAACGGATTGGCGACCGAGGCGTCCGCGCCCGCGCTGGAAGCGCCGGAAACACCAGCAACCACCGATCCGTTCGACGAAATCGACCTCGGGGATTATTTCGATAATTATCTAGACCCTGGTTTCAAAAGTCCGGCATCGGAAAATATCGAAAAGCCCTCCTTCGAGACCTTCCTTTCGTCCCCCGTTACGCTTTCCGATCATTTAAGATCGCAGCTAGCCCTGGTGAGCATGGGCGAAGCGGTCCGGGATGCGGCAGAAGAAGTGATTGGGAATCTGGATGAAAACGGTTACCTAATGGCTTCGCCCGCGGAAATAGCCGCTGAGGGCGGCCACAAGCCGGAGGACGTGACCGAGGCGGTGCGGATCGTACATACATTGGATCCAGCCGGTGTCGGCGCTGCCGATCTTCGCGAATGCCTGCTATTGCAATTGGAAAGCCGCAACGGCAAGGGCGGAGTGGCGTGGCAGATCGTCTCCGACCATTTGAAGCTGATCGAGACCCGCCAGTATAAAGAGCTCGCGAAAGTTCTTAAGCGGCCGCTGGAGCATATCCATATCGGCGTGGATGTAATCAAGCATCTGGACCCGCGGCCAGGCCTGCGATACTCGGGGCCGGGCGCCCGCCAAGTGGAGCCGGACGTTTACATTTCCAAGGACGGCGAAGATTACCTCATCCAGATCAACGATGAAGATTTGCCGCAACTACGGTTAAACCCGCAATACCGGCGCATGCTGGATCGCACGCAGGAACCCAGTAAGGATGTACGCAACTACGTGCGAGACCGTTACGCTTCCGCGATCCAGCTGATGAAGAATATCGAGCAGCGGAAGCAAACGATATTAAAGGTTTGTCAGTCGATTGTGCGGCGGCAAATGGATTTTCTCGAAAGAGGTATCGATCATCTCCGGCCGATGATGATCAAGGAGATAGCGGAAGAAATCGGCGTGCATCCGTCCACTGTGAGTCGTGCTGTGTCGAGCAAGTATGCACACACGCCACAGGGTGTCTACGAACTCCGTTATTTCTTCTCCGAAGCCGTGCAGGGTCCGGGAGGAACGGCCACTCCGTTGCTTATTCTGAAACGCAAAGTCAAGAAAATGATCGAGGAGGAGGATCCCGCGCATCCGCTCACGGATGAGACCATCACGGAGCGTCTGCAGGCGGAAGGTATCGAGGTGACCCGCCGTACAGTCGCCAAATACCGCGAAGACATGCGAATTCCGTCTACACACCAGCGCCGGGTACGGGCGTGACTTTTGAAAAATCGCGCAAAACGGAGCGCAGCGCGAATAAACCTCTGACAGCTCTGGAGGAGCGCGGCGCGTTTGCGCTGTGAAAGGAGGGCCATGAACATCAGCTATAAAGGCGTCAAACAAGAACTGCCTGCAAAACTACAAGAAAAATTGGACGCGCGGTTTGCGAAGTTATCGAAGCTGCTTGAAAAGAGGGGGGAAAAAGAAGCTCACGTAATCGTGCAGTCTGAGCGGCATCTTCACCGGGCCGAGATCACGGTTCAGTTTTACGATCACCAATTGGTGGGGATTGGGGCAGATCCGGATTTATTTACGGCGCTTTCGACGGCGCTAGACAAGCTTGAGACGCAGGCTCATAAACAGAGTGAGAAATGGCGCGAAAAGAAACGGCGGAAGGAAGCGCCCGTGAAAGGCGAACCTGAGACTGTTAGCGTGATTGCCGCTTCCGGGCCTAAGGGGAGCGAAGAGGGGCAGCGCGTATACCGCGTCAATCATCACGAAAACCGCAAGCCAATGACGCTCGAAGAGGCTCTTCTGGAGATGGAGTCCGATCGCGACTATCTGGTTTACCGCGATGCAGATAAGGAATGCGTCTCGGTGCTCGTGCGCCGGCGCGATGGGCATTTCGATTTGATCGAGGAGTAAGCGCGGACAACCATAGGAATGGCGCACACGCGGCATAGGGCCGGCACGGTCCCCGCTGAATTCGGAAACTCTTTGCGCCTGGCTACGCCAGGCAGAGTTAACCCGCCTCGGGTTGTGCCGAGCGTCATAAAGCCAGGGAGCGCCCAGGCTCCGCGCACCCGAGAACTAGTCATCATTACGGGTCTGAGCGGTTCGGGCAAGGGGACCGTTCTCAAAGCCCTGGAAGACTTAGGATATTATTCCGTCGACAATCTGCCTATCGGGTTGATTTATAAGTTCGCCGAGTTAACCGCATCCGTCCGGCGCGCGGCCATTGTGGTGGATATCCGCGAGGGCGCCGCGCTCGACCGGTTTCCGGCGCTGTTCAAACGCATACGACGCAAAATTCCCACTCGGCTGATTTTTCTGGAATCCGACGATGCCACGCTGATTCGCCGCTTTAGCGAGACACGCCGTCCCCATCCGTTGGGAGCGGATCAGAGCGTCGCCACCAGCATCACCGATGAGCGCGAGCGCTTGGAGCCCATCCGCCGCCTCGCCGACCCCATCATCAACACGACGAAGTTCAACGTGCACGAACTTCGCGACACGATACATAACCTGTTCGGCGGCCGAAAGAAGTCGCCCGACGTTCTGATCCAGGTGACCAGCTTCGGCTTCCGGCACGGTGTTCCAACCGATAGCGACCTGGTGTTCGATGTCCGCTTTCTTCCCAACCCGAACTACATCCCGGCTTTTAAGAACCTCAGCGGAAAAAATCCGGGCGTTGCGCGATATATCCGTTCGTTTCCGCAAACGGTGGAGTTCATCGAGCGCATCTCCGACTTGCTTGTTTACTTGCTGCCACATTATGTCGAGGAAGGCAAATCGTACCTGACCATCGCCTTTGGCTGCACCGGAGGCCGCCACCGCAGCGTGATGTTGGCCCACGAAATCCGCAAACGGCTCGCGGCGGCGGGGTACCGCGTGAAAGAGACGCACCGCGATTTGCTCAAGAAATAGTTCTCGCTACGGGAATTCCCGTGTCCATCGCCCTAGCGCCGGGAGAAATCATTCCCTGATTACGGGATTCCCTTATTATGGGTATATGAATGTAACTCTCACACTAGATGACGAACTGGTAAAGAAGGCCCGCAAGATCGCCGTGGACCGAGACACGACGTTAGCTGGAATGATCCGCGAATATCTCGAACGCGTCGCGGCCGAAGATGCCATGCACGGGCGAAAGCGGCGGGAACGCGAAATCCTGGACGAGAGCTTTAAGCGCTTCCAATTCAAGTTAGGAAAGCGGACCTGGAAGCGTGAAGATCTCTATGAACGCTCCTGATTTTTTGGACACCAATGTATTTCTGTACGCCTACGACCCTACAGACCAAAAAAAGCAACGTATTGCACAAGACCTCGTCCGGAGGGCGCAGGCGGGCGACCTCTTAACCTCAGTTCAGGTCCTCGCGGAATTCGCGGCCACATTAATGCACAAAACGTCAGTCGCGGTCCGCCCCAAGGACGTTGCGGCGGTCCTGGAAGTTTTGAGTCCCATTCGTGTAGTCACGCCGGATGTTTACTTGATTCGCCGCGCGGTGGAGGCGCGATCGGAGTACGGCATACACTTCTATGATGGAATGATCGTCGCCGCGGCGGAACAGGCGGGATGTGCACGGATTCTATCCGAAGACCTGAACGCCGGTCAGACGTACTTTGGCGTGTTCGTCGTTAATCCATTCGTGTTAACAGTCCACGCGTGACGTTCGACACCCACTTGGGCCTTATAGAAGAAATATTCGCAGGCTTACGCCAGCGGCACGCCGGCCACGGGCAGTCCGTGCGCCTTGGCGCCGAGTGCGAGCGCCACGTCGTGAGTGGCCATTACCAGCTCGGTACGCGTCGCTTCCTTCCAGAGAAGCGCGGTCGCCAGGTGAATCGCATCCAGCGTGCCGAGTTCTGTCGGCATCGGCTGGGCGGCGCGCTCGAGTATAATCGCATCGATCTCCACGATCTCGAGCGAACCAATAATGGCGAGGATAGTCGCGCGGTACGTTGCGACCTGTTGGTCCGAAAGCCTCGCGCGAAGCCTCAGGCGGTCCAAAGTCCTCAGGCATTCGGTGAGGATCAGCGCGCTTGAAACACCTCGTTGGATCTGCCGCCATTCGGGCAGCGCGTTCTGTTGCCTTAGCGCCACGCGCAGCAGGACCGAGGCGTCTACGTAAGTGATCACCGGTGCGCCTGACGCTCTTCTAATAGCAAGTCAACTATATCCAGTTTCAGGGCAGGACCCTTCTTGGGCAGTGGAATACGATTCAGCGGCGGGGTCCCTGCCGCTGGTTTTCTGATACGCAAAGAAACTTGCCCAGGGTGCGGAACGATTCGGGCCACCGGCGTATCGCGATCTAGGACGGAGATTGTCTCTCCCTGCCGTACAGCTCGGAGGTATTCACTTAACCGCGATTTCAATTCGGCAATGCGTACCTGTCTCATGGTTATATTATGACTAGAAATGGTCAGCTTGGGAAACGGAGGCGGATCGAACGGGACGCCCTACCGAAGAAGTACATTAGAAGATATCTGCCAGACACTTTCTTGCACCGGCTAACACAACATAGGAGGGCGCTGTGATTCGTTTATTACTGGTGGCTATCCTCGCGCAATTTGCTTCTGCGCAACAGCCGCGGCCGCAAAATCCATTCCCTGCCCCCGGGGCCAATCCAACTCAGGTGACGAGCCCTGAAACGGCGCCGGCGCCTGCGCCCGAGAAGCCTGAACCCGCGAAACCGGCGCCCCCGGGTACGGGGGCCGTAGCCGGGGCACCAATCGACGAAACGCCGGTCATCACGCATCACGAATTACAGGTGAACGGGCAGACTCTGCGCTACACGGCGACCGCTGCCCAAATGCCGATCAATGCCGTCAACGGCGACAACGAAGCGCACATGTTTTATATCGCATATACGCTGGACGGCGTCGCGGATCAATCCCGGCGGCCGCTGACTTTTGCCTTCAATGGCGGCCCGGGTTCGGCGTCCATTTGGGTGCATATGGGCGCGATGGGGCCGCGCAAGCCGCAACTGCTGCCGAACGGCGACATGCCTTCTCCCCCTTTCAAGGTGATCGATAACCCGAACACCTGGCTCGATCAGACCGATCTCGTATTTATCGACCCGGTCGGCACCGGATATAGCCGCGCGCGAACCGAAGCGATCGCCAGGCGCATGAACAGCCTGCAGGGCGATCTTCAATCGATGACGGAGTTCATTCGCCTTTACATGACGCGCAATGATCGCTGGAACTCGCCCGTTTTCCTGGCCGGCGAGAGCTACGGGACGATGCGGTCCGCCGGCTTGGCCGGACGTTTGATCGATCAAGGCATCGCCCTGAACGGAATTGTCCTGATTTCGACGATTCTCGATTTCGCTACGGAACGCCCGAATCTCAGCAACTCGCTGGCGTACGCGGTGCAATTGCCGACTTTTGCCGCGGACGCTTTTTATCACAAGAAGTTGCCCCCGGATTTGCAAAAAGATCTGACCGCCACGTTAAAACAGGTGGAAGCATGGGCGCTCAGCGGGTATATTGAGGCGCTCGACAAAGGAAGCCGCCTTTCTCCAACCGAGCGAAAAACCGCTATCGAGACACTGGCGCGTTATACAGGCTTGGATGCTCGCTATATCGATGGCAGTGACCTCCGCATCAACGTGCAACACTTCACGCGCGAGCTCTTGCGGGACCAACATCTGATCGTCGGAAGGCTGGACGGCCGGCTCACCGGCCCGGCGCCGCTGAATGAGGGCGAGCGTTCGGAATACGATCCATCCAACACGCTGCCGGAACCGCCCTTCCACGCTGCTTTCCTCCAATACGTTCGCGCAGAGCTCGGCTACAAGAGCGATCTGACCTATTACATCAGCGGCGGGATCATGCCGTGGAATTGGAATTCGGACAACGGCTACGCCGAAACCGGGACACTGCTCTACGATGCTTTCGCGAAGAATCCGTATATGAAGCTGATGGTATGCGCGGGCTACTTCGATTTGGCGACGCCGTACCTGGCCGCCCAATATAACCTCGACCATATCGGACTTCATGCCGAGATGCTCCAACGCGTCTCATGGCAGTTCTACCGCGCCGGGCACATGATGTATATCGATAAAGATTCAGCCGTTAAACTCAGGCACGACGTCGGCGAGTTTCTGCATAGCGCGATGCCGCGCGAGTGAGCGGACCAATCCGCGGGACGGCGGATTACCGGAACCGGCGCTTATAAAATAAATCCACGCCCACCAATCCGTTGATTTCGCGCGAAGCTACGGCGGACCACCGTGGATTGATCTGCCACTCCACCCGCAAGATCTGCGAGTCGGGCTGCGTTAAATCCGTCACATACGTGAAGAGGATATTTTGCGATATCTGCTGTTGCAAAGTCACCTGGGCTTGCGGAATCGTAGATCCGCTTACGAACGTGGGCGCGATCTTGATCTGGCTCACGCCGAAAACGCGCTGCAATTGTCCCGCGACAGGATTCGCTACGGCGGCCCCGAGCAACGCCGATGCGCCCATATCGGTCACGCTCTGCTGTGGTATGGTGGGTTGATTCGCCAGTAATACAGGATCGGAAGTGGGCGTCTTGCCCGCGCCCAACAAGGCCACGATCTCCGAAAACTGCAGCGGCGGATCGGAATGATAAGACAGCTTCATATTCTCCACCGGCCCGCTGACCGTGAGTACCACATTTACGCTTTGAACCGTGGTTTCAAGATTCAAATCGAGCACCGGCTGAATTTTGTACGGATTGTAAAATGAGACACTGCCTTCGTTAATGGTGTACTTGGTTCCGAAGAAAACCAGGCTCCCGGCCGTGAGGTTAACACGGCCGATCATTCCAGGACTCAGCAGGGTTCCGCGGATCATCACATCCGCCTGAGCCTGCAATCCTTGCGTGTACGAGCTTTGCAAAACGGCGCCTGGAGCCATGCGTATGGCAATAGCAAGCCTCATATTGGCAAGGAGCCCTTCCGGGGCTCCAGGCGTTTCCGCGGGAGCACTGGTTCGCAGCAGAAGCGACGCTACATCGCTTTGCGGATTGAAATTCACACCGACGATGGTGATATCGCCGCCCAATACGCTGCTCTGATCGGTTCCGTTGAGGCGAACGTCGGCATTGGCGGTTATGCTCGCGCCCACGTCGGTCCGGACCAGTACGCGAGTCGCGCGGCTCTGAAGATTGAAGGCGAAACCCGAAGCCGTGCGGATAACATTGCCGGTCGCGGTGATCTTGCCCCCGCCGGATTCGGCCGTGAGGGATTCGATGCGCGCCGCCGATCCGGTGAAAACGATAGCGCCGTTTGCGTTCGAGATCCCGTTGGGCCAGTCGATTTGTTGGTACGCGGCGTTTTTCAGATCTAATCTTCCGTTGACCACGGGCTTTGACGGCGATCCCGCGATAGCGGCGCGAAGAGCTACGGTTCCACTCGCGCTGGTGCTTCTGTCGATTTGCTGAATCAGCGCGAGATCCACATTGCCATTCACGTTCAGGTTGAAAGCCGCGGCAGGCCGCAGGGCCATGTTGCCCGTAAGCGCGATTTCGGTGGACGGCCCCACAAGGCGCGCCTGCTGTACCTGAACACCGCCTTGATTTGCAACCACCGATATCGGCCCATCATTGTGCAGCACCAGGTTCGTTCCGGCCCTTAAAGCCGCGGCCTGGCGGGTGGTGATCTCCAGTTTCGAAATTTGAGCTGATCCCGTAAGATCGGCGGGAGACATAGCCGGACCGTTGACGTCCGCTCGGCCTTCGACCAGTGCATCGAAATCCAGAGCGGGGGTGCCTTTTGCGCCCGCTAGCAAACCGCTCAGGTTTGAATATCGAACATTCTCAAAGGTAAGTTGCGCGGATAACGGATAGTTGCGCGTGAGCTGCGCCTGCCCATTGAGGTGAATTTTCGATTGAGCCAGATTCGAATCCAGGTTCACGTGGACGGCGGCGCCTGATTGTTCCGCGGTTGCGGTAAGCCCGCCTAAATCCTTCCCATTCGCCCGAATGCCATTGGCCAGGACCTTCGCATTCAGCATCGAGAGCATCACGCGCGGCTCCGTGTTCGAACTGTTCAGCGTGGCGGCCCCGTCTACATTCACCTGAGCCGATCCCCCTAATCCCGGTAGTAGTTGCTGCAGGTATTTCACTTGCGCCAGTTGCAGGGTGTTGCTGTCAAGCCGAAGCTTTACGTTGCCGGTGGAAAAATCCTGCGAGGGATGCATGAACGAGCCGCTTGCCGTGAGCCGGTTCGGTCCGGCCTGGACCGAAAACGAAGGAACATTCACAAGCGTGTTGGAGTAATCGATGTGACCCTGAGCCAGATCGATAGGTTGATTACTTATGGTCGCTTTTGCCAGGCTCACATCCAGGTTGGCGGTCGGCTCGCGCAGTGTGCCCGCCACCTGACCGTTAGCCGAGAAAACCCCGCGCGCCGGGATGCTTTCCTGGCGGGCGGCCTTGAGTGCCTTCTCGACCGGCAGATCCCGGATATTCAGATTCGCCACGGTTTGGTAATTGGCATTGAGGTCGGTGCGCCCGTCCGCGCGAATGCTCGACCCGGCGAAATCGGAGTCGAGGCGGAAGGACACGATAGTGCCGCGAGTCTGAATTGTCGCCGCGGCATTGCCGAAATTATCGCCCTCGAGTCGCAGGTTTCGTGCGCCTACGCTACCGTTCGCCGCAACCAGCCGGAAGCGCTCCGCAGCGGCCGGCGGCTCCAGCACCGCATCGGCATCCATGTTGAGCTGAATGTCTCCATCCAGGTCCGGGCGCCGCTGATGCAGCGGCTCCACGCGCGAGAGCGTCACTTGCGTTGCGCTCACATGCGCGTGCAGTGTACCGGTTGAAAAATCGTTTTGCGGATGTTGAAACGCGCCGTTCAGATCGACGCGGGAAGTCCCGGATGTAAGTTGCATAGCGGGAATCGCAACCGTTCGCCCGCCGAAATTAACCCGCCCGTTTAACCGATCAATCGGTTGCCCGTAGGCGGCCCCGTTTACTACCAAGATGTCCGCCGAGCCTTGCGGATTACCCAGCGTTCCCGAAGCGTTCGCCGACAGAGTCAGCGCGCCACGGGCCGGAATATCGGCCTGTCCAGCCAGCGCCAGCACATCCATTAAGTCGGCATTTCGAACCGCAAGCACCGCGCTCAGCGGCGCGGAAGGAGTAGTCTGCCAGCGGTCCAAGCCGACGCTTCCCTGGAACTGCGCATTCAGAGCGCCGTGCGTCAACGTTCCATTCCTTAAGTTCGCGCCGTTGCTCTGTGCGAAGACGTCGGCCGCCAGCAGGTCGAAATGCCGCTGCTCGACCGCGAACCGGCTGACGGTGGCGTGACCCGTGATGACAGGCATCGAGAGCTTTCCTACGACCACCGCGTCCGCCACCGCCGAGCCGCCTGTATCGAATCGCACGGGAATATCCGGGATCACAGGCCGGAAGTCGTCAAGATTGCGAGATACAAAGTGCACGGTGAGTTGTTTATCGATCGCGCCGTTCAGATCCACCCGGCTGGAAGGGAGTGCGATGAAGGATTGGCCGAGGTCCACGGTGCCTGCAAGGCCGTTGTAATTCGCGTCGATCTGGCCCCGAACCGGCACCCCGCCCGGCTTGGGCGCAATTGCAATCCGGGCGTGCGCGATTTCCAAGCCGGAAGCCGCACTCTTGATATTGCCCTGAGCCTCAACATTTCCCGAAATCGCGCCTGCGTAGCCGATCCGCTTCGAGGCGAACAGCTCCGCCAGCCGCTCGAGGTCGAAGCCGTTCAGAGTTCCATCCAGCCGGTAACGCGCGAACTCCTGAAGCGTAGCGCGCGCATTCAGGTTGCCTCCCAACCACTCTGCCTGGATCGGATTTACGCGGATAATATGGGGGTCGGCCGCTATCCGCGAACGGACCGCGACATTCATTAACCGCACATCGCCGCTGCGATATTCCAGATTCCGCCCGATAAGATCCGCGTCGACGGCGTAGTTCGATGCGCCATTCAGTACCGCGTCCCCGGCCATCCGAACCGCTCCGCCGGCCTGGAATGGAAGCTCAAAAACGCGGGCGAGTTCACTGAGCGCCAGGTTGGAATTGAACTGCACGGTCCCTTGCAGCGCCGCGAGATCGCGGAACGTGCCCAACACGTCCAAACTCGATTCGCCCAGTGACAGGCGCGCGCTCGAGATTTTGCCGCCTTCGGCTTCGGTATTGAGAGCGGCATCGAGATGCAAAACTCGCGGCACGTTGTTGGCGGTATTCAGCTGTACCGGCAGGCCGAACGAGCGCTTTACTTCGGCTAGATCGATTTGGCCCTCCGCCCTCCCGGACACATTCGGCGATACTAAGTGGTCCACGGTTCCAGTGACCTGAATCTTCGAGGCCGCTGTCGCGATCACCGCGTTCGTCAAGTCGATATGATCGCGCCCCAGCACCACCGGTAGATCCACGTTGACATTCATCCGCGGATTAGAGCCGGACTGCAGGAACAGCGGGTTCATCGAAATATGTCCGCGGTAACGGTCGGCGGCGGTTTCATAGAAGAGCTGAGCGTTCAAATTCTGGCCGGACGCAGAAAGCGCCATCTCTTGATTGGCGAATCGGATTGTTCCGTTGTCGATTTGAAACCGGCCGATCTCCAGATCGACTACCGTCTCCAGACCGGTTTTGTTCGTTTGACGAGGTATTCTTGGCTCCGGAATATTCGTTCTGCCGTCGGGGAAGACGATCACGTTTGCTTGGGGCTGCTGGAGCGAGAGAGATTGCAGTTCAACACGCCGTCTCTTCCACAGCGATGACGCGCGGAGCTGAACGGTGATGTCGCTCGCCCGGAACAGCGGCGCAGCGCCCGGCGGCTCCGTGCCGTGAAGTACGAAATCGCGAATCTCAGCGCGGAAGTGCGACCAGTCGAACAGGAACGCGCCAATCTCCGCGCGGCCTCCCGTGGAATCTTCGACAGCCGCAACGATGCGCGAACGCACGAAATCGCGAAACCATCCCGACCGCGCTATGAAAATACCCGCCACGATCAGCACAACCAGCAGGCTGCCGAGCGCGATCAGAATGCGCTGAAATATTTTTCGTCCGCGAACGCTCACTTCAGGTTCTCATCTCTAAAGAGCACCCGGCTCCGGCTGCGCGTTTCGTCCAGCCACTTGAAGAACTGTTGATTCACATCGGGTTGGACGCTGCTCGTTTCTACGCCGTTGCCGAAACGAAGCGCGATGAACTGCAGCACGATCTGCTCCCAGCGAAGGTGGTCCATCAAGTCCTCCTGAGTAAGCCCGTAATTCATAAGCGATTGGTGAAACGCGGCTTCCGTCCGATACCGCCCCCGGATTTGCTGGAACAGTTGCTCGATCTGAGTGGGATCCGGTTCGGGATACGTTCCCATGCCAATCTCATTACGGAGAATCGCTTGATCGATCAGCCGGCTCGCCGCTTGCCTTTGTTGAGCGAGGCTGAAATCCGGCTGCTCGCCATTAATCAATGCCGTTAGCCGGATCTCACGGAAGATGTCGCTTTGCTTGACGGGAGTTCGATCCACCACAACGGCAATTCGGTCGACAATTTCGCCGTGCCCCAGGGCTGCGACCAGTAGGACAAGCTTCAGCTTGTCCGGATTTCGCCAGTTTTTCATAAGCGCCTCGGCAAGCTAAAGCTTGCCCTACTATGTCAAAACGTTTGCCCAATGGAGAAAAAGAATTGAAAATGACTGATGTTTTGCAATACCGGCGTGCAGTTGCTCGTAAGGCCGTTTCCGCACTGGAGAAGCTGTTGGACTGTGCCCTGGAAACCGATAAAGCTCGGCGGATTGATGCTGTATGCGAAATCCAAACGCACGGGACCCACCGGAGTCCGATAGCGGAAGCCGAAACCCACGGCATGAACCATGTAATTGAAATCCTGTAAATTGCGCTGCGTCGTTCGGAATGAAATGCTGCGAACGTCGGTATAGATATTTCCCATATCGTGAAAGAAAACGCCCTCGATATTGTCGCCGATAAGCGGGAATCGCAATTCGAGGTTGTTAAAGAACAACGCGTTTCCGCCCAGCGGAAAGCCTGTCGGCGAAGATGAGGGACCTCCCGGCGTAGTCGGCGCGCCGGTGTCTCGGGGGCCTGCCTGATTCTCGGGGAATCCCCGCATCGTGACGCTGCCACCGCCAAAGAATCGCTCCGGCAGTGGAATGGCATCCTCAGCGCTGAGTCCGGCGGGTTTATTGAACGGCTCGATGACGCCGACACTGGTCTGCCGCGCCAGCACTAGATTGCCGGTAAGGCGGTGATAAGTGGCATTGCGCGCCAGCAGCCTGACAAAGCTCCGCTGCGACCCAAAGATATTCGAAGCTACGCCGAGGTCCACCGCATTGTAAATGCCGCGGCGCGCGTCGGCCGGGTTGTCGCGCCGGTCCTGTACGTAATTCACTGAGAAGATCCCGATGCGCACGGGCTGCAGCAACTGTGGGATCAACAGCGAGGGAATCACCACGTTGTGGGTCGTAACGCGCCGGTAAGCAAAGCGAAAATACAAATTGCTCGGTTTCGAAAGTCTTTGCGACAGTTGAACGGACGCCTCTTCGCGCTGTGACGAGAACGTCGTCACGTCGCGCGTTGAGTCGTATAGCATTGTCACAGTGAGATTCCGCCCTTCCACGTTGCGCAGCCGCGGCGCTTGGTATTCGACGGACCCAAGCTGCTCCAAGTTTGAAACTTTTCCGCGCACCGTGGCCGCATGGCCGATGCCCCAAAGATTTAAACGGCTCGCCTGTATAGAGATCCGCGGGCTAAAGCCGGGAGAGCCCGCCGGCTGCGTAAGGTTGGTGGTAGTTGCGCCGAAGCGGGCGACTTCCGCCCCGACGCCGACCGCGAGCGTATACCGGGTGGATTCCGTGAAATCAAAAAGCACGTTCTTGTATTCCACGACGCCGTCCGGATTCTGAACCGCAACATCGATCCGGCTGAATATCCCGAGTTGATAAAGATTGCGTTCCACGGAGGACATCGTGACAAGCGAGAGCGGATCGCCGTCTGCGATCTTCAGCCGGGCGTCGACCATACTCGGGCGAGTAGTCCGCAAGCCGGTTCTAATCACTCGGCGTACGAATTGGCGCGGCCCTTCGATCACGGTGTAGCGAAGTTCAACCTGATTCTCTTCGTCCGCCGGAACAAAACTCCATTGAAACTGAACGTTCGGAAAACCGGCTTCCTGGTACGCGCTAATAATGATGTTGCGATCCGTCGCAACATTCACCTCGCTGAATGCCTGCCCTTCGCTCGATGCGAGCTGGTCTTTTAGACTAGCCGCGGAGATCGTCTCAAAGCCGCTGAAATCCATCTTCGCCACGGTCCATCTTTGGCCCTCATTTATCTGGATCACGACGGCGAGCTGGTTCTGTTTCCCGCCGTAGTCTCTTTGGATTTGCGAAGTAACTTTCACATCGCGAAAGCCATTAGCCCTATATAAGTTGGTGATCGATTCCTCGTCGCGCCGCACAAAAGCTTCGCTGAAGCGCCCGTGGCGGAGATGAATGGTGCCGCTCGGTTGCAGGAACATCCTTTCGCGGATGTCGTCCGTCGAGAAAAAACGATTGCCCTGAATATCCACTTTCACGAGCGTGTAGCGCGGGCCGCGGGAAATCACGTATTCGATGATTTCAAGATCGGGGCCTTCCTGCCGCCGGCGAAAATCGACATCCACTTCGAAATAACCCTGCGATTGGAAGTAATCCCGCAGGTTGCGCGCGCCCTGCACCAGGAGATCGTGGTTTACAGTCTGCTCTTGAAACACGGGCACGTATTTCCTAAGCGTCCGCTTTGAGACCTTGGTCTCCACCGTCGTCACTTGAACCTTTGGGCCCGGCGCTATCTCCACAGTCTCTTGCACGCGCCTGGTCTGTTCGTCATATACCGGGGTCCCACGATTTACTTCCGCGGTCAGGCGATCCTGCGATTGGAACTTTTTTAGGATCCCCGTGATGCCCGCGCGCGTCCGCGCCTGCGTCACCTGCCGCCAGCGCCCAATGAAACGGACCCGCCATCCGGTCGCGCGAATGATCGCGTCGTCGGAAAGTTTAGCTTCGCCCTCGATGACGGGCGCCTTGTACCTCGCTCGTGGACCGAGTTGCAGGATGATCTTGAGCTCGCGGTCCAGATCGGCGGGGTTGTCCACCGTCTCAAACCGGAGCGTGTGCTCGTAGAACCCGTTCGCTTGCAAGAGGCGTTTCAGATTCTGCTCCGCGCTCGCAAGATCTTCCGCGTCGAAAGGTCTTCCCAATCCGAGGCGCGTGGCGTCCGATATCTCCTCCCGGCGCGGTGGATCCTTAACTTTGCCCTGGACGGTGATGTGTCCGACAAACCACGCATTCTGTGTAAGGATGCGTACCACGACCTGATCATCCTGCGGCGTCACCTCGATCTTGATGTCGTCGTAATAGCCCGTGGCGAATAGTTTGTCGATCGTCGCGCCGGCGTCGGCTTGTCGAAAGGCCGCGCCCTTCATAAAAACTTGCAGTCTGGCTAGATCTCGCGCGTCGACCGGCTGTAAGGGCGGATCGTACACAACATCCGAAATGATTTTACCTTCAAAGCGGCCTTCCGGAGGAGACTGTGCCCAAGCGAACCCTCCCGCTAGGAGCAGTAGAGACACGAATCCACGCACACCTCTTAGAGAGGGAGTTCGACATAGGTTCGTTTCAATGGAGCTAGCGCGGAGCAGCGGCGTGCTGCCGGCGTGCAGGCGTGAACCGCCGCAATGCGGACACAAACCGCCCGCCTTCCTCACGGTCATGCCAAATATGTCTTGCAAATAAATTCGCTGCCGATGCCGGAAATAAGCAGCCGCTCCTTTTTGTTTTGTAGCAGACGCGCGGTCCAATTCGTAAAGCCACCGTCCGCGAGCGGATAGATCTGCCCATCCGGAGCCTGCATTAAAACTCTCAGCGCGAATGAGCAGTAGTATCCCAAACCCTCCAGCCGCTCCTGATTGACGCGGAAATCGGCTTCGGGGAATTCTTTACGCAGCGGCTCCACAACACGGGATTCAAGGAGCGAGTGCCGGGATTCCCAAGCGACGCCGCGTTCTCGCAAAAGCCGCTGCGATCCGCCGAGCCGGTGCGCGCGAATGGTCGCGTGGATGTCGTCGCGCGTGATCCCCGCGTCCGTCAGCGCTGCTCCCACGGCGAGCATATCCGTGAACTCAAACATTGGCTTGTGAAGCTCAAATCCAACATTTCTTAAGAGCTGGAACAGTTGTGAGTACACGCGAGCGTGCTCTATCAACTGTACCGTCTCAAAGCCGAATGAGCCGCTATCGCGACCCGCGCTTACGAGAGCGAACAATCGAAAATGCGGCGAGTATCCGGGCACGTCGAACGGCTGCAGACGAACCACCCGCTGACTGGCGCACAGGCGGACCAAGCCCGTGAACCTGCGTGACGAGCGCCGCCTCCGGGCTGCCTCCATGGCAAGGGCAATAGTTGAGTCGCCTAGCACCTCGGCATTGCGAATGGTGGTCAGAACATTGTTTTGGCTGACGCCCCCAAGCGTCGACGTCGCCGCAAACGGGCAAACGGGCGAAAGCTCAAGCGCATCGAAGTCAGAAGCCGCTTGAAAAGCTACCGAATCGAACGCCCACACGTCCCGAGCACTCGCGGTGCTGGGAGCCATCAGCGGATCACGCTCTGCAATGGCTAATATCGCGGCTTCTTTTATGCCGGCCGCCCGGTATTTGCAGGCGTCCATGAGGAGGGAGCGCAGGTCGCTCGCCGGCAGCTTTGACAAAGCAGCGGCCAACCCTGGGTGTTCCAGTTCCCGTTCCACGCGGCGTGTAATTTCCGAGGGCATCCGTCCAGAATATTTCAGTAATCTTTGAAGAAGCTGCACGTTCAAACGTCATTTTTGCGGTGATTTGAAAATTTCGCTTGTCGAAACTGCTCCCTCCCCGGTCGATTAGCTTGTAATCACAAGGCTTCCTCTACTGGAACCAAACTTGCGTCTTCGATAGCGCGGCTAGCGAGGGAGTGAGAGCGCCGGCCGGAAGAAGGAAATAAAGCGATGTTGATACTTTTGATCCTTTTGGTTGTGCTGCTTCTGGCGGCGGTTCCAAGCTGGCCCTACAGCCGCGGCTGGGGATATTATCCTAGCGGCACGGTTGGAACTATTCTCCTGATTCTCATTCTTTTGATGCTCTTGGGATACGTCCACATTTGACGGTTGTTATGGATACCATTGCTATTGCCGCGATTATTTGTGCAGTTATCGCGATCGCGCTAGTTATATGGGTCGTCTCGCGGCAGCGAAATACGCAACGACTGCGCTCGCGATTTGGGCCGGAGTACGACCGGGCCGTGGAACATACCGGGGATCGCCGGCGTGCAGAAACCGATCTTCAGGAACGCGAACAGCGCATCAAGCGCCTGCATATCCGCGAACTGACGGGTTCGGAGCGCGAACGGTTTATTAATGAATGGATCCGGCAACAGAGCCATTTCATCGATCAGCCTGCGCGGGCGGTGGCGGAAGCCGATGCGTTAGTTTCGCAAGTCATGACCACGCGCGGCTACCCGATGAGCGATTTCGAGACGCAAGCGGCGGACATTTCGGTGGACCACGGGCGGGTGGTGGATACGTATCGGGAAGCGCACGCAATCGCCATGCGCAGCAAGGCTCCCGAAACTACGACCGAGGAGCTGCGCCGGGCCATGGTGTGCTATCGCGAATTGTTTGAGGATTTGGTCGGCAGACGAGTGTTTACATCGGAACGCGAGGAGGTATCACGGTAATGGACATGCAGCCGAACGAAACCCGAGATGCGGGCGCCTTGGAGATGGCCGAAGGCCGCCGCGGAACGGCGGCGCTGCTCGATGACCGAGGAACCGCCGACCGCGCGCCCGTTGCCGGCACTCCGAATCAAATCGCGCCCGCGCTCTTTGCCGGGGATGAAGCGAGTAATTTCCGGTCCCAATGGGAGAAGATTCAGATTCACTTCGTCGATCAGCCGCGGGAATCCGTCCAACAGGCCGATGAATTGGTCGCGCAAGCCATTAAACGGCTGACCGAGATGTTCGCCCACGAGCGCGATAAACTGGAACGCGAGTGGGATCGTGGGGATAACGTCTCCACTGAAGACCTGCGCGTTGCGTTGCAGCGCTATCGAGCTTTCTTTGATCGTCTGCTGAATATCTGACCGCGAAAACTTTCGGTGTTTTAGAAAGGATGGGCCTGTCAGATGACCATGCCAGCGACGCAGCACGCCCACGCGGCTAATCTGAAGCCGCACGATCATCGGGTTCAGTTCTACTCCGCCGACGAGCAAAAGCTGATCAGGAATATCAGAAACTACGTTGCGGAGGGAGTCAAAAAAGGCGACCGTTTGCTCCTGGTTTCAACCGAGGAACATTGGCGGGCGGTTGCGGACAGC
This sequence comes from Bryobacterales bacterium, assembly GCA_019261985.1. GTDB lineage: Bacteria > Acidobacteriota > Terriglobia > Bryobacterales > Bryobacteraceae > Palsa-187. The sequence goes on along the minus strand of JAFAQY010000017.1, from coordinate 14,391 downwards.
CTACGGGCATCGGACCGCGCGGCGTTAGACCAAGCGCTGTTCCATTCGAGGATTGTCCTCATGGATGCGCAATCTACGCTGGCGCGAATTCTGGTGGCCGGGGAACCCGAGTGGGACCGGTTCTCGGAAGTAATCGGCGGAGCGATACGCCACCTGCGGGAGGGCCCGGCGGCGGCCCAGTTACGCGCGTTTGGCGAGATGATGGGCATCCTTTGGGAGCGCGGCGACCACAGCGCCGCCGTGACGCTGGAGGGCTTTTGGAACTCTCTGCTGCGATCGGCGGGGTTTACGCTTTACTGCGCTTATCCGATCGATATTTTTCAGGCGGAATTCGCGGATGGCGCCGTACAGGAGGTCCTGCATGCGCATTCGCTATTCGTGCCGTCCGCCGATGACTGCGAGTTGGAGATGGCGCTAAATCGCGCCCTAAACGACTATGGCGACGCGAGCGCGGACCGGCTCAAAGATTATCTGAACGACCGCGCCTCGGAGTTGGCGTTGCCGCGAGTTGAAGCTGCGATCCTCTCCTTGACCAGACACGCGGATATTGAAGACGCCGGCCAGTTGCTGGCTCGCGCAAGGGAATATTATCGTAGCCAAAAGCACTTTCGCGCTCTGATTGAAAACGGCGCGGACGCGATTTCACTCTTGGATTCACGCGGTAAGGTCTTCTACACAAGTTCTTCTTCTTCCAAGGTGCTCGGGTATGAGCCGCACGATCTGGTGGGAAGGCAGTATTTGGACTTATTCCATCCCGACGATCGCGAGAACGCATCCAAAAAACTCGGCGAAGTAGTGACGAAACGAGCGGGCACTGTTCAGGTGCAGGCGCGCATGACCAGAAAGGACGGAACGTGGTGCTGGGTTGAGAGCGACACGTCCAACTTGTTGGACAACCCCGACGTGCGCGCCATAGTCTCTAATTACCGGGACATAACGAAGCGCAAAGCCGCGGAGGAAAAGCTGCAGCGGGATGCCGATGAGATCGCGCGCTATAACGCGGAGCTACAGGCCCTGGCATACGCGGTTGCGCACGACCTCAGCGAACCCTTGCGGACCGTAAGCGCCTACACGGAGCTGCTGGCGAAACGAGCGCCGCTCGACAACGATTCGAAGCGATTCACGAAGTACATCGTGGATGGAGTAACCAGGATGTCCGATCTGCTGGACGATGTTTTGGCGCTGGCCGGTTTGAATATGGCGGATGCGCCGGAGCGCGTCGATCTCAACAACATTGTAGACGAATCCGTGAAAAATCTGGATAAAAGGATCAAGGAAACGGACGCGTCGATCCGTCATGAGCGCATGCCGGTCGTCATGGCTCAGGCCGGTCACATGGTGCAGTTGTTTCAAAACCTGATCGGCAATGCGATCAAGTACCGAAGCGCCGCCAAACCGGAGATTTCGATTCAATCCGAGCGCGTCGGCGGCCGCTGGCTGGTGAAGGTTAGCGATAACGGCATCGGAATCGCTCCTGAGTATCACGAGCATATATTCGGCCTTTTTAAACGCCTTCATAGCCGCGCTGTCGATGGCACCGGCATCGGGCTTACGATATGCAAGAAGATTGTAGAAGGAATGGGAGGCAAGATTTGGGTGGAGTCGGCGCCCGGCAAAGGCTCGACTTTCTGCTTCACTCTGGCCGCGGCAAACGGTCATAGCTGAACCGAATAAGGACGATGCGCTTCGCTGCCCTTGCGACCGATTACGATGCAACGCTCGCGCGGGAAGGGAAGGTAGCCGCCGAGACGATTGAGGCTTTGAGACGTTTCCGCCGGACGGGCCGCCGAGCGATTTTGGTTACCGGAAGAGTAATTGAGGATCTGCAGCAAGTCTTCCCCGACATAAAAGAATTCGATTCCATCGTCGCCGAAAACGGCGCCACCCTGTACGACCCGGCGTCCGGAACAGAGGAGGTGCTTGCGGAAGCACCGCCCGCAAGTTTCCTGGAGCTTTTGCAGGAAGAAGGCGTCACTCCCCTGGGCTGGGGGAAGGTCATCATCGCCACCGATGAGTGCCGGAAGCAGCAGGTTCTGGATGCCATCGCCGAGCTTGGATTAGAGCTTCAAATCATATTCAATAAGGGCTCGCTGATGATCCTGCCCTCGGGAACGAATAAAGCCACCGGACTTAAGGCAGCCGCCGCGCGGTTGAGCCTATCCCTGCACAACATCGCCGGAATCGGCGATGCGGAAAACGATCACGCTTTTTTGTCGGCTTGCGAATTTCCAGCGGCGGTGGCGAACGCGCTTCCCACTCTAAAGGAACGAGTGCAGCTTGTAACGCGGCAACCCGATGGGCGCGGAGTTATGGAGCTGATCGATGAAATAGTGAAAAACGATCTTTGCCATTATCCGGCATATCTCGGCCATGCCGTGTCCATAGGCCAGGACAGGAGCGGCCGCGACTTTACTTTGTTTCCCGGCGCGGTGAATTTGATTCTGGGAAGTTCGGGCGGAGGCAAGTCGACAATAACGACCGCTTTTCTCGAAGCGCTCGCTTTGGCGAAGTATCAGTTCTGCGTTTTGGATCCTGAGGGCGATTACGAGACATTCAAGCAAGCTGTGGTTCTGGGCAGTCCATCCAAGGCGCCGGTACCCGCGGAAGTAATTAAACTTCTCGAGCGGCCTGCCCATAATGCGGTAGTGAATCTGCTCGCGGTCGAATTGGACCAGAGGCCGAACTTTCTCCAGGATATTGTCCGCCATTTGAATCTGCTCCGGGAGCGAATGGGCCGGCCCCACTGCGTGGTTATCGATGAGGCGCATCATTTCCTGCCCGCGGGTGTTGAAGGCAAGTCCTGGCCGGATCTGGAGGGAATAACCTTAATCACCGTGCGTCCCGGCCGGCTTCCCGAGGGAGTCGTAAAACGAGTCAAAACCTTGTTGGCGGTCGGCCCGGAGGCGGCGGATACCATCCGGGAATTCTGCGCGGCGGCGCGGCTATCGCCGCCCATAATCGGACGTGCCCCGTTGGAACCCGGACAACTCCTTGCCTGGCGTGTGGGCGAGAGGGAAACGGTATCGTTCACACCCGCTTCGACAGAAACCGTCCGCATCCGGCACCGCCGGCAGTACGCGGAAGGCGAGCTTCCGGCGGAACGCAGCTTTTATTTCCGCGGACCCCAGAACAAATTGAATCTTCGCGCGTACAACCTGATCACGTTTCTGAATCTGATGGAGGGAGTCGACGATGAAACCTGGCTGTTTCATCTACGCAGGGGGGAATATTCGAAATGGTTCCGCAATCAGATCAAGGACATTGAGCTCGCAACGCAAGCCGAGTCGATCGAGCGCAACGGCGCCTCGGCCGGGGAATCGCGCGAAAAGATGCACCGGATTGTAAGCGGCCGTTATACGCTGCCGGTGTAGCCGCGAATGATAAAGGCAAAATACCCGACGGCAGCCGTATTTCTCCCGGCCACCCACACTCTGAACGCAATGCAAAAGGCCGTACAAGGCTGCCGCGGCTGCGATCTCTATAAATTTGCCACCCAGGCGGTATTCGGCGAGGGACCTAACCACGCTCCTCTGATGATGGTCGGCGAGCAGCCGGGCAATGAAGAAGATTTTCAAGGTCATCCATTCGTCGGACCCGCGGGAAAACTGCTCAACACCGCTTTAGAGGAGGCGGGCATCCCACGCTCTGAGGTTTACGTAACGAATGCGGTGAAGCATTTCAAATTCGAGGAGCGCGGCAAGCGCCGCATTCACAAGAAGCCGAGCGCGGTGGAAGTCTCCGCGTGCCAACCATGGCTGGAAGCGGAGATTTCAGCGGTAAAGCCGCACGTGGTGGTCTGCCTTGGGGCGACGGCGGCACAATCGCTAATGGGCCGGAAGTTTCGTCTGACGCAGCATCGAGGAGAGTTCTTCGACCATCCGTGGGGACCTCGCGTCAGCGCAACCATTCATCCATCCGCAGTTTTACGCGCGCCGGATTCTGAAGAGCGCCACCGCGAGTTTCAACATTTCGTAGAAGATCTTCGCGGTGTCCGCGATGTGTTGAAAACACTTGCCAGGTAACGGGGGCCGTTACGAATCATCTAAATAGAAGCCGTGCTGACGGCTAAATCGCAATCGTTGAAGGAGCAGTGCATATGGCCAGTTCACTTACCGGGAAACGCGTCGCGATTCTCGTCGCGGACGGATTCGAGCAGGTGGAAATGACCGGACCGAGGGAGGCATTGGACCAGGCGGGAGCGAAAACCGACCTCATTTCACCCGCGAGCGACCGCGTCCACGGGTGGAACCATTTTGACAAGGCGGATGAATTTACAGTGGATGTTCCGTTGGAGTCCGCGAACCCGAACGATTATGACGCCCTGATGCTTCCCGGAGGCGTCGCGAACCCGGACCAGTTGCGGACTTATCCGAAAGCGGTTCAATTCGTGAAATCGTTTTTCGACCAGGGTAAACCTGTGGCCGCGATCTGCCATGGTCCATGGCTGCTTGCAGAGGCGGATGTTATCCGCGGACGCACCCTGACATCCTGGCCCTCTATTCGCACCGATTTGCGCAACGCGGGAGCAAACGTGGTGGACCGCGAAGTGGTAGTGGACCGGAACCTGATCACGAGCCGCAAGCCAGCGGATATCCCGGCGTTTACTCGTAAGATGATCGATGAATTCCGCGACGCCGGCGTGGCAATACAGGGCGCCGGAGCATCGAAGAGGGATGGCGGCAAAGGCACCACCGGGTAAAAGTACAAGCTCAAGCTTGTCCTACTCTTGCCAGCAGGGTTTCTCGATCCGGGCCCTGCTCCGGCCGGGGCGCGCCCGATTTTAGCAGCTTCGCGAATTGCGACTCTACGCGGCGTTGTAATTCGAGATCGTCATCGAACACGCTGAGCCGGTCCAGAAGAGTGGCGCGGCGCAGCCACTTGCGGCAAACCTCGCCATCTTGCAGGCTAACCGCTCCTCCCGCGACCGCCACGAACATCGGATAGCATCCGGTAGGTCTGGAAAAATCCAGCTTCGCGCCGTTCCAGGCTTGGTCTCGCGCGTTGTCGAGATCGCGGCAAGACAAGTATCGTTCACAAATTTCCGGCCAGATCCGCGAGAAATAACTCCGGACCAGAGCTTGCGGTTCAGAGGGATCCCGAGCGAGCGCGCGCCGGATCTCCACGGCGTGAATCAGAGCGAAGGATAAGCCGAGCCCAAACGCGGGATCGGTGTGGCAGATGGCATCGCCGGCGGGAAACAGACCGGTTGCGCAGAGATGCCCGCCGGGTTCATAGCTGCGAATCGAGTTTTCCAAAGCGCCCATCGGCATTACCGGCGTGATGGGTTCTGCATCGGTGAGCTCCATCCATGGGCGTAAGGCGGGCATTTCCGCGCATGCCGCCATAAAAGCCCGTTCGCGTTTAAGAATCCGCAACTCGGCATCCCGATTGGGTATGCCGAAAACAATTGCGAACGTTCGGTTATCGCCGGTAAACGTGGAGAACATCGCGTACCCGAGATCGACGCGGGGGCCAAAGCAAACCAGCCACGGGCCATCGGGCAAGGGTCCTCCCACGCGAAAATAACGGCTGTAGTAAATCAGGCCGCACGAGGATGAGTCAATCGCCGGAGGCATCCCGGCCAGTTCCTCAATCCACATCGGAGCGGGGGAAGTCCGGCCCAAGGCTTCGACGACGGCATCCCCGCGTATCTCGGCTCCCCGTGCGGTGCGGACGCCGTCGATGTGCGGAATTGTTCCAGGCCGGCCGGCAAAACCCGTGATGCGCGTAGCTTCGAAGACTTCGACGCGCGGCTCTCGCGCAATGGCGCGACGAAGAGCCCATTCGATCAGGGGCCGCCGCACGGCTAATGCGATCAATTCTTTGTCCTCAGGTTGCGATGGGCCCGGAATGATTCGCGAGCAATCGTATTCCAGTGCGCCTGCATCGAGGAGTTGCCGGTAAACGTCCGGCAGTTCCTGAAGCATGAGCAGGCGGCCACGCGGCAAAAGTGCGTGCGGCTGCTGGAAATGAGGGATGCCGTCGCGTCTCCATTCGAACGCGGCGGGCGCACTCGTCCCATTGACCTCGACGTGATCGCGCTCGACAAGAACAATCTCATGGCCTGCGCGCGCCAATACCAATGCCGACGAAAGACCGGCGATACTCCCGCCCGCGACGATGATGCGCATTTCCCCTCCGTTCGTATGTAGCCAACAACTATTGCCGAATTGCAGAAGTTGTGGCAGGCTTCAGCCGGGCTTCAGCCTGCGGCGGGCTTTAGCTCGCCCGAGCACTACCGAAACGCCAGCTTTGCTTTTTTCGATTCCTCGTCTTTGATTCCCGGCCCGAACAATTTCTCGAAATAGCCCTCGCGCAGCAGACGATCGATGACGCCGTTATCGATGACCGTCCGGAAGTCGAACTTCTTCATCTGAGCCGCGGCTTGTTCATCCACCGGGTGGTCGATCATATACTGAACGGCGGCTGCGGGCAGGTACGGCACGCGCTCGAATGTGTTCGTCATCGCGTAGCGGTCGTAAACGCGCTCCAGATCGGCGGGATCGTCGGGCATATGTTTCAGGTATGCCTTTAGCGCAAAAGGTTTGTCGTTATAGAACCGCTGAATTGCTTCCGTGTGCGCTTCGATTAACGCATCCACTAGCTTGGGATTGGATGCCAGAGTGGTTTTCTTGAAGACGTAAACGGTCGGCGCGTAAATGTCGTCGTAGTCGCTGGTATTCGCAAGAGCCTTGAAGCCCTGCTGCTCCAGCTTGAAATACACAGGCGCGGTGATCATGGTGGCGTCCACGCGTCCGCTCACCAGCGCCGCCGCGCGCCCGTTTACGTCGGTCCCGATCGGAACCCATTGCACATCGCGGGGATTCATGCCGGATTTCGCGAGCAGGCCAACCGCATAGTTATACGGTGCGTCGCCAATCTGGCTGACGCCGAAACGTTTGCCCTTCAGGTCGCGAACGTTTGAAAGGTTCTTGGCCGCCATCAGCGCAAACAGACTCTTGCGGAACGGACTGCCTACGATCGCGAGCGAGGCGTCTTTCGATGCGGCGAGCATCGCCTGTTCCAGCGGATAATTCGTCATCACCGCCTCGCCGCTGATGACCATGGCAATCGCGGCGGGATGCACTGCGAAGACGATGTTCGCATCCAACCCGTATTTTTCGAAAGAACCGGCGTCTTTCGCGATATAGAGCGGCCATGTGGTTCCGGTCCGGCTGGCGAAATTGATGGTGACTTTGTGAAGGGGCTGGGACTGCAGAAGGGAACAAACGAGCGCGATAGGGAATAAAAAGAAGCGGTGTGACATTCGTCCGATCACAGCATATCCGATAATCAGGGTCGTGAGTGATCCGCAACGGGCGCCGCGCGCAAAACGTCTCTCGGGATGGTGGTACATTTGCATCGGCTTGGGGTTCATTCTGCTCGGGTTTCGCAACTTGATAGCGAGAATCACCGGATGGCCGGTGGTGCTGCGCTGGGTGGTCGCTCTAGGGTTTTTGCTGCTGGGCGTGGGTACGCTACGATCAAAGCGGTGAAGCTGATAATTCTGCTTCTGGCCGGCTGCGCTGCGTTTCCGGCGCAACCGGGAGAAAACGCTCCCAATCCCGCGGAGATCATCCGCCGCTCCGTCGATCGCGACCGGCGCAATTTCGAGCTGCTGAAAAACTATACCTACACCGAAACCGAAGAGGACCGCGACTACGACAAGTCCGGCCATTTAAAGAAAACGGAAAGCGAAACCTACGAGATTTTCAATCTGGGTGGGCGCACCTACGCGAAGGTCGTCGCGCGTAACGGAAAGCCGTTGTCGGAAACCGAGGCGCGCAAAGAGCAGGACAAAATGGACCGCGAAATCCGCAAGCGCGAAGGCGAGACTCCGCAGGAAAAAGCGAAGCTCGAAAAAGAACGCGAGAAACAGCGCGAATTCGTAAAAGAGCTTCCGGACGCATTCACCTTCAGACTGGCTGGCGAGGAGACGGTCAGCGGAAAGCCGGCCTGGGTGATTTCGGCCGAACCCAAGCCCGAATACCACGCGAAAGATGCGCTGGCAAAGGCCGTTACCAAAATGCGCGGCAAAGTTTGGATTGACAAAAGCGAATATCAGTGGGTCAAGGTGGAGGCCGAGGCGATCGGTACGGTTTCCTTTGCCCTAGGGCTGCTGCGGATTGGGCCGGGCTCAATCCTGCAATTTGAGCAGACGCGCGTAAACGATGAAGTCTGGCTGCCCGCTTCCGGCAAGTTCAAGGTGGACGGACGCCTGGCGTTGCTGAAGGCGCTGCATAGCGAAGTGGAGCTGCATTTCCGGGACTACAAGAAATTTCAGGCGCAGTCCACCTTCAGCGCGGAAACCGGAACGCAGTAGGCTCAGACTACAACAGTTGCACCAGCGGTTTTATGCTGGGCATCTTCTCTAAATCCGCAACCAGCGCGATCATTCGCTCGCAAGCGTCGCTCGAAATCACGCCTCGCGCGCAGCCCCGCACTTTCTCCTTAAGCTCATCGGCGGTCACGGGAAGCTGGGGGCTGCCTTTGGGGAACCGCTCGTAGCGCGAATGGTATTCGCCGTTGTTGAGTGTGATCTTCACGTTCGCGGCGCGGCTTCCGTCAGCGGATGTGCTCGGAGGAAGATTGGGATCGACTTTCATTTCGACTTTCTCGACCAACCCGAGTACGGTTTTATCGCGCACTGCCTGATCCGTAAACGAATCGAGGGTGAGCTTGCCGTCGATGAGCGCTCGGGCGACCAGATACCCCATCGAGAACTTGCCCTGCAATCCGGTCTCGGGAACGCGATACATGATGGTGTTGGCCGTGCCTTGAGGAACATCGACCTCGATGGACTGCACGGCGTCCGTCGAAATCGAGAATTCGTTGCGCATCTGGATAGTGGCATAGATTGCCGAGTGCGTCAGTCCTCCGCAGGGGTAAGCCTTGATGCGCAGGCCGTATTTTTCCAGCGCGTTCGCGCGGCCCAGATCGTTCAGTTTCGGCAAACTTGGTTCGCCCGCTGTAAATCCGGCTCTCGCCATCTGCGCGGCTTGCACACCGGCGCGGGCGGCGAGTCCAACTCCGAGCGGCTTGCCCATCGTCCCCTGGGTTGTTCCCAGGCCGCTGGCCATCGCGGATACGATCCCGAGCGCCATTTCGATTTCGGTTTGTTTTAACGCGAGCAGCTTGGCGCAAGCAGCCGCGGCTCCATATGCGCCCGGCGGAACGCCCGCGCCCTCGCTGCTTTGGCCGCTTAAGGCGAGGTTCGCCGCGATTTCGAATCCGGTGGCGTATGCTTCGAGAACCTGTCTTCCGGAAGCCGAGAGCGTCTCGCCGAGCGCGAAGACGGCCGGGATAATAGGCGCGGAGGGCTGGCCACCGACGACAAAGCTATGATCGAAATCGCCGGCGTGCGCGGAGATGCCATTAATAAAAGCGGCTCCGGCTGCCGAGGTTTTGAACCCGCGTCCGTATATCGTAGCTTCTTCCTTCGCGGATTCCTGTCGCGCCTGATCGGCGACAATGCGGCTGCTCTGTTCACGGGTCCCGGCGAGCGCCACGCCCAGGCAATCGAGCATCGCCGTTTTCGCCCATTGCAGGGCTTCCGGAGACAGCGCGTCGTAGCGGTTACCCACGACGAATTGAGCGATCATCGAAGTCTCCGCCGCAAAACCGGTCTTGGGTCCAAGGGCGCCGGTGAGCGCGGCTGCGCCGCACCCTCGGATAAAGCTCCGCCGGTGCATCGAATCCTCCTAACGATTGCGGGCAGTCACCTGGACCTGAATGCCGTCGCCCAGAGTCGCGAACCCAGGAATGCTGACCGGGAGATGTCCCGTAATCGGAATCTCGCCAAAAAGCGCCTTCACCGCCGCAGCCTCGGAAAGCGGCGTCAGGCTGAATGTCGCCATATAAGCGGCGACCTTGGGGAATTGCGCCAGCAAGTAAGGATTGCTTCCGACCGAGACAAATACGACGGGCGCCGGGCCATTGGTCAGTTTGTCAACAAACGGTCCGAGCGCGCCGGCAAGAGGCGCGCCGCCATCGGAGATATCCGTCAGAGCGGCCACAACAACTGCCGAGCACGTACCGGTATCGCCCGTCGCCGTTTCGAGCGCGGATTCCGGCAGCGAGCCATCGGCGGTAATTAGACGGACAGTCGGCGCGCGGCGTTGGAATTCTTGCGCAAGGCGCTGGCCGTTCGCAGTATTCCGGCGTTTTACCGCGATCAACACACAAGCTTCCTTGGGCGCGGCGAGCGGGACCAGGCGCTTTTCGTCCTTTACCAAAGTGATGGCGCGTTCCGCAACACGCTCCGCGCTTTCGGCCGCGTCCGGCGCTTCGAGAATGTCGCCAAGCGCCTCGATATCCACAAGCTTTTTCTTATTGCTAAGGCCGACATGAACCTTCGCGGTCAGCACGCGCAAGGCGCTCTCGTCAATGCGCTGGCGTGAAATGCGGCCGCTTTCCACGGCGGCAACCACGGCTTTGATCGCGGCTTCCGGATTCGGGGGCATCAGCAAGACATCGGCTCCGGCGAGCAGAGCTCGAACGGATGCCTCGCCGCCTTTGAACTCGTCGGTCAAGCCCCGCATGTCCATTGCATCGGTGACGATCAGATTCCGGAACTGCAACTCATCGCGCAACAGTCCCGTGAGAATTTTTGGGGAAACCGTCGCCGGAATATCGTCGGGCTCGATCGCCGGCACGCTCATGTGCGCGGTCATGATGGAATCCACGCCGTGCGCAATCGCGGTCTGGAAGGGCTTCAGTTCAATCGAATCCATGTGCTCGCGGTCCTTGTCGAGCAGCGCGAGACCCTTGTGGCTGTCTTCGCCCGAGTCGCCGTGGCCGGGAAAATGTTTCGCGGTCACCAGCACCATGTTGTTCGGATCTGAATGCGCCCCGTCGATAAAGGCGGCAACGTGGCGGGAAACCAACTCTGGGTCCTCGCCGTAAGCGCGCATGTTGATAATCGGATTCGCCGGATTGCTGTTGACGTCGGCTACCGGGGCGAACACCCACTGGACTCCGAGCGCCCTGGCTTCGCGAGCTGTCTGGAGTCCTTCGAATCGCGAAGCGTCCACATCGTTGGCCGCCCCGTACGCCATGTTGAACGGAAACTTCACGCTGTCGTTGACGCGCATGGACGCGCCCCGCTCGAAATCGCCGCCCACCAGAAGCGGAATCTTGGCCATCTTCTGCATCCGGTTCAGGAAAACGGCCATCGCGTACGCTTCCGCAAGCCGGATTTGGCCGTTATGAACCGTGTTGTTGATAATGAGTCCGCCGACATGCAGATCCCGAACCCAGTGGACGTATTTCTGGAATTCTCGCGATTTGGAAGAGACCGGGTCGGCGTAGGCGACGCCGATGACAAGCTGCGCCACACGATCGTGCAGGCTAAGCGATTTGAGCATCGATTGCGCGCTGCGTTGGTCGGGGGTCAGAGGGGGCGCTTTGGGCTTCGGAGCGGGCTTGGCGGCGAAGGCGAGGACGCTTAGCAGAAGTAAGGCTAAACTCTTTCGCAAGTTAAAGCTTAGCGCATTGTGGGGCCGGTTGCGAACCGGCGCGCGGTTGCCAACCGCGCTGCTCGGCATTGGTAGAACCGCCGACAGAGCGAATTAGCAGCGCGCCTCAGGTTAACAACTTTCAACCGAACCGGCTCTCCACAATCTGGGCAATGTCAAGCAGCTTTGGCGGGTTGGGCGTTACTGCCGGCAGTGCGTCGCGGAACATCGTGCTGCAAAACGGGCACGCCGCCGCGACGACTTCAGCGCCGGTACCCACAAGCTGCTTAGCTCGATTGTGGCTGACGCGCTCGCCTTTTTCTTCGCCAAGAAAAGCCAGGCCGCCTCCGGCTCCGCAGCAGAAGGCACGCTCGCGGCTGCGCGGCGGCTCGATCGGTCCACCGAGCACGGCACGCGGTTCGTCGTAAACATCGCGATAACGGCCCAAGTAGCAGGGATCGTGGTACACGATACTCTGCGCCGGGTCGGGCCGCCCCAGCTTGTCCCGGTGGCGGAACAGGAATTCGCTGTGATGCTCCACCGGCGGCGCTTCGCCGTATTCCTTCCAATCCGTTCCCATGGTGCGCACGCAGTGCGGACAAATCGAAACGATGTTCGCGGCCTTCGATTGGGCAAGCGTTTCCAGATTCTGTTCCGCAAGCTGCTGGAAGAGAAGATCATTCCCTAGCCGCCTCGCGGGATCGCCCGTGCAGCGTTCCTTCCGAAGTACGCCGTAAGTTGTGCCAAGGCGGTTCATCACGCGCGCGAAAGACGCGACGATCTCGCGGCCGCCTGGATCGTAGGCGCCCATACAGCCCAACCAGAGGCAATATTCCTGCGTACCGTCGAAAATCGGGAATTTTTGTTTCTCGATGAACTTGTCGCGCTCCGTTGAAGACATGCCCAGGGCATTGCCGTTGCGCTCGAGAGCCAAAAACAGCTTCGTCCCGTAATCGTCTTCCCACTTGCCGGTGTTTACGGCGCCCCGGCGCAGGCCGACGATGATCGGCACGTGCTCGATGCCGACCGGGCATTGAAATTCGCACGACCCGCAAGTAGTGCACTGAAACGCCGCCTCTTGCGAAATGTGCGTTCCGAGGATGGGCTGCTCGGCTTGCGGACCCAGGTCGTTCAAATATCCGCGCACGCCCAGTGCGATTTTCTTGGGATCGAGAATCTTTCCGGTGTTGGTGGCTGGGCAGTGCTCACTGCAGCGGCCGCACTCGACGCAGGAATAGGCTTGCAGCGCGACGATGCGCGTGACGTCCTTCCCGGTGTCGAGCCCGAAATCTTCATCGCCGGCCAGCGGCGGAATGCGAGCGAAGCCGCCCCGTGAAAGAAAAACCGTCACGGGGCTGAGCACTAGGTGCAAGTGCTTGGTGTGCGGAATTAGCGGCAGGAATGCGAGCAATGCCGACGTGTGAAGCCACCACACTGTCCGCGCGCCCTCGCCCACATCGCCGATCCGGAATGCTGCGAGATAAGTCGCCATCAGGGCGAAAATGAGCAACGCAATGACGCCGGATTCATAAGAGATCGGAGCGAGCCACACCGGCCGAATCACAAACCGCCGTACAGCCAGCCCGATGATGGATACGCTCACGAGAATCGCGAACAACGCGGCAAAACCGAAATAAAATCGCCCAAACATGCCGGAGCGGGACAAGAACGGCACTCCGAATATCGTTGCAACGTGATTGATGGTCACGAGAGCGAAGGCGCAAAATCCCCAAAAAACAAACGCGTGCGCGATGCCGGGCAGGGGACGCTGCCGGATCACCTTTCCCTGAAGCAGAACTTCCCAGATGAAATCCCGGACACGTTTTTCAATCGGGTGAAGGTTGAAATCCGGATCGGGCTTCGCTTCCCGGATCGTATGGATGACTCGTCCGAACCGTCGCCAGAACCCCCAAATCGAGGCCGCGAGGAGAGCAAGAAAGATCACTTCTTCGGCAAGGGAGAACCTCATCGGTTACAACCGAACTGTAACAGATCGCCTCCCGTACAGCCGGGGCGGGGCAGGGTTCAGCTTCCGGCGGGCGTTAGCCCGCCTGCATGCGATGCACATGTTTGTATGCTGGGAGCATGTCGAAGATGATTCAAGTACGAGATGTGCCTGAGGAAGTTCACCGAACGCTGAAGGCACGCGCTGCGCGGGAAGGAATGAGCCTTTCGGATTTCATAAAGAAAGAATTGGAATACGCCACGCAGCGCCCAACCATGCGGGAATGGCTCGACCAGGCCCGCCTTTCGCGGCCGATTCGCTCTAAGAAGACCGCGGCCCAGCTAGTGCGTGAGCTGCGGGATTCCCGATGATTGTCCTGGACGCCTCCGTCGTTGTCGAGTTACTTATCAACGGGCCGCTTTCGGAAAACATCCGGGATCGACTTGCCGCAACGAATGATTTTTTCGTTGCGCCACATTTGATGGACGTCGAGGTCGTGAGCGCCCTGAGAAACCTGATGGCTTCCGGACGGATCGACTCCAATCTAGTGGACGAATGCCTGTCCCGACTCGCGATGCTTCCTGCTCATCGTTTTCCGCATACTCCACTGCTTGCGAGGGTCTGGGAACTTCGGCATAACTTCACCGCCCACGACGCCATCTATCTCGCGTTGGCCGAAGCTACCGGAGGAACATTGTTCACTACGGATGGCAAACTCCGTAAGGGACATCGATCGAAAGTCATTTTTTTCGAGTAAGCATATTCTCATTGAAAGATGAGCCTGAAGGACGCTAAAAATGCCGCAGGCGATGCTCCTTTCGTTTTGATGATGGGAAAGCAATGGGAAGAGCTCGAGGCCGACCAACGGGAGGCAGGACAGAGCCAGTAGCGAGCCATTCCGGAAGCGCCCTTTCCCTTGTCTGAGGGTGCGTTCCGGAACGGCCCGGAGCTGTCAAGGGCGCGCGGTGTTGGCGCGGCGAAGCGAACCCT
>JAFAQY010000013.1 GCA_019261985.1 Bryobacterales bacterium | reverse complement strand
GCAACTCCCCGGCTTTCACCCGCGCCAACACTCCACCTCGTTGCAGTTCCCTCTTGCTCAATGCCGTACGCCCCAATCCGACCTCCTCCTTCGGGGGAGGTCTTTCAGTTTAGGGGGACATTTCTAACGAGGTCTCAAGGGGACATTGCGCGGGAGCGGGTGGGCAGCGTAAAGCCTTCACAGGTGATCAAACCAAAAAACGCGCGCAAAAAGCCGAAGCACAAGAAGGCGCTTCTCGATAATAACGGCGATGCCGGCGGCTCGCTCGCTTAATACCCCGCGCAACGCAGTCAGCCGCGGCCCCGTTTGGGCAGAACGTACGCCGCTTCGTCCCGCGCCCGGCGCTGGGCGCTGAATGCCCCGACGCCGTGCCGTTGAATGAGAGAATAGCGAGTTATGGCTTTTGTCAAAGTTGGGTCCGTTTCGCAGCTCACGCCGGGATCGGTGTTGGAAGCCGAAATTGCCGGTAACAGCTACGCGATTTGCAACGTCGATGGCGAATTGCACGCGCTCGATGGAGTTTGTCCCCACGCGGGCGGGCCGCTGGGTCAAGGCGCGCTCCACGGGGCGACTCTGGTTTGTCCGTGGCATGCCTGGGAGTACGACTGCCGCACGGGGGCCAACGATTTCGATCCGGACGTGAAAGTGGAATGCTTTCCGGTGAAGGTCGAGGGCGGCGAAATTCTGATAGACGTTCCCGAGACTGGGGCTGAAGCCCCAGTGGCAGGCTAAAGCCTGCTCCACCGACCATGCCGGAGTTGCCTGAAGTCGAAACTGTCGTACGGACGGTGGCGCCGCGGCTGATGGGCCGCCGCATCGTTGCGGCGAATTTTAGCTCGCGATTCGTTACCCCAGGCAATCGTGCGGTGCTGGCCGCGCGCCTGGCCGGACGGCGCGTCGAGAATGTCCGTCGCCGGGGGAAGTTCATCGTGATCGGGTTGGATCAGGGCACGCTCGCGGTGCATTTAGGCATGACGGGCAGGCTGTTGGTATCGGGCCAGCCGGGCGAACACACCTACGGCGTCTTCACACTCGACGAGGGCCAAATTCTCTACGACGATCCGCGCCAGTTCGGGAAAATTGAATGGAGCGCGGGCCCGCCGAAGCGAGTGGCTCGCCTTGGCCCGGAGCCTCTGGAGGTCGGTCTCGATGAATTCCGCAAGCGTCTGAAGCGGCGCGCTCGCATCAAACCGCTGCTGCTAAACCAGACTTTTCTCGCCGGTTTGGGCAATATTTATGCGGACGAAAGCCTGTTCAGAGCCGGGATTCATCCACTGGCATCGGCGGCAAGGCTGAGCGCTCCGCGCGCCGGCCGGTTGCACCAGGCGATCCGGGAGACTTTGTCGGAAGCTATCGCGCTCGGCGGATCTTCGGTGTCGGATTACGTGGATGCAAATGGCGAGCGCGGCTGGTTTCAGGTCCAGCATCGCGTGTATGGCCGCGAAGGCGAACCCTGCCGCGTTTGCGGGACGCGCATCCGCCGAATCGTGGTCGCGCAGCGGGGCACGCATTTCTGTCCGAAATGCCAGAGGCGGTGAAAGTTGGAAGCGCTTGTGGATATCCGGGATCTACGCGTCAGCTACGGGAGCGCGCCTCCGGTTGTTGACGCCTTTTCGCTTGCACTCGGCCGCGGCGATCGCGTGGGTCTTGCTGGCGAATCCGGATGCGGAAAGACCACCGTGCTCAGAGCAGCTACCGGCTTGCTGCAGGAGACCGGGGTCATGGCCGGAACAGTCACCATCGCCGGACGGGCCGGATACATTCCCCAAGAGAGCTTGCAGAGCTTATCTCCGTATTTGACGGCTGCCGCGCAAGTTACCGAGCTGACCCGGTCGCGGCAAGAAACCGCCCGGCTTTTTGCGCGCGTCGGCTTGGGCGAAAAGCGAATCATGGATGCTTACCCGCACCAGTTGAGCGGCGGCGAAAGGCAGCGCGTATTAATTATTCAAGCTCTCGCTCTGCGGCCCGCCGCGATCCTCGCCGACGAGCCTACGTCCAATCTGGATCCCGATAATGAGGCCCTGGTTTTACATTTTTTGGACGAATACGCCAGCGAAACGGGGGCGGCAATTCTAATCGCTTCCCACCGGGAACGAGTATTTCGAACGTTAGGCTGCAGGGTGCATAGAATGACTCCGGAGTTTCAACCCGGCGCCGCGCCGCGCCGCCCTGGAGTAGCTTCCCTTCAACCCCTTCTCACCGTTGGCAACGTTACTAAGAACTTCACCCGGCGGGATTGGCTCACCCGAACCAAGCCCGTCGCCCGCGCTTTGGATCACGTTTCCTTCGAAATGCAGCGCGGCGAATGTGTTGCTATTTTGGGCCCTTCAGGGGCTGGCAAATCGACGTTGGCTCGATGTATCGCCGGACGAGAAACCTTCGATAGCGGCTCGATCGAATGGCACGAGGCGGGCGAATGGCACGAAGCGGGAAAGCCGGCTGTTGCCGAACGTGTTCAACTGGTTCAGCAGGAGCCTTCGGAATCGCTGAATCCCGGAGTAACGATTGCGGCCGCTCTCAAGGAAGCATGCGGCCGCCCGGACGCAGAGCTGCTTCCGCAAGTCCGTCTTCCGCGCGAGTGGCTGAATCGAAAAGTCAGCGCGTTGAGCGAAGGGCAGCGGGCGCGCGTGGCGATTTTAAGGAGCGCGGCGCGATTGAAAAATGGGCTGCTGATTCTGGATGAGTCCTTGTCGGGCCTGGACGCAGCCACGCGCGGCCACATCTTGAGCTACCTTGCCGGGCAACAAGAGCGCGGCCTTAGTATCCTGCTGGTCACCCACGATGCTGACGCCGCGATGGAACTCGGCGCGCGGGTTGTGCGGATGGAGGCGGGACGAATTGCGGCGTCTGATGCGCACCTGATGGCACTATCCCAATGAGATGATTTTTCTCCTCCGCAAGGCGCTGATCAGCCTGATTCAGTTCTTCGTTATATCGATCGCGGTGTTCCTTTTTTTTCGTCTGCTGCCGGGGGATATCTATACCGTTGAACTGGAGAATCCGCAAATCTCGAAAGCTTCGCTGGAGGGAATCAGGGAAGCTCACGGCTTAACACAATCATGGCCTCGCCGTTATGTGAACTGGCTGGCCTCGAGCGCCAAGGGCGACTTCGGCGATTCCTTGGCGTACGGGATTCCGGTTCGCCAATTGTTGGCGCCACGTATCCGCGGAACGCTGGAAGTCGCCATACCCGCGCTTCTTCTTTCCTGGGCGCTTGGCCTTGGAGGAGCGATTTCGGCGGGGGTTTTTGGCATCGCGCCGACCATATTCGAGCCAGGGGCGACCGCCGCGACGATTGTTCCGGATGTGGCGGCGGTAAGCCTGATCTTATGGGCCGCGGTCTGGCTGGGGATTTCGATTACCGGCATTTGGCTTCCCATTGCCGGCTTGACGTTTGGGTTGCTGCCGGTAGTCGTCTTCCACTCGGTGCGGGAGCTACGCCACGCACAAAAGTTGGAATTCGTGCGCATCGCCGAATCGCGGGGCATCTCCGGGAGCAGGATTTGGCTCCAGTTTGTGCTACGCGCCGCGCTCAATCCTCTAGTATCATTGGCTGGGCTTTCCGTTGCGGCGGCGATCAGTTCTTCGTTTGTTGTGGAAGTTCTGACCGGTTGGCCGGGGATAGGGCCTTTATTTCTTGAGGCCGTTCAGGCGCGCGATTATTCCATCGTGCAAACCGTCCTGGTTATGTTGGCAGGCGTTTTGATCGTGTCGAATTTTGCGGCTGAGATCGCCCTCTACAGGCTGGATCCACGCATTCGGTTACCGCATGAACGGTTCCGCTAAAGCTCGATTAAGTGTTTTCGCAGGCATCATCCTGGTGCTTGCCGCCGGGGCTCTGTGGGCGCCCTATAATCCGATCGAGCAGCACCGGGACATCTCGAACTCGCCTCCCAGCGCGCTTCACTGGTTCGGAACGGACGACTACGGCCGTGACGTGTTCTCGCGATTTCTTGCAGGGGCAAGCTGGTCGGTCCTCAGTGGCGTGGCGGCGACCGTAGTTGGATTGTTTCTGGGGTGGGCCGCCGGCGGTTTGGTCGGATTCAAAGGGGGTAAGATCGACGCTCTTTTTCTGCGGCTTGGAGACCTCACCTTATCTTTACCGTGGCTTTACGTTGTGATCGGTTTGCGCGCAATCCTGCCTCTCGACCTGAAGCCTCGCGCGGTACTTGCGACCATGTTGCTGCTGCTCGCGTTCGTGAGTTGGGCCCGCCCGGCGCGCCTGGTTCGCGGCATGGTGTTGAATCTTTCCGAGCGCGGATACGTCGAAGCGGCGCGCGCATTCGGAGTTCCGGAATGGCGGATCTTTGTGCGCCATATTTTTCCTGGAACTCTCGGCGTGCTTGCGGCGCAAGCTCTGGTCCTGTTTCCCCGGTTCGTTCTCGCCGAAGTCACGCTGTCGTTCTTTGGGCTGGGAGTAAGCGAACCGGAGCCAAGCTGGGGCGCCTTCATCATAGCCTTGAAACAAGCCTACTTGCTACGGGAACAGTGGTGGCGATTGTTGCCCGTCCTTTCCATGCTGCCGTTGTTTCTGAGCTGCGCCTTTGCCGTGCGAGCCGTAGCGAATGCCTACCGGGCTAGCCGATAATAGAAAGATATGTGCCGCGTCGCCACATGGGCCTGTAGTGTGCTTTTGCTCTGCCCCGGTGGCCTGACGACCGCCGCTTCGCTCGACACTCCTCGCTGGGGCGGGGTGTTGCATGTGGCGCAACGCGCAGAGCCTAAAACATTCAACCCGGTAATTGCGGTGGATGCGCCCTCACGGGAGGTCCTCCGCCGTTTGCATGCCGATCTGATTACTATCAACCGTTTCACCCAAAAAACGGAGCCCGGGTTGGCGGAGTCGTGGACGCGGTCGGGCGACGGAACCAGGTACACGCTGAAGCTGAGGAAAGGCGTGCGCTTTTCCGATGGAGTTCCGTTTACGGCCGATGATGTGGTGTTCTCCTGGTCCGTGTATCTGGATGAATTGGTCCATTCGCCTCAGCGCGATCTGCTGCTGATTGAAGACAAGCCCATACGCGTATCGAAACTCGACTCCTACACTGTGGAATTCACGCTGCCGCAACCGTATGCGGCGGCGGAAAGGGTGTTTGATTCCGTCGCGATGCTTCCGCGCCATGTTCTGGAGCCGGCGTGGAAAGCGGGCAAAATAAGCAGCGCTTGGACGGTAAATACGCCTGCTTCCGAGATTGTCGGACTCGGACCATTCCGTCTCAAGCAGTACCGGCCCGGAGAAGCGGTTGTATTGGAGCGAAACCCTGAGTATTGGCAGACCGCGCCGGGTACCAGCCGCAATCTTCCCTATCTGGACGGCATCGAATTCCGCCTCCTGCCCGATGAGGGAGTGCAATTGGCGCGCTTCGTATCGGGAGACATCGATGTATTGAACCGCCTCAGCATGAACGCGGTTTCGTTCCTGCAACGCCAGGGCGCGAGCGTGACGGATCTGGGGCCAGGCCTTGAATACAACTTTTTGTGCTTCAATCTCTCTCCGGCCAGTCCCAAAATTAAGTGGTTCAGTAAACGTGAGTTTCGTACTGCTCTTTCTCTGGCTGCCGACCGCGAATCCATGGCGCGAACGGTCTTTTTAGGAAGGGCGACTCCGATATGGGGTCACGTAAGCCCGGGAAACCGGCTTTGGTATTCGGACCGAATCGCGCATCCGAAGCGCTCGGTTGCGGACGCGAAGCAAATGCTAAAGGCCGCCGGATTCCTTTGGAATGGGAAAGGGCAGCTTATCGATGGCGCGCAAACGCCGGTCGAGTTTTCTATTTTGGTATCCACCAGCAGCCCGGAACGGATGCAAATGGCTACGATGTTGCAAGCGGATTATGCTCAACTCGGCATTGGAGTCAACATCGCGCCGTTGGAATTCCGGTCGCTGCTGGATCGTGTGACCAATACGCGGCAGTTTGATACTGTTCTGCTGGGTTTAGGGGGTGGGGACGCTGACCCCAATCCCGAGTTAAACGTTTGGTTGTCCTCGGGTGGAACTCACTTGTGGAATCCCAACCAGAAGCAGCCCGCCACCGCATGGGAGGCGGAAATCGACCAGCTAATGGAGAAACAGATGGTTACCTTGAACCCGTCGGAGCGGCGAAAGCAGTACGAGCGGGTTCAAGAAATAGTGGCCGAGCAAGTACCGATGATTTTTCTCGTAACCCCCAATGTTGTCGTTGCGCAGCGGGGTAACGTGGGCAACTTCCGTCCTGCCGTCATGGACCACTTTACGCTTTGGAATTCCAGTGAGCTGTATTTGCGCAAGGGTGGATCAGGCCAGTAATGAAGTTGCTAGTACCGGATAGTACTTGGCCGGACGATGAGCTGGTTCGGCAATGCCTGGCGGGGGAAGACTTGGCATGGGCTGCTCTGATCGATAAGTACAAGCGGCTCGTCTATTCGATTCCAACGAAGTACCAATTGCCTCCAGAGGATGCCGCCGATGTTTTCCAGCACGTGTGGGCGGATCTATACCGGGATTTGGGGAGAATTGAAAAAGTTGAAGCGCTAAGAGCGTGGCTTATCACGGCAACGGCCCGGCGCTGCATGCTGCAAAAGAAGCGGCGTCAAAAAATGCTCCAAATGTCCGGCGTGGATCCGAATATGGCGGACGACAAACCGGACCCGGCGGCGGTTCATGCCGATGCGGAGCGCGAACAAAAGATCCGGGATGCCATTCAATTCCTGCCTCCGCGCTGCCGGCAGATGGTAACTATGCTGTTCTTTGAACAGCCGCCTCGCCCGTATAGCGAAGTAGCCGCCACGCTTGGGTTAGCGGAAGGATCGATCGGCTTTATTCGAGGCAGATGCCTGAAGAAGTTAAAAGCGCTGCTTCAAGAGATGGATATCGTTGATGGAGGATTGGCTAGAAGCGCTCGCTCGGATCGATGATCCGGAGCAGCGCACCGATTTTTTGGAAGCAGTGCCTGCGCGATGCCCGTCAGATGCGCCCGCGCGATTGCATGCATCCATTCTGGAATCGCTGCACAGCGATCGTCCGCGAGCATTGCGCTTGAATGCCGCGATCCAGCAGCTTGCCCAACTTCGCGCCGATGCGATCACCCGCGCCTGGGCGGCACGCAGTCAAGGCCATATTAGCCACGTCACCGGAGAATATGCGAAAGCCGTAGAGGAATATGGTGCTGCAGCGAAGATGTTTGAAGCCGAGGGCATCGAGCTGGAAGTCGGCCGAACGCTGTCGAGCAGTCTGCAAGCTCTAATCTTTCGCGGCCAGTATGAGGAAGCAGAGCAATGGGCCGCGCGGGCGGAAACAATTTTCCGCCGGCATAATGACCGTCTGCGGTTGGCGCGCCTGGATTCCAATGTAGGCAATATTTATTTCAGACGCGATCGCCCGCATGAGGCGGCGGCCCGCTATGAAAAGGCGCTCGAAGGATTCGAAGCGGCTGGGCAGCCGTGGGATGTAGCCGCGGCGCTCAGCAACCTGGCCGTCTGTAATATCAATCTCGGGCAGTTCCCCACCGCGCTTGCCTACTATCAAAAGGCCCGTGACTACGCCCAGGCTCATGCATTAACGAATCTGGTAGCCCGGGCCGATTACAACATCGCGTATTTGTACTACCTTCGCGGCGACTACGTGGAAGCCCGGAAGCTGTACAAGATATCGCGCGAGCATAGCCGCCTGGTGAAAGATGCGTACCATGCGGCGCTGTGCGACTTGGACGAAGCCGAAATCGACCTGGAATTGAATTTGACCGGCGAGGGTGAGCGAATGGCGAAAAGCGCGGCCAAACGCTTTGGCCGGCTCTCCATGCCCTACGAACAGGGCAAAGCACTGGTCAGCCTTGCGGTTGCGGCAAGCCAGCGCCGCGATTACACGCGGGCACGACGGAGCCTGCTCCAAGCCAGGCGAGTGTTCGTGCAGGAAAAAAATCAAGTTTGGACCGCGCTTGCGAATCAGTTGCGGGCGGTTGTGGCGTTTTACGAAATGGATTTCGCCAAAGCCCGGCGCCTCAGCGAGTCAGCTTGGCGCGTGCTGAACAACACTGCTATGCCGGGCCGGGCCGCACAATCGCAAATGTTGATTGCCCGGCTCTGGTTGCGTGCGGGTCACCCCGATCGCGCTCGCGAGGTCGGGCTCGACGCCGTGCGCAGAGCAGGCGAGGATGTTTCTCCTTCTCTCCGCTTCCATGCCAACCTGCTGCAGGGTGAAATCTACGAGATTGAGGGAGATGCCGTAAAAGCGCTGGAAGCCTTTGAGGCTGCGCGCCGCGATATTGAGGACCTCCGGAGTCGCGTGGACACGGAAGACTTGCGGATTTCAATCCTCGTTGACAAATTGTCCGTCTATGAGGGAATGGTCGCGTTGTGCCTGAATTCCCGCGCGGACGGGAACGGCAACGGGACCACCCAGGCGCTCGCGCTCGTTGAGCAGGCGAAATCGCGGAGCCTCGCGGACAAGCTTGCAGCGCCGGACGATAATCCCGACCATCCGGCCGAGGACCCTCAGATACAAGAGTTACGCAGGGATTTGAACTGGATCTACCGCCGGCTGCATCAGGGCATAACGTCCGGGTCTGGCGCAGACCCGGACCGTCCCGGCTTTCTGCGGCAGAGAGCGCGCGACTTGGAATCTGAAATCGCGCGGCTGACCAGCCACCGCCCCGCGGCTCCAACGCACTCGCGCCCAAGCGATGGCGCTAACGTGTTGCAAAGTCATCTCCGGGAAGGCGAGCTACTGGTTGAGTACTACGAGGCGCGCGGGACACTGTACGCGTTTCTAATCAGCCGTTCTTTCGTCGACGCGCTGCCCTTGGGACCTGCGAGCCCGATCAAATTCGGCATAAAGCTGCTCAAATTTCAAATCGCCCGATACCGCTGGGCCAAAGCAATTTCGCGGACGGCCGAAGCCAATTTAAAGGCGATTTCGTACCATCTCGGGGACATCTATCGTCTGCTCATCGCGCCTTTTGAAGACCGTCTGGCGGGGTTTGAACATTTGATTTTCGCCCCGCACAAGGATTTACACGGGCTTCCGTTTGGGGCGCTAAGCGATGGGCGCCGGTCGCTGATCGATGCTTTCACGATATCCGCGATTCCCAGCGCCAGCGTATTGGCCAGGTGCCGGCAAAAGCAGGCCAATGCGGCGGGCGATGCGGTAGTGATCGCGGCTCCCGATCCCCGCGCCCCGCGAATCGAGGAAGAAGCTCGGGGGATTGCCGGTTTGCTGCCCGGAGCAAAGCTGTTTCTCGGCGCCGATGCCTCATTAGAAGCGTTTCAAAAACACGCCCCGGCCGCGCGTATTTTGCACTTCTCGACGCACGGAATCTTCCGGCGAGACAATCCCGTTTTTTCCGCGTTGCAGCTTTCGGATGCTCGGCTAAGCCTCGTCGATTTGTACCGGATGCGACTGCAGGCGGAACTCCTGACGCTTAGCGGCTGTCATACCGGGTCCAGCGTAGTGGTGGGCGGAGACGAACTGGTCGGTTTAATGCGCGGGTTTTTGGAGGCGGGCGCGAGAAGTTTATTGGTGGCGCTGTGGGATATCGACGATTCGGCCACACAACAATTCATGCGCTATTTTTACGATGACTTGCGGTTGGGTTACGCATTGGGAAGCGCAACCCAACGAGCCATGCAAAAAATGCGTGAGCATCTACCTGATCCGTACCTGTGGGCTCCCTTCCTTTTGGTGGGGGATCCGGCGATCACAATTTTCAAGTCTTCGGATGAGCCTGGAATCGGTGGCTTCCAATCGCCATCGGAAATATTGCGCGCTTAAGCTTTTCTAATGTGTTAAATATAGACACTAAGGTATATTTTTGGGATCGGTATTGGTCCCTCAATTGGTAAGAGTTTGTTCCAGGGAAGACGTTAGGGAGTTGGTTCGGAACTACCAAGATTGCAGTCGTCAGCG
Organism: Bryobacterales bacterium; assembly: GCA_019261985.1. Lineage (GTDB taxonomy): Bacteria > Acidobacteriota > Terriglobia > Bryobacterales > Bryobacteraceae > Palsa-187. The sequence goes on along the minus strand of JAFAQY010000013.1, from coordinate 71,619 downwards.
CCGGTTTGCAGACCGGGTTTGACCAAGCGAATGGCGCATTAGCAGAAAGGGCCGGCGGAGAGGCCATGTTGAATTTACAGAAGCACGACCCCGAGAATTTGCATTTCACTGATGAACAGTGGACGGATTTCGTTCGAGGCATTGCACAAGAACCAGCGGTTACTTTGATGCGGACGCATCTTGCATCCGGTTGCCCGGACTGCAACGCCACGGTCCGCTTGCTGGATGCCCTTACGCGGGCCGGATTGCCGGAAGGCGAGTTGCACGTTCCCGAAGCTGTCGTTCAGCGCGCCCGGGAGATTTTCACCCCTCCACCCCCTGCTCCCGGGCAGGTTCAGACATGGCAGACCATTGCCGCACAGCTTATTCGCGAAGCCAGCCTGACTTGGCAGCCCGCCGGCGTTCGTTCCCCGGGGGATAATGGCCCAGGCGCAGGCGAGCGCAAAATGTTTCGTGCCGGCGATTACATTGTCGATTTGCAGGTAGAAGCGCCCTCCTCCGATAAAGCTGCCGAGATCGTAGGTCAGATCGCAAACGAGAACGACGCCGAAGATAGCCTAGGTGGTATCATTGTCGAAATGGTTATTCCAGGGCGGACCCTCACAGGAACATCCACGAACCGTTTCGGCGAGTTTGTGCTTGAGTGTCCCGCCGTGGAAAATGCCGTCCTGCGGATCGCGCTACGCGAGCGCAGGCAACGCATTGAACTACCTTTGAATCTTCGTGTCTGAACACGCCCCGGTTGATAAAGCTGCCGGAAATCATTGTGTGTGTGTTGGGGGGGTGACGTGGTTCTTAAGCGTCTTGCATCGTTTGTTCTCTTAGCCGCGGCGTGGCCTTTAGCTGCGCAATCCACTTACGTTATCGCGACGTCGCCCGGAACGGATATCGGCGCGCTGTCCGCGGAGTACAGTTTCTCCGTACTGAAGTCGTGGCGAAACAGTGTAATCGGGTTGAATTCGGTTAGCGCCGTCGTGCCGTTCTCGGCGACGGCTTTAGCCGAGCTCAAGGCGGAGCCAGGCGTCGTAGACGTTGAGAGCAATGCCATCGTCCAAAACCCCGAGACCGAGACAACCTCCCAAGTGGCGGCCCCGAACCCGGGTGCCCTTCCCAATCTTTTTGGGCCATCCATGCCGGTTCTGTACTATGGAAATTGGGTTCTCCCGGCCTACATAACGCAGCCGAGCGCTCAACTCATCCGGCTCACGGACGCGCAATATGATTTTGGCGGAGGTACCGGGATCGTCGCAATCATCGATACGGGCGTGGATACCGGGCATCCTGGTCTCCAGGGAAGTTTGGTGCCGGGTTTCGATTTCACCCGTAACCGCCCCGACACGGTATCCGAGCTGTACGATTTGAATCCTGCTATAGCGGCGGCACTCGCCCAAGGAAACTCCCGGCTAGCAAATGCCGGACCTACGACCCCGATTCTTTCGCAATCCACGGTGGAGATTCTGGACCAATCTACCGTGGAGATCTTAGACCAGTCGACCGTCGAAATCCTGGACGGCGAGAACTTACCCGGTGCTTTTGGCCACGGAACGATGATGGCGGGTCTGGTCCACCTGATCGCCCCACAGGCTCAGATCATGCCGCTTAAGTCCTTTCGTCCCGATGGGTCCGCACAGCTCGCCGACATCGCCGCGGCCATTTTCTATGCCGCGGATAACGGAGCCGATGTGCTTAATATGAGCTTCGGGTTTGCCTCTTCATCGCCCCTCCTCAGTACCGCCATAGCCTATGCCGCAAACCACGGCGTGATTCTTGTCTCCTCTGCCGGCAATGCTGGCCAGCCGATCGTGCAGTATCCAGGCGGCTACTCATCCGTAGTTGACGTGGGTTCCACGACCCTTTCGGACCAGCGCAGCACGTTCAGCAACTACGGGAATGTGAATGCTGCGGCACCCGGGGAAGGTCTGGTGACATTCTTTCCGGGTGGGCTCTATGCCGCGGGCTGGGGAACGAGCTTTAGCACGGCGCTGGTTTCGGGCGCCGCAGCTCTATTTGAGGATGTTAGGCCGAACTTCTCGATCGTCGGATTCCAGAACGCATTGACCCAAGGCGCTCCGCTCGACCCCAGTTTGGGCTTGGGCAAGGCGAGGCTGGACTTGGTTCGCGCGGGGAACGCGTTTATCCACTAAAGCGTCCTCTATATTTTTTGTTCGTGTAATTGCCCCTCTTTTAACAAAGGACAATGCACGAACTTCTGAATAACATCCGGGAAACCGGGCACGCTGCGCCTTATTCGCACAGCAACGGGGATCGCGGTAGCGCTAAAGAATTTGTCACGCCGGTTGAGCCATCCGGTTGTGAGCTACACGCAATTCTGGATACTTTGCGCGGGCTGGAAGGTACGAGCCGCGAAGCCGTGCTCGCTACTGTGGTTCAAGTCACGGGCTCCGTCTACCGTCGCCCTGGCGCCCGTATGCTGCTGCTCCGCGATGGCTCTCGGGTCGGCTGTATCGCGGGACCGCACGTCGAAGCCGAAATCATCCAACATGCCTGGTGGTTGACCGAGGCAGGCACGCCAGTTGTGAGAAACTACGGCGCGGCATCGATTCTACTGGAACGCGTCGGAAGCCCCGAGCTTTCGCGCCTCAGCGCTTTCTTAAACCATCACCGCAGCGCGGGCACCCCGGCGGTGGTTGCAACCGTGGTAGATCTCGGCAATGTTCAGTCGGCGCGAGTTGGCGACCGTTTACTCCTGGATGAATCGTGGGCGCGCACGGGAGCGCTGGTGGGGTCGCCAATGGAAGCGCAGGTGTTGACTCATGCTTCGGCTGCATTGCGCGAGAAGAAAAGCCGGTTCGCGCGCTTGGGCGGCGCGGCAGTTTTTGTTGAATGGATTGGGCCGCCGCTGTCGGTGATCGTGATCGGAGGCGGCCGTGATGCCGGCCCGCTGGTCCAGCTGGGAAGACAGCTCGGATGGGCCGTCAATCTGACCGAAGCCAGCGTCGGAGCGGACGCGCTCAACGGTCTAACCATCGATTCGAACACCGCCGTGGTCCTGATGACGCATAACTATTCGGTAGATTCACGGCTTCTCCCGCGGGTTGTTGAACGCCGCCCGTTCTACCTTGGGATCCTCGGGCCGCGCAGCAGAGCGGAGAAGTTGTTCGCCGAAACCGGGGTAAATCCGGGTCCCAATATCTGCGCTCCAGCAGGCCTTGATATTGGTGGAGAAACCCCCGAAGCGATTGCGGTTTCTATAGCCGCCGAGATTCAAGCGAAGTCATGCCATCGCTCCGGCGGGCCGCTGAAGCGGCGTCGCGGAGAAATCCACGCCCCCACGGCGGAAAAGGGCCTTGCGGCCGAAGAAGCAGAGCAGCTAGGTTCGCGCCTAAGTCTCGCTCACTAAGTACCTAATTGCCAAGTTCATGCCTACCAGTACTTTGATTGCAGAAGTTCAGGCGTAACTGATATTTGATTGCAGCAGTTCACTGTACTACTAGACTTCAAAATCGTCGCGGGCTGAGAAGATTTTGTGGGGCAGGTTGCCAACCTGCGGCCGATTGCCAATCGGCCTGCTCGCGCGAAGAAGGTGACTGCCCTTCCCGCTTTTGGTTGCGGCTCTGCTGCTCTGCGGGGCAGGCTTAAGCCTGCGGCGGGCTTTAGCCCGCCCAAGCGCTAACCACCAGCTTCAAACGAGCGAACAATTTCATCCGTTACCGCCGCTACCGTGCCCATCGCCTTTACGTCGTGGACGCGCACGATATGCGCGCCGTGAAGTATTGCCACTGCAACCGAAGCCGCCGTGGCGAACTCGGTGTGCTCCGCGTTATCCCGCGAAAGGAAGTGCTTCCGCGACGGCCCCGCCAGCACCGGTAGATCCAGCCGGGAAAGAGCTTCCAATTGCGCCAGAATCTCCGCGTTCTGTTCCTTCCGCTTGCCAAACCCGAGCCCTGGATCGATCACAATCTGCTTCCTGATCAGCCCCGAGCGCAAAGCGCGATGAACCGAGGCGTCCAGTTCAGAAGTAATCGTTCGCATGACGTCTTTCAACGGCGGCAGCTTGGTCCAAGTATCCGGCGTGCCCCGCATATGATTAAGCACCAAGCCTGCATTGCCTAGACACGCGACCCGCGCGAGTTCCGGATCGAATGTCAGAGCGCTGGGGTCATTGACAATCGCCGCTCCCAGATCCAGCGCTTTCGCGGCAACAGCGGACTTATACGTGTCTACGGAAACGGGAACCGCGAGGCGATTCTGTAGCCGCTTCAACACCGGCACAAGCCGGCGCAGCTCCTCGCCTTCGGAAATCCGCTTCGATCCCGGGCGCGTGGATTCGCCGCCGACATCGATGATATCGGCGCCCTCCTCTTCCATTTCAATCGCGCGGGCGAAGGCGCGGTCGGGATCGGCGTATTTGCCGCCGTCGGAAAAAGAATCCGGAGTGACATTAAGGACGCCCATGATGAGCGTGCGCTCACCGAGAATCAGAGTGCGGTCGCGGAGTTTCCACTCGAATCGCTTACGAATCATGTCAGTGTGTTTTCAGTCCCGCCCTTGAACGGCGGCGTCGATCAAACGGACGAACCGGGCCCGTGCCTTCTCAGCGTAGCAATTGAACCACGCGGCACAATGGTACTTCATGGTTGAGACCATACAGTGGACCGATGCGGGCGTGGTCATGATCGATCAGACGCGCCTGCCACGCGAACAAGCATTCGTCGTATGCACGACGTATCGGGAAGTGGCGGACGCCATCCGCGCCATGGTGGTGCGCGGCGCTCCGGCAATCGGCGTAGCGGCGGCCATGGGCGTGGCGCTCGGGGTGCGCGAGGGCGTGGACGGCTTCGAAACGATTTGCGATACTCTCGCCCGTACGCGGCCGACAGCGGTTAACTTGTTTTGGGCAATTGAGCGTATGCGCCGCGTGCGCGCGTCGCTAAACGGCGCAACTCCCGCACAAGTAGCGCAGCGGATGATCGAGGAGGCCCGGCAGATACGGTTGGAGGACATCGCGATCTGCAGAGCGATCGGTCGAAATGGCGCGGAATTGGTGCCGGACCACAAAACTGTTCTCACTCACTGCAATGCCGGCGCCCTCGCGACGGCCGGATATGGAACCGCTTTGGGCGTCATCCGCGCCGCGGTCGAGTCCGGCAAGCGCATTGATGTATATGCGGACGAAACCCGCCCGTTTTTACAAGGCGCGCGCCTTACCGCTTGGGAGCTTCAGCAGGACAATATTCCAACCACGCTCATCACCGACAATATGGCCGGACATTTCTTGCGCTCAGGCAGAATCGGTTGCGTTGTCGTGGGGGCGGATCGCATCGCGGGCAACGGCGATGTTGCAAACAAGATTGGGACGTATTCTCTAGCCGTGTTAGCCAAGGAAAACGGAGTTCCTTTCTACGTCGCCGCGCCGGTTTCGACATTCGATCTTACGCTTTCTTCCGGCGACGAAATCCCCATTGAGCAGCGTTCTCCGGCCGAGGTGACGCATGTTTTTGGAGTGCCGGTTGCGCCCGACGATATCGCCGTCGCGAACCCGGCCTTCGATGTGACGCCGGCGCGCTATGTTTCGGCAATCGTCTGCGAACGAGGTGTTGCGCGGCCGCCGTACGAGGTATCTCTGAAAAAGATGGCCTCGGCTTGAGCGCTTCATCGCCGCTTTCCTGGCTGGTGCTGCTGCCGGCCGCAATCGCCGGCGGCGCGGCCAACGCGCTCGCGGGCGGAGGGACTTTCCTTGCTTTCCCGGCGCTGCTGTTCGCGGGTATTACTCCCATCAGATCCAACGCGACGGCGAGCTTCGTTCTCAACCCCGCGGGCTATGCCTCTGCTTGGGTGTACCGCGACCGTCTGATCCATGGGCGGCGATTCCAAACCGCGATGGCGCTGGCGGCGATCGCGGGCGCGCTGGCCGGCGGCGAGCTTCTCTTGCACACGCCGGAACAGAGCTTCGAGCGCCTGGTTCCATACCTGATGCTCGGAGCCACGCTGCTCTTCAGTTTGGGCCCGAAACTTCGGGCCATTGCCGCAAGGCGCGCGGCGCGTGCCTTGCATGAAGGTCCGATGCTCGCGGGCCAGTTTTTTATTGCGATATACGGCGGTTACTTCGGCGCGGGCATGGGAGTCTTGATGCTGGTCTTGTACACCGTCGCCGCGAATATGGATGTGCAGGAGGCGAGCGGTCTCCGCGTTCTTTGCGGAACGCTCATCAACACAGTCGCGACCCTGCTGTTCGCGGTCCGCGGCATTATCGTGTGGACGGCAGGCATCCCGATGATGCTGGCCTGCATCGCCGGCGGCTATTGGGGCGCCAAGCTGGTGAAGCGAATGGACCCGGAGAAGGCGCGCCGAACGATTCTCGCCTATGCGTGGATTATTACCGCTTACCTGCTCGCGCGCTCGCTGCTTTAAAGAAACTTGATCTTCCGCATTGCCAGCGTCACCATCTTCAACAGCAACGCTCCGTGACTCCAGCGCTGGATGTTCGTCTCGCCATAGGTCCGCTCGCGATAACGGATGGGTAAGTCCACGATGCGCAAGTTCAGCCGCGCCGCTCCGAAGATCAGATCGAAATCGCCGAACGGATCTATTTCACCGAAATAAGCTCGGTTCGCAGCGATTTTTTCGTAATCGGCACGGCTCAGCACCTTGGTCCCGCAGAGCGTGTCCTTGATGCTTTGCCCGAGCAGCCATGTAAACGCCAGGCTGAAAAATTTGTTCCCCACGGTGTTGAAGAACCGCATGGCGCGCTTCTGCATGGGATAAACCAAGCGGACGCCGTTGATGAACTCCCCTTGCCCGCTGCGCCATGCGTCGTAGAATCGCGGCAGATCTTCCGGAGGCACGGTCAAGTCCGCATCCAGAATCATCAGCAGATTGCCGGACGCATTCGCAAATCCAAGGCGAACGGCATCGCCTTTGCCTTTTCCCGTCTGGCGGAAAAGCTTTGTCCGGGGTCTTTGGCGGATTTGCATCTCGCGCACGATGGTTTCGTAGGTGTCGTCCTTGGAGTGCCCTTCTACAAAGATCAACTCCGTTCCCGCGCCCATCTGCGGAAGCCGGTCGAAGACCGCCGAAATGTTGCCGGATTCATTTCGGGCAGGCACGACAACGCTGACCACCGGCTCGGGATCCACCGGTTGCGGCCGGGGCCTCGCTATCACAAAATTTGTGATGCCGAACCAGCGGAAAGGCCATAGCTTCACCAAATAGCGATTGCAAAATCGGTCCCACGCCGGCGTCCGCACCGGCCACATGATTTCGGACGACGCGCGGATCACTTCGAAATCGCTAAGGTAGAGCAAATTGCTCAGATCCTCTACCGTAAGCCAGTTTTGCGCTAATTGCGGCTGCACCAGCATCAGCTTTTCGGCGGCGCGCCTGGGGATTTCCCACAAACGGCTGTATGAGTTCAGAATCACGCGTGTGCCTGGATGGGAAAGCCGGCGCGCCAGGCTCAAAACGCGCTGCACGTCCCAAAGCTCATTCACCAGATCCGAGCAGATGATCGCGTCGAAAGTCTCATCGCATTCAAAAGCGTGCGCGTCAGCGTGGCGGAATTCGATGTCCGGGTGCTTTTGTCCGGCGAGCTTAATTGCCGCTTGCGAAAAGTCGATGCCCAGTCCGCGCGCGGGGCGGAGCGCGGCCAGCAGGTCGCCCGTTCCGCAACCTAACTCCAACACGCGTAAACCGGGCGGGATGAATGAACCGTAAATTTCGGCCAGCCTCCGCTGGTAATACCGCCTTGTAACCGCCCACGGCCCGGGCTTGCGGATGTACGCATCCCAGTACCGGATTCGCTCCGTTGTATGTTCGATTTGTTCGCTGGAGAATGTGACTACCGGAGCGGACGCGTTACTTGCCACGCACTTTCAGTGTACAAGCGGTTTGAACGATTAAGCTGAAAAGAATGGTTCCCTACGTGGATTTGAAAGCGCAATACCGTTCGATTAAGCCGGAGATCGACGCGGCGATCGCCACGGTTTTCGAATCGGGCGAGTTTGTGCTCGGCAGCGAAGTGGCGCGCTTTGAGGAGGAGTTCGCGGCGTATTGTGGCGTTCCATATGCCGTAGGCGTGAACTCCGGGACCAGCGCATTGCACCTCGCTCTGCTGGCGGCCGGAATCGGGCCGGGCGACGAAGTGATTACCGTTCCATTCACTTTCGTGGCCACGGCCGCCGCCATCCGCTACACAGGCGCAAAGCCGGTCTTCGTCGATATCGATCCGGGCACTTATAACATCGACGCCAATCAAGTTGAGCGCCACATCACGCCTCGTACGAAAGCCATCCTGCCGGTGCATTTATACGGTCAACCGGCCGACATGGACGCAATATCGGCGATTGCCCGAAAACACAATCTACTCGTCATCGAAGACGCCGCGCAAGCCCATGGAGCCGAATACAAGGGCCGCCGCGCCGGATCCCTGGGTGACCTCGGCGTGTTCAGTTTTTATCCCGTAAAGAATCTCGGAGCATACGGGGAAGGCGGCATGGTGGTTACCGCCAATCCTGAATACACTCACAAGCTCCGTATGCTTCGCGATTGGGGCGCCGAGCGCAAATATCATCATGTAATGCAGGGCTACAACTACCGCATGGAGGGTCTGCAAGGCGCGGTTTTGCGCGTCAAACTGCGTTATCTCAACCAGTGGACAGAAGCCAGACGAGCGCGCGCTGCATTGTACACGCAACTTTTAGCGGACACGGGCGTAATCACGCCCCGCGTTCTGCCGGAAGCCCGTCACGTTTATCACGTGTACTCGATCCTGTTAGCCGAGCGGCAGAGCGTCATGGAGCATCTCCGCGCCCGAGGCATCCAGTTCGCGATCCATTATCCGATTCCGATCCACTTGATGACTGCTCACGCGGATCTCGGTTACCACCCGGGCGATTTTCCTGTCGCCGAAGATATCGCAAGCCGGGTTCTCGCTCTGCCGATCTACCCGGAAATAACGGAAGCGCAGATCGAAAACGTAAGTAGCGCCGTGCGCGAAGCTGTGGCGGTCAAGCGGGCAAGCGTGGGCTAAAATCTAAATAAATGCTACTGCGGTTGGCTCCGGCGGTTATAGTGCTGGCGTATTCGCCTGTGTTTGCACAGACCGCGGGCGCACAGACCGCGGCCGCACAATCGGCGGGGACGCAAACGCTAGCCGCGCCGCAAACCTTGTGCGATGTCCAACCCCTGAATGGCCAGTGGCCCGCGACCGCGCAGTTCATCGCCGGGCTGAATGAGATTCCGGGCGGTACTCTGCCCGCGGATCAATCCCGATCCTGGAGCGATTTCTCGAAAGTATCCTCGACCGACTGGCGAAACCTCCAGAAGCGTTATTTGAGCCGCGTCGACGCCTGGCGTGGACGAAGCCTCGCAAACGTTCCCGGGCAACAGGTCGCGTTTTACCCATTCGGCGGACCCGATGCGGCAAATCTGCTCGCCTTCTTCCCGGATGCTCAACGCTACATCGTCATCGGCCTGGAGCCGGTCGGCTGCATCCCAACCAACCTGGCCGATTACACACCCGAATACTTCGCGGAGCTGCGCACCAATTTGAGCTCGGTTGTTGCCAACGGGTTTTTCCGCACCAAGGAGATGGGCGGCAATTTCAAGCAAGGCAGCGTAAACGGAGTGCTTCCGCTGATGCTGTTTTTGATCGCAAGATCCGGGTTTGCAATCGAGGATGTGGCTCCTATTGGAATCTCTGCGAATGGCGTCATCGTTAGCGGTGGGCAGAGCAAACCCGAAACCGCCGGAGTCGCGATTCGCTTCAGCGATCCCCGTCACGGCTCACGGGTTTTGACGTATTTCGCCTTGAATCTTCAGAATTCGCGACTCCAACGCAAACCGGGCACCCTGAAATATCTCAATGAGCTTCCGGCGCCCGTAACTCTGGTGAAATCGGCGTCGTATCTGATGCACAAAGGGTACTTCTCAACCATCCGTGATTTGATCCTTAGCAAGAGCACGCTCGTCATCGAAGACGATTCCGGCATCCCCTATCGCTATTTCGACCAGACCGCCTGGGATCTGCAATTGTTCGGAAGTTACTCCGACCCCATTCAACTCTTCAAGAATTGGCGGCAGGACGATCTTAAGGCAGCCTTTGAGGGGCGCAACGAAAAGCAACCACTGGACTTCGCCATCGGGTACCGCCACACCGGCCAGTCCAACCTGATTGTTGCAACACGCCGGCGCTCATAATTTTTTCGCTCTTCTGAAACACAGCGGCGGCGCATCCGATCTTACGTCTGTTCGCAACAACGACCTATCAAGGAGAGGTATATGTATCACCACGTAAAGCAGTTGATGTATACCGTGCACGTGGATAATCCCGATCCGCGCTTCGGCAACATGCTGCTGGAGCAATTTGGAGGACCGAACGGCGAACTCGCCGCGGCAATGCAATACACCGTACAGGCAATCAATTGCGAAGACGGCGGCCGCAAAGACTTGTTGATGGATATCGGCACCGAGGAGATCAGCCATCTGGAAGTTATCGGAAATTTGGCGCGCCTGCACCTGAAACCCACCAAGAAAAGCCGGCAGGCGGCGGAAGCGAACCCGTTTATTTCGATTGTCGGCGGCGGCGGCGTGGGTCTAACCAATTCGATGGGAGTTAACTGGACCGCCGGCTATCTGAAAATCAGCGGCCAGATCGAAGTCGATTTGCGCAGCAACATCGCCGCGGAAGCGCGGGCGAAAATTACTTACGAACGCCTGCTCAACTTCTGCGACGATCCCGGAAGCAAGGACGCCCTAATGTTCTTGATGACCCGCGAAATCGCGCATATGAAATCGTTTATGATTGCGCTAGACAGCTTGGGCAAGGATCCTCTCGAAATTGGGCAAATGCCGCCGGATCGCCGGTTCGTGAACAAGTACTTCAACGACTCTACCGGCACGGGGCCGGAAGGCGAGACCGACACGCGCGGTCCGTGGAACACGGACGGCTTCGATTTCGAGGATTCACCCGTGTTGACGAGCCTCAGCGAATCCTCGGGACGCCGGTTGCGGACATAGTGCTATGTGGGGCGGGTTGCCAACCTGCAGCGGGTTGCCAACCCGCTTGCCGACCTTTCTAATGAACCCCGCCCAGCGCGGTTGGCAACCGCGCGCCGGATGGCATCCGGCCCCACAAACTGCATTCACGCTCGCTTGTGCGCCGCAGCCCGCCGCAGGTTAGTCTGCCCCACTCGATTTGCTTTGGGAAAATTAAGATGACACCGCGTCCCTTTGGATCTCTCTACCCCACTCTTGTATGTGAAAGGCGTCGGACCCGCGCGCGCCGCCATGCTCGAGGCCAAGGGATTGAGGGTCGTCGAGGACCTGCTCACGTACGCCCCCTTTCGCTACGAAGACCGCAGTAACGTCAAACCGATCTCGGAGCTGGCGCCAGGCGAGATGGCTACAGTGCTCGGCGAGGTCCGCACTGCGCGCGCGTCTAACTTCCACCGCGCCAACCTGGGGATGTTCGAGGCAACGTTTACAGATTCATCACGCGCCGTGCTCACCGGAAAGTGGTTCCATGGCAGTTACCTTGCGGACGTGTTGAAACCCGGGTTGAAAATCGCGCTGTACGGCAAGATCGAATTCGATTCGTACGCGCACGGCCTCGCCGTCATGCATCCCGAATTCGAAATTCTGGCTGGGGAAGAAGACGGCGACCACTCGCTGCATACGGGCCGCATCGTGCCCATTTATGAAGCCGCGGGGAAAATCAGCGCGCGAGTTTTTCGCGGCTTGCTACACAGGATTCTGGAGAGCATTCCGCCGGTCGAGGACCCCATGCCTTCGCATTTGCTGCGCCAACTGAAGCTGCCCGACCGCTGGACCGCTATCCGCAACCTGCATTTCCCGGAAGCGTCTTCCGATTTGCGTCTGCTGAATTCCTTCCGCTCGGCGGCTCAGTTCCGCCTCATTTTCGAAGAATTTTTCTGGCTCGAATGCGGTTTGGAGCTGAAGCGAGCTAAGGCGCGCGTATATCCGGGGATCGCATTCCAGCTAACCGATCGCGTTCGCTCGAAAATCGTCGAGATGCTTCCGTTCAAGCCCACCGGCGCGCAGAAGCGTGTGCTTCGGGAAATTGCGAAGGACATGGAGGCTCCGCATCCCATGTACCGGCTGCTGCAAGGGGATGTCGGCAGCGGGAAAACACTGGTCGCGGCCGAAGCCGCCATCATCGCGATTGAGAACGGATACCAGGTAGCCGTGCTCGCGCCTACGGAAATCCTGGCCACTCAGCATTACTTCTATTTCAAGAAGGTTTTCAAGAAGCTGAACTACGTCCCGCTGCTGTTGACGGGGTCGCACTCGCAGCGTGAAAAGGCTCAATTGAAAAAGGTGGTTGCGGCGGGGCTGGCGCACGTCGTGGTCGGGACGCATGCGCTGCTTGAAAGTGATGTCGAGTTCCATAAATTGGGGCTGGCGATTATCGATGAGCAGCACCGCTTCGGCGTCGAACAGCGGCAAAAATTGATGCTGAAGGGCACGCATCCGGATGTGCTCGTGATGACGGCAACACCGATACCGCGCACCCTGGCCCTTACCGTTTATGGCGACCTGGATGTCAGCACCATCGACGAAATGCCGCCGGGGCGCAAGCCGATCGTCACCAGGCACGTGGAACAGATTCGCATAGAGCAGGTCTACAGCTTTCTGAAAAAGCAGATTGAAGCCGGCCGGCAGGCGTATGTGGTTTATCCCGTCATCGAGGAGTCGGAAACGCAAGCGATGAAGGCTGCTCAAAAGATGCACCAGCATCTATCGCAAATCGTTTTTCCGGAGCTTTCCGTCGGATTGCTGCATGGAAAACTGACGCCCAGCGAAAAAGAAGCCGCCATGGAAAAATTCCAACGCGGTGAGATTCAGATTCTCGTTTCCACAACCGTGATCGAAGTCGGGGTGGATGTGCCAAATGCGACGGTCATGCTGATCGAACAAGCGGAGCGATTCGGCCTTGCACAATTGCATCAGCTTCGTGGACGCGTGGGGCGCGGCGCGGACCAGAGTTATTGCATCCTGGTGACGGAGAAGCTCAACCCGGTTGCCCGCGAGCGCATCCGCACTCTGGTGGAATCGAACGATGGATTTTACATCGCCGACATGGATATGAAGCTGCGCGGGCCCGGCGAGTTCTTCGGAACGCGGCAATCGGGGCTGCCGGCGCTGCAAATTGGAAATATCGTCCGCGATGCGGATATTCTGGAAGTCGCCCGCAATGAGGCGGCGGCTTTCGTCTCGCATCCTCCTTCCGAAGAAGAGCTGCGCCGGGCCGTAACGTATATTCGCGATCACTGGCAGCGCCGGTATGGGCTGGTGCAGGTCGGTTAGACGCAAATGCGCGTCATCGGAGGCGAGTTCCGTAGCCGCTTGCTAAAGAGCCTCCCGGGCCTGGATGTGCGCCCGACGCCCGACCGCCTGCGCGAGGCACTCTTCAACGTGCTTGCCCCCCGCATTGACGGAGTCATATTCGCCGACGTCTACGCGGGCACGGGCGCAGTGGGGATTGAGGCGCTGAGCCGGGGCGCGGCGCGCGCGATTTTTATCGAACAAAATCGCGGCGCCATCGCTGTGATTCGAGCAAATCTGAAATCCCTGGGTGTGGAGAGCCGCGCCCAAATCTTGCAAGCGCGCGCGAGAACCGCTTTATTCGCGCTCCGAGCCGATATCGTCTTCCTCGACCCGCCTTACCGCCTGGAAAACGAGTATGCGGCCGCCCTCGAAGCGCTTGGCGCAAGGCCTCCCAGCCTGGTGATCGTGCAACATGATGTGCGCGTAGCACTGCCGGAGTCGGTTGGCAGATTAGAGCGCACGCGCAAGCTAAGGCAAAGCGACAACGTCCTCACCTTCTACGAACCGCGCAAGTAATCAGCACCTAATTGCAGAAGACCGCCCACTGTATTGCAGAACACAGCCCATGGTAGGGCAGGCTTCAGCCTGCGGCGGACTTCAGTCCGCCTTCGCGGTTCCCCGAAATTCCACAATTAACCACCACCCCCAGCAACACCGCAAGCAGCGCGAACCACGCGACGATAGCCGCCCCGGCGAATTGCGGAAACCGGAAACGCAGTTGGAAAGGGAAATAGTAGAGGCTGCGCCACTCAACCGGAATTTGATCCGCGCCCCGGACTTGCCGCCCGAGCGCCAGGCTGGCAAGGTTGATCGCCCGGTTCACGATTACTCCGTGCGCGTAGCCCGCTTCCCGCTGTACGACTTCCAAATTCGGAGCAATCGCCGTTGAAGCCGCCTGCAAAGCGACGGAGCCGAAGACCACCGCCCATGCCGCGGCCCAAGCCGCGCGCGAAAGGCGATATTCGGATTGAAGCAAAAGCGGCACGGCGAACAGGCACAGCAACTCGACCGGCAATGTGACAAAGCGATGCCCCCACGCGACATCTCCGCCGAAATCGAAATACTTCGCGTACACCGCAATATATGCGGCCAGTAAAGCCGCGAACCACGCAATTGCTATGCGCAAATCGCGGGAAACCGATGGCCAGCGCCATATCACAACGAACAGCAGAACCAGCAACAGCGGGTCGAACAGAAAGATGGACTTATCGGGCGAAAATAACGTGCCGAAGAACCCTTTTAAGAATGGGTATGAAAACGGGTATGACAGCGGTGCTCCCGCGGGACGCCCTTGTCGCCCGAACACTCCCATATAGGTTCCGAATACGCTGCCGAAGCGATGCCATTGATACCAGCGGTCGATAATCAACCCCAGCGCAACCGGCGGCGCGAATCCAAGGAAGAACTGCTTCCATCGTTTGCCGGTGGACACGGCGAAGCCAAACAAGGCAGCCGTCTCCAGCACCGAAGGCAGCCTCACCAAGATCGCAAAGGCGCAAGCCGCGCCCGCAGCCGCGGCCCAAAGTGGGGCAGGATGCCATCCCGCGGCGGATCGCCAATCCGCCTTTTGCCAGCGCCTGATTGAATACAGCGCCGCCAACGCCAGCAGCAGCAGCAGATTGTTTTCTTGCGCGCTCTGCACGTACTGCAAATACATGGTTGCGAACAGCAAAGCGAATGCGCCCGCAAGGCTCTGCCGCTCCGTGAAATCGAAAGTCAGCAAAACTGCATATGCGGCCGCAAGAGAGCAGAAAGTAATCACCGACTGCATCGCGAAAGCGATCAGCAGCATGACCACCTGTTGCTGTTTTTCCGTGTCGAGGCCCGACCCGCGAAGCGGCGTCGTAACCGCTGTCACCAGCGCATCGAAGGGAACAAGAGCGATGCTTTGGCCGATGCCGTACCATGCTTGCTTCGTTCCGTCTTTTCCGATCACCCCGAACGTGGTATCGGAAGGCGCGACGGGCGGCTCACCCAGACGGATCCACCGTGCTACCTGCAAGCGGCGAACGGTGTCGATGGTGCCGAAGTTGCCCGGGTTCAGCAGCGCGCAAACCAGCAGCGAAACGGTCGCGAACAACGGTAGTCTGCGCGTTCGGTTTTGATATCTCTGCTCCACTGTTATGATCTCTAAAATGAAAGTTTACGAAGTACAAACAGGCAGCACCGGCCTCGATGGCCTTCGCCGCGCAGAGCGGCCCCAACCCAAACCCGGCCCGCAACAAGTCTTAATCCGCATTCACGCCGCATCGCTTAATTATCGCGACCATATGGTCGTCATGGGCCGCTATTTCACCGCGGTCGACCGCGACACCATCCCGCTTTCCGATGGAGCAGGCGAAGTCGTGGATCTTGGTCCGGGAGTGACTCGCTTTAAGACCGGCGATCGCGTCTGCGGTACGTTCGTCCAGGTGTGGAAGGACGGCCCGCGGCCCGCGCAAGGCCAGGCCCTCGGCGTTCCCGCCGACGGTACTCTCGCCGAGTACATCGCGCTGCACGAGGATGGCGTGGTTGCGATGCCGCGGAATTTATCGTTTGAGGAAGCCGCGGCTCTGCCCTGCGCGGGCGTCACCGCCTGGAACGCATTAATGGTCGCGGGGCGTTCGGTGAAGCCCGGCGACACGGTTGTGTGCCTTGGGACCGGCGGAGTATCCATGATGGCCGTCCAGTTCGCTAAAGCCGCCGGAGCGCTCGTCATCGTAACATCTTCCAGCGACGAAAAGGTTCAGCGCGCCTACAAAATCGGAGCGACTCACGGCATCAACTACAAAACCCATCCCGAGTGGGACAAGGAAGTAGAGCGCCTCACGGAAGGCCGCGGCGCGGATCACATCGTTGAAATCGGCGGCGCGGGCTCGCTGCCGTATTCTTATCGCGCGGTGGGCTTCGGCGGAAAAATCGCGCTCATCGGTTTCCTTGCCGGCGCCGGCGATCCCAATCCAATGCCTCTCATGATGAAAGCCGGGAGCCTCCACGGCATCGGAGTCGGAAGCACGCGCATGTTCGAGGACATGAATCGCGCCATCGAAGCGAACGGAATCCAGCCGCCCGTTGACAAAATTTTTCCCTTCGATGCCGCGGCCGATGCATTCCGCTGCCTGGCTTCGCGCGACTTCGTCGGCAAAATCGTTATTAAGATCGCTTGAAGAAAAGCACGTAAGCCGCGATCGCCACGGTTACTCCAATCACCGCGAGCAGCGCGATGACGATCCATCGCCCCTTCACCGGCTGCATTACGAAGAACTCACTGCCGGTGCTGACTTCCGGTACCACGACGAGAAGGCCGAGCGAAGCTGTGCGGTCATTGTATTTTGCCCGAATTCCTAACAATAACAAAGAATTGTTTGCTGGGATTTTTCAAACGTTCGTGTGCCGCGAATGGTAATATCGAGACGAAGCGGGCGCGTAGCTCAGGTGGATAGAGCATCAGCCTTCTAAGCTGAGGGTCGCTGGTTCGAGTCCAGCCGCGCCTACCAATTTCCCTTCAGCAACCGAATCCAGCCGAGAGCGCCGCCGTAACGTCTCTTCGAACTTCAAGAATTCAACTTCAAGAATTCCTCTTGTATCGGGACCAACCACAAGTTATAATGCTGCGTCAGATCTGTTCGCGCCGTAAGATTTTGACGGATCTCAGAGCTAGAAAACGATCTGGCTCCCACCCGCCTGCATTCTGTAACAATTGCGAGAATAAACAGCCCGCGGCAGATGAGTTTAGTGACCTCCGTGTACGGCTGCTTATTGCTGACAGCGTAACGCGCGGCCTCGAAGGCCACGAGGCGTTCGGGGTGGTACGCGCCGAGGAGGAAACCGATAAGGCCGAATCGAAAGGCGCTCGTTATCATTGGATTGCTCGTTATCGCGGGAACCGTTCAGGCAGACCCGACCTTTATCAACACGTGTCAACCGTGATCACTTCTGCGGGGGATTACCTGCTTTCAGCCGATTTGATCTGCGCCGGAGGAGATGGAATCACGATTAACACGAGTAACGCGAGACTGGCGCTCGAAGGACACACGATAACTGCTGGCGAGGGCGCCAACCGAGCTATCGTGGCCAGCACGCAGACCGGCGCGCTTCAGAACATTCAGATCTTGGGTCCCGGTCTGATCACGAATGGCGGAGCGAATACTTTCTCGGTCGGAGTTTTCCTCGATTTTCTGCTCAACTCAGAAGTGAGCGGGATCACCGTGCGTGGGTCATCGGGCAGCGGCATAGCCGCTGGTGATTGCAGTTTCCTGACAGTCACGGCGAATACCCTCGGGCGAAATAGCGTCGGCCTAAGCCTGGCTGACCCCAAGGAAACACGGTTTCGGAAAATGACATAAGCGGTAACGGCACAGGTATCTCTCTACAGGGCCTCAGCGGCGTGGCATCGGCTACTCTGAGTCACAATGTTCTTAACGGGAACACTGCTACTGGCCTGCTTATCAGCACATTCTCCATCGCCACGGTCCAGAACAATGTCCTAAACGGGAATGGCCAATATGGGATTTTTATCGGGCCTGCACTTCCGCCTCCGGATGACCTTGAATTTACCGGCAATACGGCGTTGGCGAACGGAATGGTCGATCTATTCGACAGCCAAACTCCGGATTGCAAGGGAACCGTGTGGACCGGCAACACGTTTTTCACGGCCAATCAAAGTTGCATTCATTGAGGAGGCCGGTTTAAGGTCGGCGAGGTTCTGCGCGCTGCTGCCCAAGAGCAAAATCCACACCACGCCTTCTAAGCTGAGCGTCGCTGGTTCGAGTCCAGCCGCGCCTGCCACGGGTTCCGATTCGTCGTAAAGAATCCGAAGAATTCCCGGCCCGCCTCGAAGGGCGGAAAATTTGCGTTCTATGCGAGAAGTCATCTGGCCCGAGAAATGCGATGCAGTTTGGTTCGCAAACCCGGGAGAATGCAAATTTGAAAAAACACCTCTGGAACGCGGCGCTATACGGGTGCGCGGCATGGCTCGCCTACGGCGCCATCGAACTTACACTTTCCGCTGGTATTCAGCTTTTTCACAACCCCGAAATGGTTCTGTTGGCGTGGCAGTGGCCATTGATCGCGAAAGTATTTTTGGTCTACGCGGTTGCGGGATTAGTCTGCGGGGCAGCCGCCGGAGCCGTCCTCGCATTTGCGGGTTTTGCGAAATGGCCGGGCGACGTCGAAGCTTCCGCCTGCCTGACATTGCTATTGGCGTTCGTCGTCAATCTCGCCCTGGCTTGGCCGCTGGCGCGATCCGAACAATTAGCGCTGGCCTTAGCGGTACTTCTCGCGCTTGCTCTGGTCGCATCGCTGTTTTCCGAACGCCTCTATAAACAAATGCGGGGGCTAACCAGCCCCTTCGCTGCGAGTTTGCTCGTCTTGTCTATTCCTTGGATCAGCCGGGAGGCGCTCGGCGTAAGTTATTCAGCGGCGTCAAAAACGGGTCTTGCCTTGCTAGCCGCCTTCGCGATCGCCTGCGCGGCCCATCTCAAGCGGCGTATGCAAGGCAGCAGGACGCCAACCGCGCTGAGTCATGCTGTTGCAGCCGCTGCGGTGCTATTGATGTTTGTTACGGCTGCTGCTCTTAGGAGCCGCGCTCCGGTATTTCACGCCGAGGCCCCCAAATCCCCGGCGGCAACCGGTAAACCGAATGTCGTCTTAGTCACCATGGACACCGTGCGCGCCGACCACACGTCTCTTTACGGCTACTCCCGCGACACAACTCCGAAGCTGCGCGAATTCGCCGCCGCGGCCACTCTCTATACCTATGTTGCGGCTACATCGGATTATACTTTTCCCACCCACGCGTCGATCTTCTCGGGGCGGTATCCGGATTGGCAAGGTGTAGTCTGGCCGGACGTGCTTCCGGGAAACATCACGACGCTTACTGAATTGCTGCGCTCGAACGGATACTGGACCACCGAATGCGTCGCCAACTACGCGATGCTTGGCCCGCGGGCGGGCTTCGCGAAAGGCTTTGCCATAACCGATTGGCGCCGGGCCGTGCCCCTTTCGACGCAAGGTAACGCCATCGCGGACCGCCGCCACCCCTACTACTTGCGAGAAGCGGCTATTCGCGTTTTGGGCTCGGCCACCAACACGGACTATTTTGTCCGGTACACGCGCACCGCGTCGGACATCAATCAATGCGCGGGCGCGATGCTGGACGAAGCCGCTGCCAGCCGCAGCTCAAATTTTTTTCTTTTTGTTAACTACATGGACGCGCACGCCGCTTATATTCCCGATGCTCCCTTCGACACGCTCTTCCCGGCCTGCGGCCCGCCCTTGCGCGCCGCGTCATACAGGAGGATCAAGGACGAAGTTAATTCCGGCAAGCGTATGCTCGAATCCTCGGAAAAAGAGCGCCTTATTTCGCAATACGACGGTGGAATTGCGGAGATTGATTCCGCAATTAACGGCTTGCTCGGTAAATTAAGGGCGCTCGGGTTGTTCGAGAATACGGTCGTCATCATTACGGCGGATCACGGAGAAGCATTCGGCGAGCGCGGTTTGTTGGAGCACAAGATGAACAATCTGAACCAGGAGCTGATTTTCGTGCCGCTGATCGTCAAGTATCCTGCCCAGCATGCCGCGCGCCGGTCCGATCAGCTCGTAAGTCAAGTGGATCTGATGCCAACGATTCTCGATGTTGCCCGGATCCCGCCGCCGGCTCCGCTGGAGGGCCGTAGCTTGCTCGCGCCCGCTCCGTCCGGCGCGCGGGACGTTTTCGCCGAGACTGCCGGATTGCAAAGCCGCAGAGCCATCCTTTCCGGATCGCTAAAGCTGATTGCGTCGCCTAACGGTGCATTCGAACTCTACAACCTGGCTTCCGACCCCGAGGAGAAGCAGAATCTCTATTCGCCCGCCAATCCAGAAGCAGTGGAGCTCCGGAATAAACTCGAGGCCTGGCTAGCCGCAAGACCACGCGGCCAAGCCCCGGCTACGAAGCTAGACCCCGCCTCCGTAGAGCGCCTAAAATCCCTAGGCTACGTGCAGTAACAAATTAAACCAGCTGTGGGGCAGGCTTAAGCCTGCGGCGGGCTTCAGCCCGCCAATCTCAAACAGTCGGACAGAATCCGAAGCATTAGCAGAATCCCACAGTGTATTCAGAAGCGCACCGCCACTACAACGTCTGGCCCATCATTTGCTAACCCACCGATTTACAGCCTGTAATTCCGCCTTGATATCAGGATAATTTCTGCCTGATATCAGGATAATTACTGAAATGCTGATGAGCCTTTATCGTGCATTAGCCTCGGGCTTGTGGTTGTCGGTTCTTCTGGTAACAGGGCTGTGCCTAATCGGTCGAGCGGCCCTTTTACACCGCTATCCCATCCCTAGGCCAATGGTCGCCGATGAATTCAATCATTTGTTGATAGGCGATACCTTCGCGTCTGGGCGGCTCACGAATCCCGCGCACGCGTTCTGGCAGCATTTCGAGACGATCTACGTGCTCCATCAGCCCACATACACATCCCACTATTCGCCTGGACAGGGATTCGTATTGGCCCTCGGCCAAGTCATTGCGGGAAACCCGTGGTGGGGAGTGTGGGCCAGCACGGGGTTAATGTGCGGTGCTGTTTGTTGGATGTTGGGAGGTTGGCTGGAAACGCAATGGGCGCTTGTCGGCGGGTTGGTGTGTGTCTTCCAGTTTGGAATTTTCAGTTTTTGGATGAATAGCTACATGGGCGGGAGCGTTGCCGCCATCGGAGGCGCCATGGCGCTCGGCGCGTTGCCACGTCTGAAGCGAACCAGCCGGGCCGCATGGGCCGTTGTGCTTGCGTTGGGGCTGGCGGTGGTAATGATGACCCGCCCTTATGAGGGTTTGTTCTTCAGCGGGGCGGTAGGCATATTCGTCGCGGTCTGGCTCCTGCGGGCGGCATCCATTCCAATTCGCGAAAAGATCATATCGATTGTGCTGCCGGTCGCCTCGATAGCCCTGGCGAGCGTGGCCATACAGGGCTACTACAACTACCGTGTTACCGGTAACGCGCTGCTGATGCCCGTTCAACTCAGCATGCATTTGTACGGTGTTCCAAGAGGGCTGTCATCGAAGCGGCCGGCCCCCGAGCCGTCGTTTCGCTATCCGGAATTACGCAAAGTTTATGAATGGCAGTGGACCACGTGGACGCCGCTGAAGCAACGGATAAAGGCGTTCTGGCGCTTTTACGGCGGTCTTCCGCTCCTGCTAGGCGTGCTGTTTCTGCCGCTGGCTCGCCGGAGCGGCGCATTCCAGCTCATCGCGATAGGAGTCGCTCTTGCGGCGGGTCAGTTGTTCTATTGGTTTTTCTTGGCGCACTATTTGGCGCCGTTCACTGCTGCCTGGTGGGCGCTTATTTTTATAGGACTGCGCGCATTGTGGAATTGGAAGGCCATTCACCCGCGGCTAAGGCATGCGGCTGTGATCGCAGTTGTAATCGCTGAAATATTGCTCAATATCAAAGCCGGAATTATAGGAGTGGGAGGACTACGTTTATTTCAATATTCGGACCAGCGGGAGAAAATTGAAGAACAACTCACGAAGGAAGGCGGCCGCCATCTGGTTTTTGTCCACTACAGCCCGAATCATAATTTTCACATCGAATGGGTGTTTAATTCCGCGAATATCGACCGCCAGAGCATCGTCTGGGCCAGGGAACTGGACCCGGTGAGTGACGCCCGGCTAGCCGGCCATTTTCGGGACCGGTCCATCTGGGTGGCGGACGCCGATGTTATGCCCGTTCGCCTTTGCCGGTGGGTTTCGCGTGAAGAGCAGGCGCCTGCGGTTCGAGCCAATCTCGTCTACCGGCAGCCGGGCGATAGATCGCATTAGACTGCCGAGGACACCGGGTGAACGATGGCGGTGAAGTACTGAACCAGACACTTAGCCGGCGACTGCCAATGTCCGGATTATCCCGGAACCTTCTGTCGACAGCCGTTTACAGTTGCTCGGCGTGGATCGCTTTTTTTGCCGTTGAGCTGTGTTTTTTCATCGGGCCTGAATTGTTTCAGAACCCCGATATGACGATCATGAGCTGGCAGTGGCTGGCGATCGTAAAGCTGGCCACCGCCTACGCCTCAGCGGGCATCTTGTTGGGAGCTGCTGCCCGCTTGTTTCTTTGGCTCGTAGGGCTGCGCGATCATGGCGTCGCGCATTATTCGTTTTGCGCGGTCGTTCCCTTAATCCTCGTTTTCAGCGCTAATTTAGTCCGGCTTTGGACGCTTCCCGAGTCTGAATACTTCGCGCTGATCATAGGGGCGGCGCTCGCTTTCGCGTTCGCCGCAGCATTGAGGTGGCCGCCTTGGAAACGAGTATTTCTGCCATTCAGCGGCCCGTTTACAGTCAGTCTTTCGCTGCTGATATTTCCATGGATCGATAGGGACATACGTGGTCCAAACCACTCGACTTGGGCGAGAATTGGATTGCCCTTGATTGTGCTTATAACAATCCTAGCGGGAGCATCTCTCAAGGGCCGTCTGCGGCCAGGACTGGCTTCCAGCCCGCTCGCCGCCGCGATTACCGCGAGTGTCGTGTTCGGCGCGCTGGCGTCCGTTTCCGAGATCAGGGGCACAAGCTCGAACCTCCCCGATTCCCCTTCAGCATCTTCCGGACAGCCGAATATTCTGCTGATCACCCTCGACACCGTACGCGCCGATCATCTATCTGTATACGGTTACGAACGAGATACCACGCCCAACCTGCGCGAATTCGCTCGCGGCGCAACCGTATATGCCCACGCCGTGGCGACATCGGATTTCACCCTGCCGGCGCATGCGTCGATGTTCACAGGGCTTTACCCCGCCTGGCATGGCGCCCGCTATTCCCGCACTTCCAAGCCTGGTTTGCAGCCTCTAGCCCCAAGACACACCACCCTTGCTGAGGTCCTTCGGTCGCACGGGTATTGGACGGCCGAATCAGCCGCGAATTACGCCTTCCTCGGGCCGTGGACTGGACTCACAAAGGGCTTCGGAGTATCCGACTGGACCCGGCCCGTGCAGCACGGCCGCAGCGATGACCGATTCTATTTATTGCCACATGTTTTGGATTTGCCGGGGATTAATTCTACGTTCTTTGAGCGTAATTACAGGAAGGCGACGGATATTACGGCAAGCGGCCAAAAGCTTCTGGCTCGCGCTAAGGCAAATGAAAAGCCGTTCTTTTTGTTCCTGAATTATATGGATGCGCATTCGCCATATGTGCCCGGCCCTCCGTTTGAGAACCGTTTCGCAGAGAATTCGGCGCCGGCTCCATCTGTTGCTCGGAACGAGCGTAGGCTGGACATACTCTCGTATCAGGTAAATTCGGGACGTCGCACGCTGCGGCCGCGGGAAGCGCTCTTCTTGATGTCGCATTATGACGAAGGAATCGCAGCCGAAGATGCCGCTCTGGGCAGCTTATTTGAAGACTTGCGCCGGTTAGGTCTCTTTGACAACACAATGATCGTGGTTACCTCCGATCACGGCGAAGGGTTTGTCGAACATGGAGTGTTGGGCCACCGCGTCGGATCGGTGTATGAAACGCATCTGCATGTGCCGCTGCTGATCAAATATCCGAAGCAGCAGACCGCGGCTCGGAACGATCTTCTGGTTAGCCAGGTTGATATCATGCCGACAATCTTGGATTGTGCAGGCATCCCTATGCCGGTCGCATCCCCGGGCAGGAGTGTGCAAAGGTTAAACAATATGCTGGCCCACCCTGTTTTCGCGGAATCCCTGGGCGTAGAGCGGGACACCAAGTTCCACGGCTGGCGGCGAGCCATTTTTGACGACCGGATGAAGCTGATCGATAGTCCCGCCGGCGCTCCTGAGCTATACAATTTAGAGGCCGACCCGGATGAGCGAAATAACCTTTACACGCCGGGCAACCCTCGCGCACAGCAGTTGTTAGAGAGTCTCGAAACCTGGTTTGCCTCCGCCCCTCGCGAGAGCGCCAAGCCGAAAGCGCTGGATAAATCCACCCTGGAGAGCTTAAAATCGCTTGGGTATGTTCAGTGATGCAGGGAAGTCGATTTAAGGCCGGCATCCTAACAGGCGCGGCCTGGGGCTGCGTGGCTTGGCTCGTCTACGGCGTGGTGGAATCCGCGCTGTCGATCGGCATTCAACTGTGGCGCTTTCGGGAAATGGAAGTCCTGCCGTGGCAATGGCCTTTGCTGGGCATGCTGTTCGCCGCCTACGCGTGCGCCGGAATGGTTGCCGGCGCCTTAGGCGGCCTGCTGCTCAACGCGCGCAAGACGCCGGACACGCATCGAATCTTTGCGGCCCTGACAGTCTCGGCCGCATTTGCCGCGAATCTCATCTCCGCTTGGCCGCTGGCTCGCTCGGAGCAGATCGTGTTAGCCGTCGCGGCCGTATTAATCGTTGTATTCGTGGCAGCGCTCGTTTCTGCCGAACCAGCCAAGCGCTGGAATTTCCTCGCCGGTCCCTGGACGGTTTCGCTTTTACTGTTGGGCGTGCCGTCGTTGAGCCGCGAACTATTAACTCCTCAGGACTCCTCGCTAAAAAAGACCGGGCTTTCGATTTTGCTGCTGTGCTTCATCGTGGCGGTTGCGGCCGCAGTGGCCTACATTCGGAAGAACCGGCCGGCCACTTTGGTTTCCCAAGCAATCGCCGTGGTTGGAGCAATCGCGCTCTTCTCGGCCGCCGTAGCAGTAGCGCAGCGCGACGCGCCTGTTAACGTCAATCTTTCTCCGGCCCGCGCGTCCACGCCGAATGTCGTTCTTATCGTGATGGACACGGTGCGCGCGGACCATCTATCGCTGTATGGCTATTCGCGCGACACCACTCCGAACCTGCGCCAGTTCGCCCGCCAGGCCACCCTCTATACGCGAGCTACCGCCGCTTCCGATTTCACTCTGGCAACACATGCAACCATGTTCACTGGAGTCTATCCGGATTGGAACGGAGCCGTCAATTCCACTGTCCCGAATCCCATTGCGCTGCCGGTGGGAACACAGTACCGGACGCTGGCCGAGGTTTTGCGCTCCCGCGGATACTGGAGCATCGAAACCGCCGCGAACAGCGGTTTCCTCGCTGCATGGACCGGGCTGACGAAAGGCTTCGCCATTCCGGACTTGCGAAGGCCGGTCACTCTTTCGAGCGCGGATCGCCCCTTTTACCTCAGGGAGCGCGCCAAACGGCTGCTCGCCCATATTTTCGATACCGGCGCCTTCGATCGCCCCCACCGCATCGCCGCCGATATCAATCGGCGCGCAATCGACCTGCTCGATGCGGCGAAGTCCAGCGGCGTTCCGTTCTTTTTGTTCGCCAATTACATGGACGCGCACACGCCGTATGTTCCGGCCCCGCCCTACAACCGGCAATTTTCGAGCACAACCGACGCGCCCCTCGACGCCTCGGCGTTGCACGATATAAAGCTACAAGTGGATGCCGCCAAGCGCACCCTCCGGCCTGCCGAAAGCCAGTACCTCATCGGCAAATACGATGGCGGAATCGCCGCCGAGGACTCTGCGATCAAGGCTCTGCTCGACCGGTTACGGGAGCTCGGATTGTACGACAACACGCTGATAATTGTGACTGCGGACCACGGCGACACATTTGGCGAGCACGATCTGATGGATCATTTCGTGGGCTTCGTCTACCAGGAGTTGGTGCATGTTCCATTAATCGTCAAGTATCCCGGACAACACGAAGCCGCGAAGTTCGAGGATTTGGTCAGCCAGGTGGATTTGATGCCGACTGTATTGGAAGCAATCGGGGCTGAACCCCTGCGCGAGCTACAAGGCAAAAGCTTACTGCATGCGACGGCCGATCCCGGTAGAGTCGTGTTCTCCCGCGGCACGCGATCGCCTCTCGTCGGCCTCGGAAATCAACGTTTCGGCGGCCTGCGGCGCGCCATTTTCTCCGGCAATCTGAAGCTGATCGGCTGGACCGCCGGTCCGCCGGAGTTGTACGATTTAACCTCCGATCCCCAGGAGCAACACGATCTGTATCAACCCGGCGATCCGCGCGCGCAAGAGCTTTCTAAGCGCCTGGACGATTGGGCAGCATCCGCTCCGCATCACGCCTCGCAAGGGTATAAGCTCGATCGGTCCGCGACGGAGCGGCTCAAGTCCCTGGGATATGTTCAATGATGGCCGCCCCTGCCACTATTTCCCGCGCATCATCCACCCGCGTCCGGTGGATGACGATGGGGCCCCCAATAATAATCGTTTTACTTGGATTGAGCTTCGGCATTGTGCCGCTCCTTCGCGGTCAGTTGTTGTTCGGCGGCGATACCGCGGTTGAGTACTATCCGTTTGCGGATTTCCTGGGTCATGCCCTGCGTACGGGCGTAATACCGCAGTGGGCGCATGAAACCGGTTTGGGTCACCCCGTCACCGCGGATGGCGAGGCGCAGTTCTCTCCCATTCGGCTGGCGCTCGCCTGGGCGTTCAATCCCCCGGCGGCGTTCATGCTTGAGCTCGCGTTGATCTTCGCCGTAACGGGATTGGGAACATATTTGTTTCTGCGCGAAGCCGGAGTGCGCAGCTTCGCTGCGACGGCGGGAGCGATTGCCTTCATGTTCGGGAGCCAATGCGTCGTCTATGTGCGAAGCATGGGGCTGTTGCGCGCGGCTTGTCTGCTCCCGTGTGCTATGTGGCTGGCCGAGCGTTCTTTCCATCGGAAGAAACTAGCAAGCGTGTTTTGGGCCGCGCCCATTGTTATAGGAATGCAGTTCATATCCGGCAATCCCACTTTCGCCGCGGTCACGCTCGTGGCCGTCGTTTGCTATTTGGCCTTAAGATGGGCCTTCCTGCTGGCAAGCGCCGGCGCAGCCCGCAAAAACCTTGCGACCCAAGCAGTAGCGACTTTTTCGCTTTGGGCGTTGATCGTCGTCCTCGGAATCGGCATGGCCGGAATCCAGGTGATTCCAATGTTCAAGCACCAAAGCGAATCCGTTCGCGCCGGCGGACTTAGCTTTGAATATGCAGCCGGCACCACCCACACCAAGGTTAAAGATCTCCTGCAGCCCTTGTTCCCGTACGTGTATTCGCTCGATAGCGCGGTCACCGCGGCCGTGGGTTTTTACGATGGCGCTCTGATCGCCGTGATGGCCCTATTTTGCTTGTTGGGCATCCGGCGAGCCGGCCCTCCCGCATGGTGCCTGTCGATTTGCGGGTTGCTTGCGACACTGATTTCGCTTGGGGCCTCAACGCCGGTATACGGCCTCTTGTTCCGATTGCCCGGCTTTAACAGCCTGCGTTTTCCATTTCGATATCAGTTCTTCGCGAGCTTCTGTTTCGCCTGCCTGGGGGCGATCGGGCTTGACCTCGCCGCGAATAAAGCGTCCAAAATGCGCCCGGCCCGCTCCTTCGCCGTAATCGTCATTGTGGTGTTAGCCGCTGCAGCGGCCTGGCGCCTGCGGCCGGATCGCCACCCGGAATTGATTGCATGTTGCGTTCTTCTGGCCGCTTCCGTCGTGGCCCTATTCGCCATTCAAGCTGTGCGCGGAAAGTGGCGTGCCGCCCTCATCGCATCGTCCATCGCATTTTTGCTCGCCGATGTTGGCTACCTCCGCTTTCACGCCAACTACGCGCGGACAGTCGCGATAACAGACGCGCTGCACCTGGACGGCCTCGCGGGCTGGTTGCGGCAAGACCAGGATCGGTTTCGCATTCTTTCGATTGTTTCCCCTGCGGACGAATCCTCTGGCGAGTTTCGGTTACAGAACATGCTCACTGGCTCGTCGCCTCCGCTATGGGGTTTGGAAACCGCGGGCTACCATGGATCGCTCGAGCTGCGGAGGCATGAATGGATGCTCGAAGGCCTGCCATCGGCCCTGGTGTCGCCGGGCGCGGCCGCCGCGATGCCGCCGTTTTTCGATTTCCTCCGAGTCAAATACGTGATCGCGAAGCGCGGGCTTCAGCTACCCGGATGGAATCAAGTAAGGGATGAGGGCGGCCTGACCTTATGGCAAAATCCCAGCTTCCAAAACCGCGAATTCCTGGTCGGCGAGACACAGCCGGAGGGAAGCATTTCCGATAAGGCCGTTCTCGATCAGGTCCGTTCCCGCTCCATCGATTTTCGGCGCGTTGCGGTCGTCGCCGCGGATAAAACTCTTGCGCTGAGCGATTCCACCGAAACAGCCGAGGTCGAGCGCCTCCCGCGGCAGTACGATGCGCTTCGCTTCCGAGTACGTTCCGATAAGCCCGCGTTCCTGGTAGTCCCCAGCAATTACTACCCCGGCTGGACCGCCACAGTGAACGGCGTTCCCGCGCGCATCTATCGAACCAACTGGATCGGAATGGGCTTGCCCGTCAACGCGGGCGAATCTTTAGTCGAAATGCGCTTCACGCTACCGGGGTTCCGCGCCGGCGTGGGTTTGTCTATACTCTCGTTAGCGTGCTGGATAATCGCCGCTTGCATACTTCAGCGCCGGCTCGCAAGGCCGGCAGGAGTCCAGGATGTATAAATTAGCTCTCGCCACCTTAGCTGCGATCGCGCCATTTGCGCTCCTCCATCCGGCGCACGCACAGAAACCCTCCCCGGTTTCCTCCGTGCGCCTGTATGTGTTCGACTGCGGCCATCTCAAGAGCGGCAATCCGCAGCCGCTGCTCGATCGCGGCATCACCGTCACCGATATGTCCGTCGCCGCATACCTGATCGTGAACCCTCGTGGAACGCTGCTGTGGGATTCGGGAGTGATCCCCGACGAACTCATCAAGCCGGGCGGCACAACCGAAGCGCGGGCGACCGTCACCAAAACACTTAACAGCCAGCTGGCGGAAATCGGCTACCAGCCTTCCGACATCACGTATCTCGCGCTATCGCATAATCACTACGACCACTCGGCTAACGGCAATGAATTTGCCGCTTCCACGTGGCTGGTCCAGCGGAAGGAGCGCGATTTCATGTTTCCGCAAAAGCCGCCGGAGAAAGAGAACCCGAACAACGCGCGTTTCGCCGCGCTCAAAAACAGCAAGACCGTGATTCTCGACGGCGACTACGATGTCTTCGGCGACGGCTCCGTCATCATCGTTTCAACGCCGGGTCACACGCCGGGCCACCAGTCGCTATTGGTCAATCTCGCGAAGACCGGGCCTGTGCTGCTCAGCGGCGATCTTTACCATTACCCGTCCGAGCGCACGCTGAAAGACTTCACTCCCTTCGCCAACCTCGGCGATCCACAGACGGAAGCCGCATCCAAGGCCAAAGTCGAGGCGCTGCTCAAAGAGAAGAAAGCCGAGCTGTGGATCCAACACGATATCATTCAATTTGCGAAATTGAAGAAATCCCCCGCTTTTTACGAGTAACATGTCCGAAAAACAAGAGTTCGCTTTTGAAATGGCCGTCTCGAACATCCGCTTCGGCGCGGGAGTCACCCGCGAACTCGGCATGGACCTCGCGGACGCCGGCGCGCGCAATGTGCTTGTCATCACCGACCCCGTGGTGAAAACCACCCCCGCCGCCCACGTCGCTTTCGAATCGCTCGATGCGAGCCGCATTCCGTATTGCGTTTACGACCGGGTCCGCGTCGAACCCACCGACGAGTCGTTCCTGGATGCCATCGCGTTCGCGCGGCAAGGCTCCGAGCGGGGGCGCTATGACGCGTTTGTCGCCCTCGGCGGAGGCTCAACCATCGATACGGCTAAGGCGGTCAACCTGTACACGACCCATCCGCCCGAGGAATTTCTCGATTACGTCAATCCGCCCATCGGGAAGGGCATTCCGGTTCCCGGTCCTCTGAAGCCGCTGTTGGCCATTCCAACCACGGCCGGGACCGGCAGTGAAACCACGGGCGTCAGCATTTTCGACCTCAGCCGGATGCACGCCAAGACCGGCATCGCCAGCCGCCGCCTGAAGCCTACGCTCGGCTATCTCGATCCCGAGAATACGCGCACTATGCCGCCGCAGGTCGCCGCGTCGAGCGGTCTCGATATTCTAAGCCACGCCATCGAGTCCTACACCGCGCTGCCGTTTTCCGAAAGGCCGCGGCCGGAGCGCCCCGCGTTGCGTCCCGCATATCAGGGATCGAACCCGATCAGCGATATCTGGTCGCTGCAGGCGCTGCGAATGGTTGCCAAATATATTGTGCGGGCGGTAGAGGATCCATCCGACGATGAGGCTCGCGCCAACATGATCCTCGCGGCATCGTACGCCGGAGTAGGGTTCGGGAACGCGGGCGTGCATTTGCCGCACGGGATGTCGTATCCGGTTTCGGGCCATGTCAACGGCTACCGCGCGCCCGGTTATGCAGTGGATCACCCGCTGATCCCCCACGGTTTTTCGGTCATTCTAAATGCTCCCGCGGTCTTCCGCTTCACCGCGTCCGCGCGGCCCGAGCGCCATTTGCAAGCCGCGGAGGCTTTAGGCGCTGATGTCTCCCGCGCGCGTTGCGAAGACGCGGGGAATATTCTTTCCGACCGCATTGTCTGGTTCATGGAACGGCTGAAAACGCCCAACGGCTTGCGGGAGATCGGCTACTGCTCATCGGATATCCCCACACTGGTGCAAGGCACACTTCCACAGCACCGCGTAACAAAACTTTCGCCGCGGCCGGCGGGGACAGAAGATCTCAGCCGCCTTTTTGAGGAGTCGATGGTGGCGTGGTAAGACCGGGGCCTGAAGCGGTTCTTGACCAAAGCTGCGCTTGGCTCGTAAGATTTAATTTAGGAACAGGGACAGGGCCGTGACACCCCGCAACCGGGAGGTGCTGCATGAAATCGTCGAAGCATACATCGCCACGGGCGAGCCTGTAGCGTCGCGCGCCATCGCTCGCCGCTGGCACGACGGCCTAAGCGCCGCCTCTATTCGCAATGCGATGGCGGATTTAGCGGAGGAGGGGTTTCTATCCCAGCCGCATACGTCCGCGGGACGCGTCCCCACGGAACAAGCTTTCCGCAGCTATGTCGAATCCCTGAGCTTGCGCAAGCTCGCCTCGGTTGAGATTGAGCGGCTCCGTTCGGAGCTTGGAATGTTCGACACCGTGGAAGCCCGCATCGAGCACACGTCGCGAAGGCTCACGGAAATGACCAGCAGCGTGGGTATCGCCGCCGCGATCCCGCAATCCAGCCCCGCGCTGGAACAGGTGGAATTGGTGGGCTTAACTGCCGGGCGCGTGCTCATGGTGGTCGTAACGCGCGACCAACAGGTCCGCAACCGCGTGGTTAGTCTCGAAGAGGCGATCAGTTCTGACGAATTAATCTCCATCCGAAACTACATCAATCGCAACTTCGCCGGCTGGACAATCGAGAACGTGCGGCGTGAGATGGCAAGCCGCCTGGAGCATGCTGCCGCGACCTACGATGCGCTCCTTAAGAAGCTGACGCTCCTGTATGCGAAGGGCCTCCTTGATTTTGGTCCCGAGCCGGAAGTCCATATGGAGGGCGCCAGCAATTTGTTCGTTGTAGATTTGCGCTTGACGAAGGAAAAGATGCGCGAGCTCTTCCGCGCTCTGGAAGAAAAGAAGCGCGTGCTCGAGCTGCTGGATCGATTTCTGGAACAACCCTCCGGCGCGATCGGCGTGCACGTCGGCTTAGCGGAGATCCACCCTTCCATGGGCCAGCTTTCGCTGATCGGAGTGCCGGTCATCCTGCCGAACGGAATGTCCGCCGTAATCGCCGTCCTCGGCCCCATGCGGATGAACTACGGCCGCGTAATTTCCGCCGTAAAGCACGTAGGCGCCGCGTTCCAAAACGCCTAGCGTTGAATCCGGTTGTGGGGCGGGCTTCAGCCTGCGGCGGGCTTCAGTCCGCCTGATCGGGTTACGCGAACTCTTACAACTAACCACAAGCGCCCCGCGCATTCCGCGCTTGACACCCTCCCCTTAGCCGCATTGCGCTCCACACCCTGCCGGAATACAATCTTGGCCCAGGAGGTTCCTATGTTGAGTGCTCTGATGGCCGTATGGGTGGCGGCCACTGCAATCCTTGTCGCGCTTCTTATTTATCGGGCGCTGCTTTCGATGAAGGAGGACGACCAGATCTTCCTTGGCGTCGGCGAGCAGCACATGGCGAAACAGCAGCAGGTGCTGGTGGGCAAACTACAGTCCATCGGAAGATACAGCATCATCTTCGGCGTCCTTTCGGTCGTGCTGTTGTTGGCTATCGCTGGAGTGTACACGTATCAGGAATTGATGCGTCCGCCGATTTCCTGACGCAAGGCTCGACGCAGTATCGAGGAGCTTGGCGCGGGCGTGGTAGTGTGGAACAACGCCGGACCAACTCCCAAAGCCGCTCTTAATCTACGACGGCAAGTGCGGATTCTGCCGCATTTGGATCGACTATTGGAAGAAACTGACCGGCGGTGAAGTCGAATACGCGCCTTCGCAAGAAGTTGCGGGCCGGTTCCCGCAAATAGCGCGTGAGCAATTCGCGGAAGCGGTGCAGCTCGTCCGTCCCGACGGATCGTACGTTAGCGGCGCGCGCGCGGTTTTCGAAACGCTCGGCCGCGAGAAGGCGTACGAATCCTCCCGGACATTCGCTTGGATTTTGGAAGCAGCGTACCGCGTTATCGCAAAACGGCGGAGTCTTTTCTACCAACTCACGCGCTTTACATTCGGCAGGCATATCGAGCCGTCGCGGTTTCTGACCACGCAATGGGTTTTCCTCCGATTGCTCGCGGCGATTTACATCATCGCGTTCGGCTCGCTCGCCGTGCAGGTATTGGGGTTGGTCGGCTCCCACGGGGTTGCGCCGGCCCAAGAGTATTTCGCGCGCATATCGCGCAGTTTCGGCCCCATGCGGCTGGCGGCGCTGCCCTCCATCTTTTGGTGGAACTCGAGCGACCGGGTGCTCGAAGGCGCGGCGCTTGTGGGCGCGGCGCTGGCTGCGCTGGTTCTGTTCGGACGCCTGGAACGGCTCTGTTTGCTGCTGTGCTTCGTGCTTTATCTTTCTTTCAGCATGGCGGGCCAGGAGTTTCTCACATTCCAGTGGGACTCGCTGTTACTCGAAGCCGGATTCCTCGCTATGTTCTTCGCCCGCTCGGTATCCGGCGCGCGGACCGTTGCCTGGCTTTTCCGCTGGCTGGTTTTCCGCCTGATTTTTTTGTCGGGATATGTCAAGCTCGGCAGCCAGGACCGCACCTGGCGCAACCTGACCGCGCTCGATTACCATTTCCACACGCAACCGCTACCGCACGTGATTTCGTGGTACGCGGATAAACTTCCGGGGGGATTTCTTCGCGGCGCAACTTTCCTGGTTCTCACCATCGAATTGGCCACTCCGTTTTTGATCTTTATGCCCAGGCGCATCCGTCATGCCGGAGCCTGGTCGATCATCGCGCTTCAAGTGCTAATTTTCCTGACCGGTAATTACACGTTCTTTAACCTGCTGACGATTGCGTTGGTGTTCTTCCTTTTCGACGACCGCGAATTCGCATGGCTCAAGCTACGAATACTGGAGGCGCCCGCGGCCAAACCGGCCCGCGTGGCCCTGGCGCTTCTGACCGCGCTGCTGCTGACGCTAGGCGTCACACGATTATCGGAAGCGATTTCAGGGATTGCTCCCGAGCCTCTGAGCTCGCTGGGACGCATGGCCGCTCCTTTCCAGATCTCCAACACCTACGGCCTGTTCGCGAATATGACCACCATGCGGCCCGAGATCATCGTCGAGGGTTCCGATGACGGCGAGAACTGGCAAGCTTACGAGTTTCGCTACAAACCCGGAAATCTATATCAAGCCCCGCGCTGGGTTCAGCCTTATCAGCCGCGCCTGGACTGGCAGATGTGGTTCGCCGCCCTTGGCAACTTTCAATCCAATCCCTGGTTTCTAGGCTTCGCGCTGAGGCTCCTGGAAGGATCTCCCGATGTGCTTGGGTTGCTGGAGACGAACCCGTTTCCGAATCATCCGCCCAAATTTATCCGCGCGCAAGTCTACGACTATACCTTCACCGATTGGGAAACCCATAAGCGCACCGGAGCATGGTGGCAGCGAAAGCTGCTAGGCGAGTATCTGCCTGCGATCGGGCTGCGTTCGACTTCACAGGAAGGCAAGTAAAAGCCAGGTACAGATAAATGCAAGTACCTAATTGCAGAATCCAGCCCGCTGTGGGGCGGGCTTCAGCCTGCGGCGGGCTTCAGCCCGCCTAAAGCGGTGACGTGAAGTTCTCCAGTTAAGCACTAGACGATGTATCCGCTGGACCCCCGCGCTTTGAGAATTCAATCGGCAAAGGTCTTCTCTGCCATCCGCGCGTGAGGCCGCCGATAAATGGTGCTAGCAGGCTGCGATGGAAGAAGGATAAGAATGGCTGTACTCGATTGGTCGAGCACCCGGGATCTGCGGGCCGTCCGACAGCATTAGTTAGCTGCGATTCCGCTGAACGCGATCGCCGATTCCGAAGGGAACGCGACCGCTATTCCGGCATGATCCCGATGAGCCCCCGAAGCGGAGCGACGGTGATTGTCTGATTGCATAAAAAGCGATTCCGATTCGTCAAGATCAAATCCGAAGCGCAGCGAAGGAAGGATTCCGCGAGCGAGAAAAGGGGCGCGGAAAGGACGGCACGTCCTGTCGAGCCTCAGCACGCACAGACCCGGAGCCCGGTGAGCGCTCAGAATGGAACGTCCTTGATTCGAGCGGATACCTGTGGTGCCACGCTTGGCTCAAGTATCCGTCACGCTTAGCACATTGCCATCTGGATCCTTAAACCAAGCCACGCGCCCAACTCCTCCCGGGAGGGTCAAAATGCCAAGCTCGTCCTGATTGAAACCTGGATAGGTGTTAAATGTAATGCCTTTTTCGCGCAGAGCTGCTACGGCCGCTTTCACATCCGGCACGCTGAAGCCGAGTATCGTGTGCTCGTGCGCCGTGAAATCAGCCACGAAGGACATGCGAAGCGTGACTCCACCAGTATTGAACATGGCCCCGAATTTGTCTTCGTGAGCCAGCACGAGCCCGAGTGCCTTGCTATAAAACGCGGTGGCGCGGGCGCGGTCTCTCGTGCAGATGACGATCGCCGGCCTTGCGGACTCCAGAATTCCCATGGTCCTCCCTCTTGTTTCAAGCCGCAGTCGTGGCCAATTAAAGCAAAAGCCGCGACCAGCGCGGCTGTTACCAAAAGAAAAAACCGCGACTCTCGCGGCTTACTGATGTTTGAGGCCCGAAACGCAGGCTACATGCAGTATGGTACAAGTCGGCAGTAGTTGTGTCAACGTCCGGTGACGAGTAAATGAAAAACTTGCTTCACAGCCGGTTTTTAAGTATCTTGAAGGGCATCGAAGTTCACTTCACAGCCGAGCAGGAAGCGCAGCTTGCGCAGATTGCCACGAAGTCAGGGACGGACCCCGAGCGTTTGGTGAAGGACGCCGCTTTGCGCCTGCTGGAGGAGGAAGCCCGCTTCCGTGCAGCCGTGCGTGAAGGTATCGCGCAAGCCGACCGTGGCGAGTTCATCGAAGAAGAAGAAATGGACGCCCGCTTTGAGCAGATGTTGCGCTCTTAGATGATGCGTACTCACTGATCAAGTCTGCCCCCACATAGCATTCGAGGTTGACGATTTTGAAGCCGCAATACAAGGGAAACACATTCTTACGGAGCCGAACTCGCCTTCAGAAGTTGTTTTCGTAGCGATGATCCTCGATAGTGGTGTCCCGTCGAGCTGATTCACTTCCGGCGCGAAGTGGATTCTTGAAGGTGCCGCCATTCACTTGAAATTCCGGAAAGCGCTTAGCGTACAAAATTCCCGGAATGGCCCCGGCTGGCCTATGGAAGGGAAAATTCGATCCTGTTTCGGAATGCGTAAATTTCGGGACTAAATCGCAAGCCTAATATCGAGCCCCCACAGTCCCCGAATCCCGGTCCCAAACCACGTCCCAGAAGTGTAGGACATCCACTTGTCGTAATGCCTATGAATACCGCTGACGCGAACACCTACCGGAATATTTGCCACCTCGAATCCAAGCGACGGCGAATTAAGACTGCCGTGTAGTGCGGAACCGTCACCTACCGAACGCGCATAGCTCGACCCCCGGCGCAAATTCTTCGGGGAGGCCCACTCCAACCCAATGCCATTCCCAACTCCCGCAATCCTCCAACTCCCGCGCCTTCATCAGATCCCATTCCAGCGCGCCACTTGGCGACGGTCGCTGGCGCACAAAAAGAATCGAGCCCGCAAAGGGCGCGTGGGCGCCGCTCATTTCAGCGCAAAGCGCCCGGTGCGGCGGACGCAGCCAGAAAGATTGAAGTAACTCGCCGCAGCCGGGCGCGTTTTGCGCTGGAGCTTAGCAACCGCCCGCGCGCCCCGTTTTTGCGGGCAGCTACTTAAAAGGTGCTCTCATGAATCCATCGCCATCCACCGGCCGCGCCGCTGTCAACCGCCAGAACGCCGCCCGCTCCACCGGCCCCGTTACCCCCGAAGGCAAACGCCGAGCCTGCCTCAACGCTCTTCGCCACGGACTCACCGGCCAAACAGTTGTCCTGCCCGAAGACGACCTCGCGGCGTATCAAAAGCACTGCGCCCAATTCCACGCCGAGCTAAATCCGAAAGGTCTGCTCGAAACCAAAGCCGTCCAAACCATCGCCGACACATCTTGGCGGCTCGACCGCATACGCGCCATGGAAAACAATCTCTTCTCCCTCGGCTTCCACGAGTTCTCGAGCGAGTTGGCCTCGGAGGATCCCGCTATCCACGCCGCCCTGGCCCAAGCCAAATCCCTTGACAGTCGCGGCGACCTGCTCGCCAAGCTCAGCCTCTACGAGCAGCGCCTAAACCGTACCCTCGAGAAAGCGAAAACGGAGCTGAGGCAGCTTCAAAAGGAGCGCGCCGCAGCCCGCGAGCAGGCGCTGGAATCCGCCGCCCAAATCCGCAACCTCAAAGAAGCGCTGAACCAGCCATGGCGGCCCGAACAGCATGGGTTCGAATTTTCGAGTCGCGAATTGAACATCTGGATGGACCGCCGGGAGATCGCCAAACAAGCTGTCAAGTTCGAAATCTACGGCTCCCTGCCCGTGGAGGAACAAGAGGAAGAAGAGACCGCACCCAACTCACCAATCACTTAACTTAATATTTGATTGAATCTATGCGCTGCTCGGGAGTATGTGTCGCGATACTGGCGGTTGCGCCCGCTATTAACGCGCAACGCACCGCTCCGAATGTACTGTCGATTGAGCGAATCAAGGCGCACATGCGCGAGGAGCTTTCGCGCATGCCGAACTACACCTGCCTGGAAACAACCGACCGGTTCTATCCAAGTCAAAAGAATCTGTTGCAGCCCGATACGCTGCGGCTGGAAATCGTGTATATACCGGAGGGCGCGAATGGTATGCGGCCCCGGGGGACCGCGGCTAATACCCAGCGGGCTTAAACTAGTCTGGGAAACACAGGCGCTCCATTGATCGCACCGATAATTCTTTTGTGGGGCAGACCCCCTGGTCTGCGCGGGACGCCTCGTCCCGCCTGGTGAGGACGCCCTCGTCTAGCCCGCTGCCTGGAATAAAGCGCGTCGCAAGAGCCGCGAGGAAGCGATTGGCTGCTATCGTGTCCGCTATGGCGAACGGCAGATGTATGCTGTAAATTCAACTAAATAGACTTGTTTGATACCGAAAAACGCGAGCTTCGGATGTAACCTATGGCGGTTTCGAGCGAGTCTTAACAGATGCCCCAAGAGACCTGCGTTCTTACGAATCGCGGGAGTGAGGTTGGGATTTATGTCGTGCGGTGAAAAGAACTTAGCCGGAAGTGTTGTATTGCTCGCGGTAGCCGCTGTTTGGGCCTGTGCCCAGACGGCCGCGCAGACCGCCAGCGGAACGGTTACTGGAATCGATACGTCCGCCCGCACTCTGACGCTGAAAACCGATGCGGGCCAGGAAATGACGGTGACTTTACAACCAAAGGTCAGCTTCCGCCGCGTCGCTCCGGGCGCCACCGACCTCACGAAGGCCGAGCCGGTAGAGTTCAACGAAATCAAGGCCGGCGATCGCGTCCTGGCGCGCGGAAAAGTCGACAACCAGTCCGTAGAAGCCACGCTGATCGTGGTAATGGCGCAGGGCGATATAGCGAAGAAGAACGACGCCGAGCGCGCCGATTGGGACAAGCGCGGCGTAACCGGCCTGGTGACGGCGGTCTCGGGCGATTCAGTCACCATTAGCACTCGGACGCTCGCCGGCGCAAAGACGCTGGTGCTGAAAACGGCCCCGAACGCGATCATCCGCCGCTACGCGCCCGATTCGGTAAGTTTTCAGGACGCGAAACCGTCCACGCTTGCCGAGATCAGGCCGGGCGACCAGGTTCGCGCGCGCGGCGACAAGAACGCCGATGGATCGGAGATGTCGGCCGTAGAAATAGTGTCCGGCAATTTCAAAAACATGGCCGGCGTGATCCTCTCGATTAACGCGGCCGCGAATGAGCTGCAGGTTCGCGATCTGGAGACCAAGAAACCGGTGACCATTAAGCTGGTCGCGGACTCGAGCGTCAAGAAGATTCAGCCGCAGCTCGCGCAGCAGATTGCCGCTCGCCTGCACGGGGAAGCCAGCGCCCGCGGCCAAGGTGGCGATGCCCGCGGCCCCGGCGCCGATGCCCGTGGAGGCGGAGGCCGTCAAGGCGATTTTGGCCGCGCGGGCGGGGATGGCCGCGGTCGCGGTCCCGGAGCGGGCGGCGGCGGATTCCGCGGCGGAGCGGCCGCCGATCTTCAAACCATGCTGGATAACAGCCCCAACGTGACCATCGCGGATTTGAAGGCCGGCGATGCCATCGTAGTCTCCAGCACCGTCGGCGCAACAGCGGGAAAGTTTACCGCAATAAAACTGCTCGCCGGTGTAGAGCCGATTCTTACCAAGCCCGGCACCCAGGAAATGTCACTCGGATCGTGGGATTTCGGCGGAGCCTTAGGCGGTGGCGGCGGACAATAAAGCGTTTCAAAAATCAAACAGGAATATAAATGAATCGCATCAACAACTATATCTTCTGGGGTCTCTGCATGGTGCTGGCGGCCGCGAGCGTCGTCGCGCAATCCACCGGCAGCCTTCGCGGACAGGTGACGGACCCCTCCGGAGCCGGAATTCCGGGCGCCACCGTCACTCTCACTGGTCCGGCGAACACGGTCAAGGTCGCGAGCACGGATCAAACCGGCGCTTACACCATTGTCGGCTTGCCGGGCGGCCAATATACCATCCGCGTCGCGGCCCCCGGCTTCACGCTGTTTGAAAAAACCGACCTCGAACTGAACGTCGGCCGCGGAGCCACGCTCGATATCCCGATGGCCGTCGCGGTGGAAAAACAGGAAGTCACCGTTCAAGATACACAGGGAATTCAGATCGATCCCGAAAAGAACGCGGGAGCGATCATTTTGAAGGGAGAGGATCTGGATTTCCTCTCTGACGATCCCGACGACTTACAGGCGGATCTGCTGGCCCTCGCGGGCCCCTCGGTAGGTCCCAACGGCGGGCAGATTTACATCGATGGCTTCAGTAATGGCCAGCTTCCGCCCAAAGAGAATATCCGCGAAATCCGCATCAATTCGAATCCGTTTTCCGCCGAATTCGACACCATGGGGTTTGGGCGAATCGAGATCTTCACCAAGCCGGGCACCGATAAATTCGGAGGCAGCGTCCTCATTGAGGACATGGATTCGATTTTCAACGCGCGGAATCCTTTTTCAAATACCTTCAGGCCGGGCTACTCGCAGAAGCAGGGGCAAGCCACTTTAAGAGGGCCGCTCGGCCGCAAGGCGTCGTTCAACATCGATTTCCAATATCGCAAGCAGGACTTGGTATCGCTGATTCAGGCTAAGGATCCGGCCCAACTTCCGGCTTCGCTTTCACAAGTGCCGTCCTTTACCGGCGTTTCCCTGAATGAGTGGTATCCGAACTACTCGACGCGCTGGCAGATCAGCCCGCGCATCGATTACCAATTGACCCAGAACATTACTTTGTCCGGCCGGTATTCCTACAACCACACGAATAGCCCGAACCAGGGAATCGGGGGCTTTAATCTCCCTCCGTTTTATTCACCGGCAAGCGGTGTTTTGGTCAACCAGGAGATCATCGGGAGCGGTTCGTCCAACACGGTTCAACTGACTGAGACGCAAGTCATCGGGGCTCGCGCGGTGAATGAGTCGCGTTTCCAGTTTCAAAGGTCGAACAACAACAATCTCTGGAACAACGCATTTCCGGACGTCACCTCAACAAACCCCGTGCAGGTGAACGTCAACGGCGCGTTTAACATTGGCGGCGCGGGTGCCGCCCTGACGTATACAAACCGCAGCAATTACGAATATACGAACATAACTTCGCTGACCCGCAATAAACATTTCATTAAATTCGGCGCGCGCGTCCGCGGGATATTGGACTCCAGCTATTCGCCGGGCAATTACAACGGCACATTCACTTTCGCTGGCGTCAACTGCTTGGCCTTGCAGAATGCGTCTTCGAATCCATACTGCCAGGCGAATCCCGGCGCTCTGTTGTCGAGTATCCAGTCATACTCGGTCACCGTGTTGGGCCTTCAACAGGGCTTGACCATGCCGCAGATTCGAGCATTGGGCGGCGGTCCCACCTTCTACTCCGTCGCGGGCGGGCAACCGTTGACGAACATCGGCCAGTGGGACATCGCGCCTTTCGTTCAGGATGACTGGCGGATAATCCCCAGCATGACTTTGAGCCTGGGCTTGCGCTATGAAGCCCAGGACAATATCGGCGATAAAGGCGCGTTGGCGCCGCGTGTGGGCTTGGCCTGGGGCATTGGCGGAGGCCAGGGAAGAGCGCGAAATCCAAAGACCGTGCTTCGAGCCGGCTACGGGGTTTTTTACGACCGCGTAGGCATCGGTCTTCCGCTGGCTGCGGCCCGGCAGAACGGAATTGTCCAGCAAACATATCTGCTGCAATATCCGACGGCAAATGCTGCGCTCGATTCGTATCCCTTGGCTCCCACGACTACCCAGCTTGCTCAATTCCAGCAGTCTCAAAATTTGCAGATTCTTTACAAGGGCCTCCACGCGCCTCAGTACCTTCAGGCCGCGATTGGGGTAGACCGGCAACTTGCGAAGAACACCACGCTTTCCGTGAACGTGATCGACACGCGTGGCGTGCATG
Organism: Bryobacterales bacterium; assembly: GCA_019261985.1. Lineage (GTDB taxonomy): Bacteria > Acidobacteriota > Terriglobia > Bryobacterales > Bryobacteraceae > Palsa-187. The sequence continues at coordinate 30,400 of JAFAQY010000013.1, read as the reverse complement.
TGCTGCGCAACGTCGACTTGAACGCGCCGCTGCCGGGTACTTATAATCCGAAGAACCCCTCCGCGGCGGTGTTCCCGTATTACGCGCTGTATGGCTCCGGCATCGTCAACATGTACGAGTCCAGCGGCTTGTTCAAACAGTTGCAGATCCAGACCAACGTAAGAACGCAGATTAGTAACCGCATCAATCTTTTCGGCTACTATGTCTACGGCCAGGCGCATGGCGATGCCGACGGCGGCAATGGCGGCGGAAACTTCCCCATGAACCCCTACAATTTTGCGCAGGATTGGGGCCGCACGGCGTTCGACCGGCGCGGAACGATTCAGTTGGGTGGCAGCATTACCGCGCCGTGGAGGATCACGCTTTCCCCCAACCTCAACTACAGCACCGCGCCGGCTTTGAATATCACCACGGGACAGGACCTGTTTGGCACAGGACTACTGAATTCCCGGCCGGCGTTCGCTACAGTCGCCGCGAATCCCGCAATCGGCGTCATCGCGACACCGTGGGGTGTGTTCAACAGCAATCCGTTTTTGAATCCGCAGTACGGTTCGGTAATTATCCCCCGCAATTACGCATCTGCGTATAGCAACTTCCGGTTCAATCTGCGCATTGGCCGCACGTGGGGTTTCGGCGAGCGCGTGTCGCGAGCGAACGCCAGAAACCAGGGCAACTTCCAAGGCGGCGATCAGGGTGGCTTCAACGGCGGCGGTCGCGGACCCGGAGGCGGCGGTGGACGCGGCGGTGGTGGCTTCGGAGGCGGTGGTGGACGCGGCGGCGGTGGACGCGGCGGCGGCGGAAACCAGACTTCCGGCCAGCGCTACACGCTGAACCTCAACGTTCAGCTCGAGAACGTATTCAACACCGTAAACTATCCGGCTCCGGTGGCGAACTTAAGCTCTCCGTTTCTGGGCCAGTCGCTTTCTCAGGCCAATGGCCTCAACGCTCTCGCCAACCGGCGCGTTAATTTTAACCTGCGATTTACGTTCTAGCCTGCGCGGACCTTCGTTGACATCGAAGGCCGCGCTCCCCGACAATGGAATTGCCCCCCTCATCGTGCGGATGTGGCGGAACTGGCAGACGCGCTAGATTCAGGTTCTAGTTCTCGCAAGGGAGTGGAGGTTCAAGTCCTCTCATCCGCACCAGAATCAACTGCTTAGCGTTCACGCCAGCAGTAGGAACGCACTAGATTCCGTGTGACAAACGCGTCTGCGTTCGAAAGCGCGCTCTTTTCTTTTCAAGAACTTCGAACTTGGCACTCGCAACATCGAACTAGTATTTGTGCCGGGTTTGTGCCAATGTCGCATTGCGTCAACTGCCTGAGCGAAGGAGCTCATTCGTGCGATCGCACTCTTCGCCGCGAATGTCTGGATCATGTGATCGTTTTCAGTGAAGCCAGCTTGTCTCGCCACCTCCGAAACTTCGTGGACGATTATCATCGGAGTCGCACGCACCTGAGCTTGCAGAAGGAGTCACGGCCGATCCAACCATCCGACACTGGGCGGATTATTGCAATCCCCGAGGTGGGCGGGCTCCGTCATCGGTACGAGCGGCGCGCTGGCTGAATCCGTGCCGAGTGGAGTCATAGCCGATCCCTTTGCTCGGGCGAGCGGCGTCTCTTTCCACGGCCGCGGGCGGTCGCGGAGACGTAGACTGACAACAGCCTTCCTGCGCCGATGTTGGGGCTGGGCGGCTCTCTACAGGACCTCGCAAGCGGGATGTGTTACATCGGAACACCCGGCAGTCCTGTGGCCGAGCGGTCGTAGCGAGCTTCCGAGAACTACAGGCTCAACTTCAACACGCCCGGGATTCCAACCTGATGGGTGTAAGACAAGGCGCTACGGGATGACCGTCGAAAGCTTGTGACCATCCAGCAGCCCTATTGCTTGCCGCCTGCGCGCCGCGGCATCTTTCTTACGCCGTTCACTACCGATGGAAAGTCTTTCAGCTCGTCGTAAACTTCCGTAATGAATCGGTCCTTACTCTGCTTTGTGTCTCCCAACGTCGTCGAGTCATATGGTCCGGTCAGATTCGCCGCTAAAATTTCATCAAGCGACTTGCCTTGATCGCCAAGCTTCTGAACCTTTGCGAGAATATCGACGAGCATCGCGCGGTAGCCCAACAGGTCCTTCTTCGTTACCAGCGTGCCATGACCTGGAACAAGCGTGGTATCCGGGCCGGCGATCTTTTCAATGAGATCGATGGCCTCGATCATGCCCCTGATCGAGCCACCGTTGGCTTGGTCCGCGAACGGATAGCCGAAATTCCGATAAAAGTCTTCGATATAGATCACATTGGCTGTGTTGAAGCGTACGATTGTGTCACCCGCAGTATGGGACGGCATCATCGGGATGAAGTCCACCGTTTCTCCATCCATATGTATGGTGACTGCGGGGCTGCCAGGCGAGCCATACCGATACGTCATTGTTGGTACCCCGGCGGGATCCGGCGCGCGACCGGCGTTTCCCGGCAGATTGAGCATCTCGTCCCGCAGGTTCTCCTGCGCGAAGATAAGTGCCCCTTGTTTAGCAAAGAAGGCGTTTCCGCCGGTATGGTCGGGGTGAATATGCGAGTTGACCACAACTTTAATCGGAGCGGTAGTGAATGTTCGGATTCTATCCAGCGTCTTGGATGCGAGTTGTGGGTCCTGCGTATCAACCATCAGCACGCCATCGGCGCCGAAGAGTACTGCGACCCTACCGCCAGCGGCGTCGGGATGTGTCGGATCGAGACCCGCCGAACCGTGCAGAGAATACAGATTGGGGGACAGCTTTTCCGTCACCAGCATCTCGATCTTGTCCCATGGAGTCTGGTACCCAGGCGCAAACTGGTACGGCCCCTTTCCCGGCGGAACTACTGTGATGGGATAGCCCCGTTCCTGTCCCCATGCGCCTACGGAAACAACGCACATTGCAGCCGGTACCCACGGTGATAGCAGCCTCGGTTTCATAGCCTTATCCTTTCAAGCCTGAGTTCGATATTACCTGACCGTGACCCTGTGCGGCGCCAATCCCGAATTCGGGAGCTATGAACCAAAACGTCCATGGACCAGTGAAACCCTTGGGAAAGCTCAGGGGCAAGGTTTCAGAGAGATTTTAGAAAGGCGATCAAGGCCGATTTGTCGGAAGCAGTAAGCCCCCGGAATTGTTTCGCCACATGCCGCGCTTCACCGGCATGGCGGGCGATCGCTCTTTCTAAGGTCAGTGACGTCAGGTCGTGCATGAAGCGGGCCTTCATTCGAAGTCCCCACAGCGGAGTCGTTCGAAGCTTGGCAGCCGTGTCTTGCGGAGCTGCCTGCACGATACCATCACCAGTGCCAATGTCATGGAGCAGAAAATCACTGAAGGGATGTATGACCTTGTTTCCAAGCGCGTCGGGCACCAAGAATGTACCGCCATCAAGCATCGTTCCAGCCGGAGCGGTCGTGATCGATTCGACATGACATATGTTGCAACCAATGTTTTCAAAGATCGTCTGACCTGCCTGCGCTTCGGGCCTTGCCGCAAGCGCCGTATCACGCGGCGGCACCTTGGTCCCACGGATGAATTGCGCAAAATGATCGATGTTGGCCATGCCCAGTTCATCCGGGGCGTCTTCCGGATCTGCCGTGATCTTGCAAATCGTGGTCGTGTCGGAAGGCTTCAGCCGGCTTGTGACACCCATTTCATTAAGGTACGCATCGGCGGTAAATGAGAGGAGGCTTCCGTGCTGGTCTTTCCAGCCGAAACGGCCAATGCGGGTTTGCCCGGGTGCCTCCAGGATCGGCACTTGAATGGCCTCGCCATTAATCTCGCCCCCACTTAGATTCGGTTGATTGTTTGCGATGCCGATGAGTGTGTTGTCGTCAATGGCTTCTATAAATCCGTCGCCTAATGTGTTTAGCACGGCGCGAAGCGTGCGGATATTCTCGGACTCGGGTACGTGCTCCTGTACATCCGGGCAGATCGCTCGATCATTGATCACTGATCGGCCCGAGATTGTTCCTCCATTGATGGGGACCGCCGGATTTACGAAATTTCCATTGTCGTCTGTGTGGCCGACGCGAATCTCCGTAATCTGGCTGGCGCCTCCAGTCACCGGATTCTGATGGCACTCCGAACAGGAGGTGGCGTTAAATACCGGGCCGAGCCCGAGTCTGGAATCCTCCCGCGCCTCAAAGACCTGCTGGTCGCGCGCAAACGAATCTCCCGCCGGTTCGGAGATGCCGTTACTTATGCTTTGCGACCCAGCGTTCGCGGTCTGAAGCGTTGGGGTATCGAAGCCGGCCGGGGCTTCGGACGGCGCCTGCTGCCCCGTAAGTATAGCGATGGTCATCGAGAAGCCGAACAGTGATAGTGAAGTGAAAAACGTTGTTTTGCGTTTCATGCACATGTATGGACCTCGCGCGCTCGCGAAATATTCCCGAGCGCTGGCTTTTCGCATTCGGGAATAAAAGCAACTGCACGCATTGCGGCGGTGAAACGCGGGTGATCGGCTACGACACGAGCGAAGTGCTGGACCGTGAACCGGCCAAGTGGTTCGTGCGAATCACCAAACGTGAAAAACGTTCGTGCGGAAAATGTTCCGCGATTCCAGATGCCGCCACTTGCGCCTCGCATCGTGGGGCAAGGACTGGCCAGCGACCGCGTGATCATCGAAACGGTGATGGCCAAGTATGGCGACCACCTCCGCTCTACTGCCAGGAAGCCATGATCCAAACGCGAAGCTGGCGTGGAAATATCACGCGTGGCGCTGGACGGCTGGGTGATGCGGGTGGGCGAGTTGCTGGAACCGGTAGTGGGAGCGATGCGCCGTGGTCTGCTCACCGCATCCTATATACAGGCCGATGAGACGCCCGTTCCGGTACAGATGCACGATCACCGCGGGGAAAATCATCAGGCGTATTTATAGCAGTACGGGCGTCTTGGCGGCGAGACGGTTTCGACTTTTGCCTCGGCCGGGGACGGGATGGACCAAAGAGGTTCTTGGGCACGTGGGAAGGGATGTCACAAACCGATGGATACACGGCCTACGACGATGTCGGCGGCCCGAAACTGGTGCACGTCGGCTGCTGGGCGCATGCGCGGCGGAAGTTTGTTGATGCCGTGAAAGTGAATCCGCAGGACGGGGCCGCCATCGCGATGGTCACGCGCATGGATGCACTGTTCCTGGTTGATCGCATGCACGCCAGCAGCAGTTGCACGCCGAGGATCGCGCGGCTTTGCGTCGCGAGCACGCGCAGATCTGGGTGGACGAGACTCAATCCGAGTGCAGGAAACTGCGAGCGAAACTGCTGCCGAAAAGGGCGATGGGTGAGGCCGCGGCCTACATCTTGAATTTGTGGGCCAAGCTGCGGCGCTGTTTCGATTACGCCGAGGTGGATCTGTCCCACAATCTGGCGGAGAACTCGATGCGGCCGATCGCGCTCGGCCGCAAGAACTGGCTGCATGTCGGCGGCGTCCAGGCTCGACCCAAAGTCGCAGCGATTCTTTCAGTGGTCGAATCTTGTACAGGTCGGCACAGGATACAAGCAAAGCCTAAGCGAATCCACGGCTGACCGCGCGGGGCTATTTAGCGCGCTGACGACTGATGCAAGAGCCCAGGTTAATCCGGTCGCAGTTGCACATATCCGACGGCGATAAGGGGCAGCTAGATCTCGGCCAATCCGGTCGGCAGAGAGTCCGCTGCTGTCAGAACGGCTATGTCCATAGAAATGACGCCGCAAGTGCAAGACAAGGACGAATTGTTGCTGCATGTTCAACTCGTGTTCCAACGCGTAATGCAATACGTCTCACCGGAGGGGCGGTCCCAACCGGTGATCGCGCGACGCCGAAGGACGCTGAACACTCGCCTACGTGACGGGCAAATCAATGTCCTGGACGGAACTCGCGTGGATCCAAGCACTAAAAGTGGCATCCCCGAACTTTGTCTATTTGGCACACCTTCCGAAGAGCTGATGATCTCTCTGACTCCGCACATTGTGCTTTCCCACTGACGGCTCAGGGAGAACGGGTTGACTGCGAAGTGAAAGTGGACGAATCCTTCCTCGGGGCAATGTGCACTCGGACTGGGTAGCTGTGGCCGGGGACAAGATGGGTTCCTCAGACCTGAGTGCGCCAGCCAAAGCTGGCAGGAAATAGTTGATGAAAGTTCAATACGGAAAAGATGTCGCAAATCATTGCGGCCCCGAGTCATGCGGGAACGCCCGCGAGGGCGTCGCTGAAGCGTTGGCAGGGGAAACCGGCGGGTCGGCCAGCCGCGAAATCCGAAATTCGGGATGCCGACGCCGTTAAGCGATGCGGAAGGCAACATGAATCAAGGCGATAAAAGCGAGTCCTGGAGCAGTCCCGCGCGGTCGGAGACCCTGCACACGCCGGGAAGTTTCCTGCACAGAAGTTGGGAAATCTCCGCCGTGCCCGGTCAGACGACGCCGGGCGGATCAGGGAAGGCCAAGTGCCAAGCGCCTAATCCACCAGCGGTGGAGAAGTCGGATGCGTTCATATTACCTGGGAAGCCGTCGAACAAGGGCGATCAGCCTGCGGAGATGGTGGAGGGAAGGAGCGCAGCCAAGGGAAACGCGGAACAGGCTCCCGCACTCCGGACACAGAGCCGGATTAGTTGTGCGTCGACGGGCTTGGAACGCGTACGTCAGGCAGTGCGCCGGAGTCGGCGGCTGCGGTTCACCGGCGCTCATGCATCATATACGCCGCAGCTACTTTTGGATAGCTTCCATAGACTCCAGAGGAATGCAGCGGCGGGGGTGGATGGAGTAACGTGGCGGGAGTACGAGAAGATTCTTCTCAACGGGTGGCCGAGTTGCGACACAAGTTGCCCGGCCGGCTACCGCGTTGCGAAAACCACCGTACTCGGCGGCTTGCACCACGAGTATCGCCTGGAAAAGGCCGCATAAAGACATTTCATGTTCTTTGCGGAGATCACCAGTAAACTGATGCGAGTGCAGACGCGTAAATCCGAGGGCTTGAACCCCAAAGGCGATGCTACGCACCTGCGAAAGCATCGACGTGTTTTTGGAGAAGCGCAACTTCTGCACTACTTCTGAGCCGGATCATACGTCGCGTGGTGGATGCGCGACTTAAATTTCCATCCGGCCAGCGTCTTCATGTACGTATCCTCGTAGTACCCGTCGTGCTCGATCTTGTTCTTGTCTCCGCCTAATCCAATCATCAGCATGTTGACTTGCCCCTTTGCGCCCTCAGGCGCCGGCGCGATGATGTGGTTGACGTAGATATGATGCACGCCCTCGCGAATCCAGCCCACACCGGTGCAGCCGTCGGGTCCACCCCCTGAGTTGCGGCTCGTGACCGGTGGCATAACCTGGATCAATGGGCGCTATTGCGAGACCGCCCTGTGAGGAAGCCGCGATTCGGGCCCGTCCCTGCGAGGCGCCGGCGACCACAAACCGCCGCTTTATTCTGGTCACGGCCATTCTCGGTTCGAGCATGGCGTTTATCGACGGCACGGTTGTGAACGTGGCGCTGCCCGCGCTGCAGTCCGACCTGCGTGCGACGATTTACGGCGTCCAGTGGGTGGTTGAATCCTACACCCTTTTTCTCGCGGCTCTCCTGCTGATCGGCGGCTCTCTGGGAGACGTATACGGTCGCCGTGCAATTTTCGCCGCCGGCGTTCTGCTGTTCACGCTGGCGTCCGCGTGGTGCGGATTATCACTCAATATCGAGCAGCTCATCATTGCGTGGAGCCTGCAGGGAGTTGGCGGCGCTCTGCTGGTTCCGGGTAGTCTTCCGCTGATTAGCGTAAATTTTCCCGAGAATCAGCGCGGCCGAGCTATCGGGACGTGGTCTGGCGCGACGGCCATCACTACAGCGATCGGTCCAGTGCTCGGCGGCTGGCTGGTGGAGCAAGGTTCATGGAGGTGGGCTTTCTTCATCAATATCCCAGTAGGAGTTGCCGTTCTGGTATTGGCGGCTTGGAGAGTCCCCGAGAGCAGAGCGGGCGTGCCGCGGCAACGCGCCGCCGTTCCGGGCGCCGTACTGGCGGTGCTTGGTTTTGGCGGCGTCGTGTTTGGTCTAATCCAGTCGTCCTGGACCTCGGCCGCGGTTGGCGCCATCGGCGTTGTCGCACTTCTTTGGTGGGAGCGACGGGCGCCATCGCCGATGATTCCGCTGCATCTGTTTCGGTCGAGGAACTTCACCGGAGCCAATGTGCTGACTCTGTTTCTGTACTCGGCCCTAAGCGGGGTGCTCTTCTTTCTCCCTCTGAATCTGATACATGTCCAAGGATACTCGCCAGCGGGAGCGGGGGCCGCGCTGCTGCCTTTGAGCGTATTGTTATTTGCGCTGTCGCGCTGGTCTGGCGGGCTCGTCGATCGATACGGGCCTCGGCGCCCGCTGGTGATCGGTTGTCTGATAACCATCGTCGGATTCGGGCTGTTCGCGATTCCCGGCATTGGCGGTTCGTACTGGACTACCATCTTTCCCGCAGTGCTCGTCCTGGGACTCGGGTTGGCGATCAGCGTGGCGCCGTTGACGACGACTGTTATGAATTCCGTGGACCAAAGCCACGCGGGAACGGCCTCGGGGATCAATAACGCGGTGTCCCGCACCGCGGGTTTGTTGGCGATCGCAGTCCTGGGAGTGTTGATGAACAGTCTGTTCCAGAGTTCGCTGGACCGGCGGCTGGAGAATCTGGCCGTGGGAAACGCGGAGCGGGCGCAAGTCGACGCGCAGCGCTCCAGACTGGCCGCAACCGAAACGGACGACCCGCGCGCACGAGCGGCGATTAATAAGGCTTTTGTCGACGGCTATCGCGGCGTAGTGTGGGTGGCGACAGCGCTCGCGGCCGCGAGTGCGCTGAGTGCGGCGCTACTAATTAGACGGACTTAGAGCGTCGCGCGTGCGATGGCCGGGGCGGTATTACATTGCGGTACACGCATGTAGCGTTAATGGCATCGTTACTTGTAAATTAGGGCTTGACATCAATTGCCGATGGGATGATACTGACTTTTCCGTAGCCGAAAAGGGCGGTACTTAATGCACGGAGGCGATAGCGCTACGGAATATTCACTGGAGACTGTCATGAGCAACATCAAAGGCGCAAGTTCGCCGAAGGGCCGTCTCGCGTTCCAGCCCATTCCAAAGGCCCGTTCAGTATTTTGAGCAGTCCGAAAAGCGCCTTGCGGAAGACCGTGGAATAGAAATTCCCGAGACCCAGCGGGAAACCTCCGAGATCGGTTCGATCAAAATATCGCCGCTAGCGCGCGGAAGCACGGACAAGTAGGCCGTGGTTCTTCGAGAGGCCGTGTTGTGGAAATGGGAGGGACAAGCGTATGAAACTGCTTTCGCGTATTGTTGCGACGCTGACGCTGTGCGCCGGCGCCCCTTTATTCGGGGCAATCAATCTGGCCGCGCATACGTCATGGTCCGGGGTAGCCGCCAAGGCGACACCACTCGGAGGTGCAGGGGGATCCGCCGATGACGCTGGTCCGGCTTCCCCAGGACAGGACATTGCCGTCACCGATCCCACACACAACGGCGGCGACACCGCGGTATGCACAAGCAGTTCTCACGACGATAGGCCCGCCATCCAAACCACTCTCAACTATGCGAGTAACAACGGCATCCCTATCGTGACGATGCCGGGCGCGAACTGTTACATGAACTCCTATGCGGACGTTGGCGGAGTCACGGGCAATCTACAAATCCCTAATGGGGTAACTCTACAGGGATTCGCCGCATCGACCAAAATCCTACAAACCTCATTGGGGCGGCCCACATGCACCGATCTATGTACCGTGACGGTCATCAACGTTGGAACTTTCGCCGTCACCTGGTCGAAAATGGGCTGCCCCAGCGCTCCCGGACCATGCACAGGCTATTACCCATTGAACCCGACCACGGCTGGCTCGAAGGTCGTCTCGCTCGGGAACTCCTTTCAAGGTCCTCTCTTCCACATCGGAGACTACATAACGATTTATGAACATCAGCCCCAGGCGCAAGACGACGTTTTAAATGGCTTTCAAAGCATCGTGATCAATGTGAGTGGAGGAACGATTACGCTTGCGGATAATCTGGCGCGGTCCTGGCCAAACCCTTATCTCGGCAATCTCTCGACAGGCGCATCACAAGGGATCGCACACATCGGTCATGACATCGGCGTTAAAGGCATCATCGTAGAGGGGGCGTGCCCTATTTTGATGACCGAATCCTTCCAAGTTACCTTGCAAAACGATGAATTCATCAGCGATACCGACCTCTATGATTCGAATCATCAGTACATTTCTGTGCCGCAGTGGAACAGCCTGGTGCACTACACGTTCGCCAGCAATCAATTCATCAGCACCGGGATAAACGGCAATTGGTGGGCTGCGGAGATGACACAGCGCAATAGCGGTTTTGGGTTGTGGACGGATAACGTACTCGGGGTGGCTGGCCCGGCTGGCTTTGGTAGTTGGGGTCTAAGTGAATTCGCGTACAGCATCACGTTCACTTCGAACCAGGTATTTACAAATCCAGTAAGCGATCAGGTTTGTGGCTTCAATTTGGGCGCTCAGAACGCCACGATCAGCAACAACACCTTCCATACCTCTGGAAGCTGGAGCACACCCGGGGGCGGATTAATCTGCGATATCGTAGCGCTACCGTCCGCGTATCCCGCGCACGGAAATATCACTTATTCGGGGAACACCGTTATTTGTAACGCAAGCGGGAACCCGTGCGTAGCGCTGCAAGCGCTTCAGGGATTGAGGTGGGATGCGAACGTAATTGAGGTGCCTTCGGGAAGCAGCAGCCTGTTTGGCATTCTCCTCCAATACTACCCGGCCGACACTCAGATCGATAACAACCGGATCTACGTTCAAGGCGGCTTTGGCATATACGCGATTCCGTCAGCCGATGCCGGCTGGACGATAAACGGCAACACTGTAACAGCGGTAAACGGTGTGACCGGCATTACGGTCGGCCCGAACCCCAACCCCGGCGGGGGATCGTGCTCGGTGCAAAACAACATGAGTAGTAGCGGGTTCAGCGCATCGGTATCGCTTGATCTAACTAACCGCCCGTGCACGGTCGCAAACAACCATTGAGAAGGCGGAGTGACGGATTTGTTCAGCAAACCGGCAAGCAAAGCAGCTTATCGCCGTTGCTCTCCTGGCGGTGCTTTGGAGAAACTCGCGGAAAAGCGGTGCGGCGCGAAGCGGTTTCTCACAGGTCGTGAGGTTTCAGAGGGCATATCGGGATGGGCCAGGAGAGGGACTGCGGCAAACTAACGCGCGAGTTAAAGAGATCGCAGCGGGATCCGCCGCCGCTACACGTGAAGATTGTGAACACCGAAAGCAAAGGAGGGGTTCCGATGTTCAATGCCACAAGGAGAGTTTTATGGGCAGGTCTCTGGCTAGGCGCTTTAGTGTTTGAGGCGGGAGGATTTGGCCAGAACTACATTTCTATCATTGTGGTCCCACATGTTCCCGGAAGTCCCGCGCACCAGACGTTCCCTTACAGCATCAACGAACAGGGCGTGATCGCAGGGTATTACACATTTGGATCAGGCCTGACGCCGCACGGATTTGTGCGCGCCACCGACGGAACCATCACGCCGTTCGACCCGCCAGGCGTTCCTGTATCTGGGACCTTCGCTTTCAGCATCAACGCAGCCGGAGCGATTACGGGGTATTACGTGGGGGGGACGTTCCCGTTTACCAACCACGGATTCGTTCGCAGTCCCGAGGGGAATTTCGTTTTCTTCGACCCGCCGGGGAGCACCTCAACCACGGCGGTAAGCATCAATGGCGGAGGCGCGATCACCGGCTATTACTTTGACGCATCGAATGTGAAGCACGGATTTGTTCGCAGCGCCGATGGAACGCTGACTTCGTTCGACCCGCCGGGGAGCACTGCGACGACGGCTGTAAGCGTCAATGCGAGCGGGGCCATCGCTGGTTACGATGAAGTGAAGGACATTACACACGGCTTCGTGCGCCAGCCCAATGGAACGTTTGTAACATTCGATCCGCCGGAGAGCACGGGAACAACGGTTCAGGGCATCAACAATGCTGGTGTGATCACGGGGTATTACACCGTAGCAAGCGGACAGAAAATTGGCTTTGTGCGCGCAGCCGATGGAACGATCACGTCATTCCAAGCTGGTTTTTCCACATTCCCGACTAGCATCAACGCGGCCGGCGCCGTTACCGGCTCCTACGTCGACTCTTCCGGGACCAGTGGGCAGAACTTTGTGCGCGCGCCCGACGGATCGATTACCTCGTTCGTTCCGCTGCCGACACCGGTACTTGGTTTCTTTTGCGGCGGGAGCGCATTTCCTACCAGCATCAACAATAATGGAGCGATTGTAGGCTGGTGCTTTACTGGTGTTCCTAATCCTTCGATCATCGGGTTTGCACGTTTTCAGTGAGGACCTGCGATCAGTGTGTGATCCGCGCAAACGCGTCGACCACGCGGCCATCACCATTAGCGGAATCGAGTTGACGGAGCGGATGGGCCACGCATCGATCCAAACTACCGAGCGCTACCTGGGATCACGGCAGAATCTCAAGAAAGCGGTAAACGATCGGCTGGGGCTAGACCAGTAAACCGATGCGAGTGCAGACGCGTAAATCCGAGGGTTTCGAACCCAAGGCGATGCTACGCACCTGCTAAAGCATCGACGTGTTTTTGGCGAAGCACAAGTTCTGAACTACTTCTGAGCCGGATCGTACGTCGCGTGGTGGATGCGCGACTTAAATTTCCATCCGGCCAGGGTCTTCACGTACGTATCCTCGTAGTACCCGTCGTGCTCGATCTTGTTCTTGTCTCCGCCTAATCCAATCATCAGCATGTTGACTTGCCCCTTTGCGCCCTCAGGCGCCGGCTCGATGATGTGGTTGACGTAGATATGATGCACGCCCTGGCGAATCCAGCCCGCACTGGTGCAGCCGTCGGGTCCGCCCCCTGACACGCGAGCGAGCGCCTCGCGTCCTTGAGCTTTGGGGCCGAGCTTCCCGTTCTGGAACGGCGCAAAGAAACCGTCTTCAGCAAACAGATCCGCGTAATCGTAGCCGTTGCTCGAGCAGGTATCGATATACTGCGCGTACTTGGCAACGAGTTGCTGAATCTGAAGGTAATCGAGCGCGGTCAGCTCAAGCGGTCGCGTCATCACACTGTTGGATTCCTGCGCTCGCGGAGCCGGCGCTCCCCCGGACCGCGTGCGATCGACGTCATAGATGTCGCGCGGCCCAAGTCTTGACGGTACGAACGTGCGCTTGGCAATTCGCCAGCCATCCCGCGTCTTGACGTACTCGTCTTCGTAATGGCCGCCGCCCTGGATGGCACCCGCATTGCCGTTTTCGCCCACCTCGATCCAGACAACATAGACGCGGCCGGTCGCAGCCCCGCGCGACGGCTGGATGATGTAGTTGGTCAAATACTCGCGAACAAACGCGGGACCACGGTGGGTGAGATCGCCTACTGCAAACGCCGCGAGCTGCGCGCGTCCCTTGATTTCGGCCGGCAGGGCTGTTTTCGTGATGAATGCTCCGTCCGCCGTAAAGAGCTGCGCGTAGGCGGCACCTCGATCGGCAGCGCTGTCAAGCGCGTACGCGGACCGTGCGATGAGTTGCTGGATCTCGATGGTATCGCCCGCCGAAAGCGAACTCGCCAGGTGGTCACCTGCTGTCAGGTGGTCACCTGCTGGACGTGCAGCGACGGCGGCCGTTCCAGCAACCTGTGCGGCTGATGTTGCGGGCTGCGTCGCCGCAGTCTGATCCTGCGGTCCCGACCGCGGCGGAAAGAGCCGGCGCGTCTTGATGCGCCAGCCCTGCGGCGTCTTCACGTACGTGTCTTCGTAGTGGCCGCCGAGAAACAACGAGCTCGCTTTGCCGTTCACGCCGTTATCGATGACGGCGAGATATTCCTTGCCTTTCGCGCCGCCGGGCATAGGCTCGATCACGTGATTCGTCAGGTAATGACGCACAAAGTCCGGACCGCGGGGCTGAATCTGCCCGAGCCGGACTAGCTGGTCGTGCCCCGTGGCACCTGCGAACGAGGCGTCTGCGGTGTACAGTCCTGCGTATGCCTCGCCGTTCTCGCCCTTGCCATAGCCCGAGTCGAGCGCGTGGCCATAGCTGGCGACCAACTGCGCGATCTCGAGGTAGTCCGTTGCCGAGAGCGACGATTGCTGCGTCGGCGCGACGAAGTTCGCAGCCGGCGCCAGGGGCGCGCGCGTGTCGATCGGCGTGGCGTTAGCTGGAATGCTCGGCGGCGCCAACGGCGCGGGCTCGGCACCACTCGTCGAAGGAATGAAATCACGCTTCTTGAATCGCCAGCCTACCGGCGTCTTGACATAGACGTCTTCATAATGTCCACCCGTGCGTGCGAGTTCGCCGGCTTTCCGGCCCACGAGGTCCCACCCGTTCGCCGGCCCAGTGCCTGCTCCGCCGCCAGTACCGCCGGTAGCCTGAGCCGGCACAATGTCCCAATTGAACTCGATGACGTAGGCCTTGCCGATCGCGCCATCCGGCGTCGGCTCGATGACATGATTCATGACGTACTGCACGGTGTTGTCCGGACCGAGGCGCGGACCGCGCGCGAGCGCCGCAAGCTGCTCCCGCCCTTTCGCGTACGGCCGCATGAACTCGCCGTCTGCGGCAAACAAATCGCCGTAGTCGTAACCGTTGTTGCTGCCGGTGTCGAGAGCGAACGCGTACCGGTTGACGAGCTGCCGGATTTCGATGTAGTCCATCGGCGTCAGCGTCAGCGCCTTCACGCCAGGTTTCTCTTGTCCGCTTGTGGTGCCGACGAGTGCTGCGAGCGCCATGGCGAGAACGGCAGACCTGGCGGCCTGCAATACGCGTGTTGACATATATATGCTCCTACTTGTTCACGTTGTACGCCGGCACGATCCCAGGCGCCTTCAACTGGATCGTATAGACGGAATCGCATCCCGCCATGAACAGGGTCCTGCCATCCGGACCGCCGAATGCCACGTTCGTTGCACAGATCTGCCTCTTAGGCTCGCCGCCGTAGATGGGCAGATTGATGGTGCCGAGCAGCCTGCCCTCAGGCGATGTGATGCGGATGATGCCGGGGCCAGCCCCGCCGGTCGAGAACACATTGCCTGCCATGTCGGTCTTCTCGCCGTCACCGATGCCGACGCCCTCGGTAAAGACAGTAAATGGGCCTAGCGTGCCATCGGATTTGACGGCATATCGCCGCATCTGACGATTTGCAGTGGACAGGTACATCCACTTACCGTCAGGCGACAGCGCAATACCGTTCGGAGTACCACCGAGATCTGCGCCACTCAGCACGAGCGTCGTCTTGCCTTCCGTAATCCGGTAGATGCCATTCTGCAGCTGCTTGTCGGGATTCCTGCCGCCGTCGCGCAGGCCGAAATCATTGTCCGTAACATAGACCGCATCGTCCGCCGCGATCGCGATGTCGTTCGGGCCGCTGAACCTGCGGCCGTCCATTCCGCCAGACAACACCGTATGCGTGCCGTCCTTCTCCAGGCGCATCACTTGCCGATCGTTGTCGGCGCACCAGATCACGCGGCCCTGGTGATCCATGCCCGTGCACGACGGACCGATCAGAAGCACATGACTGCGACCGGAACGAGTCTGCGTGCCGACATGCTCAGGATCGTTGCCGGTATAACCAGCCCTCTCCATGAAGACGGAGACCTGCTTCTGTGGCGTGACCTTGTAGAGGACATTGTCAAGTAGGCCTGCAAAAATCCAGTAGCCACTGGGCCCTTCGGCGATCCACAACCCGGCTTCGGTGAGACCAAAGCCGCGCCCAAGTTCCACCAGCTTCGCTCCCGGCGAGATGATGTTGTCGAGCGCAGGATCGCTCCTCGTGATCGAAAAAGGCTTGGCCTGGGGTGGAGGACCGTCGCCGCGCATTTGAGGAACTGCGGGGGGAATTGCGGGGGCGCGCTGTGCCTGCCCGTGCGCAACCGCCAGAATGATAACGGCAAGCAGAATGGCGTTGGACCAAGAGGGCTTCTTCATGGTGTCGTCCTTCGTTATAGCCGAATTCACTTCCGGGCGGCTGCGTTTTCCAGCATGGCACGAATCCCGGCCGCGCTGGCGGGTACACCCTGAGGACCACCGCCCCGACCTCTGCCGCCTCCCCTTCTTCGATCATTACGGATTCCATGGAATCCGAGCACATCTGCGTACTTGGCTTGGATCGCGCACTCCGCGATAGTAGCTTCGGCGGAATAGCTACTGCGAACACTCCATAACAGTGTTATTGCTTTAGTTGCGCCCGCGGAAAATGTAGCATGGGTAATTTCGCCAAACCTCCGTGCGAAGAAGCCACGATGCTCACGGCACCGTGCGCGAGAATCGCTACTGAGAATGGATCCTGGATTCTGGCAGCCACCATCCTCGGTTCGAGCATGGCGTTCATTGTCGGCACGGTCGTGAACGTGGCGCTCCCAGCGCTGCAGTCGGCCCTTTATGCAGGTTTGGCGGACGTTCAATGGGTTGTCGAATCGTATGCGCTTCCGCTTGCGGCACTGCTTCTCATTGGCGGGTCACTCGGAGACCGGTACGGCCGCCGCAAGATCTTCGCGATCGGAGTGGTGGTGTTTTCGTTAGCGTCGGCATGGTGTGGACTCGCCCACGGGATTCGGGAGCTGATTGTCGCAAGAAGCGTTCAAGGAGTTGGCGCCGCGTTTCTTGTTCCCGGTAGTTTGGCTCTGATAAGTGCGAATTTTCCGGAGCAACGGCGTGGTCGGGCAATTGGGACATGGTCCGGGTTTACCGCTATCACCGCGGCTATCGGACCGGTGCTCGGCGGATGGTTCGTCCAACACGGCTCCTGGAGATGGGTATTCTTCATCAACGTGCCAGTTGGAGTCACCGTTCTAGTCCTAACTTTATGGAAGATTCCGGAAAGCTCAGCGGGCCAACAGGGACGGCGTTTCGACTGGTGGGGTGGGTTGCTTGCAACAGTTGCCTTGGGCGGGATCGTCTTTGGCCTGATCGAATCGAAGCCGATTTCGATCCTGGTTGGCATTGTCACAGGTATCGGATTGTTGTATTGGGAAGCCCATTCAACGTCGCCGATGGTTCCGCTCAACCTGTTCCGTTCGCGAAATTTCACCGGAGCCAATCTGCTGACGCTTTTTCTCTACTCTGCGGTGAGTGGGATGCTCTTTTTCTTTCCCCTTAATTTGATACAGGTGCAAGGCTACTCGCCTACCGAGGCAGGAGCTGCGTTGTTACCGTTCATCCTTTTGATGTTCGCGCTCTCGCGCTGGTCCGGAGGACTCGTGGATCGATATGGCGCCAAATTGCCTCTCGCTGTCGGATCTCTGGTGGCAGCCGGGGGCTTTGCGCTGTTCGCCAGGCCGGGTATTGGCGGTCACTACTGGACGACGTTCTTCCCGGCAGTGCTAGTGCTTGGGCTTGGGATGGCAATCTGCGTTGCGCCTCTCACCACGACAGTCATGAATGCTGTAGACAGAAGCTATGCAGGCACGGCGTCGGGCATTAACAACGCCGTTTCGCGGATCGCCAGCGTGTTGGCGATTGCCGTCTTAGGTGTGTTGTTGAGTGGAGTTTTCCAGAGTACTCTCGAGCAGCGTTTGAGCAGTTTCGATGTCTCTCCCGCAATACGATCGCACATCGAGTCGCAGCGATCCCTTCTGGCAGCCGCAGAGGCGGATGACGCACGTGGGCAGCGTGCAATTAAGGAGGCATTTTTAGCCGGATTTCGCTCAATATTGTGGGTAGCGACGGGCCTGGCACTCCTTAGTTCGCTGAGCTCACAGCACTGATCGAAGACCCCAGAAGCCCCTAGGTCTCGAATCGATGGTATTGAACGGAGTGAATGATGCTATGAAACCACTGCTGCGGGACTTTTCGTAAATTCCAGCGCAAGAGGTGCTGCCGCAAAATATTGGATCAGATTTATCGGCTTGATGCAGATAAGAAGTTCGGTGTTCGGAGAAGTGAATGAAAAAGGGCAACCTGGAAAGGCGCTACGCACAGTGCATGATACATTCCCTCCTAATTCAGCGTTCCGGTGCTCCGAGGCCTTCCTGGGAGGGGGCACCCAATGCCAATAGAGTTCTGGCCAGCGGGATGGGTCCTCGCATTATACATTCACCGCCGAGGCTGACTAGCTACGTCAAGATCGCGCCGTCTATTGTGCAATGATCGAGAGGAATCGAGGGTGAATGAGCCGCCAGACAACGAAAATCGGCCTGATGTTCGCGGGAACGCTGATCAGCGCGCACGCGCAGTGGTTGAACTATCCGGCGGCAGGGACTCCGCGGACGAGGGGTGGCAAGCCGAACCTCTCGGCGAAGGCTCCGCGCGCTGCGAATGGCAGGCCGGACCTTTCGGGAGTATGGCTGACGGAGTACTCGGCGCCTGGAGAAAACGGGTTCAATGCGTCGCTCAATTACGCGGTGGTGCCGGGCGACGATCCGGGGACGTTCTCTAAATATGTTCTGAACATCCTCGCGGATTTCAAGCCGGAGGAGTCGCCCATTCGACCAGAAGCGGCGGAAATCCTGCGCACGCGCTTCCCAGCCCAGAATCCGTCGGCCCACTGCTTGCCGCACAGCGTTGCGCGGGCGGACATCCATTCGTATGCGCCATTTAAGATTGTTCAGACTCCCGGACTGATGGTGTTTCTCTATGAAATCGACGGCACGCATCGCCAGGTCTACACGGACGGGCGGAAACTTCCCAAGGACCCTCAACCTTCGTGGTTGGGGTACTCAGTGGGCCGTTGGGAGGGCGATACGCTGGTCATCGATACGGCGGGATTCAACGACAAGAGCTGGCTGGACTCGGCAGGACACCCGCACAGCGAGGCTCTGCACATCGAGGAACGTTTTCATCGGCGCGATTTCGGCCACATGGACCTCGCGCTGACCGTGGACGATCCGAAGATGTACACCAAACCGTTCAGCATCAAGGTCACGGAGGTGTTACAAGCCGATAGCGACATTCTGGAGAACATTTGTCTCGAGGATGAAAGGGATCTTGCGCATTTGCCGAGCCGGTAGAGTTGGCCACGTGCCACCAATCGGCATTCCGAATGCCTCGGGCCCTTTGGTCAGTTGACGCGGGAGCGCCGAAATCGACGTGGTCCAAATAGACGGCGATAAATACGTCACAACAGGCGGAATTCCTCGCAGCCACTGCTGTTTTCGGCAGACGCCTATAATCGGACGAAGGGCCAGTTCCATGCGCAATTCCGTCGTCGTTTTCACAGTAGCCGCTGCGACATTCCTCGCCGGGCAATCCTCCTCCTCCTACCGCATTAGTCATACCTACGCTGTGGGCGGTGACGGCAGTTGGGACTACCTCGTTCCCGATCCGCCGAATCACCGCCTCTTCATCGCCCGGCAGAACCGTGTGATGGTCATCGATGAAGATACCGGAAAGTTACTGGGGGAAGTCACTGGCATTCAAGGCGCGCACGGAACTGCGGTGGCCGAGGCGACAGGCCACGGTTTTGCTACTTCGGGCAGCGACCAATCTGTCGTTATGTTCGATTTGAAAACCTTCCAGACGCTCGGACGAATTCCCGCGGCTGAGGACGCCGACGCAATCGTTTATGACGGCGCTTCAAATCGCGTATTCACGCTCAATGGTGACGCGCACTCGTCAACGGTGATCGACCCTCGCGCAGGCACGGTAATCACCAACATTCAACTGGGCGGAAAGCCGGAATACGGGGCCTCCGCGGGCGATGGAAAAGTATACGCCAACCTAACGGATACCGCTGAAATAGTCGAGATTGATGCGAAAACGGCGGCGGTTTCGCGCCGCTGGCCCACAGCTCCCTGCAACCAACCCGTTTCCATGGCCATCGACACGCTCCACTACCGGCTCTTTAGCGGATGCCGCAGCGGGGTAATGGCCGTCTCGGACTACAAGGCGGCAAAAATCGTTGCTACTGTTCCCATCGGCGCTGGGGTCGATGGAGCCGGATACGACGCCGCTTCACGTAACGCTTTTGCCTCAAATGCGGACGGCACATTGACGGTAATACATCAAGATTCGCCGGACCAATATCACGTTGCGGAAACGGTACGGACGCCGCAGGGCTCGCGGAATATGGGGCTAGACCCAACCAACCACCGGATATTTATTGCTTCGGCGAAATTTGGATCCGTGGCTGCTACAGGCCGGGGGAGGCCACCAGTGCTCCCCGGAACCTTCGCATTGCTTGTCATAGAACGGGAAGCAGCGCGATAACATGCCCTGATGTGAAACCACCATCAGAACCGGGGAGAAATCGGTCACATCTAAGCCTGTCAAGTATCATCTGTAGGTCATCGAGAACTTGCCTTACGGCCGCGCGGCTGGAAGCTTCTGCGGCGTGCCACTGGGCGAGTCTTTTCGCGCCGCGTCGGAATAAGCTTCACCTCCGACTGGCGTTGCACCGCAGCGGGCGGGTTCGATTTGTCCTCCGGAGGCAATTCCGCCAGGATTACCTCGCGAGGCGTCAGGCGCGTCCTCATCGCCGCCTCGATCTTGCGAACATCACCCCGTTCGCTTCGCGTAGCGAAGGTGGATGCCGTTCCGCGGGCTCCGGCGCGGCCCGTACGGCCCACGCGGTGGATGAAGTCCTCAGCAACTTGCGGCAGATCGTAGTTCACTACGTGAGCGATGTCGTCTACGTGAATACCGCGGGCGGCAACGTCTGTAGCCACCAGGACCCGATAGTCGCCCTTCTTGAAGCCGGCAAGCGCCTGATTGCGCTGGCCCTGCGTACGATTGCCGTGGATGCGCGCGGCGTCGATGCCGGAGGCTTTAAGACGTTTGGCCAACCGGTCGGTGCCATGCTTGGTGCGGGCGAAAACCAGGAATGAGCCTACTTCCGACCGCAGCAATTGCTGCAGCAGGCTGAGTTTACGATCCTGCTCCACTTCGTAGAGGTGGAGATCGATTTGGTCGATGGGCTTGGTAGCGGCGCCGACGGCCACACGGGTCGCGTCCTTCACATAGGCACTGACTAAGTGAGCCACGGATTTTTCAATCGTCGCGGAAAAAAACAGCGTTTGACGGCTCTCCGGAATGTGCTTGAGAATACGCTTCAGAGCGGGCAGGAAGCCCATGTCAAGCATGCGATCAGCTTCATCCAGAACCAGCGGGCCTACGTTGCCCAACTGGATTAGTTTTCGATCTAACAAGTCACACAGGCGTCCCGGCGTGGCGATGGCGATCTGCGCACCCTGGCGAATCTGACGCAACTGCGTGGTCTCGTTCATACCGCCTACCACAACTGCCGAGTGGAAATTCAGCCCCGCCGTCAGTTTGATGGCAGCCTCATGGATCTGCAGCGCGAGTTCGCGGGTAGGGGCAAGAATCAGGGCTCGGATGCCTGGGACTGGTTTGCCATCTGGCTCGGCCAGGGATTGAATCACCGGTAATAGGAAAGCCAGTGTCTTGCCGGTTCCGGTTTGCGCCGTGGCTACGACATCGCGACCGGCCAAAGCGGGGGGAATAGCTTCACTTTGCACCGGCGTTGGTTGGATAAATCCATGCTTGATCAAATTAGTTTGTAGCGCGTTGCACAAAGGGAGTTCAGAAAATGTATTCATTCAGTTGAGTCACAAATGTTGTTGAGGAAAAGATGCGAACCGGCTTAGAGGTGGGAGCTTCGCGGGATCGACCGACTTTCAGTTTAACAGGGTGTATCCACAGCGGCTCCGGTCGCTCTCAGTGAGCCAGGCTCTGAGGTGGACGAGCGTGCGTTCAGTCCGCCATCGCCGAAGCCCCTGCACCCCCGACCTGGGCAGCCCCGATGACCTTCGCGACACTGAGCGTCGGCTCGCAGCAACCCACGTGCCGATCCTGGGGAGAGGCCCGATCGTGCCCCATCACGTGTTCTGAGTCGCAAGGGATCTGCAGTTCGGCGCAAAACCAAGCGACCAGCGCCGCGCTTGCGGCGTACTGCGCGTCGGTAACCGGCAGTTTCTGCGGGATCGCGGCATGTTCGATGGCGATCGAGCGTGCATTGACTTGCGACGCGTGCCATGCTGTGCGCCCCGTGTCCACGAGTTGATAGACGGTTCCATCGCGATCGATGCAGAAGTGAGCCGAGACGCGATGCGGCGCCACACTCGCCTTAAAGGTGGCGGTCGCGCTTTGAGCGGTTGGTCCTGCCGTGACGTGCAGTACCACCAGGTTGCGGGCCACGGAACCTTCAGCCGAGTGATCGAGCGGCAGCAGATCCAGTTTGCCATGCGGATATGTGCTCATGTTGTGGTCGACCCCTAAGTGCGCTGTAAAATGATCCGATTTGGAAGCTTCGAAATTAACGAGTATATCCCTCCACAAAACGAGGACTGTAGTGCTGCTCAGATCGATTGCTAGACAGCCATGCCCCAAATGTGTGCAGTGTCCTCAGGTCGAAAAATGACCACGCGAAGGCATTGATCGCGTAGTAATGCTCCGATTTGTTGAAAGCCAGCGGCCTTCCGGTGTGCCATAGATCACCTCCAGCCGCCGTTCGAGAGGTTGATTGGGCAATTCAGGGGACGAGCTTCAGGAGCCCGGCAGCAGCGATATGTCATGGTCGATCCTCGCGCGAACCTCGGCCGTAAGGCCCCAAATCACGTCCTCGAACAATCGCCGGATTCGTCACGCGAGGAAGCGCCGCCTGTATTCATCCCGAAACGGACCCTTTGTCAGACGCGCTCGCTGACATTGGTCGCTCTTCGCCATGGTCTTCAGATTGTGCTCATCTGAGTTCTTGGGCGAGTCCGATGAGAATCCGTTCAGGTCCGCGGATGTAGCAGAGCCGATACGCGTCTTTATATTGGACTACTTCGCCTACGACTTGCGCGCCGCGCTTGCGGAGCGTTTCAAGCGTCTCGTCGATGTCGTCCACGGCGAACATCACGCGGAGGTAGCCGAGAGCGTTCACCGGGGCATTGCGGTGATCCGCGACGGCAGGCGGCGCGAGGAAGTGGGAGAGCTCGAGCCGGCCGTGGCCATCCGGTGTGCGCATCATGGCAATCTCGACGCGCTGATCGCTTAATCCAGTGACACGTCCTGCCCATTCTCCTTCGATCGTGGCCCGCCCTTCGAGTTCGAGGCCAAGCTCGCGAAAGAAATCAATCGTCCCTCCGAGGTCATCGACGACGATTCCTACATTGTCCATCCGTTTGATCGCCATGTGTCCCAATGTACAAGTTATCGTATGGTCTAACAACGGATCCTATTTGTGAGGGTGCACGACACGGAAGTCACTAAATGATCGATTTTCTTTTTTTTGCGACATTAAACCTAGCGTAGTGATACGCTAGGTGGAAAGGAGGACGTATGTCCGAGACTTTGGCAAGCCTGGAAGAGCGCCGTGCGGCTGTCCAATCGGAGTTGGGTCGACTTGGCGATATGCGATCTGGTTCTATCACCGGCACCGGCGGCCGCTGCGGGAATTCCCACTGCCATTGTCACCAACCCGGCGATGCTGGCCATGGTCCCTACTATCGGCTGACACGCAAAGTAGATGGCAAGACGGTTACGGAAACATTCTCTTCGCCGGCCGCTTTGGCCAAAGCTCAGCGGGAGGTCGCCGAATACCATCGCTTTCGTGAGCTCGGCGGCCAGCTCCTGGAGGTCAATGAGCAGATCTGCGAGCTGCGGCCTGTGGAAGAGCCAAACCTATCGGCCGAGGAAAAAAAAGACGGAAGCGATCCGCCAGGAAGTCGCACGCGAAATAGAGCAACTGCTGCGCACCGCCTTCACGGGCCTACGTAAAACGGGTCACCTGGACCTGGAAGCCATGGAGATGCTGGTGCGCTCGGCCATGCATCAGGCGGGAGCCAGCGTTCTAACCGGATTACTTCGCTTTCCTGCACCGGACCAGCGCTTGATGCCGTGCCCGTGCGGACAGCAGGCGCAGTATCAGGAGTTACGTTCTAAGAGCGTGCTGACCGTGGTCGGCACGGTAGAAGTGCAGCGGCCGTACTATTTATGTGCACACTGCCACGCCGGACAATTCCCGGCCGATCAAGGCCTCGACATCGCGCACACCGAGTTCTCGCCCGGTGTGCGACGAATGCAAGCCCTGGTCGGCCAGGACGGATCGTTCGACCACGGTCGCCAACAGATGAAATTGCTGGCGGGCTTGAAGGTCACCACGAAATCCGTCGAACGCGGGGCGGAGACCATCGGAGCCGACATCGTGCGCGATGAGCAAGAACAAATCGATCGCTGTGTGCAACTGGATTTGCCCATCATCGTCGGCGAACCCGTTCCCATGCTCTACGTGCAGATGGACGGCACCGGCGTGCCCGTAGTGAAGAAGGAGACGGTAGGCCGCCAGGGTAAACTCGATGGGCTGCCCGCGCATACCAGGGAAGCCAAACTCGGCTGTGTGTTTA
Source organism: Bryobacterales bacterium (assembly GCA_019261985.1). GTDB lineage: Bacteria > Acidobacteriota > Terriglobia > Bryobacterales > Bryobacteraceae > Palsa-187. Next base: position 6,085 of record JAFAQY010000013.1, on the reverse strand, counting down.
CACAGACCACCTGGGACCAGGAAGGATATGCGATTCGCGATCCCGATTCGACCACCTACACTGGCGCCATCGAGAATGCAGCGCAGTTTGGCAAACGACTCTACGTCGAGGCCTGGAAACGCGGCTGGAGTCGGGCCCAAAAGAAAGTCGTCCTGGGTGATGGCGCCGAATGGATTTGGAACATCGCCCAGGAGCATTTCCCCGGAGCCATTCAAATCGTGGACTTGTATCACGCTCGCCAACACCTCTGGGACTTGGCACGCCTGCTTTATCCCAACGACACCAAACGCCGTAACGCCTGGATGGGCCTACATCAGAAGCGTTGGCTCGATAAGGGCAAGGTCTCCAAACTCGTCGCCTCCCTTCATTCCATTCAAACCCCCGACGCCGACTTGGCCAAGAAAATCCGTAATGAAGCTGCTTACTGCGACAGCAACGCGGCGCGCATGAATTATCCCAAGTTCCGCAAGCAGCACCTGTTTGTCGGCTCCGGTGTCATCGAAGCCGGCTGCAAGACAGTCATCGGTCATCGCCTCAAACAATCCGGCATGTTCTGGACCGTGAACGGGGCCAACTCGATAATCGCGCTCCGCTGCTCTCACCTCAACGGCCGCTTCGAGGACTACTGGGAGCGCCGGCGGGCGGCTTAATCTCCACTTCCATGTCGCACACCCTATTTGTGACGCCGAAGGACGACCGCGACGTGGAGTTTGAGAGATCTTTCCCCCATGGTCGGTCTGCAGGCACAAGGACGGTCATGGTCAGGAGATGATCGGGATCGAAGCCCGGCTGGACTCCTTGGCGCTTTGCTAACTGCTCGACGAGCATGCAGCGGCAGCGACCAAATCCAAATGCCAACGTCAACTCCGCAACGACAGTCCGCGGCTACGCTGGCCCGCCGACGTGCGGGCGCCATCGCTTAGAACTTCGTGTGGCTGGGCTCGTCGGGCTTGCCAAAGGGGAGCCAGGCTGAACAGCAATGCACACGCGATTGCAACGGCCAGAGTGAACAGGAGCACGGGACCGTTGAGCCGAATTTGATCGGCACGAGGATCTCGCCGGCGCCGAGCGAGAGCACAGTGCGAACCGCCCAAAAGCTCGCAAGAACTCCAAGAGCCGCGCCCGGAATCGCGATCATGAGCCCTTCGGAAAAATATTGGAGCCCCAGTTGGCGGGGTGGCGCCCAGCGCCACGCGCACTGCAGTCTCACGCGCGCGAGCGACGGAGCGAGCCAGCAGCACGCCGGCAACATTGCCACACGAAATCAGCAACAGAGCGCCCGCTGCGCCCAGGAGCAGGAGCAGCGTGCGGCGGATACTGTCCACTACCACTCTCAACGCCGGCATCACGAGCACACTTTCTCCAATGTTTCGAGAAGGGTCATGCCGCGCGAAGCGTTCTTGAATGGTCTTTAGTTCTTCGTCCAGCCGCGATTGCGCTACGCCCGCTCGCAGCTTCGCAATGCAGAACAGATACGTCGAGCCTTTGTCGTCCTTGCCGGGCGCTTTTAAAGGAACGCACACGTCATTGTTCGGAGCGTCAACGGGAAGCCGAAAGGACGCAGGCGCGAACACCTACAATCGTGTACGGAGCACCATCAATTGAGAGCGTTTTGCCAAGGATGTCGGGATCAGCCCCAAAGCGATGCCACAGAGAATACGATAGAACCGCTACGTTGTAGCCACCGGCCTCATCCTTCAGGGGGCGAAACCAGCGCCCAACGACTGGGCTTACGCCGAGACCACCGATTAACTTCGCCGAAACGTGAGTTCCCTCGACATGAACGGGCTGAACGTTAAGGAGTGCGTTGAAGCTCTTCGTACCGTTAAGGAGTGCGTTGAAGCTGTTCGTAACGAGAGCGCTGGAAGCATAGCAGCCGAAGACATCGGCGCTTTGGAGATGCTCGGCGAACGTGGTTGCATTTGCATACGAAAGCGCGCTGCCCGAATTCGGATGCTGCGGTGCGCGGTGAAATCGTAGAAATAACGCGAGCTATCGGCCCACGGTAGAGGCTCCAGGAGCACCGCATGCACGACTGTCTAGATGGCGTGGTGCCCCGATGCCAATCGCCAACGCGGCGATGGCAAGCCGAACCTGAACGCTCTTCAAAGAACGCAAGACGCGCAGCAGCGAGGCCATGGCAACTGTTGTACTACACGCGCTTCGCCAACCGGCAAGTTGCGTCCTCTGACGCTTACGCCTAGCTATACGATCGACGCATTACGATCGGAATCGCCGGCAGCCCAGCCGACCTTTGAGCGTCTTGCCGGGTCTGGTGCGTGTAGGCGAGAGTCTTCACGAACCAATTGAACCAGCTGGCGCCGGTAACGAAGTTCGTTCAAGGCGACCCCGCGGCTTGTGTCGGTCTGCTTCGCTCCATCGGCCCACCATCCATCAAGTCGGTAAAACCGCTCAGCGCGGTGATTGCCGTCCAAAAGCCACAGGTATGCGGATGCAAAACCTTGCGAAACAAGCCACTCGCGACCGGCTGCGATCAGCGCAGCGCCGATCTTGCGATCCCAATACTCCGGCGAGACGTAGAGTGCGCCCACTTCGCCATGCTGTGGTAAATCCGCCAAACGCGACGGCAACGTGGTCACGAAACCGGCGATCCTGGTGTCCGCAATAGCCAGGATTGTGCAGGGCTTACTTGCGTCGGTGTCCGTGAAATCGTACCGTGCCGCGCGATCTTCGATATTCAGGCTGTCGAGGTACTCGTCCGGAACGAGCCCGCGGTAGGCCACTTGCCAGGTCCGAATGTGTACCCGCGCCACCTCCAGCGCATCACGAGGCTCAGCTGGCCGTAAAATCATTTGGCCTGATCGTATCACGCGGAGCAACGAAGTGATTGACTCGCCACGCTACCCGGCGATCAGGGTAGGTCCTGAACACGCGGCCTGGCTTCGTGGATCAATTTACTAGGCGACGGTGACTGGTAGCAGAACATATCGCAGGCAATCTGCAGGGCTGCCAGGATTCAAGTTGGGGATCCAGCGAATTGCTCAAGCCGCTGTTCGAAGCGAAAACCACATTTCTCTAAAACTCGGATGGACCCGGGATGATCCGGATGGCAGAGCGCATACAGATGGAGGAATCTCAGCAAAAAACCTAGCGATCAGTTCCACGATCTGCGCCGCCAATAAGCAGAGCCCCTTTAAAGGTAAGCGGAGTTAACTAAGCGCGTGAAACTTTGACTTCATTTCGGGAGCTGTGGCAGCAAAGTAGTAATGTCCTCTTTGGGCAAAGTAGAAATGTCCTCTTGACAGCTTCCAGCCTGGAGGGATGCAAGAAGGACCACTTACTGATGACCGCAGAAGAACGAGACCGATTGGTCACCCGGAAGAAAGCCAAGAAGAAGTTGATCACGAAGCAGGCGGCAGCTGAGGAATTGGGCGTGAGCGTACGACACGTGCGCCGGCTGCTGCTGCGGCTAAAGAAAGAAGGCGACAAGTCGGTGGTTCACGCGTTGAAGGGCAAGCCTTCGCATCGGCGGATCGCGGAAGACACCGAGAAAGAGGCAGTCAAGATCTTGTCGGCGGAGGTATACCGGGGCTTCGGGCCTACGCTGGCGAGCGAGTATCTGCGCGACGAGCACGGCATCGAGGCCAGCAAAGAGACGGTGCGGCAGTGGATGATGCGGGGCAAGCTGTGGCGTGCCAAGCGAGAGAAAGTGGTGGAGGTTCACACCTGGCGGCCGCGGCGAAGCCGCTTTGGGGAGCTGGTGCAGTGGGACACCAGCGAGCACGACTGGCTGGAAGGGCGTGGGGAGCGGCTGTACTTGATCGCGATGATTGACGATGCCACCAGCCGACTCCTGGCCCGTTTTGCGCCGGCACGATTCCACAGACGAGAACATGCCGCTGTTGTGGAGTTACCTGGAGAATATGAGTTTGCGCAAGGCGATCAAGACGCGCGGTTCCTTTCCGCATGAGGAAGCGGCTATGAAGCTGTTGTATTTGGGACTGGAACGGGTGGCGAAAAAATGGACGCGTCCGCTGCAAGACTGGAAGGCGGCCCTGAACCGGTTCGCGATTGTATTCGAAGATCGGGTGCCGCAGGGCATCCTGGCGGGATGAGTGTGGGCCTTTCTCTCGGGATCTGGAAACACGGGCCAGGGCCGGGCGGCTGTTTCCGATGGCCCTGCCCTCCGCTTGGCCCTAACCGCTCGGCCTACGGCCTCGCAGGGCCCAGTTCCGGCCAGGGCTATCGGAAACATAGCAAGACGGAGGGAGGATGAACCAATTCAGCAGTTGGAAATGGATCGACGATCCCAGCGGTCAAAACCGCTTTCAGGAAAAAACGTTTACACAAAATACTTGACAAGACCGTTTCTTCGGCACGGCGCAAGATCGCCTGGTGAAAGATATGCGTCACGCCAAGGTGAAAACGCTGGCACAAGCCAATGCTTATTTGCAAAGGCATTACCTGCCGTGGTGGAACCAGCACAAGAGCGTAGTTGCGGCCAATGCACAGGATGCCCATCGAAGCGTGAGAAGCAGCACCATTTAACCGCAATTCTCAGCCACGTGGAACAGCGCCGGGTGAACCAAGATTACACCATTCGCTTCGAACGGCACTTGTACACTATCGAGCGAGCCGAGATCACCACGGGCTTGCGCGGCGCGCTGGTACGGGTAGAGAAACACCGCGATGGAACGATAGCCATTCGTTTCCAAAACCGCTACCTGCGCTACCGCCTGTGCGAGCCGGCAGTGCCGGTGGCGCCGCCGATCGCGCGTCCCACGCCATCCCGGAAGGGAAGCAATGCCGGGGCAAGAGCGATTGGATGAAGAGCTTCCGTACGCGCGGGGCTTCGCTGGAGAAAGCCATCGAGATTTCTAATGCCACCAGTTGAACGGACATTCATTCGAGGACAGGCGCGATACTAAGATGCGTTTTTTCAGGCAGGCGGAATCTATCTGGTCCGATGTAGGTCTAAACCTCTTCCCCCTGGGGTGGGGCCGTACCGCCTCCCGTTGGTCGGCCCCGAGCCCAGGTACGAGAACACCGCGGGAGGACAATGTTCTCACTCATCGTCCGCAGATGAGTTCCGGCCGGCTATTCCTCGATCGGGTTGCTCGCCAGCATTGCCCGTCTCCGCTTCACCGGCACGCACAGAGTAACATGCACTCCTCGCGCGACCACGGAAAAGGCGACATTTCTACTTTGCAGAGAAGGCGACATTTCTACTTTGCGTTGACACACGGAACAGACCCCCGTTGACGATCCGGACTCTCCCTTATACAATCCTCCCGAATTGAGTCCCTTATGGCGGAAGCGAACGGCGCACTTTACGATTGGGGTTCTCGGTCGCCGGTGCAGTGGAGAACCAACGGTCGATTAAGTCGAGGCTTTGCGTAGAGTTGGTTGTTCGCAGAGAGGATAGGTCAGGTCATGAGGTTCACTATAGTTAGGTTTTGCCTCGTATTACTCGCCGGTCCGGTGTTTGGGCAGGGCGACCGCGGCACCATTACGGGCACCGTTTCCGACCCGGCGGGAGCCGTAGTGGCCGGGGCTGCCATTGAGGCCAAGCACGTTGAGACAGGGGCCGTCTATGATGCGGCCGCCAGTAGGACCGGCAATTACACAATCGCGCAGTTACCCGCGGGTTCCTATGAGCTTTCCGTGAATGCGCCGGGATTCAAAAAGATATCTCCGCCAAGGGCTCACCGTTGAGGTGGCCGGGACTTTGCGCATCGATGTTGCCTTAGAAATCGGGTCAGCAGCGGAATCCGTAACCGTCACCGAGGCAGCGGCATTGTTGAAGACTGAAAGCGGCGAACTGAGTCACAACGTGACGGGCCAGGCTCTGGATGATCTTCCAGTGCTCGCCATTGGCGCTGCCGCCGGAAGTTCGAGCGTGCGAAATCCAACCACAGTAGCGGAACTCGTTCCGGGCACCTTCGTCAATGCAAACGTCAATCTGAAAGTGAATGGGGGAGGGTGTAAAACATTTTGTGTAAGCGTTGTTCTGGTTCAGAATAAGGAGAACAACGTATGGAGACAACCGAGCGCAAAGAAACGATCAAACCGGAGTGGTTGGACGAGCTGCTGAAAGACTGCCATAAGCCCGAGGATCTTCTGG
>JAFAQY010000005.1 GCA_019261985.1 Bryobacterales bacterium | reverse complement strand
CGGTTCCGGGCCCGGTTTATTTGGTGCTCGACGGGTTTGCGGGATCCTGCGGACCTACCGGTCTATATTCCTGCCCACTGACGGGCACATTCGCGGGGACGACGTGTCAAACTCCGCTTGGCGATAACAGTCCAATGGTTTTGGTGAGCAATGGCCTTGCTCCTGGGCAGACGATTTTCCCCACTATTCGGCTTTACAGGCCCGCTTCGGCGGGCACAGCGATAAGGGTATTCAGCGGGAGTCCGAGCCAGTGAGCGGAAAAATTTGGATCGCGGGCGTGTTGGCGATTGCTGGTCAGATGCATGCGAAGCAGATCCTGGTCACGCTGGATACCAGCCCGTTGATCGGCAGCGCGGCCGGCCCCTTCCAGATCACGTTTGAACTCGCGGACGGCGGAATCGCAGGAGATGGAAACAATGCTGTCATAGTGAGCGATTTCCGGCTCGGGGCTTCGAGCCTCGGTTCCTCCAACTCCGGCAATTTTTGCTCCCAGGGGAGCGCTTCCGGCGAATTTCTGGAGCTTAGCATGAGCGATGCGTCCGGCCAAGCTTGGTGCACGTTTCAACTCACTCCCGGTAATAATCTGGGATTTACCGTCTCCTACACCACGAATGTGGACTCTGGAATTCCGGACGAATTCGTTGTGATGATTTTCGATCGCTTGGGCAATCCAATCCCGACCACCGGGGGCGTCGCGTTATTTCAGCTAGATTTCGATTCGACGAATCCAACCGTGAAAACTTTCGCAGGCGATCCCACTCAAAGTGAACCTGCGAACGGCGGCTCCGGTATACCCATCCCCGCTCCTATCGTGACGCCATTCATGCCGGCAGTCACTCACTTTGCAGTGACCGGCACGCCGGCGAGCGTAAGCGTAGGCACCCCATTTTCGTTCACTGTCGCAGCCCTAGACGCAAATAATAATGTCGTCACGAATTACTCCGATCTGGTGGTGCTTGAGCTGCCGTACGGCATGCCGAACCTGGGCTACCTCACCAGTGGGATGGGAGTCTTTTCGACAACGCTGTCTGTTCCCGGCCCGCAAACCATCACCGTGGGCGACGCGCTATCCGGCTTCATCCTGGGCACAAGTGGAACCATCAACGCCACCGGCGTGCTGGTGAATCTGACGTCGACCCCCGAAGGCGTGCCGGTCACTATTAGCGGAACAGGGTGCGCACCGGGCGTTTTGGTCACACCGGCAACATACGTCACTCCGGCAAAACTTGGCTGGGTTCCAAACACAACGTGTTCGGTCCGTTTTTGGGATCCGGTGATCATCGGTCCGGCATCCTACGGGTTTCAATCTTGGACGGTGAACGGTTCGGCCCCATCGCGCGCCAACCCACTCGTGCTCGATTCAGGCACGAGCACATGGAGGATAAACGCGACTTACTCCATGGTGGGCGGCGCGGGCCCGGGCGCCGCCACCCACTTCTCCGTAATACCCACAACCTCTACGATAGTGGCCGGCATGCCAGTACAGTTCACGGTTTCTGCTCTGGACTCGAGCAATCGTACTGTGACCAGCTACTCCGATCCGGTACATATAACCAGCAGCGACAACTTCGCGCAGTTACCGCCCGATCTGACGCTGACCAGCGGAGTGGGCACATTCACGGCATCTCTGGCTACGGCGAGCTCGCAAACGATGACTGCGAGCGACTTATTCACGTCTTCGATCACCGGGACCAGTTCGCCTATCAACGTCTCGCCGGCATCCGGCCTCACCTTCATTCCGATCACCCCGTGCCGGGTGATGGATACCCGGCCCGGCCGACCCTTCACCGGCCCGTTTGGCGTGCCCTACCTTTCGGCTAACACCAGCCGCAGCATCCCCATTTCCACCGGCGCTTGCGGCACGTTTCCCGGAGCCCTGGCCTATTCGATGAACGTGACGGTAGTTCCGCACTCGACCTTGAGTTTTCTAACGATTTGGCCGAGCGGCCAACCGCAGCCCGCGCACGCTTCCACGCTGAATTCGCTCGACGGGCGTTATAAGGCCAATGCCGCGATCGTTCCGGCGGGAACCGGGGGCGCGGTGAGCGTGTATGTCACCGATGCCACCGACGTGATCCTGGACATCAACGGCTACTTTGTTCCCAACACCACGCCGGGCGGGCTGGTGTTTTATCCGATGACGCCGTGCCGGGTGATGGATACTCGGGTGGGCCACGGGTTCACGGGGGTTTATGGTCCGCCCAGCTTGACGCCGCCTTTTGCGGGCGCGACCAGCGGGACCAGCCGCACGCTGCCGGTTCAGTCCAGCACCTGCACGATTCCGCCGACGGCGCAAGTGTATTCCTTCAATTTCACGGTAGTGCCCGTAGCCGGGGCGCCGCTGGGATGGTTGTCGGCATGGCCGACGGGCCAACCCGAGCCCAGCGCGTCAATTCTGAACGCGCCTACGGGAACCATCGTGGCCAATGCCGCGATTATTCCGGCGGGGGCAGGAGGCAGCATCGATATTTTCGTGCACGACGCCACCGACGCCATCGTGGATATTAACGGCTACTTTGCGCCCCCGGGCCCGGGAGGGCTGTCGTTCTATGCCTTGCCGCCCTGCCGCGTGATGGACACGCGCTTGGCGCGGGGAGGTCCGGGGCCGTTTGGAGGATCGATCGACGACGACATCCTGGGAGTGAGCACGACGGGCAATGTTTGCGGGGGAACGCCCTCGGCGCAGGCGTATGTATTCAACGCGACGGTAGTGCCGCCGGCGCCGCTGCCGTACCTGACGCTATGGCCGCAAGGCGCCACTCTGCCGCGGGCCTCCACCCTGAATGCGATTGACGGGGCGATCACCAGCAATATGGCGATTGTGCCGACCACCAACACCGAAATCAGCGCGTATGCGAATACCCCGACGGATTTGATTTTGGATCTCGCTGGGTATTTCGCGCCATAGCCGCGGAGTTGCCGGCTTTTATATCTATAAAACCGCGCTTTTGGCCCACCTGGTTCTTTTGTGCCAGAACATCCCAGATGGCGGTACTAGTAAAAGACCCTTTAGGTCTGCCCACCGCATTCTATAATCGCAGTTACAGCATTACCTCGGAGGGAAATCCAGATGCCACTGCGGCAATTCGTCGCAGGTAGTATAGGTCTTTTTACGGCTACCATTTACGGCGCCAACGTACCCAGTTCCAGCCAACCGCTTTCCGTTCTATCGCAAGGGTTTGAGCCGAATCGCGGCCAAGCGGATCCTAGGGTTGATTTCGTGTCCCATGGCTTGGGCTACAGCGTCTCTTTATCACCGGGCGAAGCTTGGTTGCACTTGGCAAAGCCGGATGCTAGCGGCAGACCGGCCCAATTGGATACGGTCAGCCTGAAGTTCATTGGGGCGAATCGTAGAAAACATGGCCAGGCACTTGAGCCGCAGACGGCTAAGAGCACGTATTTTATCGGCAACGATCCGGCGAAATGGCAGAAGGAGATGCCGCGTTATAGCCGCGTCGAGTATCGACAAATCTACCCCGGAATCGATGTTGCCTACTACGGAAACGGCGAGCATCTGGAATATGATTTGCTCCTGGGAGCCCACGCCGACCCGGGCAAAATCCGCCTCCAAATCTCAGGTGCGGACCGCATCCGCATCGATGAAACCGGCGATCTGGTACTGACGGTCGGGCAAGCGGAAATACGCGAACGGAGGCCAGTCGTTTACCAGGACACCCCGGAAGGCCGGCGACAGGTGCGCGGCCGGTATATCGCCCTGGGTGGAAGGCAAATCGGATTCGCAGTTACTGGTTACGACGCCGCGGAGCCTTTAGTAATTGATCCGGTGCTGGTGTTTTCCACGTATTTCGGCGGCGCGGGAGACGATTACGCAAGCACAGTCAACCTGGACGCGGCCGGAAATATTTACGTCTCTGGATTTACTGCGTCCAGCACCCTTCCAGGCACGCGAATCGGACAACCGTTTACCGGAACCGGGCCAGCGGCATTTATCGCCAAAATAAGCCCGTCCGGAACGCTGCTCTTCGCCACCTACATCGCCGGCTACGACGACCAGACCGGCGCCACGGCGGCTATCGATGCAAGCGGGAATATTTATCTCACCGGCGGCACGAAATCGCCCACCTTTCCTTTGGTGAACCCGCTTCAGAGCACCTATGGTGGAGGCGCCTCCGATGCATACGTGTTAGAGCTGAACAGCGCGGGGAATGCGATTGTTTTTTCCACATTTGTAGGCGGAGACGGTCAAGATCCCTCCAATGGAATTGCCGTCGATAGCCTAGGAAATGTGTACGTCGCGGGCTGGACCAAGTCGACTAATTTCCGCACCCAAAGCGCCATCCAGACCCATCTTGCCGGAATCAATAATGCATACGCTTTCAAATTAGCGCCCGGCGGTACGGCGTTTATCTATTCGACTTACATTGGCGGAAACGGCATCGATTACGCGAACGGCCTTACGATAGATAGCTCCGGCAACGCCTACATTTACGGAGATACGACGTCCACAAATTTTCCGCTACAAAATGCGATGCAACCAAGTTTTTGCGGCTGGACGTCAGGGCCTCCGGCTGCGGCTCACGGCTACGTTACCGTGCTCGGCTCCAGCGGAAGTTTGGTTTACTCCACCTATGTGTGCGGGTCCGCGGCACAGGATTCCGTACGAGGCGCGGCGGTCGCCGCCAATGGGGATCTCGTCATTACCGGCCAAACCATGTCCACAACCTTTCCAATTCTGAACGGACTACAGACCACGAGCGGCGGCGGGGTGGATGCGTTCATGACGGCATTGAGCCCGAGCGGTGGCCTCGTATATTCAAGCTATCTAGGCGGGAATGGCACCGACATCGGCAGGGGTGTTGCCTTCGATTCAATCGGCAACTGGTATTTTACCGGCCAGACATCGTCTACCAATTTCCCGACCGTAAACCCGGTTCAATCGGCGTACGGTGGCGGATCGTCGGACGTATTCGTGACCAAGATCAGCGGCGCAGGCACTACGATTGCGTTTTCCACATATTTGGGCGGAAGTGACGACGACATCGCTCGAAGTATAGTCGTCGACTCACTCGCGCAAGCCTACATCACCGGGAACACCAAATCAAGCGATTTTCCTACCGCCAACCCGATTCAAGCCACATTCGGAGGCGGAAAGGATGACGCATTTTGGTCGGTTATCGCCACCTGCGATTTCACTTTCTCGTCTCCGTCCGCTGTGTCTTCGGCGGGTGGCGCCGGCAGTATATCCATCACAACGACGCCGCAATGCGGGTGGACCGCGACGAGCAACAATTCCTTTATCACTTTGACGTCGACGGCCTCCGGTACGGGATCTGGTTCGATTTCTTATTCGGTCGCGCCAAGTAATGGGTCCGCGCGAACCGGAACGGTTACTATCGCTGGGCAAACGATTACGATCACCCAATCCGCGGGGCCCGCAATCAGCGGCGTGAATCCCAGTACCGGCGCTCAAGGAGCGGCGAACTTTGCGTTCGCCATTACGGGGACCATGACCCACTTCGTCGCGGGAATGAGCGCGGTCGCGTTTTCAGGGACGGGGATAACTGCAGGCGCCATTACGGTCGTGGACGCCACTCATTTATCCGTGAATGTGAGTATAGCCGCGACCGCGCCGCTTGGGGCGCGGGACGTGATTGTCACGACTGGCACGGAAGTCGCAACCTCTCCCGCCGGATTTACAGTTGTTCCGGCCTCGGCGCTCGCTTCCATTTCGCCCAATAACGGTGTTGCAGGCGGGACGTTCGCAGTAACGCTGAATGGTACTAACCTGAACGGAGCAATAATAAACGCGATCCCCGGCATCACGATTACGCCTGCTAGCTCAACTGCGACGACCGTCACGGCCACGTTTGCTATTGCGCTTGGCGCCGCAATCGGTCCTCAAACCGTAACCGTAACCAACGCTGGCGCAATTAGCAACGGGCTGACCTTCACCATCAATCCTCCGTCGCCATCGTTGACGTCAATTTCGCCTAATAACGGCGTCGCCGGCGATGCGGGGTTTGCTGTAACGCTCAACGGCGCCAACCTGAGTGGAGCAAACATCAACGCCATCTCTGGAATTACTATTTCGGGCGTAAGTTCGACCGCGACCTCTGTGTCGGCGACGTTTACGATCGCGAGTGGAGCATCGTCAGGACCGCAGAATGTGACGGTCACAACAGCGGGTGGAACCAGCAACGCTGTGGTGTTCACGGTTATTCCGCAACCTCCAACGTTGAGCTCGATCTCACCCAACAGTGCCTCCGCGGGCAGCGCAGCGTTTTCTGTAACTCTCAACGGTACCAACCTGAGCGGGGCAACGATCAATCCGGTCCCGGGCATCACGATCACAGGAGTCAGCTCGACGGCTTCGTCAGCGACAGCGACTTTTGCGATCGCGAGCGGAGCTACGACCGGACCCCAAAACGTGACTGTTACGACGGCGGGCGGGACCAGCAACTCGGTCGCATTCACGATTAGTGCTCCGATACCCGCGCTAACCTCAATTTCCCCTAACAGCGGTGTGGCTGGCAGCCCGGCAGTTGGAGTAACACTGAATGGGACTAACCTGAGCGGGGCGACCATTAACTCAATCCCTGGGATTACAATCACAGGCGTAACTTCGACGGCCTCGACGGTGACGGCAGCGTTTACCATCTCCAGCGCGGCAACAGCCGGCCCACAGAGCGTAACTGTGGCGACAGCGGGCGGCACCAGCAATGCGGTGACATTTACGATCAATGTTCCGGCGGTTGGCGCAGCCATTACCTCGACGCCCTCCGGCGCGTCGGTTACAATTACCGGCGCGGGCTGCGCTTCGGGTACCTTCATCACCCCCGCAACCCTGAATTGGAACGCCTCCGTATTATGCAGGGTCAGTTTCGCGGATCCGCTAACCAGCGGCGGAGCAACCTACGCGTTCCAATCTTCCACGGTGAATGGAAGTTCAGGTTCGCGCTCGAGTTCTGTTTTCGTCCCCTCGGGAACAGCGGCTCTGACGATTAATGCGACTTACCTCGCAGCCGCCGGCCTCGCCAGTTCCGGTACAGCAACCCATTTCTCAATAGTTCCATCCTCCTTTGCCGCAAATCCCGGAGTGCCAATTCAATTCACCGTGACTGCATTGGATGGGAGCAACAATCCGGCCACAACTTATTCCGACCCGGTGCACTTTGCTAGTAGCGACGGGTTGTCGAGTCTGCCACCAGACACGGCGCTCATCAATGGCGTAGGCACTTTCACCGCCTCATTTGTCACAATTGGGAGTCAAACCATCACCGCTACGGACCTGTTCGTACCCACAATTACCGGGTCGAGTGGGAGTATTACGTTATCTAATGCGAGCGGGCTAACCTTCATTCCCATCACACCCTGCCGGGTGATGGACACGCGCCCCGGCCGACCCTTCACCGGCGCGTTTGGCGTGCCCTACCTTTCGGCTAACACCAGTCGCAGCATCCCCATTCCCACCGGCGCTTGCGGCACGTTTCCCGGAGCTCTGGCCTATTCGATGAACGTGACGGTAGTTCCGCACTCGACCTTGAGTTTTCTAACGATCTGGCCTAGCGGCCAACCGCAGCCCGCGCACGCTTCCACGCTGAATTCACTGGACGGGCGTTATAAGGCCAATGCCGCGATCGTTCCGGCGGGAACCGGCGGCGCGGTGAGCGTGTATGTCACCGATGCCACCGACGTGATCGTGGACATCAACGGCTACTTTGTTCCCAACACCACGCCGGGCGGGTTGGTGTTTTATCCGATGACGCCGTGCCGGGTGATGGATACCCGGATGGGCCATGGGTTCGCCGGCCTTTATGGTCCGCCCAGCTTGACGCCGCCTTTTGTGGGCGCGACCAGCGGGACCAGCCGCACGCTGCCGGTTCAGTCCAGCACCAACTGCACGATTCCGCCGACGGCGCAAGTGTATTCCTTGAATTTCACGGTAGTGCCCGTAGCCGGGGCGCCGCTGGGATGGTTGTCGGCGTGGCCACATGGACAGCCCGAGCCCAGCGCGTCGATTCTTAACGCGCCAACCGGAACGATCGTCGCGAACGCGGCGATTATACCGGCAGGCACCGATTCCGCCGGCAGCATCGATATTTTCGTGCACGACGCCACCGACGTGATCGTGGATATCAACGGCTATTTTGCGCCGCCGGGGGCGGGAGGGCTGTCGTTCTATCCGCTAACGCCGTGCCGGGTGACGGACACGCGGATGGCGCGCGGAGGATCCGGGCCGTTCAGCGGGTCCATGGACGACAACGTGCTGGGAGTGAGCACGACGGGCAATGTTTGCGGGGGGACGCCCTCGGCGCAGGCGTATGTGTTCAACGCAACGGTGGCGCCGCCCGCGCCGCTGCCGTACCTGACGCTATGGCCGCAAGGCGCGATGCTGCCGCATGCATCGACCTTAAACGCCAATGACGGAGCGATTACCAGCAACATGGCGATTGTACCGACCACGAACACCGAAATCAGCGCGTATGCGAATACCCCGACGGATTTGATCCTGGATCTCGCTGGGTATTTCGCGCCATGATCTCCAATCTTTACGTACGCATCAACAGGGTTAATGTAAGCAGAGAGCCTTGAGATTGGTGGACCTGGAGGGATTCGAACCCTCGACCTCTTCCATGCCATGGAAGCGCGCTCCCAACTGCGCCACAGGCCCGATCTTGGTGGACAACATCACAATAGCATGCCCGGATTGCTGCACGCGAAACGCATGCACACTATCATGTTTATATATGCTCTTCAGGGTTGCGCCCGTTCTGCTTGCTCTCGCTCTCGCTCGTGCATCGCCATCGCAGATTATCCCGTTTGAATCGAATGGCCTTAAGTACAAGGCGCTGACCCGCGGCGGAGTCACTATTATGTTCGCGCAGCTTCCCACGCATGTGCGCGGCTACGCCATTCTCCAGGTATCGATTTCCAATGGGTCGCCGGTTTCCTGGACCGTCCGGCCGGAGGATTTTCGCTTCGAACGCGACGACGGTTTCGCCATTCGGGCGCTGCCTGCCAAGACCCTAGTAAGCTCGCTCATGGCCAAGGCCAGCCGGAGCGACGTCAGCAAGTTGGTGGTTGCTTATGAGACCGCTCTTTATGGCAACGCCCAGATGCATTCCACCAACGGGTACGAAGCGCGCCGGCAGGATGCGCTTGCGGAATTCGGATCCAACAAAATGAAGGCCGCCGCGGCAGCATCTGCCATCGCGCTCGTGACAACGAAGCTCCAGCCCGGCCAGTCCACGGATGGAGCCGTGTTCTACCCCAATAACAGCAAACCGTTAGGATCGGGCAAATTGATCGCCGACATCGCGGGCGAGCAGTTCGTTTTTCCCGTTGAGCCTGAGCCGCCGCCCGTGCATGGGCACTAAGCGGCCGTAGGCATTACACGCGCCTTCATCCCCTCGAGCGACATTTCAGTCCCGGGTTCCGCATGCGGCGTTCGCACGTAAGCCAATGCCACAACTTTGCCGAGCTCGGGCGAGAACGCAGCGCCGGCGATTTCCGCGGCATCGGCATCGCCGATCTTGAGCTTCGTTCCGGCAGCCGGCGCCTCGGCCGTGTCGATCTCGAGCCGCTTCAGCACGCGATGAATTTGCGCGCGGCTGCGCACTCGCTCGACGATCTCCTGCCCCAGGTAGCATCCCTTGCTGAAGCTTACCGCTTGCATCTGGCCCGTCTCCTGGAGCAGGTACCGCTCTGTAATCTCTTCACCGTAGCGCGGCCGCCCGTGCTCGATGCGCGCAATCCGCGCGTCTTCGGCGGTGGCCGCAACTGCGCCCGCCTCAGCCAGCTGTTTCAGAAAATCGGCCTTCTCCGGCGCGGGAAGAAAGACGAAAAAACCACCGGCGCCTGTGGAATCGGTTTTAGCGATGACACGAGTTTCCCATGCCGTCCACGCATACGGAGCGTCGGGAAGCGGTGCGTCGAATTCCGAGAGAATCCGAGCGGCGGAAGGCCCCTCCAAACTGAGGGTGGCGATCAGCTCCGTCTGATCGTCGATCGTAACATCGTCGGCGATGATATACCGGTCAATGTGCTCGTATAGCTTCGTTCGAGCTTCACGCTCGGTATCCAACAGCAGGTGATCGGCAAAGCAAAACAGGTTGGCGTCGCCCAGGATCCGGCCTTGCGCGTTTAAGAAGAACACGTAACATCCCTGGCCTGTTTGCAGCGTCTGAACGTCGTTGGTTGTCAACGCATGCAGCAGGCGCGCGCGGTCCTCGCCGGTGGCCCGAATCTTGCCTCGATCCGATAAATCGAGCACCGCGGCGCCTTCGTGCAACGCCCGGTACCCGGCGCTTATCTGGGAAGCGATATCCATCGCAGGTAACCCGAAATCGCCACGATTATTGCGCCCGCGATCACGATCCCGGTTAACAGACGTTTTTTGCCGCGATACAAAATCGTTGTCGCGAATACGTGCAGAACAACCAGCATTTTGATTCCGAACCATACTTGATAGTTGGTTGAGACCGCCGTCTTGCTCACAAA
Organism: Bryobacterales bacterium; assembly: GCA_019261985.1. Lineage (GTDB taxonomy): Bacteria > Acidobacteriota > Terriglobia > Bryobacterales > Bryobacteraceae > Palsa-187. Next base: position 40,622 of record JAFAQY010000005.1, on the reverse strand, counting down.
ATTATAGATTCCGGAGGCAAGGATTGCACCGATTGCCCAATAGGCCACAGGCCTAAATCCACGCGCCAGGTCGCCTATCACTACACGCGCGTAGAATATACCTCCGAGCAGCACAATCACCGATGCGATGTGCAACCAGCGCATCGCGATCGGGAGAGCCGCATCCATAACCCGAGTATACAGGTGGCTAGTTCGCCAGGCCGCCCGCCAAAAACGAGAAGGGGAGTCTGCCGTAAGGCCGGACTCCCCTTCGCCGCGTCGTTCTGGGTTGAATCTAGGATTGTGACTTCTTGGTCCCCTTCGAATCGGGGACTTTCATTGTACCTTAGCCCGAATGAGTTTCCGGTGTTCCTTCAACGTGCAGCGGTCCATCACAACGGTCAAACCAGCCTCCCGCGCCCGTTCGGCCGCTTGCTCGTGAATTACGCCTTCCTGCATCCACACCGATTTCGCTCCCACTCGAATCGCCGATTCCACGATATCGGGCACGTACTCCGGCCGGCGGAAAATATCCACCATGTCGATCTTCTCCGGTATGTCCTCAAGTCGCGCATAGCATTTTTCCCCGAGCACCCGGCTCTCGTTCGGATTTACGGGGATAATGCGATAACCCGCGCGTTTCAGATACTCCGCCACGCCGTTGCTTGCGCGCATTGGATTCGAGGATAAGCCCACGACTGCAATCGTGCGGGTGTTTTGAAAAAGTTCAGCTATGTTCGTCATCGGCGATCTTAAGGAGTTTTCGGAAACGCTCCACTTCGGCGGAAGTAAGGGAACGGTATCGGCCGGGCGGCAAATCCAGCTCCAAAAAAGCAATCCTCACGCGTCGAAGTTTTTCCACCAGTTTCCCGAAATGGTTAAACATTACGCGAATTTGATTTTGGCGGCCTTCGGAAATGCGGATCTCATACCAGGGATTTGCGCCATGCTTGATCTGTTTCAGCTCGGCAGGCGAAGTCTTGCGGCCATGCATCGGAATCCCGTCCCGGAACTCCTGTGCCTGCTCCGCGGTAAGCGCGCCGTTCACCTTCACCACATACGTCTTCTTAACGTGATTGGCGGGCGCAGTAATGCGATGCGCGAATTCACCGTCGTTGGTCAGCAGCAACAGCCCCTCGCTGTTATAATCCAGGCGGCCAACGGGAAACACGCGCTCGCGCACTCCCCGCAGCAGGTCCATCACGGTCTGCCGGCCTTCGGGATCGGAGGCGGTGGTGACGCAACCCTTCGGCTTATTCAGAGCGATGTAGACATGACGTTTTGGCGCGTGGAGCAGGCGGCCGTCGACCTTTATGTGATCGCGTTGAAGATCCGCTTTCGAGCCGAGTTCTGTTATAGCCGCGCCATTCACAGTCACCCGTCCTTGAACAATCAGCTCCTCGGCCTTGCGCCGGCTCGCAACGCCGGCTTGCGAGAGAATCTTTTGCAGCCGCTCCTCAGGCATCTTCGGAAGATTGTGGTACTTCAGGCGGCGGAGGCGTGGACGATTTGTCGTTGGCCTGTTGCTCCGAATTCTCCGCAGCGGCCGGAGCCTCCTCCACCAACTCCAGGCGCCCGAGTTCCTCGAACTCTTTAAGCGTCGGCAGCTCGCTCAAGTCCCTCAGCCCGAACTGAACCAGGAACTCCTTCGTGGTCTTGTACAGGATCGGTTGGCCTACTACTTTTTTACGTCCCGCCTCGGAGATCAACTTGCGGTCCAGTAGGGTCTTCAGCACTCCCGCGCCCTGCACTCCGCGGATATCCATGATCTCGGGCGCCGTTACCGGCTGTTTATATGCGACCACCGCCAGCGTTTCCAGCGCGGCCAGAGATAGCTTTAACGGAGGTGTCAGCTTTTTCACAAAGGCGCGAACGGCTTCGTGGTGCTCGGCTTTGGTGGCCATTTTGTACCCGCCCGCGACCTCGCGGATGCTCAAGCCGTGCTCAGGCCGCGCGTATTCCGCCGTAAGTTCATCCAGCAAACGCTTTACTTCGTCGATCGGCCTCCCGAGCGCGGCCGCGACCTGCTGCGTCGAGAGCGGCTCATCCGTAATGTAAACGATGGCTTCGAGAATAGCCTTTAGCTGCGTGTCCTCCGGCGCGGCCGGCCGCTCCTCGACGAATGAACTAGCCGGCACAACGGAGCCCGCCCCAGCCTCCCCCTCCGGCGGGGTGCTTTCTTCAGGCGAGAGCCCGGCCGGCCCTGTGCCGGCTACGAACAGGTCTTCCACTTGTTAGCGATACCCTTCCTCGATGGCGTTCATCACTTCGCCGGACCCGAAGGCGTTTTCAAATCCTTCCAGCCGCTTCAAACCGATTTCGCCGCGTGCGTCCGTCTGCACCAGCCCGAGCGCCTGCGCTTTTACCAATTCCAGCATCGCCAGAAAAAGGCAGATCATCGCTCGCCGGCTGCGCTGCCGCTCAAACAGCTCGCGCGCGGAAACCGCTTTGCGCTCCCTTTCGAAGAGCTGTCGCAAATAGCGGATCATGTCCGGCACCGAAACTTCTTCGGTGGTGACCTCGTAAATCGGCCGCTTTTTCGCACGCTCCAGCACGGCCTGAAACGTCTTCACGAGATCGAACAACGTGACCGCGAGGCCGGGATTATCGTCCTCCGCCCGGAACTGCTCGATTTGTGGATTCGACCAAACCGCTTCCTCGATTACCAGCTTTTCGTGCAGCATCCCCGCGGCGGTTTTGAAGCGTTCGTGTTCGATCAGGCGCTCGACTAGCTCCTGGCGCGGATCTTCCTCGGGCGCGATTTTCTCCAGTTCCGGGTCGCGCGGAAGCAGCATCCGCGATTTAATGTGGATGAGCGTGGCGGCCATGTAGACGAACTCCGCGCTCAGCTCCACATTCATCTCTGCCGCGCGCTGAATATAGTCGAGGTACTGCTGCGTAATCCGTGCGATCGGGATGTCGTAAATATTGATCTCCTGCTTCCGGATCAGGTCCAGCAGCAGGTCGAGCGGGCCGTCGTATTGCTCCAGGTGGAAATTAAGTGGGGAAGAAGCCACTACGTTGAATGATAGCAGGGGTGCGGCGAAAAACGGCTGTTTACGTACGCTCGCGAGGTGTTTTCGACCAACTCAAGCCGTTCCTTGACACGCGCTCCCTGCGGGCGTAGCCTACATGAACGAGGTGGATGAGAATGCGTAGTCCCTTTTCCGGTTCAGTCTTGGCGGCGGCGTCAATCTTGGCGGGGGCGCTTGCCGTTTCCTATTCGGCTCAGCCTGCGAACGGCCAGCAGCCGGCGTATCAACCGCCGAAAGGTCCGGCGCCCAGGCTAGCAAACGGGAAGCCCGATTTCGGCGGAGTCTGGCAGAGCCCGCGCATGGCGGATGTCACCAAGAACATGGCCTGCTGCAAGGGCGCGGGTGAGCTTCCCTACACGGCATGGGGGAAGCAGCAATGGGACAGCTACGACGCCACAAAGGGCGATTACACCGGCAGCTGCCTGCCGTTCGGCTTGCTGCGCAGCGTCGGCGGACCGCACCCGATTCAGATCGTGCAAAACGACAAGTACATCGCGATGTTATACGAGCAGAATAGTTGGTTCCACGTTACTCCGATCGATGGCCGTCCGCATCCCAAAAATCCCGATCCCACCTGGTTCGGAAACTCCGTCGGGCACTGGGAAGGCGACACGCTGGTGATCGACACCATCGCTTTCAACGGAAAGACGCGCATCGATACGGACGGGCATCCTCACAGCGATCAACTGCACACGATCGAGCGCTTTACCCGCCGTGACCTGGGGCACATCGATTACGTGCTGACGATCGACGATCCCAAGACCTATACCCGCAGTTGGAACAGCGTGCGCGTGTGGACGCTACGCCCGGACTGGGAGATCATGGAATACTCCTGCGAGGAGAATAACAAGGACCTGTTGGAAGGGCATCTGAAGTCTGGGGTGGTTCCGGAAAGCCACTAATGGACATAAGAAGAGTGGGGCGGCTTCAGCCCGCCCCACTCGCGCGTTCACATCCGGTACAATTCCCGGACCTCTATGGTTCCGTTCTCGAGATGCGGGTGATCCATCGCCTTCTTAACTGCGTCCTCGTAACTGGCCGCCTCGATTAAATAGAAACCGCCCAGAACTTCTTTGGTCTCGCTATACGGCCCGTCCGTTACTTTCGGCTGGCCGTTACTCGCACGGATCACGCGGCCTGGCTCCGCAGCCAGGCGTTTGGAGTCGACCGCGAAGGGCTTTTTGGTCCAAGCCATATATTTTTCGACGGTTTTCTCTCTCTGCTCCGGGCTGAGCTTTTGAAAGACCGTCGGATCGGCGTGAAGAAGCAGCAGGAACTGCGACATAGGTTTATTCTCCTTTACTTATCTCTGTTTCGTCGCCAGGTTTGGCGTTCTCGTTAAAACGACGCCTGTGCCTCGGAAAATCGACATCCACCCGAGAGGTCGCACCGCAGTTATTTTGGTATGGTTAACCTGTGGAGCGCTCCAACCCAGCCGCGGACCGCGGCAGAAGCCCCGGAACACTCGGCGCCTTCCGGTTATTTGGCGTTCCCGTGCGCTTCCATTTTACGTTTTTGGTGCTTTTGATCTTCCTGTTATCGGCCGCGGGCGGCGCGCGCGAACGTTCCGCGAGCTACTTCCTTCTCTTAGTCGGCTTGTTCGCGAGCGTGTTGGTGCACGAACTCGTGCACGCCTTTGTGGCGGCGCGTTTTGGCGTTCGCACTACCGAAATTGTCATGTTTCCCTTGGGCGGCATCTCGCGCATGGAACGCCCGCTTAAGCCCATTGAGGAGATGTGGGTTTCGTTTTCAGGGCCGATGTCGAATCTGCTTCTCGGCTCCGCGATTTTGGGCTATCTCGTTTTCACGCGTCAGAATACGCAGGTGAACTGGTCCGAGCTGATTGAAGGAACGGATCAAAACCTGCTGATGCGGCTGGCGTTCGGCAATCTTCTTTTGGGCAGTTTCAATCTCATTCCGGCGTTCCCCATGGACGGAGGCCGCGTGCTGCGCGCTGTTTTGAGCTTCGTTCGCCCGGAAGCCGAGGCCACGCGGGTTGCCGCCTGGATGGGCCGCACGCTGGCAATTGCGATGATCCTCTATGGCCTGCTGGCGACGCAATTCATGCTGGTCTTCTTTGGGATTTTCATTTATTTGGGCGCGGCGCAAGAAGCCTCCGCGGCGGTCGGCCGCATAATGACTCACGGCGTTCCGGTTCGCGCCGCGATGGTCACCGATTTCCGCACTTTGAGTCACGGAGACACGATTCGCCAAGCCGCCAACCTGCTGCTCTCTACGTCGCAGCAGGATTTTCCGGTGGTTCACGCGGGTCAAGTGATGGGCCTGTTGAGCCGCAATCTGCTGGTGCGAGCGCTCGCGAGGGAGGGGCCGGACGCCTATGTCGCCGGGGTGATGGACCGAGACTTCTTGCGTGTCGAACCGGACATGGATTTAGGGAATGCAATGCGCATGATGCCGCAGGCCGGCCCATGCGCGCTCGTGATGGACCGCGACAACTTGGTGGGCCTCCTCACGACTGATAATTTGTCGGAATTCGTGATGCTCCGAAGATTCGGAATGGAACCAGTCGTGTAAATGTGAGCGATCCCTATAATCTCAAGCGTTTTCTCGACGCGCAGGATCCCGTTTACGGCCATGTCTGCGCGGAATTGCGAAGCGGAACAAAGGGCAGCCACTGGATGTGGTTCATCTTCCCGCAGATTCGCGGTTTGGGGCACAGCTCTACCGCAATCACGTATGCGGTCTCTTCGCGCGCCGAGGCTGAGGCGTATCTCCGGCATCCGGTCCTTGGGCCGAGGCTGACGGAGTGCACCCGCCTTGTGAACGCTATCGACGGGCGCTCGGCAAGCGAAATCTTCGGCTATCCCGACGACCTGAAATTCCGTTCCTCGATGACGCTTTTCTCAATCGCCGCGCCGGAAAATCCGGTTTTCAAACAAGCCCTGGACAAATACTTTGACGGGCAGCCCGATGCCCTGACACTGCAGCGGCTGCGCGACGGCCGCCCATTGCTAAACTGAGTAAACCCGCTTGTGGGGCCGGATGCCATCCGGCGCGCGGTTGCCAACCGCGCTGGGCGGTGTTTCTCAAAAGGTCGGGAAGCGGCTTAGCAACCCGCTGCAGGTTGGCAACCTGCCCCACTTCAAGGGAGTTCAAGGATGCAATTCACATCTCTTGGCAACACCGGAATCACGGTTTCGAGAATTTGTTTGGGCTGCATGAGCTATGGAAGCGGCGATTATCCTGCGTGGGCGACCGGCACTCGCGGGTGGCACGTAGGCAAGGACGAAGCGCGGGGGCATTTCGCGATGGCGCTCGAATCCGGCATTAATTTCTTCGACACTGCCGACGTGTATTCGGCGGGGCAAAGCGAAGAGATCGTGGGGTCGCTGCTGCGCGAGATGGCGGACCGGGACGACATCGTGCTGGCCACCAAAGTTCACGGCGTTATGGGACTGGGGCCGAACCGGCGCGGACTCAGCCGCAAGCACATCATTGAGGGCTGCGATAATTCGCTGCGGCGCCTGGGCATGGATTTTATCGACCTTTATCAGATCCATCGCTGGGACCCGAAAACGCCAATCGAGGAAACGCTCGACGCGCTCGATTCGCTGGTTCGCGCCGGGAAGGTTCGCTACGTGGGGGCGAGCAGCATGGCGGCCTGGGAGCTTTCGAAGGCTCTGTACACAGCCAAGGAGCATGGCTGGCATCGCTTCGTTTCCATGCAGAATCATTACAACCTGGTGTACCGCGAGGAGGAGCGCGAAACCATTCCGTTGTGCGTGGACCAGGGCTTGGCGGTGATCCCGTGGAGTCCGCTGGCGCGCGGATTTCTGACCGGAACCCGAAAACGCGAAGGTGGGTCCACCACGCGGTCGCAGGTAGACACGTTCGCGAAGGACATGTACTACTCGGAGGACGATTTTAAAGTCGCCGATGCGGTGGCGGAAGTTGCCGCGCGTCGCGGCGTTTCATCGGCGCAAGTCGCGTGCGCGTGGGTGCTGCAGGCGCCGGGTGTAACCGCGCCGATTGTCGGCGCGACCAAGGCCGAGCACCTGAAGGATCTGATCGGAGCCGTAGATCTGAAGTTATCGGCCGACGAAGTGGCGGCGCTAGAAAAACCGTACCGGCCGCACGCGATTTTAGGACATCAGCAGCCGAGCGCGAAGGCGATGTCCGCGCGTAAAGGGTAGAGCAAACTACTGGTTTTGTGGTCTGCGCAGGGTCGAATATGTGGGGCAGGTTGCCAACCTGCGCGCGATTGCCAATCGCGCTGTTCGGGGTAGGCCAAAAGGTCGGCAGACGGGTTGGCAACCCGCCGCAGGATGACATCCTGCCCCACCATGGAGGTCATTTATAAGGGTCGCCGCAATATACGATATCCACGCGAATCTTCCCGCGCTGGAGGCGGTGCTCACGGATATTCGCGAAACAAACGTGGACTGTGTTGTGGTCGGCGGTGACGTCCTCCCCGGACCCATGCCGCGCGAATCATTGGGGAGCCTGCTCGATCTCGATATTCCTATGCAGTTCATTCGAGGCAATGGCGAGGTGGCCGTGCTTCAGCAGCTAGCGGGGAAGGATCCGGTTAAGGTTCCGGAGCAGTACCGGCTTCCCATCCGATGGACCGCGCAGCAGCTTCGACCGCGGGAAGAACAAGCGTTAACCTCCTGGCCCATGACACTGACGCTCGATATACCCGGTTTGGGATCTGTATTGTTCTGCCACGCTACGCCTCAAAACCCAGACGACATCTTCACCAAAGTGACACCCGAAGAGCGGCTGTTGCCGGCCTTTGAAGCAGTCAGTGAGAGCGTCGTCGTGTGCGGGCATACCCATATGCAATTTGATCGCATGATCGGGCGAACTCGCGTTGTAAACGCCGGAAGCGTGGGAATGCCGTTTGGGCAGCCAGGCGGCGACTGGCTGCTGCTGGGGCCGGACATTCAGCTCCGCCACACGAATTACGATCTCGATGCCGCGGCTGCGCGCATTCGGCTAACCGGTTATCCGGAGGCGGCGGAATTCGCCGAGCGCTACGTTTTGCGGCCGCCCTCGGAGGCAGCTATGCTCGAAGCGTTCTCGGCATTTCGTGTGCAGTCAGGGTGAATCCGCGACAGGAGTATCAATCCCGCCTTGCTCACTGGCGCGATGCCCGCCGGCACTGGGACCGGCGCTATCGTCAGCTCGGCAACGCGCGCCTGTTGGTGGGCGTTGCGGCTGTGGCGATCGCCGCCGCTTCACTCGGTGGCGGATGGATCTCGCCGTGGTGGCTGCTCGCGCCGGTCGTCGCTTTTATCCCCATGGCGGTGGCGCACGGGCGCGTGGACGATTCGCTCAAAAAGGCCTCGCGCGCGGCCGCGTATTATGAGCGGGCGCTGGCGCGGATCGAGAATCGTTGGATAGGCGACGGTTCGCAAGGCGAGCGGTTCCGCGACCCTAAGCATTGCTATGCCGACGATCTCGACCTGTTCGGCCGCGGCTCGCTGTTCGAGCTTCTTTCGACCGCGCGCACGTCGGCCGGCGAACGCATCCTCGCCGAATGGCTGCTCGCGCCAGGCGAGCGGGAAGACGCGATTGCACGGCAGCAAGCCGTGGCGGAGCTGCGCGACCGCATCGATCTGCGCGAGGACCTCGCGCTTATGGGCGAAGAGGTTCGCGCAGCCGTGGACGACCGGGCGCTTAAGAGCTGGGGCGAGCAGCCCCCCGTCGCGTTTTTCCCGGGTGCGCGCATCGTTGCGCTTGTTCTTGCGGCGGCTGCCGTCGCAGGTCTGGCTCTATTCCTGGCGCAAGCTCTCAGCTTGCGCTGGTTCCTGGCTGCAGTTCTGCTGGAAGTCATTTTCGGCTTTTGGGTGCGCCAATCCGCGATTAAGGTCGTTGCGTCCGCAAGCACGCCGGCGCAAGAGTTGGAATTGCTCGGGAGTTTATTAGAGCGTCTGGAGCGCGAAGCGTTCAAGTCGCCGGGTTTGGCGGCGCTGCGGGCGTCGATCGCTGTCGAGGGGCATGTAGCCTCGCGGAAGATCCACCATTTGCGAAGGCTCGTCCATCATCTATACTCGGCGCGAAATCAGTTCTTCGCGCCCATTGCCGCACCGCTGTTGTGGACCTCTCAATTCGCGATGGCTGTAGAAGCGTGGCGGGAGCAGTGCGGTCCGCATGTCGGCCGGTGGATGGCCGCGGTCGGTGAGTTCGAAGCTCTCTGCTCGCTTGCGGCATTCGCGTATGAGCGGCCCCAAACCGTATTTCCCGAATTGCTGGAATCCTCAGAGCCGCTCTTCGATGCAGCCGGGTTGGTCCATCCCTTGATTGCACCGGAAGAAGCAGTCGCCAATGACGTCTCGCTCGGCGATCGAACCCGGCTGTGGATCGTGAGCGGATCCAATATGTCGGGTAAGAGCACGCTGCTTCGAGCCGTTGGCCTGAACACCGTTTTGGCATGGGCGGGCGCGCCGGTTGCAGCTGCTCGCTTGCGTGTTTCGCGGCTGAACATCGGCGCCAGCATGCGCGCGAACGACTCCGTAATCGATCATCGGTCTAGGTTCTATGCCGAAATTAGCAGGCTTCGCGATGTAATGGACCTCGCGCGCAGCGGACGTCCAACGCTGTTCCTGCTTGACGAATTGCTCAGTGGAACCAATTCACACGATCGCCGCATCGGCGCCGAGGCATTGATCCGCGGCTTGGTCGAGCACGGGGCCATCGGGATGGTTACGACGCACGATCTAGCCCTCGCCGATATCGTAGCGAGCCTCGACGGCCGCGCTGCGAACGTCCATTTCGAAGATTATCTCGAAGGCGGCGAAATCCGGTTCGATTACCGCCTGCGCGCCGGAGTCGTGACGCGCAGCAATGCTCTCGCGCTAATGCGCGCGGTAGGATTGGACGTAGGACAAGCTTAACTCTTTCCGATGGCAGCAAAAACAGGCCTGTGGTCCTTTGCACGCGTCCCGTGGGGCAGGCTGCCAGCCTGCGGCGGGTTGCCAACCCGCCTGTGCGCGATTTCGAAACCGCTTGCCTTACTTCCACTGCTCGGGCTTACGCTGCTCGGGCTCGCCCAGTCCGTATCCGCTGAAGCCACCTTTTCGGCATCCTCCGCGCTCGATGCGCGCATCGATCAGGCCATCCGCGATGGATTGATTCCCGGCGCGGTTCTCGTCGTTGGCCACGATGGCAACATCGTATATTGGAAAGCGTACGGCAACCGTGCGCTGACCCCCGCGCGCGAGCCGATGACGCTCGACACCATTTTCGATATCGCATCGCTTACAAAAGTGGTCGCGACCACCCCGGCGATCATGAAGCTCTATGAGCAGGCTAAGATCCGCCCTGACGATCCTGTCACTGCGTATCTTCCCGAATTTCAGGGCGGCAAAAACATTACCGTTCGCGACCTGATGACCCATTTCTCGGGATTGCGCGCCGACCTCGATCTGCAACCGCCGTGGAGCGGCTATGACACCGGTATAGCGAAGGCCCTGCTTGAGAAGCCCGCGAACCCTCCGGGCCGGCGCTTCGTCTACAGCGATATCAATTTCGAGCTGCTTGGCGAAATCGTACGGCGCCTCAGCGGCAAGCCTCTGGATGAATTCGCGCGCGAGCAGATTTTTACGCCGCTTGGAATGACCGAGACTACATTCCGGCCTGCCGCTTCACTGCGAGCGCGTGTCGCGCCGACCGAGATCGATGCGGCCACCGGCCAGCCGCTCCGCGGCGTGGTGCACGACCCCACGGCCCGCTACATGGGGGGAGTCGCGGGCCACGCGGGTGTGTTCAGCACGGCGGCCGACCTGGCCCGCTATGCGCAAATGATGCTCGATAAGGGCAAGCCGATCTTCTCGCCGGAAACCGTCGACAGATTTACGGCGCCCGCGTCGCCGCCCGGTCAATCGGCCATCCGCAGCCTGGGGTGGGACATCGATTCTCCGTACTCGGCGCCCCGCGGGGATTTTCCGCGCGGCTCCTATGGGCACTCCGGATTCACGGGAACGTCGCTGTGGGTCGATCCGGGCTCAAACACGTATGTAATTCTGCTGACCAATGCGGTACATCCGAACAGCGGGAAAAGCATCGCGCCCCTGCGGCGCGGGATCGGGACTATCGTGGCCGCGGCTGTCTACCGCGAGACTCAGACGGGTCTTGACGTTCTGGAGCAGCAGCAGTTTGCGCCTTTCAAAGGAAAGCGCGTCGGGTTAATCACCAATCAAACCGGCCTGGACCGCGCCGGCCGCCGGAATGTCGACCTGATGCGCCAAGCCGGGATCGATGTGGCCGCGCTGTACTCGCCCGAGCACGGCATCAACGGCAAGCTGGATCAACCGAATGTGGCGGATTCGAGAGACGAATCGACTGGTCTGCCGGTTTGGAGCCTGTATCAAAACAGCCGTTTCCGCATGACTCCCGAGATGCTGCGCGGAATGGACGCGCTTATCTTCGATATGCAAGATGCGGGCGCGCGGTTTTACACCTACGGGTGCACCATGCTCGCCGCCATGGAGCGGGCGGCGACGGCGAAAATCGCCTTCTACGTGCTTGACCGGCCGAATCCCATCACTGGTCTGCGCGTAGAGGGACCAATGCTCGACAAGGATTTGGAAAGCGGCATAGGCTGCTATAGCCTGCCGGTCCGCCACGGCCTCACTCTGGGCGAGCTGGCGGCAATGGCGAACGCCGAAAACAAGATCGGCGCGAATCTGCGGGTGGTGACGATGAAAAATTGGTCCCGCGGGGATTGGTTCGACTCGACTGGACTGACCTGGGTAAATCCGTCGCCGAATCTTCGCAGCATCGACGCCGCCATTCTCTACCCTGGCGTGGCGATGCTCGAGTCGGCGCCGAACCTTTCAGTCGGCCGAGGCACAGATACGCCCTTCGAGCAGATCGGCGCGGAATGGATTCGGGGCGACGAGTTGGCCCGTTTTCTAAACGCGCGCCCGATTCCGGGCATTCGGTTCGCGGCGATTCGGTTTACGCCAACAGATTCTGCTCTCAAAGGCAAAGCTGTTGAGGGTGTCCGCTTCGCGATTGCCGATCGCGAAGCCTTGAACAGCATCCGCCTCGGCCTTGAGCTTGCGTTCGCGCTGAACAAGCTCTACCCCGGGAAGCTCGATCTCGAAAAATGCAAGCTCTCCATCGGAAATCGGCGCACGATTGAGCTGATGAAGAGCGGAGCCGATCCCGTCGTTATAGAAAAATCGATGACCGCTGATCGAGCAACGTTCATGTCGCGGCGCAAGCCGTTCTTGAAGTACTGACCCAGTGGGGCAGGTTGCCAACCTGCAGCGGGTTGCCAACCCGCTTCTTGATCTTTCCACAAACCCCACCCAGCGCGGAGTGCGCGTAGATTGCGAAAGCCGCAACCTGCAGCGGGTTGCCATTGCCAACCTCCCGACCCTTCCACCAGCCCCGCCCAGCGCGGTTGGCAACCGCGCGCCGGATGGCATCCGGCCCCATCTCAAAACTTCGCCAGCGCGATGCGGATCCCTTGCTCGTAGATTTCCGACAGCCGGCGGTCGCGGCCGCGAATCGTTTCCAGATCGTGCTCCAGCCCGTGCCGTAGGCTGGCGGCTGTCTTGCGGTTCCACGCCCTCGGTCCGGCTTTGGTATATCTGTACAGCGTCCGAATACCGATATTCTCTCCGACAGCAGCGGCCTCCGCGCGCGTGAAGCCCGCCAGCCGCAGACTCTCGACCGCCGCCGCGATCCAGGGCAGCAGCAACGGGGCGGCGAATCGCGTTCCGGCGAAGAACAGCGGCTTCATGCCGGATTGGAGTTCGATGAGCTTGCGGTCTTCCAATTCCGTCAGCCGGCGAATCGCGCGCAGGGTATCCGGATGTCCTTCGGCGATGAATAGCCGCTCGTTGAATTCGGGCACCGCATTCAGCGACGCAACGCGCGCGCCTGTGCGGGATAGCATCCCCGGCCGGCTGCTTTGGCGCTCGCAATCGCACAACACCACCATTGTTTTATGAATTGGCGTCTGCGTTGCGAATTCACTCAGTGCGCGCTCGAGCATGGTTTCCGGCATCGCAAACCATACCACCGGGCATGTTTCCAACGCCGAGAAATGCGACGCCGATTGCCCCGCGCGAAGCGAACGCGAGATTTGGCGCCCGACTCGGAAAGAAGATGCCTTCACCGGGCCGAGACGCGCGAGCAGCGCGGGCATCCGGGCCAAGAAGGACTGGGTCACGCTTCCGGTGCAAACCAGCCCCATTCCCTGGAGCTTCATGGAGCGGACGCCGCGTCCAACATGGCGCGGTTCTTCAAATCCTTTAAGCGATCCCGATATACAGCGGCTTGTTTGAAATCGAAATGCCGCGCCGCTTCGCGCATTTTCTCTTCCAGTTCTTTCAGGTACGCTTCCATTCGCTCGGGCGGGACGTTCGCGTCGGCCTCCGGCTCGTCTAGTGGCACGGTCACGTAGTCGCCTTCGGCGACGGCCACCAGCGTGGCATCGATCGGTTTGCGGATCGTCTGGGGCACGATGTTGTGTGCCTCATTATATGCCGTTTGAACCTTGCGGCGGCGCAGGGTCTCATCCATCGCGGTCCGCATCGATTCGGTCATCCTATCCGCGTAAAGAATCACTCGCCCATTCAGGTTGCGGGCCGCTCGGCCCATGGTCTGGATCAGCGAGCCGGTGGAGCGCAAAAAACCTTCTTTATCCGCGTCGAGAACGGCTACCAGCGAAACTTCCGGCAAATCCAATCCTTCACGCAGCAGATTCACGCCGATCAGGACGTCGTAGACTCCGCGGCGCAGATCGCGCAAAATCTTCACGCGATCGAGCGTCGCGACTTCGGAATGCAAGTAAGCGCATTTCACGCCGACTTCCGTGTAGTGCTCCGCTAAATCTTCCGACATGCGCTTCGTCAGAGTAGTCACCAGCACGCGCTCGTCCCGCTCAATGCGCAAGCGGATTTGATGAAGCAGATCGTCGACTTGACCGCGGATCGGCCGCACTTCCACTTCGGGGTCGACTAAACCCGTCGGACGAATGATCTGTTCAACGATCGCGCCCGAGGTCTTGGTGAGTTCGTACGGGCCGGGTGTCGCGGAAACATACATGACCTGATGAACACGATTCTCAAATTCCTCAAAGGTCAGCGGCCGGTTATCCAAGGCGCTCGGCAGGCGGAAACCGAATTTCACTAGCGTTTCCTTGCGCGAGCGGTCGCCATGATACATGCCGCGAAGCTGGGGAACGGTCTGATGACTCTCGTCAATGAAGATCACCGCATCCGAAGGCAAATAATCCAGCAGCGTCGGCGGAGCCTGGCCCGGCAGCCTCCCGGAAAAGTGGCGCGAATAGTTTTCAATGCCGTGGCAGTAACCGATCTGGCGAATCATTTCCAGATCGAACATCGTTCGTTGATAGAGCCGCTGCGCTTCGATCCGTTTGCCTTCCTTTTCAAGTTCGCCCTTCCACCACGTGAGCTCGTTTTCGATGCTGAGCAGGGCATCGTGGCGCGTCTCATCGCTCATCACGTAATGCGTTTTGGGGTAAATGGGAAGCCGCAAATACGTTTGCTTCACCTGGCCCGTTAACGGATCGATCTGCTCCAGAGATTCGACCTCATCGCCCCATAACCCGATCCGGTACGCGAAATCGTCGTAAGTGGGACAGATTTCGATGACGTCGCCGCGAACGCGGAATGTGCCGCGTTTGAAGTCGCCTTCGTGGCGCTCATACAAGATCTCGACCAGTTTGGAAGTGATCTCTTCGCGCGCGATCTTCTGACCCTTTTCGAGCATCAGCAGCAGGCCATAATACGCCTCGGGCGAGCCCAAGCCGTAAATACAGCTAACGCTGGCGACAATGACGCAATCGCGCCGCTCGAACAGGCTTCGCGTTGCCGACAAGCGCAGTTTGTCGAGTTCGTCATTAATCGTGGCTTCCTTCTCGATGTAAACGTCGCCCGCTGGAATATAGGCTTCGGGCTGGTAGTAGTCGTAATAGCTGACGAAGTACTCGACCGCGTTCGAAGGGAAAAAGGACTTGAACTCTTGAAAGAGCTGCGCGGCCAGCGTCTTGTTGTGCGCCAGCACCAGCGCCGGCCGGCCGATGCGCTCGATCACCTTTGCCATGCTGAAGGTCTTGCCCGAGCCGGTGACGCCAAGCAGCACCTGATGTTGCTCGCCGTCCTTGAGCCCGCGCACAAGCGCATCAATCGCGGTCTGCTGATCGCCGCGAGGTTGGTAGTCGACGCCGAGGCGGAAGGAGGACATCCTGATTCAATCGTACATTTGTCTTGCGGGGTCGTGTTTCCGGATGCGATTAATCGATCCGTTGGCCGCGCGCTACCTGCCTGCGCGGCATCTAGGAGCGGAAAGTCAAATCTGCAAGCTGCTGCTTAATCCTAGAACGCTCGTCTGGGTCTGCGGTCGCTTGCAGAGCATCCAGCAACTGCTGAATCCGCTCAACGTCGGCGGGATCATAATCCAGAGCTGGAGGTGCTTCGCGCGTATCTGCCATCACCCTTGTATTCCACGCCTCGCCTGATGACAGGCCTAATACTTACTTACTGGAATTCGTCGATGGCGCCAACTGCGGAGCCAGTTCGTTCATCATCTTTTCGAACTTGTCCCGCTGCTCCGGATTGAGAATTTGCAGAATTCGTGTTCTGCCGGTGGACCGCAGATCGTCAAACTGATCTTGGAGGCTCTGATAATACATCCGGTAATCGTCAAGCACCAGTGCGATCTTTTGCGACTGATCGCCGGAAAGGTCGAGCTCGGTCTTGAATTTCTGCAACACCGCGTCGCGGCTGGTTTCGCGGGAAGCCGCGGTTACGCGGTGCAGTCTGTCGTGCAACCCCAACTGCATCGAGAGAGCGCCGGATGCGGCTCCGGCCAGAAAAACCAGAAACAAGGTGGACAAGATTCGGGGATTCTGCCACGGCGCTTCACCCTCGTTAACAGCTTTGCCCACCACCATCATAGGTTACTGCTCCCGGTAGGTGACTAGGTTCACCAATACCGCATCGGCGTCCGGGGCCACCCCCGGATTGGCGACATCTTCCGAGAGCACCCAATCCGGCTGCCCGACCACTTGGCCGCTAACCACGATTCTTTGTTCCGCTCGTTCCGTCGAAAACAGGTACGCGCCAATGGCTAGCGCAAATGCCATAGACGCCATGGCCAAGCCGCGTCCTAAAGCGGAATCGAAAAACAAATTCCAGATAGATATCGGTCTTTGCGCTTCGATCCGTTCGAGGATGCGAGCATAGAAACCAACTCGCGGCTCTAGGCCCGCTGGAGCGCGAAGCGAGCGCAGCAAGGCGGCTTGCTCGCGCATGCCTGCCAGCTCCCGGCTGCATTCCGGACACTGTTCAAGGTGCTGCTGCGAAGACGTTTCCAGCGATCCTGCGAGCACCGACTCAATCTTATCCCGCACATGCCGATGCATGGTATCTTCCCTCAGTCCCTCAATCTAAAATACAACCCATCCACGCGGGTCTGTTCAACGCCCGCTGTTTTCCCTACCGGCCGTTTCCTTTAACAATCCCTGAGCGCGATTAAGACGTTGTGCCACTTTGAGTAGCTTCTGCCTGGTTCGAAAGAGCTTTACCTTGATCGTATTCTCGTTCAAGCCGGTCATCGCGGCTAGTTCTTCCACCGAATGGCCTTCCACTTCCTTAAGCAAAAGCAGGTCTCGGTCTCCATCCGAAAGCTTTGCTAGCAACTTCAGGATTAGATCGCGCTGGGCGAGTTGTGTATCCACCCGCATCGTGGGATCCACGGCCGGTTCGGATCCTTCCAGCGTTTGCGCGTCTTCCTGTGAAAAATCGCTTTCGTAAACCAGCTTGCGAACGCGCTTCTTGCGCAAATAGTCATAGCACTCGTTCACCGTGATCTTGTAGATCCAGGTAAGCAACGAGCTCCGGAAGTCGAAGTTGCCTATTGAAAAATAGACCTTCGCGAAAACCTGCTGCGCGATATCCTCGGCGTCGTTATGATTGCGCAGGATGCCGAAGATGATCGAAAAGACCTTGCTTTGGTACCGCTCGACGACTTCGCGAAACGCAATTTCATCCCGGGCCTGGACGCGCCGGACAAGGGCGGCCTCTTCGCTATTTTTGTGGTCCACGCGACTTCGGATCCGGTTCCGTTCCCCGGCAGCAGGAGCCGTTACTGAGGGAACAACTGCTGGGAAGCCAAGCACTTCGGTGAGGCCGTTCATGACTACCTTTCCGACGCGTCTTGGCAAACCGGGGTTTCAGACTTGTTTCCTTCAAAATAGCAGACTTTTTTGCCATGGCCGCCGGAATGCATATATTTGCCCCTGCCGGTTTCGACACGGAGCCGGAATCATTTCCTCGCCTGTTGCATCTTAGGCTGTAGGACGCTAAACGACCGGCCTCGGAGCCGGAATATAGTATAATTTCTAAGAAGGAGTCGGAATACCCCTTATGGTTCAATTGACGGATGTTGCGGTCGGAAAAGTGAATGAAATCCTGGCGACCCAGGAGCCTAAGCCGGCCGGCCTCAGAATCTCCGTTGTCGGGGGCGGATGCTCGGGTTTCAGCTATTCCATGGCTTTCGAGAACAGTCCCGGCTTCCTCGATAAGACATATAATTTCGGCGATCTGAAGATCTTCATCGACCAGGCGAGCATGCTGTACCTGGACGGCGCCGAAGTGGACTATGTTGAAACGATGGAAGGTTCGGGTTTTAAATTCAATAATCCGAACGTTAAGTCCACCTGCGGGTGCGGCAGTTCCTTTAGCGTCTAATACCTGGTCGCAAAACTTGCCCGCTGTGTGGGGCAGGCTTAAGCCTGCGGCGGGCTTCAGCCCGCCTACATTGAAGTTCGAAAAAAGTTCACCTCGATCATACGCGGCTGAGTGAGCGCGAGTCCCCGCTACAATGGAACTTCGCCATGGCCCGCAATGCTTGAGAAGTTACTGACCGAGCAGGTATACGCTCCTTCCCGCGAGCTTCACAGTTCACCCACCATCGAAATACTCCAGATCATGAATCAGGCGGATGCCGAAATCGCAGCCGCCGTCGCCCGCGAAATTCCTGCCATCGCCCGAGCCGTGGAAGCCATCGCGTCCGCGCTTCAAAAAGGCGGCCGGCTTTTTTACTACGGCGCCGGCACCAGCGGACGCCTCGGCGTGCTCGACGCCGCCGAATGTCCCCCCACCTTTCATACCTCTCCGGACCTTGTGCAAGCGATTATTGCCGGCGGAGACACGGCCTTGCGCCGCTCGGTTGAGAAAGCCGAAGACGATCCATCCGCGGGCGCGAGCGATCTGCGACGCGCGGGCTTCAACGCGCAAGACGTCGCCGCCGGCATTTCAGCTAGCGGACGGACGCCGTATGTCCTGGGCGCGATGGCCGAAGCGCGCCGCGTGGGCGCCGTAACGTGCGGCATCAGTTGCTCACAGGACTCGGAACTCTCGAGAGCGGTCGATTATCCCATCCAACCCCAGCCCGGACCCGAGGTCATCGCCGGGTCCACCCGCCTGCGCGCGGGTACCGCCACGAAACTGGTGCTGAACATGATCAGTACGGCTGTAATGGTGAAGCTCGGGCACGTGTACGGCAATTTGATGGTAAATGTGCAGCCCTCGAATTCCAAACTTCAAGACCGGGCGCGGCGAATCGTTCAAAAGATCACAGGAGTGGACTTCCAGCGGGCCGCCGAGCTCTTAGATCAAGGCGGCCGCAGCGTGCGTACCGCAATCGTTATGGAGAAAATGCATCTACCTCGAAAAGAAGCCGAGGAATTATTGGCGCGAGCGGACGGAAAACTTGCGGAGGTTCTTCGTTAATTGGATCGATTCATAATTCAAGGTGGAACCCCGCTCGAAGGCTCGATTGCCGTCAGTGGCTCGAAAAACGCTTCTCTGCCGGCCTTGGCCGCGTGCCTTCTGACCTCCGAGCAAGTGTCGCTCGACCGCGTGCCCGCCGTGCGCGACATCCAGACCATGCTCAACCTGGTGAAGCACATCGGCGCGGAGATCTGTGTGGAAAAGGCGGCGGGGAAAAAAAGCCGCATAACCATTCGCGCGGCCGAAATCCGCGAGCCCGAGGCTCCCTACGATCTCGTAAAAACCATGCGCGCTTCGAGCCTGGTTCTGGGGCCGCTGGTCGCGCGATTTGGGCGCGCGCGCGTGTCGCTGCCGGGCGGGTGCGCCATCGGCGCGCGGCCGATCAATCTGCACACTTCCGGGCTGGAGCAGCTCGGCGCAAGAATTCGCCAGCAGCACGGCTATATTGAGGCCGAGGCGCCGGAAGGCCTGCGCGGAGCCGATATCATCTTCGACCGCATCACCGTCACCGGGACCGAAGACATAATGATGGCCGCCGTGTTGGCGCGAGGCGAAACCGTGATCCGCAACGCGGCGCGCGAGCCGGAGGTGGTGGATGTCGCCGGGCTGCTCACTTCGATGGGCGCGCAAATTGAAGGCGCGGGGACGCCGGTAATTCACATCCAGGGCGTGGCGACGCTGCACGGCGCGTCGCACACGGTGATTGCCGATCGCATCGAGGCCGGGACGTTTCTGATCGGCGGAGCGCTGACTCGCGGCGATCTGGCCGTGACCGGCTGCGTGCCCGAGCACCTTCGAGCCTTGATCGCGAAGCTTCGTCAGGCGGGAGCCGAAGTGACGGAGGCGGCGGACACTCTGCGTGTGCGGACGCCGAATCCTTTGAAGAGCGTGGATGTCACGACCGAAGAACACCCCGGCTTCGCGACGGATCTGCAGGCGCAGTTCATGGCGCTGATGACGCAAGCGGGAGGGATTTCCTTCATCACCGAAACCATTTTCGAGAACCGCTTCATGCACGCCTTGGAACTGGCGCGCATGGGCGCGAACATCCGGCTGGAAGGACGGCAGGCAATCGTCGCCGGACCCACGCCGCTTTCCGGCGCCCAGGTGATCGCGAGTGACCTTCGCGCCAGCGCCTCGCTAGTCCTCGCCGGTCTGGCGGCGAAAGGCGAAGCAGTAATCGACCGCGTCTATCACATCGACCGCGGCTATGAGAAAATCGAGACGAAACTCGCCGGCGCGGGCGCCCGCATTCGAAGGGTGTCGGCGAAATAGGGCCGCCCTCCAGCCAAACCGTCACGCATTATCGGAAAAATCCTAGGCATTTGTCTGCGTCATTACCGTATTTTTTCATTGACTACCTCGACTAGCGACGGTTAAAATTTCTGTCTAGCCAAATACACATCCTTTCAGGATTGAACTTGGAACGGGAATAAGCGCTCAGGGCTCCGGCAGACCCTACCCATGGGGGCTGCGGTTAGCCGAGTCTTTACCGTCACCGGGCTGAGGCAGGGACAATGACGCTCCGGGCATTTGTTGCTCTTTTCTGCTGTGCGGCAGCGGATCTCTGCGCCCAGAAGCCTGTGATCAATCCGGGTGGTATTGTTAATGGCGCCAGCTTCGCTGCTGCGTCGGGCCAGGGAGCTGGCTCGGCCCCGGGTCTATCGCGTCGATATTCGGGCAGAATCTATCGCCGGTAACGCAACGGGCATCGGGGTTTCCACTCCCCTTTCAGATGGGCGGTGTTCAAGTGACGTTTACTGACTACGGTGGCGCAATATCGGCCCCGCTATTTTACGTGTCGCCAAACCAGATCAACTTTCAAGTACCGACGAGCATATATAGCTATGGCGGAATATACGACTTTCCAACACACGTGGTCGTCACGATGCCCGTGGGAACGAGCGATCCTGTAGCCGTATATGTTGCGCAGCAAGGCCCCGGCATATTGACCCTGGACGGATCAGGCTGCGGGCAGGGAGCGCTGCTCAACTCGCTCCCCGACGGAGGCGTGCAGGTCCATGGGCCCAGCGCCAGCGTTCAGCCGGGCGATTGGATTTCGGTCTATTTTACCGGGTTTGGACTTGTGGGCCATGGCGGAGGGATCATGCCCCCAGACGGCCAGCCAGCGGGTTACACGCCGCAGAAAGGATTCAATGCCGCCGCGTGGCCGGGTGGATCGTTCACGATAGGAAGCACCGGTGGTGCTTACGCCAGCAGCCAGTACTGGGGCCACGCGCCAGGAACGGTCGGTATCGACCAGGCAAATTTCCGGATCCCTGATGGGGTCGCGGAGGGTTGCCAGGTTCCGCTCCGGCTGCTGCTATTCGGAAGACTAGCCAACCGGTCCCGTTAAGCACCACATGGGACGCGGAGCATGCGTTCCGCACCCCATCTCGCTTGCCGTTTTCGAATGGCGCAAAACCTACTCCAATACCGGGCCTCCTTCCGAACAGTTCTATGCTCGGATGAGCCAGGCCGAGGGCAACTACTTCCCCGCGCTTCCGCCAAAGCCGCCCTGGGGACCGCTATTGAACGGCTTCGTTCAGAATCCTGGACCCGATTGCCGCAACCTGCTCCCCGCTCCGCTCGATGCCGGGACGATCATGGCTTGGGTGACCGGCCAAGCCACAATCTCAACGCCCCTTGGCCCGGGCGGCGAAATCTCGGTTTCCCTCCCCTCGGGCACGGTAGGCGCCGGGCCACACACGTTGTCCACCGTCGGAGGAAAAGATGTAGGCCCCTTCAGTTCCACCGTGGCTATCCCAGGCCCGATCCAGGTGACTTCGCAGTTCCCGCCCGGTACCACGCTTTCCTGCAACAAGCCGCTAACCGTTAGTTGGACCGGCGGTGACGATCAAAGTGCCGTGGACGTGAAGGTCCGAACCTTCGCCGGCGGATTTGAGATGTACATGGAGGCGATTTTGTCAGGATCTGCCGGCACGTACACGTTCACGCCGCCCGGCTTCGCGCTGAACGATTTTCTTGTTGACTGCCCCGCGTCGGCTGAGATCGACGTTACCCAAACACCCGCGGCGCTCATGACCTTCGGCGCCGATGGACTCATGCTCGGAGCTCGCCATGCATGGAAATACGAGTATCAGTTCACGGGACTGCAAATGAGCAGCCGCTGATTTCGCTATTCCGCCCACTTCAGCAGCTCACCAAAGCCCCTCCGCAGGCGAGCTGGAATGGCCTGCACTCGTTCATCAATGACGATTTCCGGCTGCGCACTGGCGACTGGACTTGCAGGACAAACCAGCGACGCCGTTCAGATCTTCGTTTCACTTGAGTATGCACGATTTTAGGCTGCACACTGGGGGAAGCCACCCGTAGCGATTATGAGAAAATCGAGACGGCGAAATGAGCATTCCTCACAAGCATCACAGTCCCGGATTTTTGACCCTGGTGAACGACGCGAAGTCGCGGGTCAAGCAAATCGATATCGAGCAGTACAAGAACATGCCGGCTAATAGTCACGTGCTGATCGATGTCCGCGAGGATAACGAGTTCGCGGCCGGGCATGCCGCGGGAGCTGTCCACTTGGGCAAGGGCGTGATCGAGCGCGATATCGAATCCGCGATCCCGGATAAGAATACAACGCTGGTGCTGTATTGCGGCGGGGGATACCGATCGGCGCTGGCCGCGGATGCGCTCCAGAAGATGGGGTACGCGAACGCGATTTCGCTGGATGGCGGATGGCGCGCGTGGAATGCAGCGGGGTTGCCGATCGAGAAGTGAAGCCCGCGCGCCAAACCCGCTTGCGGGCGTTGCGACCAACCCCGAACAGCGCGGTTGGCAACCGCGCGCCGGATGGCATCCGCCCCCACACGGGTCTGACATGCTTGCTGTTGCTTTGGGCAACGATCGCCGCACAGGGTCAAACTCTTACGCCCGTCTGGGTCGAGCTTGGCGAAGGCGGGCGGGCCATCGCACGGGTGGTGGTTTCCACTCCGGACCAATGTCCTTCCATCCGGGTGGGGAACGCGTTGCGGCCGATGCTGCCGCGCGAACCTGTTCCTCCGGGTTTTCGTCCCGCCTGTGAGCTGGAAATTCCTCCGAATACGAAAACGGCTAGTGTGAACGGAAGGCCGCTGGTTTTGCCTCATCCCGATCCCGTGCGAGTGGCTGTGTTTGGCGACACCGGTTGCAGGATTAAAGGAGTGCAGCTTCAGGACTGCAACGATCCAGCACTGTGGCCGTTTCAAACCGTTGCTGGAGCCGCGGCGGCTGTTCGTCCCAACCTGGTGATTCATGTCGGCGATTATCTCTATCGCGAGGACCCCTGCCCTCGGGATAAGCAAGGGGTTTGCGGAGGCAGTCCCTCCGGCGACAATTGGGGGGCCTGGAACGCGGATTTCTTCAAGCCTGCCGCGAAGCTGCTTGCGGCGGCCCCGTGGATGTTTGTGCGCGGGAATCATGAGAACTGCCAGCGCTCCTGGCGCGGCTGGTTCTATTACCTGGACCCGAGGCCGTGGACCGGCATGTGCGAAAACATCTCGCGCCCCTATTCGGTGGAGCTTGGAAAATTTCAGGCGATAAATTTCGATTCGTCCGCGGTCAACGACAATCAATCTGCCGGTGAGCAAACGGCTGCATACTCTTCGCAACTGGCTTCGCTGCATGCCCGTAATGCCTGGCTGGTGGATCATCATCCGTTCTGGGGAGTGCGCGCGGGCGTGCCGAATCAGCCGCCCGCCGTAGACACCGTGACCCTCCAGCAAGCCTGGGAAAAAGCCGCGCCGCAGGGTATCGATATGGTGCTTTCCGGTCATACGCATTTGTTCGAGGTCTTGAGCTATGGGGGCACCCGACCGGTGCAAATCGTCGCGGGCGATGGCGGCACGAAACTTTCCGATCCCATCCCGGCACAGGTGAACGGAATGGATATTCACGGCGTTGTGGTCGCGGAAAGCGAAAACCGGCAAGCGTTCGGCTACACGCTTTTCACGCGCCAGGGCGCCGGCTGGGAAATGCGTCTGACCAGCCCCGATAAAGACAGTGGCAGGCACAACCTGGTGACTTGTCAGATTCAAGGACGAGAGGCGAAATGCGCTGGCCGAGTCGTAAAAATCAGCAGCCGCAGGCCGGCTGCTTCTGGCACTCCGTAGCTGCATGTTATTGTAGTTGTTCAGCGTCTCGCTCCCGAAAAAATGGCAAAACGCATCCCTATTACAGTCGCGCACGGTGACGGCATCGGTCCTGAGATTATGGCGGCCACGCTCGAGATCCTCGAAGCCGCAGGCGCGCCCCTTGATATCGAAACTATCGAAGTCGGCGAAAAGGTTTACCTCTCCGGCAACACCTCCGGCATCGCCCCGAGCGCTTGGGAATCGCTGCGGCGCACCAGGGTTTTTCTCAAAGCGCCCATCACCACTCCGCAAGGCGGCGGATACAAGAGCCTGAACGTCACGACACGCAAAATGCTGGGGCTTTACGCGAATATCCGGCCCTGCGTCTCCTATCATCCGTTCGTCCGTACCAAGCATCCGGTGATGGATCTGGTGGTGGTGCGCGAGAACGAAGAAGATCTGTACGCGGGGATCGAGTATCAAACCAGCCCTGACGAAATCCAAGCGATTAAGCTGATCTCCCGGCCGGGTAGCGAGAAGATCGTCCGTTACGCCTTCGAATACGCGCTGAAGTTCAAACGCAAGAAGGTCACGTGCTTCACCAAGGACAACATCCTTAAGATGACGGACGGCCTGTTCCACAAGATCTTCGATGAGATCGGCGCCGAGTATCCGGAAATCGAGAAGGAACACTGGATCGTCGACATCGGGGCGGCGAAAATGGCGGACACGCCGGAGGCGTTCGACGTGATCGTCATGCCGAATCTGTATGGCGACGTACTTTCCGACGTGGCGGCGCAGATCGCGGGTTCGGTGGGCTTGGCCGGGTCTTCCAATATCGGCGATCAAGCGGCGATGTTCGAGGCCATTCACGGCTCGGCTCCGCGGCGGGCGGGCCAGAACATGGCAAATCCCTCGGGGCTGCTGCATGGAGCGCTGCTGATGCTGGTACACATCGGGCTGCCCGAGATTGCCGAGCGCATCCACAACGGCTGGCTTCGCACGATGGAAGACGGTATCCACACCTACGATATTTACGAACAAGGGAAGAGCAAGCAGAAGGTAGGGACGAAGGAATTCGCGCAGGCGGTAGTCGCGCGCCTGGGACAGAAGCCGCAGGTTTTGAAAGCCGTCGAGTATTCGACCGCGCCGCAACGCCCTCTGCCTCCACTTTCCAAGCGCCCGGCGCCGAAGCGCGATTTGGTGGGCGTGGATGTTTACGTGGAATGGCCTTCGAAGAATACGGCGGAATTGGCCAAACTGGTCGCCAAGGCCGGGTCGAACGGATTGGCTCTGGAGATGATGTCGAATCGCGGGACGAAGGTTTGGCCGGACGGCGCGCCGGAAACGTTCTGCACCGATTCCTACCGGTGCCGCTTCGTGGACAAGAACGGCACCACGCCGAAGGAAGTTGTGGCGCTGATCGGGCGCGTTGCCGACCTTGGCCTGGATATCGCGCTGACCGAGAGCTTGCGCAATTATGACGGCAAGCCGGGTTTCACTCTCGCGCAGGGACAATAGACGAACATGGATTCGCAGCCGCTGGTAGGCGTGGTGATGGGAAGCAAGTCCGACTGGGAGACCATGCGCCATTGCTGCGACACTCTGGATCAGTTCGGCGTCCCGAACGAAAGAAAGATTTTGTCGGCGCACCGGACACCGGTGGCTGCGACCGAATGGGCTTCGACCGCCGGGGACCGAGGGCTGGAGGTGATCATCGCGGCCGCGGGCGGCGCGGCGCACCTGGCCGGCGTTCTGGCCGCCCACACAATTCTGCCGGTGCTTGGAGTGCCGATGGAAAGCCAGGCGCTGCGCGGGATGGATTCGCTTCTGTCGATTGTGCAGATGCCGGGAGGCATTCCGGTCGGGACGCTCAGTATCGGCAAACCCGGAGCTACGAATGCCGCGCTGCTTGCGATTGCGATTTTGGCGACGCATCGCCGGGACTTGAGCGAAAAGCTGAAGGCGTTCCGGGCCGCGCAGGCGGAAAAGGTGTTGAGCGAGACACTGTGAGTTGTGGGGCCGGATGCCATCCGGCGCGCGGTTGCCAACCGCGCTGGGCGTTGCCACCGCGCTGGGCGGGGTTGGTATAAAGGTCGGCAAGCGGGTTGGCAACCCGCTCCAGGTTTGGCAACCTGCCCCACACGCGCTAGAAGCTGCCAGACTAATTCCGTGCGAATTTTGGACGTTGGGTGCGGTATCAACAAAAAAATTGGCGCGATCGGGATTGACCGTAATCCTGCTTCGCGCGCCGATGCTTTGGTCGAGCTGGACCGTTTTCCCTATCCTTTTCGCGATTCGTCTTTCGACGCTCTTCAGGCCGTGCATGTGATCGAGCACGTTTCCGATGTGATTCGGTCCATGGAAGAATTCCACCGGCTGGTGCGGCCGGGCGGCGAAGTTTTCATCGTTACTCCTCACTACACAGATTTCAGCTCGTTTTGCGATCCGACGCATCGTTGGCACCTTAACAGCTTCTCAATGCGGTACTTCGGGGAGAATCACGGAGGTTACGGGTACTACTCTAGAGCGCGATTCGATGAGAGTTCGGTCCGGGTGAAGCTACTAGCTTTGTGGAAATACCTGGGACTCGAATGGCTGATCAACGCTTCGCCGCGGCTGCGACTGTGGTGGGAGTATTACCTTTGTTATTTGGTGCGCGGCAAGGTAATTGAGTGGAGGCTGAAAGTCATTAAATGATCGCAGCGTTGCTCGACTCGCTGCGCGATGCGCGGCGGCGCAAAATTTGGGAGCCGTCGCAAGCGGCGGGGCGGCGCGGCGAGGATCTGGCGCACCGGTATTTACGGAAACAGGGGTACGTTATCGTCGCGCGGAATTACCGTCTTCCCTCCGGCGATGGAGAGGCCGATATCGTCGCTTGGGATGGCGATATTCTCGTCATCGTGGAGGTGAAATCGCGCGAAAGCGGCGCTTATGGCCCGCCGGACCGCGCCATCGATCCGGAGAAGCTGCGCCACATGCGGCGCATTGCGCTGGAGTATGGCAGCAAGACCGATACCCCGCAAGAGCGGATTCGATTCGACGTGGTCACCGTGCTGCTGGGAGAACGGCCCCAGATTAACTTATTTCGAGGCGTGAACCGCCGTTGATCGACGCCGAGAAACTTCGGATCATTGAAGCGCAACGGCGCGAGCGGCACTGGCGCCGCTGGGGTCCTTACCTGGCCGAACGGGCCTGGGGCACGGTACGCGAAGATTACAGCACGGACGGCGACGCATGGCGCTACTTTCCCTTCGAACAGGCCCATCTGCGCGCGTATCGCTGGACCGAGGACGGGATCGCGGGTATTTGCGACAATCATCAGCGGTTGTGCTTTGCGCTGGCGTTTTGGAACGGAAAGGACGCAATCCTGAAGGAGCGCCTCTTCGGCTTGACCGGCCACCAAGGCAATCATGGCGAGGACGTGAAAGAGTGCTACTACTATCTGGATTCCACGCCCACGCACTCCTACATGAAGTGCCTGTATAAATATCCGCAGAGCGAATTCCCCTATGAACATCTCATCCGCGCGAACAGGCTGCGCACGCGGAAAGACCCCGAGCTGGAACTGATCGATACAGGTGTTTTCGACGAGAATCGCTACTTCGATATTTTCATCGAGTATGCAAAAGCAGATACGGATGACATTTTGATCCGTATAACGGCGGTGAACCGCGCGGCAGTTCCGGCCACGCTGCATGTGCTGCCGACGGTTTGGTTTCGCAACACGTGGTTGTGGAAACCAGGAATTCGAAAGCCGGTTTTGCGCCAGTCCGATGCGAGCACGATGGAAATCGAAGACGCGACGCTCGGCTTGTATCGAATGACGTTCGAGGGCGGTCCGCCCTTGCTTTTCACGGAAAACGAATCCGACGCGCGAAGGCTCTGGGGGCACGATGGCGCTTCGCCGTACGTCAAGGACAGCTTTCATAGGTACGTTATCAATGGCGAAGTCGACGCGGTGAACCCGGCACAAACGGGCACCAAGGCTTGCGCATGGTACCGCTTCGATCTCACAGGCGGCGAGAGCCGCACGATCCGGCTGCGGCTGACGAACACGACCGAATCGACGCGCATGGTGAGCGATATCGATGGCCTGTTCGCCGAGCGTATTCTCGAAGCCGACGAATTTTATTCCTTCGCGCCGGCGACGCTTTCCGAAGATGGACGGCGGGTGCAACGCCAGGCTTTTGCCGGGCTGCTGTGGTCGAAGCAGTTCTATCACTTCGTGGTGGACACCTGGCTGAAGGGCGATCCCGGCCAGCCGGAGCCGCCTGGAAATCGCTTGATGGGGCGCAACTCCAACTGGATCCATCTTTACAACGAAGACATCCTTTCCATGCCGGACAAATGGGAATATCCGTGGTACGCGGCATGGGACCTCGCGTTCCACGCGATTCCACTCGCGATGGTGGATCCGGATTTCGCCAAGACGCAACTGCGCTTGTTTTTGCGCGAATGGTATCTCCATCCCAACGGGCAGATTCCGGCGTATGAATGGTCTTTCGCGGACGTGAATCCGCCTGTGCATGCGTGGGCTTGCTGGCGCGTATTCAAGATCGACCGGAAGCTGAACGGCGTGCCGGATTATCCGTTTCTCGAGAGCGTGTTCCACAAGTTGCTGCTGAACTTTACGTGGTGGGTGAATCGCAAGGACGCCGAGGGCAGCAATATCTTCGAGGGCGGATTCTTGGGGATGGACAACATCGGGCCCTTCGACCGGTCGATGGCGGCGCCCATGGGCGGTTTCATCGAGCAGTCCGATGGGACGAGTTGGATGGCGCTGTATTGCCTGAACATGCTGAAGATCGCGCTGGAACTGGCGACCCACGTGAATCTGATTTATGAGGACATCGCCAGCAAATTCTTCGAGCATTTTCTCTACATTGCGACGGCCATGAACGGGCCGGAAGGGCACGGTTTGTGGGACGAAGAGGATGGGTTCTTCTATGACCGGTTGCGGGTGCCGGACCGCGGCTCGATTAAGCTGGCGGTGCGCTCGATGGTGGGGCTGATACCGATCTTCGCGGTGGACACGCTGGAGCCTGCGACGATCGACCGCCTGCCGGGTTTCCGCCGCCGCATGGAGTGGTTCGGGCGGCACCGGCCGGACCTGTGCTGCAACATCGCGTCGTTTTCGCCGGAGGGGGTCGAGTCGCGGCGTCTGCTCAGCGTGCTGGATAAAGACCGGCTGCGGAGAGTGCTGCAGCGAATGCTGGACGAGCGAGAATTCTTGTCGCCCCACGGGCTGCGGGCGATTTCGAAATATCATGAAGACCACCCGTTCGTGCTGCCGCACAACCATCGCGAATACCGCGTGGATTACGAACCGGCTGAATCCACCACCGACCTGTTCGGCGGCAATTCGAACTGGCGCGGGCCGGTGTGGTTTCCGGTGAATTTTTTGATGATCGAATCGCTGCAAAAATATTGCTGGTATTTTGGCGACTCTTTTAAGATCGAATATCCTACGGGATCGGGAAATTGCATGAATTTGAGCGAAGTGGCGGCGGAATTGTCGCGCCGTTTGTCTCGAATTTTCCTGCGGGATGCGAGCGGGGGCCGGCCGGTGTACGGAAATTCGGAGCGCTTTCAGACAGATCCCAATTTTAAGGATTACCTGTGGTTCTACGAATACTTCAACGGCGACACCGGGGCGGGGATTGGGGCAAGCCATCAGACGGGTTGGACGGCGCTGGTAGCGAAGCTGCTGCAGCAGAGCGGCGAGTGAAATTGGGTTCGGTTTTGGACGCGGTGTAGTGTTTTCAATGACTTGTTGGGTTCGTTTCGCAAAATCAGAGTTGCGGCGCCGGTTTTCCCGCGTGGCTGCTGCGGAGCGGCCGGTGATGGATTCGCGATACAGTTCCATTAAAGGAAGTGTGGCGGTTGAAGCGGCAATGCCGGGGGAGTTTTGGCGGCAAGCGAGTGGAGGGGAAGGAAAAAATGCGGAGGTTATCGGCGTGATGGCGCGTATTACGATTTACCTCAATGATGATGTTGAGCGGAAGGTAAGGAAGGCCGCCAAAAGCGCAAAGGTCAGCGTAAGCAAGTGGATCGCGGACCGGGTGGCTCAAGCGGCTCAGGATTCCTGGCCGGTGGAGTTTCTGGAGCTTGCGGGGGCGTTCCCTGACTTCCCGGAAGCCGAGGACCTGCGAAAAGGCTATGGCGAAGACGTGCCGAGAGAGAATCTCAGAAAGAGTGTACTGGGCCCCGGATGAACGCAGACAAATGCGGATGCCATCCTAGGAAGTTTCCTGGGTTGACCTGTACATGACCGCCCGCAAGATGGAGTTGATTCGGGTCGAATAACCTTCGCCGTACTGCAGGAGCCAATCGTAAACATCCCGGTCTAGCCGGGCGGCAACCAGAACCTTTGGCGCGCGGCGGAATTGCGCGAGCTCGTCCGCAGTCAACGCCGGGATATCGGTGTAATCGATACCGGAATCGTCGCCGCGAGCTTGCCGTTTGGCGATACGGTTCAATGCCTCTTTCTGCCGCTTAGCAAGAGGCTTGGTGAATATAGATTCGGCGCTCCTGCTGATTCGCCTCGCGCGCCGAGATGATGCGGATGATTTCTTCACCATTGGCTTCGTCCTTCCTGCTACGGGTGCGCTACGAGCAGCAAGGCGGTGGAGACCCGCTCCGATCGCGCGCCACCGCTGTTCGCCTTCGAGGATGCGGCCCGGCCTGAGAAGCAGGTTCGGATCGTCGAATACGCGGGCAGCGGTTTCGAAATCCAGGCTGCGGTGCTTGGATTGATTGATCCGGTCTTTGTGAGAATCCCATTCGAAGCGCACCGTGGTACAAAGTGTATAACAGCAAGGGCCAAGCTAACGCACGTGTAATCTGGCTAATCGTCTCGATAGAATGAATCGGGAACGGCGGGCCGGCCTAGGGATTATTTCGCGATGAATTCGTCGCGCCTCATTGAATTAAACGGCGATGTATTCCGTATCCGTTGAGGGAACAGGTATGGGGATGCCTTGCTCGCGCAATTCGTCCAAATAGAGATCGATGGCCTCACGAATGTTGTTGTCCAACTCCTCCCGCGTCGCCCCCACGCTTATGCAGCCGGGAAGATCTGGCACGTACGCGGAGTAACCTGTTTTCGTCCGTTCGATAACGACTGCGTATTTCATTTCAGCCCCGCGTCTCAGGATACTCATAAGGTGTCGGTGCGAGGTCGGAGCCGAGGTGGCCGCACAACAACGATTCCGGGTTTGCTGGCGTGTGTGTAGACCCGGTGATCTGCCCGCGTTCGCTTCAGCCACCATCCGTCCTTCTAGATCAGCTTGACGGTGTCGCGGACCTCCATGGTTTTTCGCCGGGCGCCGCTGGACTGCAGGGTGCGGCAGACTGCCATCGGACGAATGCCTGGGTGGTACGGGAGTAGGAATTTTCTGAGTTAATTATTTTCGGCAACTCATCACTTTTTTGCGAATCCTGGTTTATATTTGGATTCATACCGTATATGTCATTGGCCGCGGCCGGAGCCGTTGCCTTATTCAACGAGTAGGAGATGGACATGAGCCCTAAACCCGAAGAGACCAAACCGATGGTGCAACCGTTGACGTATAAATGCCTTCGAGAGGCGGTACAAGGCACTGCCATGGCGTTTCGGGCGGTGACGGATCTTGACCCCGCGGGCGGCGAAGGCGACAAGGTTTTCCCGCCCACTTACCAGGGCGGCGTGTATGCGCGCGAGACGCGCATGATCGACGGCAAACCCGTAGATTGCGTTCTCCTCGATTCTGTTCAGTCTCAAGCGAATCGGCTTGAGCTCGCGCTATTGGAATGGCATCGTCAGTCCGAGAAGGACAGGAAGCCTTTCCCGCTCGTCCAAATCGATTTTGCGGAATCGGAGGCTAAGGATGTTGGGCTGTTCAGCGCGCTAGAGGCGCCGCATCGCATCGCCGATGCTGTTTTCCTAGCCAGCGAAATCGAAATCGAAGGGAAGAAGGTGGCTTTCCGTCATCCGAAAGATATCAACAAGTCGAGCGCTGGGGGACGCCTGATCGATGAGGCCAGCTCCGCGAATGCGACCGGGCTTTTCGGGCTCTGCCCGACGGCGTTGATATTCGGGATGTGGGATTCCCATGGAGCTCGCGGGGGGCTGGGAGAGAAATTTCAGCGCGCGCTTGTCTCCGAAATCTTTGGCGTCGGGGCTACTAAGGATAACCGCAGACCTGCGAGCCGTGTAGACCAGTTGCTTGTGGTGGCCGGAGAGAGTCTGCCGATTAAGGAGAATGCCGATGGAACCTGGTCGCCCGTCGAAAAGGGAGCTGGGAACGCCAAGCTGGCGAATGTGGGGCTCGGCAATGTGACTCCATCACTTAAGGTTCCGCCGAAGAGCAGGAAGCCCGGTGAAGACGAGTACAACCATGGTGGCGTAACGATCGAGTATGCGCGTCAGATTACGGTCCTTTCTTTGCCTGCGTTGCGTCGGCTGCGATTTCCGATCAAAGATTCGGAGGCGGATCAAGAGAAAGCTAATGTTGAGGCGAGGACCGTTCTGGCAGCTTTGGCGCTCAGTTCAGTGGCGCGCCAGTGGGCCTCCGGCTTTAGTTTGCGCTCGCGGTGCGATCTGGTTCCAAAGGGCGAGCTGGTCTTTGCCCTGCTGAAACCGGGCAGTGAAGAACCTTTTACCCTGGCCCCGAAAGATGCGCCGCGTTTACTTGCCGAAGCGGTCGAAGCGGCAAAAGGATGCAAGCTTCCCTGGCCGACCACGGAAGCGGATGCGCCGTGGAAAAGCGGCTGTTTAACGCTGAAACCAGCGAACGAGTTGGCGAAGGCTGTCGCTCTGAGCCGACGGTTAGCCGCTGAAGACCGAGACTAAGGGCGCAAATGTTTGGGTTTCGAATCACGTACCTCCGTGGCTCCGTGACGGCCGCGGATATTCGCAGGGGGAATGAAAAAGACGCGATCGAGTGGCCTCCGCATCCTGACCGGCTGTTTTCCGCACTCATCCAAGCATGGGGCGATCTTGACGAGCCGGAACGAGGGAGAGTAGCTTTGCGCTGGTTGGAAAAAGTTTGTGAAGAATCAGCGCCGTTGATCCGTTGCGGTGAGGTGCTCAGTATGAATGCCCTTCAGCGGTACTTTCCCGTGAACGACAACTGGGACCCGATTGTTAAGGGTAAAATTACGCCGCCTATCGCGGGGACTTTGATCGGTCGGGACCGGAAGCCACGGCGGATTCCAGCAGCTACTCTCAGCGATGAAGTGGTGGTTTTCTGGTGGCCAAGCATCGAACCCAGCCGGGACGATCATTCTTCTCTGACGGAACTGGCGCATGCGGTTGCGAGTGTTGGGCACCCTTCGTGCCTTGTCGCAGTCGATGTGATAGCAAATGGGGCTGATCTTGCACCGAATCTGGTGCCGCGGCCCGATGGTTCGGTCACACTCCGCATTCCCACCCCAGGCCGCTTGGCTTCGCTGAATGAAGCATACAAGGCGAAGCGCCGTCCGGGCATTGGAGCATGGGCGAGCTATGGATCCCCGGCCGAAGACAACCTCATTCCGCGCGGACACCATGGTGATTTAATTGTCTTCCGCCTCAGCGGTGATCGTGCTTCGCTTCCGCTCGAAGCGACGCCCAAGTTAATCGCAGGCTGGCGGCGAGCGGTATTGGAAAAAGCGGATCAGCCGCCCACTGAGGTAATCAGTGGGCATTCAAGTGATAGTACAGAGAATGCTCCGAAGCCCAGCAAGAGATCACATCTTGCCCTGCTGCCCCTACCCGATGTGGGCCATCGTTTCGCGCGTTCGCATTTACTAGGCGTAGCGGCGGCATTACCAGACGACCTCGCACCCGAAGAGCGAAGGGCTTGCTTGCGTGCGCTGGGCCGAGTCGAATGTTTAAAGCTTGGGGATCTCGGGGTTTGGAAGCTAGAGCGCTGCAATACCAGCGAATCACGGAATGGATTGAAGCCGGAGACGTGGGCGGACGCAGCCTCCGTGTGGTCAACCGTGACGCCCGTTGTTTTTGGACGATACCCGAAAGACCTGTGGGGTCACGAGGCTGTCAGTATGATTTGCGAGGCTTGTCGCATTGCCGGTTTGCCGGCTCTATGCGATGTAACGGTTGCTCCGGTGGCGTGGATTTTGGGTGTTCCTCCGTCTGGCCGATTCGCGCCGCTTCCGAGCAGGCCAGGGAAGCCAAAAAGAGCCCATGCCCATGTTCGGCTGGTGTTTTCGCGGAAAGTCGCGGGGCCGGTGCTGGTCGGGGCAGGCCGGCATCAAGGGTACGGCTTGTTCCGCCAACTCGAAGAAGGCGGAGCATGAGGCTCGATCCTTCACGTTTTGAAGATTGGTTTAGAGCCCTGAACGACAACAAGAAGCCTTTTCCTTGGCAGCAACGGCTGTTTCGGGAATGGCTATGTCCAGAGCAAGCCGACAGTGCGCGGTGGCCGGAGCTAATCAAGTTGCCAACTGCGAGTGGGAAGACGGCACTCATCGATATCGCAGTCCTAGCGCTTGCGGCTGGGTCGCCTGCCGCGCGGCGTCGGATCGTTTTCATCGTGGACAGGCGAGTCGTCGTGGACGAGGCGGCTCTTCGAGCCAACGCCATTCGCGAGCGGTTACGCGCCGCTCTCGACTCAGCCACGAATCCACTGCATGAGGTGAGCCGGTCGCTTTTGTTGCAAGGAGGTGAAGAGCCTTTGCTTGTAGCGACTCTTCGGGGCGGCATTCCGGACGAAGACGAATGGGCACGATCGCCTGCGCAACCTGCCGTAGTGCTTTCAACTGTAGACCAGACGGGGTCACGCCTTCTCTTTCGCGCATATGGCGGCCACGGCCCCCGTTCCTGGCCAATCCATGCCGGTCTGCTGGGGCGGGACGCGCTGCTGATCGTGGATGAGGCGCATTGCGCTGCGCCGTTCTGCGAAACTGCCCAAGCGATTAAAGACCGTTGGCAGGATTTTGCCGAGCAGAGTATTGGACCGAGTCTTTCTCTGACACGCATGTCGGCAACGCCGGGCGAGGTAGCAGATTTCGAGTTGGATGACGACGACCGGAAAGACGAGATTCTGAACAGGCGCCTCACAGCGTCGAAACCTGCTGAGATGCTCTTGGTGGAGTCTAAAGGCAAGAGTGATCGCCGCGCTTTGATGGAGGCCATTCTTGAGCGTACGCAGGCGGTATTGAAACAAATGACTGGCGGCGTGATCGGCGTAGTTGTGAATCGCGTCTCCGATGCTCGTGGCATTTTTAATGAGCTTCGAATGCCGGAGGATCGCAAACTCCTCCTGACTGGCCGTGTGCGGGGTTGGGTGCGTGATCGTCTGCTTGAGAGCTGGTTGCCGTTCATTCGTGCAGGTCTGCGCGATGAGGCCGATGGAGCGCGAGTGGTGGTCGCCACTCAGTGCATTGAGGTTGGGGCGAACCTCGATTTCGATTACCTGGTTACGGAAGTTGCACCTTTGGACGCGCTCCGCCAGCGCTTTGGCCGGGTGGACCGGCTCGGCGACAGGGCTAAACGTCAACACCTGCTGGGTGATCGTCTTCCAGGTTTAATTGTTAGTGCTAGCCGCCAAATTGAGATAGACGAGACGGGCGCGAAATTCCCGGACCGTGTCTATGGTCAGGCCCTCAGCGGGACGTGGAACTGGCTCAGTCAACATGCTGACGGCCACCCGGCGCGCGTGGATTTTGGGGTCAATGCGCTTGAATCGATTCTGCCAGAAGGCGGTGAACTGCAGCATCTCTGTCAGGAGACGGCAAGGGCGTACCCACTCCTACCATCTCACTTGGATATTCTGGCGCAGACAAACCCGCCGCCTGATCCTGGACCCGAGGTCTCCGCGTTCCTTCACGGAACCGTGCGTTCATCGCCCGAGGTTACTGTCGTTTGGCGTGCGGACCTGGAGGAGGGGAAACCTAACGCGTGGCCAGATCGAGTAGCGGTGCAGCCCCCCGTGACCGGTGAAGGCTGCCCTATACCGATTTGGGAGTTCCGGCGATGGTTGGCGGGGGAAAGGCTTGCGGATGACTGTGGCGACGTTGAAGCCGCCGCTGGCGAAGAACAAGGCAATGGCCCAGCAGGAAGACTGGTGCTGCGTTGGCGCGGACTCAACGATTCGAAAGTTCTCTCTGCAGCGAAGATCTCGCCCGGCGATACTGTGGTCCTTCCGGCCGGCTACGGCGGATGCGACCAATACGGATGGAATCCCGCGGACCAGGGGTTCGTGAAGGATATTGGCGATGCTGTCGCGTATTTCGCTGGACGACGCAAGGTGCTGCGTATTGAGGCGCTGAAACAGTTTGCGCCTTTCCTATCCGATCCGGAACCCGTCAACCGTGCTGCGAACGATCTCGTGGCGTGGGCAGGGGGTGAGGAGGGAGCGCCAGAAGCCACCGACGTGCTGCGTCGTCTCGCATCTATTCCTGCTGTTCCGGATTGGCTGAGCGGATTAGCGCTCGCGCTCTCAACCGATCGCGGTAGTCGCCTGGTCGAAACAGCCGGGGCGTACGCGATCGCCGGGCGGCGCGGCCGAGGTGAGGATTTAGGCACAGCCGGCGACGGTTCGTCGTTGGGTGTGCCTGTGAAGTTGAGGAATCATTGTGTTCGCGTGCGCGGATACGCAAAGCGGTTCGCTAAATCGCTGGCTTTGCCCAAAACTCTGGTTTCCGATATCGCGCTGGCTGGAGTTTTGCACGACGTGGGGAAAGCCGATCCGCGTTTTCAAGTTTGGCTGCATAACGGCGATGAAGTCGCCGCCGCGCTTGCGGACGCTCCATTTGCCAAATCGAGTCAGAGTCCTCGAAACCGCGCGGCTATCCGTCTAGCCCGCGAGCGCTCCGGCTATCCCAGAGACGGCCGTCACGAAGTGCAATCTCTTGCACTCATTCAAAACCGAGACGATGTCCGGCAGAGGGCAAACGATTGGGATCTGGTTCTGCACTTAATCGTGAGCCATCATGGCTTCGGCCGCCCCTTTGTTCCCGTAGTTGACGATCCACGCCCGACGGCGGTAACACTTGAGCACGGGCCGCTGAAGTTGGATCACACGAGCGATCACCGTTTGTACAGGCTCGACAGTGGTGTTTCAGAGCGATACTGGCGTCTTTCTCGCAGGTATGGGTGGTGGGGTTTAGCGTGGCTAGAGACGATTCTCCGGCTCGCTGACCACCGGAGGTCGGAAGACGAGGAGCGACTGGCGGTGAGCGGTGGTTGAGATTCGCTTAACGGGCCCAGACGGCGATAACCCACTCGGCTTCCTTACCGCTCTTGGCGTGGTGCTCGCTCTGGGTGATGCGGGCTACGAGGCGGCGCTTCGATGGAACGGTTTCAAGCCCATTCTCGCCGCGTGTGTTAATGGCCTCGGAGCTGAGGCAGCAGAAGAAGAGAAGCGGGCGGTTATCGTCGACTTGTTGTACCAAACGCTAAAGCGGGTACGTGGAGAACGCGCAGACCAAGCTGTCCAGGCGAAGAGGGATATGAAACGCGCGAAAACCGCGGTAAAGAAAATGGTGGAAAAGATCAAGGGGCGCAAGCTGGGCCGCGAGGCAGCGAAGGCGGCGCGAACCCAAGAATTGTGCCCCTTGGAAGAAGTGTTCCGTGTCAAAGAAACCGATTTTAAAAAGGCATTGATTGACGCTGGAGCCGATCCCAGCATTGCGCTTGGCAGCAATCTTACGGAGCGGAATGAGGACCTGATCGCGCATATGGTTGCGGCGTGCCAAGGGGCTATTCCTAAGAACCGTCGCTGGGTGGATCTCGCGGCTGCGTATGGGGTCGGCGATCCATCGCTTCCAGAAGAGCGCATGGTGGCGCAACCTTGGGCACTGGTTTATGGAGGTAGTCGCCAGAGTTTCCTCGAGAGCGTGCAAGAGTTAATGCTTCATTGCACCGCGGCCCACTTCCACCAAGCTCTGTTCGGACCATGGACGCCGCGTGAGGAGAAACACTCACTGAGGTTGGATACTGCCGACGACCGGCGGTATGCCCTTATGGATCGCAATCCAACAGCTGACGGCAATGAACCGCAGACTATCTGGGGAGCCAACCGGCTCGCGTTTGAAGCGCTGCGGTTTTTCCCAACAATGGCAATGCGCGGAGGCATGGGAGTTCGGTCTTGGCGTGCACCAGATGGTGATTGGCAGGAGAATTGTCGAGTGCGATGGCCACTATGGCGGCCACCTCTTTGTCGGGGCTCAATTCATTCTTTGCTTGGTCTGCGCGAGATCTGGAGGGATGACGGAGCTTCACGCGAGCGTCTTCGGTTGATGGGCGTTGATGCGGTGATAGAGTCGCGGAGGATTGCGGTAGGAAAGGCACCTAGTCGGCAATTTAACCTTACCCCTCCGACTCCGGTGTGGATTTCAGGATTCCAGGGGAGTGCAGTCGCCGTTTAGGCACATTGTATGCGCGCTTCATATCTGGTTTGCTACGACATCTGCGATGACAAACGGCTGCGGAAGGTCTTTCAAACTATGCGCGGGTTTGGGGACCATCTGCAGTACTCGGTGTTTGAGTGTCAGCTTACGGCTTCGGATCTGGCGCGGTGCCGGGCGGCGCTCGCGGCGATTATTCATCATACGGAAGACCAGGTGCTGTTCGTGAATCTTGGGCCCGCGGAGGGGCGCGGGGATCGGGTGATCTCGGCGGTCGGGAAACCTTACACGACGCTCGATGCGCCTTGCATTATCGTATGAGCAAAACAACACCTGGGCTGAAGCCCAGGTTGCAGGCTGAAGCCTGCTCCACCAGCACGGCATGAGCGCGCTGCCGATTGTTGTCGAACAACGGACGAGCGTGCCGGATTATCTGCCGGCTCGGATGGTCAACGAGTTCGCCTATTGCCCACGGCTTTTCTACTACGAATGGGTGGAAGGGCTGTTCGAGGAAAGCTCGGACACGATCGAAGGCGAGAATCAGCACCGGCGCGTGGACGAAAAGGCAACCGCGCTGCCTGCGCCCGCCGATCTTCCGGAGTCCATACACGCGCGCTCGGTCACGCTGGCGAGCGAACGGCTGCGCGTGATCGCCAAGCTCGACTTAGTGGAGGCTGAGGGCGGAATGCTAACGCCGGTAGATTACAAGCATGGCCGTCCACGAGAGGGCTCAGGCGGGCTGGAACTGTGGCCATCGGACCGCGCGCAACTGGCGGTGCAGGGAATCGTTCTGCGGGATAACGGGTATCGCTGCGAGGAAGGCATCGTCTACTACCGCAAAACGGGACAGCGCGTGCGGGTGGCGTTCGATGACGCGCTGATCGCCGAGACGGAGGCGCTGATCCGCGCTGCGTGGAGCACCGCCGGGCAAGGGCAGATTCCTCCACCGCTGGTGGACTCTCCGAAGTGCCCGAAGTGCTCACTGGTGGGCATCTGTCTGCCGGATGAGACTTTGGCAGTAGAGCGTGGGGCGAGCGGTTCGACTGAAGCGACGGCCGAGCCGGCGCAGCTTGGGCTTTTCGATGCGATGCCGCGGAAACCGATAAAGCGCGAAGTGCGGCCGATGATTACACCGCGGATGGATCTGCGCCCGCTGTATCTGAACAGCCAGGGCGTGCGAGTGGGCAAGTCGGGCTTGGTGCTTCAGGTGCGGGAAGACAAGTCGGTGCTGCAAGAGGTGAGAATGGGCGAAATCTGTCAGGTGAACCTGATGGGGAACGTACAGATCTCGACCCAGGCAGTGCAAGCGCTGTGCGAGGCTGAGGTGCCGATCTGCTACTTCTCGATGGGCGGATGGTTTTACGGGATCACGACGGGCCTGAACCAGAAGAACGTATTTCTGCGCCGCAGCCAATACCGGCTGGCCGAGCAAGATTATTTCACGAAGTCGCTGGCGAGACGCCTGGTGGCGGGCAAGGCGCGGAACCAGCGGACGATGATTCAGCGGAATCATGTGGAGCCTCCGCGCGCCGTGCTGGATGGATTGAAAGAAATGGCGGATCGCGCGGAACGCGCATCGTCGCTGGAAGAGCTGCTGGGAATTGAGGGCAATGCGGCGCGGCTGTATTTCGGCGCCTTCGGCGGAATGATCAAGCTGGACGAGGAGCGGGAGGCCGCGGACTTCGCGTTCGATTTCGAAGGGCGGAACCGGCGTCCGCCGCGCGACCCGGTGAACGCGATGCTCTCGCTGGGCTATAGTTTGCTGGCAAAAGATCTGACGGTGGCGTGTTATGCGGTCGGGTTCGATCCCTACATCGGGTACTATCATCAGCCGCGGTTTGGGCGGCCTGCCTTGGCGCTGGACCTGATGGAGCCGTTCCGGCCGTTGATCGCCGATTCGGCGGTGTTGACCGCGATCAATACCGGCATGGTGGCCGCGCGCGATTTCGTGCGGGTGGGCGGGTCGATGGCGCTGACTCCGGGTGGGCGAAAGGGGTTCTTCCGCGCATATGAGTTACGGATGGATACGCTGGTGACGCATCCGCTATTTGATTACCGGGTGAGCTACCGGCGATTGCTGGAGATCCAATCGCGGCTGCTGGCGAGGGTGTTGGAAGGCGAGATTGGGGAGTACCCGGTATTCATGACGCGTTAGCCGCCTTGCGAGCGGTGGGTCGTGAACGGCGGGACGGGGGGCGCTCGCGTGGGTGGAATTTGTAGAGCGGTCGGGATTTGGCGGTTACGAGCGGGGTGGATGGTTTGCGGGAAGGCACAGGGTTTGGGTACCACTCGCGGGTGGGGCCGCGGATATTTGAAAATTGAATAGGATAGGGGAGGGGCTATTTCCGCGATGAATTCATCGCGGCCTCATTGAAGTTGGCCGGGCATCCGCTGTGCGTCGACCCGTACGGCGATTTCCGCGATGAATTCATCGCGGCCTCATTGAAGTGAAACCCTCG
>JAFAQY010000108.1 GCA_019261985.1 Bryobacterales bacterium | reverse complement strand
TCACCATTTGGGTGACTCCCGAAAGTCGGCTCGCGAAGTTTCTGTCTTCGCGGCTCTTCTGTTTTAACGCAGGATTTTCGGGGTCACCAAATGGCGAGGCAGTCAGAGCTTCGTCAGTGCTCTTCGATTACGTGCATAATTTAGGTTGGCAACCCGCCGCAGGTTTGCAACCTGCCCCACAGTTGGAGGAGCGCAGTTCGCGGAGATGATGCAACAGATACTAGCTATTGCCGCGGCGATGGGCCGCGTGGCGTTTGTGGGGCCGGATGTTATCCGGAGCGCGGTTGCCGGCGCTGGTCGGGGGTGGTGAAAAGGTCGGGTGGCGGGTTGGCAACCCGCCGCAGGTTGGCAACCTGCCCCACAACATGACACGGACAGTCAGCATTGTTGGGGTCGGGCTTATCGGAGGCTCGTTCGCGCTGGCGCTGCGAAAGGCGGGTTTCAGCGGCCGCATCATCGGAGTCAGTTCGCCGCAAACGGTCCGCGCAGCGTTGGAGATGGGCGTGATCGATGACGCGCAACCGCTTGAGCCGGCCGCTGCGGTTTCCGATCTCATTTATCTTGCACAACCGATCGAACGCATCATTCAGACACTCGGCGTTCTCGATGCTCACGTCCGTCCGGGGACTCTGATTACGGACGCGGGGAGCACCAAACGAGCGATTGTCGATAAGGCGATGCACTGTGTTCGCCGGGGCCGGTTCGTCGGCGGGCATCCCATGGCCGGCAAAGAATCACGCGGCGTGCAGGAGGCCGAAGCGGATCTTTTCCGCGACCGTCCGTATGTGCTGACCGGGCGTGACCCGGAACTCGAAGAATGGATCGAGCGTATCGGCGCCCGGCTGGTTTTTCTCAATGCGGCTGAGCACGACCGGCTGGTTGCGCTGACCTCGCACGTGCCACAGTTAATCTCCACCGCTCTCGCAAATCTGATCGGGCACGAAGCCAACGCGCAAAAAGTCGCGGGCCCGGCGGCTATCGATCTGACCCGGCTCGCGGCCAGCCCTTATGAGATTTGGCGCGACATTTTCGCCACTAATGCGGAGGCGATTGACGTCGCTTTAGCCGGCTTTATAAAGAA
Source organism: Bryobacterales bacterium (assembly GCA_019261985.1). Lineage (GTDB taxonomy): Bacteria > Acidobacteriota > Terriglobia > Bryobacterales > Bryobacteraceae > Palsa-187. Next base: position 8,140 of record JAFAQY010000108.1, on the reverse strand, counting down.
AATGGAAGAAATTCGATCGGCGCTGGCAAGTCCTCGGATGGAGCGGGAATTCGAAGTGGCAAGAGAAGGCGCCCAGGCTTTGAGAAGCCCCGGGCGCCTGAGAAAAGGAGATTATGAGTGAGGCGGCACTCGGTACTGCAAAACGGTATTCCACAGACCCGTTGCCTGCAACACCCAAATAATCACCACCACGACAACAACCGCATTGAGAATGGCCTTGATGGACCCGGCCATCGGCACGTAAGTGTTGATCAGCCAGAGCACCACCCCGGCGATCAGGAGCACCAGCACAATGTAAACCAGAGGCATACTAAAACCCTCTCCGTGTTTTAAATTGCAATCGGGCTGCCAGCGGGTAATTTCAAGAAGATAGCAGGGGTAGTTTGGCTGCTTCTAGTAAAAACTACACCGGTTTTGTGGGGCATTATGTCTATCCTGCGCGGTGGACGGCTTTTATCCCGCTCCCTACGAGGCGGATTGGCAATCCGCCGCAGGCTGGCAGCCTGCCCCACTTGATATCATGACGAACCAGGAGTCTTTCATGAACACTGCCCTGTTTGTCGGCGCCGCTGGGGTTGCGGCCGCCCTCGCTGTTTATGGCCAGCCTGTAACCGCCGGTCCTCCGCCGCCCGTGCCCGCGGTGTTGCGCAATTACCAGCCGGTGACGGCGGAGCGCCTTAAGAATCCCGAGGACGGCAACTGGCTGATGATCCGGCGCACCTATGACGGCTGGGGCTATAGTCCGCTGACGCAGATCACGCCGGACAATGCCGCGCGGCTGAAGCCGCTCTGGATCTTCTCCACCGGCGAGCCGAAAGTGCACGAGGCCGCGCCGATCGTCAACAACGGCGTAATGTTCATCTCCACTCCGAATAATCAAGTGATCGCGATCGACGCCAAGTCCGGTAATTTGCTGTGGCGCTATCGCAGGATCCGGCCTGAAGGAGCATCGGTGCCGCACGATACCAGCCGCGGCGTCGCTCTGTATGGCGATAAGGTTTTGTACGCGGCAGGCGAGGCCGTGCTGGTGGCGCTGGATGCCAAGACTGGAAAGGAAGTCTGGACTACGAAGGTCGCCGACAACACAGCGGGTTACTACATTTCGCTTGCGCCGCTGGTTGCGGGAGGCAAGGTGATGGTGGGAGCCTCGGGCGGGGAATTCGGCATTCGCGGCTTCGTTGCCGCATTCGACCTGGATACCGGGAAAGAACTCTGGCGTACGTACACGATCCCCGCCCCCGGCGACCCGGGCAGCGAAACATGGCCCAAAGGCGATGAGTGGAAGAACGGCGGAGGCTCGGTATGGGTGACGGGCAATTACGATCCTCAGACGAACCTCGCTTTCTGGGGCGTTGGAAATGGCGGCCCGTGGATGGGCGACCGCAGGCCCGGCGACAATCTCTATGTCTCTTCCACCATCGCGCTCGATGTCGCGACGGGCGCCATCAAGGGTCATTTCCAATATCATCCGAACGACTCCTGGGATTGGGACGAAGTGTCGCCTCCGGTTCTGGTCGATTTCCAACGAGGCGGCCGCACCATCAAAGGCTTGATAGATGTGGCGCGCGATGGCTATTTGTGGTTCCTGGACCGCAGCAATGTCGAGAAGGGCGGCAAGATCAAATTCATCGAAGGCAAGCCCTATGTGAAGCAGAACGTATTCACGCGGCTGGACCCCGAGACCGGCCGTCCCGAAGTGGATCCGGCGCACAAGCCCGGCACAGGGAAACGCGCCGAATATTGCCCGTCGCTGCACGGCGGCAAGAACTGGCCTCCGATCTCGTTCAGTCCCAAGACCCGAATGATCTACATTCCGGCCAACGAAAATCTGTGCGCGGCCTCGCTGGGGGCGGACACGGTTGAGTATACTCCCGGGCGCGGCTACACAGGCACGGCGACCACCAACCCGAGCTTTTTCGTGCAGCCCGGCGCGGACCACATCGGCGAAGTGCAGGCCTGGAACGTCGACACCGGACAGCGCGTGTGGACGCATAGCTACGCGAAATCGCCGAACTGGGGCGCGATGCTGGCCACGGCCGGAGGAGTGGTGTTCAGCGGCGGCACAAGCGATCGCAAGTTCCATGCATTCGATGCCGCGACCGGAAAGCTGCTGTGGGAATTTCCCACCAATTCCGGCATCCTGGCGCCGCCGTCTTCGTTTATCGTCGACGGCAAACAGTACGTGGCTGTCCTTACCGGATGGGGAGGCGATTCGCGAGGTATGCAGGCGAATTTGAATCGCGTTTTTCCGGGCGAATATCCCGAGGTGCCGGAAGGCGGCGCGCTGTGGGTTTTCGCGCTGGAGTAAGCCCAACGGGTGATAGTATCAACGTGTGCGGCCTGAGCCATCGCGGCGCGCCTTCCTGCTGCTGGTACCCGCTGCTTGCATCGGTTCCCCGCGGACGGTGCCTTCTGTCGCGTTTCGTTATAACGATCCGGCAACAGAATTTCCCGTCACCCGTCTGACGGATCCAGCGTTTACGAGCAGGCTGCCCGCGCATTACCAACGCGTCGTATCGCGCCGGGGCAATTCGCTTTTGTTCACCTCCGATCTGGGCGGCCGCATCGACGCTTACCGGATAGACCTGAAATCCGGCAATGCTCGACAAGTGACGGAAGAAGACGGGCTGGACCCGGCTTCGCTCACCCTCACGGCCGATGAGCGCGCCATCTGCTGTGTCGCGAACGGGCGTTTATTAACGCTGAATTCAAACGGCGGCCGGGTGCGCGAGGTGTATCGCGTACCGGAGGGTTTTCAGGCGGCCAGCGGAATGAGCGTGGCTGAAGACGGTCTCTACGCGGCGCTGGTGGAAACAGGCGCGGGCATGTTCCGGCTGCGTCTGATCAAGATGTCGGACGGAAGCGCTACGACCATCGCCGAGTCCCCGGAAGAAATTCGCGATCCAATCCCCCGTCCGCGGCGCGCCTCTGTGCTGTTCCGGCGCGGCAAAGGTTTGTGGCTCGCCAACTATGACGGCCGGCAATCGTACGGTCTCCGGCTGGCCGAGGGCGAAGCGGCATCGGCCAACTGGAGCCCGGATGGACGCAGCATTTTCTATCTGAACTATCCGCCCGATCCGAAGCGGCTCCACAATATCCGCGAATTCACGCCGGACACGAACGAAGACAAACTCGTGGCAAATACGACACAGTTCGCCGGATTCGAGCGGAATATCGACGCGACTGTTTTCGCCGGAGCGAGCGGGAGCAAAGCTTCTCCGCACGTGCTGCTGCTGGTCCGCACAGTGAAGCGCGAACTGACCTTGTGCGAGCACCGCGCCAGCGATGCCGTCATGGTTTCGCCGATCTTCTCTCCCGATAGCCAGCGCGTGTTTTTCGTAAGCGATCGCCACGGCAAGCCCGCGATCTATTCAATTGCAGTAGAGCGGCTAGTCACGGAGACTGGCGCGGATCAGTGATCTACCGGTGGAGCAGGCATTTCATTCCAACGCTACGCGCGGATCCGGCGGAAGTTGACGACGCCGGACTGAGGGTTCTGCTGCGCGCGGGCTATGTCCGCCGCGGGCCGGGAGGAAATCCCGCGCTGCTGCCGCTAGCCCGTCGCACGCTGCGAAGAATCGTTCAGATAATCCGCACGGAAATGGACGCGGCCGGCGCACAAGAGATTTACTCACCTACGGTCCAGCATCCGCTTCAGCTCGCCCGCGAATTGCGGAGCTACAAGGAATTGCCGCAGATCTGGTATCAATTTCAGAGCAACCTGGAATCGTACTCCATCGATTTGACGCCGGATGCGCGCTCGGATTCGTTCCGTACGCTTGAACAGACGTTCCGGAGGATTCTAGATAAATGCGATGTGGAATATGTGAGTGCCGGATCGCGATTGATGGTAAGTTCCGAAACCGGCCCGGACATACTCGTGCGCGGTCACAATTACGCGGCGCACATTGACGACGCCGTTGCCATTGCGCGGACTCCCGGAGCGCCTGACCTGGAGGGCGACCTTCAGCCGGAGGAGTTCTCGACGCCGAACGTGAAAACCATCGCCGAAATTGCGGCCTTCACCGCACTGCCGGAAACCTCGCAGATTAAGAGCCTGGTTTTCGTGGCCGATGGAATGCCCGTGATGGCGCTCCTGCGCGGCGACCATCAGTTGTGCGAGGCGAAGCTGGCGGCTGTTTTGGACGCTGCTGAGTTGCGCATTGCAAAGCGTGCGGAGATGCGCGACTGGTTTGGAACAGATGCGGGATCGCTGGGACCGGTGGGCGTCCGCGGAGTCCCGATTTTCGCCGACGAAGCGTTGCGCGGCCGCCGGAACATGATCTGCGGCGCAAATAAAAACGATTTTCATTTCCGGAGCGTCACGCCGGGCGAGGATTTCGAAGCTCACTTCGGCGACTTGCGCCAAGTCGAACCGGGCGACCGCTGCATCACAGATGGAGGGCCGCTGACTTTCGAGAAGGCTAGTGAAATCGCATACGTTTCAGACATGCCTTCGAAGAATTTCGATCTTCATGTCACGGATGAATATGGGCACGACGTCACGCCTCTCCTCGGCAGCCATCTTCTACAACTTGAACGGCTTCTTCTCGCCATAGCGCAGCAAAATTACGACAAAGATGGACTGATTCTCCCGAGCGCGATCGCGCCGTTCGCGGCCATCGTAACTCCGGTGTTCTATGCCGATGCTTCGCAGCGCGACGCCGCGGCCCGGATTTGCGCGGATGCCGAGATCGCCGGCGTCGATGTTTTATTGGACGACCGCGACGAGCGGCCCGCGGTGAAATTCAAAGACGCGGATCTGACCGGCATTCCTTATCGAATCAATATTGGAAAGAAGCTCGCGCAGGGTTTCGTGGAAGTGGTCGAGAGGCGTTCCAAGCAGGTCTCGGATGTGTCCCTCGCTAATTGTATTCAACACTTAAAAGAAAAAGCCCTCGCGCAGGCGCAGCGGGCCCGGGCGGAATCCGGCAGCCGGGATTAAGGCGGGCCTCAAGATCCGCGCGCTCCAGATTGCCCTTGCCGGCTTCAAGCAGAACGCCAACGATATTGCGCACCATGTGCTTCAGGAAACCGCTGCCCCGAACGCGATAAATCAACCGGTCACCCGAGCGGAGCAGGCACGATGAGAACACGGTACGCACTTTGGATCTGCCCAGCTCGTCCTTCTCGTCAGCCGCCGCGAAGGCGGAAAAATCGTGCTCCCCGCAGATCAGCGGAGCCATAGCCGTCATCCGGTCCTCATCCAGCGGGTAAGGATGATGATGCACATACAGGCACTCGAATGGAGGGCAGACCTCGGCTCGCCAGATGCGATACTCATATGTCTTCGCCATGGCGTCGTAGCGCGGGTGGAAATCGGGAGCCGTATCTTCCGCCGAGAGTACGCGGATATCCGGCGGCAGCAGTCGGTTGATCGCGCGCCGCAGATTGTCGCAAGGAATTGGATTCTCCAGATCGAACGCGGCGACCTGAGCCAGCGCATGAACGCCGGCATCGGTACGCCCCGACCCTGTCACGTGCACGGGCGACTCCTCGATCCGGCTCAGGACTTCCTCAAGAGTGCCCTGGATGGTCGGAAGATCCGGCTGAATCTGCCAGCCGTGGTAATTTGTGCCGTCATAAGAGACGGTGATTTTTACCCTCCGCATTTTTCAGCAGGTTTACTGTGCAGTTTGCTTCCGAACGTACTTTAGGCGGAGTTTCACGGCAAACCGCGCCGCTTGGGCCGCAAGATTACCGTCCAGCGGAGCCACCGTTGGGCGCATCATTTGCGCGGCGACTTCCAGTGCCACATCCCGTCCGCGTACGCGCATAATGTAAGGTGTCATCGATCAATGCTCCGTACAACGTCGACGCATCATTACAATTGTGTCATCCGGGCGGCGCGCAATGATTATAACCGGCTCGCGTTTATTCGCCTTTCACGGCGGCGCCGAAACCTCATTTCGGTTCCGGGTCACCGCGGATTGTGGCAGACTGCAAATTCACGTTTATTTCCGCGCCAATGACGATTACGTTGGCGCCCCATTTCAACCATGTCAAGAGCGCGATCGGGGTGGCGAGGACTCCGTACATCCCGTTTAGTTGCGACTCTGTAAACTCGTGGAAAAAAAATCCGAGCAGCCACGCGAGGATGAGCCACCCTACGGCTGCAACTATGGCGCCGGGAATAGTCGTTCGTTTTCCGGCCGGAATATTCGGGGCGAGACGATATAACACCTCAATAGCGGCGAAGGTGAACGTAATTGCCAGGAGCCACTGCAGGTACGGCCAGACATAAATCCACAGCTTGCGTATGGAATCGGTCCGTTGTAGCAAAGTCTCGACGATCGGGCCGGCAACGGTCAAGACAACCGCCAGCAATAAGAGTGTGCCGACTCCAGCCGTGAGAATGAATGCAAGAAAGCGGTTCATCCACAGAGGGCGAGGGGCCGCGACTTCGTACACAATATCGAGGCCCTGGATGATTGCTTTCGCACCCAGCGATACAAGCCACAACGTAGTCAAAATGCCCAGCCACAAGAGTCCGCTTCGATGTAAGGTGATGGAGTTGACGAGCGGCTCTACCAGAGACAAGGCCTGTTGGGGCACTACATGCGCAATGAATGCCGTCGCCCTTTCCGCGCCATTGCGCACCGGCAAATAGGCCATCACGGCGGTCAATAGGATGATGGCGGGAAATAGCGATAGCGCAAAATAGAACGCCAAACCGGCGGATATCAGTTGAAGATGCTTTCGTTCGTAACCTCTGAAACTATCGCGGAGCAGCGTTACAAAAGCCTTCATGAACGTCCTTCCGACGAGGTATCCGGGGCGTCATCGCATTTGACGCTCGGCTCAACTCTGAGGCCGGCCCGGCGCGCGCCATTCTACTTGTGGTTGCGCGACGCGAATTCGGGTTTCGATGCGAACAGGTCCATTCCGAGTTGCTGAGCAATGAACTTGGCGACAAGCTGGCCTTTGATGCTGTTGCCTTGATCGTCAAGTAGTGGCGCAAAAGTCCCCAGGGCGCCTTTTCCCGGAGAGACGGCCACGATGCCGCCTCCAATACCGCTTTTGCCCGGCACGCCGACGTCGTACAGCCAGTCTCCCGAGGTCTCATACAGTCCTGCCGTGGCCATGACCGCAAGGGCGTAATGGCAAACTTCGGGATCGACCACCCGCTCCCGAGTGCGTGGATTCACGCCGCCATCCGCCAGTGTCGCGCCCATCACGGCCAGGTCCTTTGCGCTTACGTTCAAGGCGCATTGCCGGGTGTAGAGATCCATTGCCTGCGCGGGATGGAGGTAGATTCGCCCGTAGCTTTCGAGCAATCGCGCGATGCTCTGGTTGCGCGAGTTGGTTTGGGAAGCCGAAGCGTGGACCTCCTGGTTGAGGCACAGTTCCCGCCCCGCGAAACGCGACAGCCCCTGGTGAATAGAGCGCCAGCGGGCTTCGATCGAATCGCCAGGAACGAGGCTGGTTGTGGCAATGGCCCCGGGATTCACCATGGGGTTGGTTCTACCCCGGTCGCCGCGCTCGATGGCAGCGAGTGAATTAAAAGGGAGGCCGGTGCTGTTCGCGCCGAGTTTTTCGCGCGCCTCCTTCGGGCCGATGGACTGGCAAACCAGCGCGAACACGAAGGGCTTGGAGACGCTCATGATCGCGAATTCATATTCGGCATCGCCCGCCGGATAGATATTGCCGGTGGTCGATGCGATACAGATTCCAAACAGATGGCTGGGCACGCGCTCCAATGCCGGGTAGACAGTTGAGTTTGCGCCTCGAGTGTCGGACTTGAAGCGCTCGTACGCTTCCGCCACCCACTCCGTGATCTCCTCTCGAGAGGGCAAGCGCCCCGTCGATACGTAGGTCCCCTTGCCGATCTCATGCAACTCTTGGATCATCCGAGCACCTTCTGCCACTCAGACAGGGTAGGCCCGCCGCTATCTTTAATCGCAACCGTTTTCTCTTGGGACGAGACTCCCGCCGGCACAACCGGGCTGGTGAGCGATTCAGGCCTGAGCACGAGTGCCAGCTGTTCGGGAGACATCAACTTCCGTTCAAGCACCAGTTCACGGACGGCGCGCCCCGAATGCAACGCTTCCTGCGCAATTTCGGTTGCCTTGGCGTATCCGATGTAAGGATTTAGCGCGGTAACGATCGCGATCGAGCGTTCCATAAGCTCTTCCAGGCG
>JAFAQY010000082.1 GCA_019261985.1 Bryobacterales bacterium | reverse complement strand
CTCGGGCCGCTGAAACTCAAGCGCGCCTACTTCCACTGCGCCGCGTGTGGCGAGGGGTTTTGCCCGCGTGATCGTCAGTTGGGCTTAGCAGGCACTTGGCTTTCCCCCGCGGTCACGCGCATGGTGGCGGCCGTCGGCGCGATGGTGGAAAGCGTTGAGTTGTGGTTGGCTCGGACTCTTGCTACGTGGTCGGCAGCCGGCGTGGTCCTGGCGATTGCCGGAGTCGTGCTGGCCATTGATCTCGCGTTAGTAGCAGCCGCGACGGCCCGATTTCAGCGGTCGAAGCTGGTGTTGGACTAATTTCATCAAGCTTGTCCTACTGCGGCCCTCACCCGCAAATCCGGCGAGGCCATCAGTTCCAAAAGCTGCTCGTGGATTTCCGCGCCGAGCAGATACACCACGCGGCCGTCTCGTTCCGCGGTCGTCGCCAGGCCCTTCGAAACTAGGAGGCAGCAGACCTGCGTCTCCCCGGGCGTGAGACTATCGGCATCGGCGCGCGTTAGGCCGCTCTGATCGGGCCGCAGCTTGCGAAGGAAATCGCGGACGAAAACTTGTTCGTGGCCGGAGTCCAAAGCGGCTCCGGCAGCGAACCAGCGCCGTTCGGCGCTGCCGAAGAAATAAGGACCGGACGCATACGCCAGCAGGAACACCACGATGTCGATAAATGCCGCGAGCGCAAGCGAAAAGAAGTGCCGAACCGTGGGCGCGCCGAACAGTTCCTGGAATGCGACCATCAAGTCTTCCTGCTCGCTCGCCGTGCGGTCGACAAAATCGGCGTAGCCCGGCAGCGCAGGTTTTTCGAGATTTGTCGCGTGCAGCGATTCTTCGACGTCGTTCCAGGGAACGGCATCGTAGACTTGGCGGAACTGCCGGAGTTGCTGATCGGTGGGATCGAGCGGCTTGAGATTCGCGCGCAGGTCGGCGACCGACTTCTGCGAGTCTTGCATCCGCTGCACGGATTGCTCCGCTAGCTTCGCATAGCGGTCGAAAGCGGTATACCGCAGACCTTCGCCCGAGCCTTCTTTGTACGTTGGCGAGTAGGTGCGCGCCTCCCGAGCGACGGCTTCGCGAACGTGCGCGAGGTACGGATCGGCGTCCTGTGCGCGTGAAATGTAACCATTGGTCTTCTCGGCCGCCGTCATTTCGTTCAGCGCCGCTACGTGCTTCTGGCCTTCCGCGATTGCGGAAGCGAGCAGTTGACTGGCGCGGTCGGCAGTCTCGTTGAGCTTGTCATAAAGCTTTCGTTCGACCTGCATCGGCCGTTCGCGCGAGGAGAACCAGGTGAACAGGCTGACGTAGGAGAAGGAGATCGAAATCGCGGCGGTGATCGCATAGACCGCGATGAGAAGCGCCTTTTTTGCTTTGGTGAAACCTATAAGCCACGCGACGAAAACAAGGGCGGTTTGAATGCCGAGGGAGGCTAAAAGCGAAAACCAGGTGGACAGATACAAGGCCATGCCCTGCTGGGTGGTGTACCAGGAAACGATGGACAACAGGACGCTGGCGACGAAAAGGAATTTGACGATCGGCCGGGTCACGCCGACCGAAGACACGTGGGACGTGAGCTCCATATAACCTTCAACGTCCCAAAAGCGCCGAAAGTTCCAGCGGAAAGTTTAGAATTCGCTGCTATTCTTGGCCTAGGATATGCACGCCGGCGCCGCGGGTATCTCCGGTCTCTTTATTGAGTTGGGCGCCGCGGTTTTACTCCTTGCAGTTTTGGCGCGGCTGGCAAACCGGTGGGGCTTTTCCGCAATTCCGTCGTACCTTGTGGGCGGATTAGCGTTCGGCAACGGAGGACTGGCCCCCCTAAGTTTCAGCCAAGAGTTCGTCATACAGGTGGCGAGATTGGGGTTCTGTTGCTCCTGTTTATGTTGGGGCTCGAGTACACGGGTGACGAACTCAAAAGCAATCTGCGCAGAGGATTGCTCGGCGGCGGCGTCGATCTCATATTGAATTTTCTGCCGGGCTTCGTGGCCGGACTTGTGCTGGGATGGACTCTGATGGGTGCGGTTCTCCTCGGCGGAGTCACTTATATTTCCTCCTCGGGAATCGTTGCCAGGGTGCTGGCCGAGCTTGGACGACTTACTAGCCCGGAAACCCGCGCCGTCCTCTCCGTCTTGGTACTGGAAGACATGGCGATGGCTGTGTACCTGCCCCTTGTGGGCGTTCTTGTCGTGGGAGGCGGCCTCGCCCGCATTGTGATCTCGGAGAGCGTGGCTCTGGTCGTGGTGGCGGTCGTTCTATTTGTCGCTAAAAGATATGGCAAGAACCTCAGCCGCCTGGCTGCGCACGAATCCGACGAGATCGTGTTACTGACCGTTCTTGGGACGGTGCTGCTAGTATCCGGCTTTGCACAGCATTTTCAGGTGTCCGCTGCCATCGCCGCTTTCTTGGTGGGTATTGCCATCTCTGGGCCGTTAGCGGAAAATCACAGCGCCTCTTTTCGCCACTTCGAGACCTCTACGCGGCTACATTCTTTTTCTTTTTCGGATTACAAATCGATCCGGCTACTTTGCCTAGAGTGCTTCCCGAAGCGATTGCTTTGGGTGCGATCACCGCTGTAACCAAGATCCTCACCGGTTATTTCGCGGCCGCGTATGTTGCCGCGGACCGGCGTGCACGTTTTCGCGCGGGCACGGCACTGGTGGCGCGCGGAGAGTTTTCCATCGTGATTGCCGGCATCGGCGTGGGATTCGAGCCGCAACTTGGGCCCTTGTCGACCGCGTATGTGCTTTTCCTGGCGATTCTCGGACCGATTCTGGCGCGCTTTTTGAGCTAACATTCTGCCGTTTGTGGGCTTGAGGCGGGCGGCGCTCTGCTAGTGTTCGAACAGCAAGCTGAAGAGCAGGATCCCGAGCACGACCGCGGTCACGATCACATAAATCCTGTCGCGCTCCAGCGCGAAAGCGACCAAAGAAAACGCCACTCGCGCAATGGGCGTGGCAATTAGCAGGAGCAAGCCGAGTTGAATGACTCCGCGGCAATCGAAGCGGGCTGCGGCGGCGATTACGCCGGATAGCGAACGATAGTCTTTCGGGGCTGCTTGAAAACTTTGGAACGACGCCGGTTCGTGCGATTGGCCAGTCAGTAAACAGATAGCGCCAATCAGGACCACCACCGAAGCAAAAATCACTCCCACCTGGAGAAGGCGTCCGATGAATTGCTCCAAGCGGGCATCGTTCGAGTCCGCCATTCAGATCTTCCCCCGGAATCCATTCAGGATCATTTCAACGGCCATGATTGCGACCACAACACCGAAAATTCGGCGCAGCACCTTGGGACGCGCGGCGATAAGCTGCCGGGCGCCGAGCATAGAGCCGGAGAGAACGCCGAGCATTACGGGCATCGCTAGCGTGGGCTCGACCCAACCGCGATGGAGATAAATGCCGGCGCTAGCGGCCGCTGTAACGCCGATCATGAAGTTGCTGGTGGTGGTCGAGACCTTGAACGGAATGCGCATGGCGCGATCCATGGCGATCACTTTGAGCGCGCCGGAACCAATGCCGAGCAGTCCGGACACGGCGCCGGCGATGAACATGAGGCCGAATCCGGCCTTCACGCGGGTGACGCTATACTGCTTTATTCCACCGTCCGCGGGATAGCTGCCATCGAGTTTGAGGGTGGCCGCCAGCCGGTCCGGCGGTCCGCTTCGCGAATTCCGCGGCGGCTGCTTTGAGGACTCCCAGGCGGCATGCAACAAGACGAACCCAAATATGATTGCGAGCGCCGAAGTGGGCGTCTTCGCCGCTAGCGTCGCGCCTACAATCGCGCCGATGGTAGTCGCAATTTCGAGAAACATTCCGATGCGGATGTTCGAGAAGCCTTCGCGCACATACGCCGCTGCGGCGCCCGACGACGTTGCGATTACCGATACCAGACTCGCGCCGATGGCGTAACGGATATCGACGCCTAATAGAAGCGTGAGCGCGGGTGTTATCACTACGCCGCCACCGAGTCCCGTTAGCGCGCCTAGGAATCCGGCCACCGCGGAGATGCCGAACACGATCGGCGCGAACTGTGCCAGAGTCATGAGAAAGTGGCACGCCAGGCGAAGATCGTGACAATGGTCGCAAGCAGCGTCAGGGCAGCTCCGAAGAACACGCTCCAAGGCACGTAGCGCATTTCGATGGTGTGCGGCCCAGAGCCGGCCGAAACTCCGCGAACGCCTCCGTACACTTGGTAAATGGTCGCCGGCTTGCCATCCACTGTGGCGCGCCAACCCGGGAACCAGGTATCGGTGAGGATCACCATGCCGGGGCATTGCATGCTCGCGGTGATCACCACTCGGTTTGGCTGGTGTAACGGAAGCTCCACTTGATCCTGCCCCTGTGAGCACGGGCCAAGTGGCGGCTGCATCCCGTCCATCGCCACCGCGCTTCTTGGATCGAAAGTGGACTCGCGCATCGCCCCAAGCGGAGCCGCGCGGTGAACGCTCCAGGCACGCGGAAAAGCCGTGGGGTTCTCAAATACTTTCAAGCCGCTCCGCCCCGTGAAGTCCTCAATATAATTTGGACGTGGCGCGGCCTTTCCCAAGTAATACTTGATGCCGAAGAAGTCCTTGGCGCGGGGTGAGAACACGTCCATTTTCCAGATATTTGTGGTCACGCTCGCGGTGTAAGCGTTGAAGCTTTCGACGCCGTACCAGTCGCCGATATTGTACGGCACGACCTTATCGTCGTACTCAATTCGCGCTGCTTCGCCGCGATTGCGAATGTAATCGATCAGGTCACTGTGTTCGGCCAGCGGGTGCAGGTACGGATTCAGCTCTGGTTGGTAGCGACTGGGAAAGCTGAAGCTGCTGACGTTCGCGAGTTCAAACAGAACCAACCCGAGGACGGCTGCGGAGCCCGAAGGCAAAACACCTCCATGCCTGCAAAGGGCAAGAACGGCGACAAGCAGCAGCGCGGCAATTGCGGGGACCATCAGCCGGTTATCGGTCGCAGCCGGGACTTTCATGGCAAAGATTACGAATGCTGTACCAGTCACGAAAACTGCAAACATTCCGAGCGCCCAAGCCGTGCGGCGCGACCAGAGAACGAATTCGGGGCGGGGAAGCAGGTCGGCTCCATAAGCCACCAACGGCGCGAAGCCTATGGCGAATACTAGAGTGGCCGCGCCGGGCACGCGAGCCTTTTCCACCAACGGAATCAAAGCGTAAAGTATCCCATGCAATAAGCTGTTCGAACCCAATGAAAAGATAAGGCCGGCTATGCTTATCGTTGCAAGCCACCGCACTTGCCGTTCGCGCCAGGCCAGAATCGCCCCCACCATCCCGAGCGCAAACGCGACCACGCCGATATAGGGCGCAAACGATCTGTATTCGATATTTGGAATGATAATACCCAGTACCGAAATCGGTTTAAGCGAGTATTCATCATGTACCGAATAAGGCACTGGCTCATTGAACTCGACGGGGTGATCGATCCCGACCCAGCGCACTGAGCGGCGGCCGTACTCGGCTGTCGGGACAGTTTGGAAGGCGCTCGTCATTGCGGCTATCGCCAGAGCGGCAGTGGCGAGTTTTATCATGTGAAGGTTTATTTTCCGTTCCCCAAAACACAGCCAGAGCCACAATCCCACAGCGGCAATGGTCACGAACAAATTCATCTGGTGATGACCGGCGAGCCAGCCGAAGCCCAGAAAGAAACCCGAGAGCAGGGAATTCGCAACCGGATGTCTGCCCTTTTCGGCACGGAACAAAAAAAGGAACACGAGCGGCGTCCAGACAGCGCCGTTGACCATCTGAGGCGCCATCGTGTTGGCGACGTACCCGCCCAAGCCGTACACGCATCCGGCGATAATTGAAGCTAGTCGCGAACGGCCCAGTTCGCGAGTAAGCGCATAACAAGTCAGGGCCGCAAAATAGCGGGCGAAGACGAAATACCAGTGCAACGCGGATTGGCGGATCCATCCATGCTTAAGGGGGACCAAAAATAAAAGCCAGTTCGGAGGATATGCCGCTCCGGGCTGGGCTTGACCGACGAGCGGCTGCCCGAACCAGCCGTTCGGGTCCCAAAGAGGGAAACGCCCGCGATGCCATTCCGCTGCCTGGAACTGGAGCCACGGCAGATCGAGATAGGCGGTGTCCGGTCCTTCAAGCCACGTGTACTGGTTCGTCAAAACCAGCTTCCAATAGAAGAGAACAACGATAAGAAACAAGACGCCAGGGCCGACCAACCGTTGCCATCTGCCTATAAGCATCAGTGTTTCATGATATCCCGGTTCGCTTGAACCAGAGTGGTGGTTTTCGGCCACTTCGCAGGAAGCTATTTCAGATCCAAACATCAAGGAAAACAATAACTTCCAATTTGGCGGACAACTTGCCATTTAACCGGCGGGATGGCAAGGCAATGAAACGCGCGGTGGTGGGTTTGATGGTTGCGATTGCGGCACTAGCCCAGGCTCCGCCGCCGGGAAATGCGCCAGTTCCTGGAAATCTTCCGCCGTTGGGACCTCCACAAAGTGACAGTCAAGGCGTTGCGCCAGATCACGGCGTAGCGCGGATCAGTGTCATCGAAGGCAGCGTGTCTATTCGGCAGGGCGATGCCGGCGATTTGTCGGCAGCGGCGCTGAATGCTCCTCTCATGGCGACCGATAGGATCTCGACCGGCGACGGCTCACGCGCGGAAGTCGAGTTCGATGCGCTGAATTCGATCCGGCTTGCACCGAACACCGAAGTTCGGTTGAGCGAGCTGCAATACAAGCAATACCAAGTTCAAATCGCGCAGGGAACGGTGATGTTCCATGTAGTTAGGGATAACGACGCGCGCGAGGAAATCAGCACGCCGACTGTGTTGGTGCGTCCGGCCAAGCAGGGCAGTTACCGCCTGACCGTGAATCCGGATGGCACCACGCAGATTGACGTTCGCATGGGGCAAGTGGAGGTTTTCGGGCCGGGCGGCTCGGAGTTCGTCAACGCAGGGCAGACGATGATGGCTCGTGGTTCGCCGTCCGACCCTCAGGTTCAGGTAATTCAGAGCGGGCCTCAGGACGATTTCGACCGGTGGAATGCAGATAGAGATCGCATAGTCGATCGCAACAGCAGCACCCGCTATGTGAGCCCTGATGTTTCAGGCGCCGAATCGTTGGATCCGTACGGGCAGTGGCACAACGATCCTCAGTACGGCAATGTCTGGGTTCCGTCGGAATCCCCTGGATGGGCTCCTTATCAGGATGGACGCTGGGCTTATACGCCCTACTACGGTTGGACTTGGTTAGGGGTTGAGCCATGGGCTTGGGCGCCGTATCACTACGGGTATTGGTATTCATCGTCCTGGGGTTGGGCGTGGTGGCCCGGGCCGATTGGGGTGCCATACTTCTGGCGTCCGGCAATGGTTGGGTTCTTTGGTTGGGGCGGCGGCGGTTTCGGATTTGGTTTCGGCTTCGGCTTCGGCTTCGGCTATGGGAACGTGGGCTGGGTCGCCTTGGCGCCCCGTGAAGTATTCCACCCCTGGTATGGCGCGGGCGCGGGTGTGTTTTCGCGGACCAGCATTGTGAACAATGTAAATATCGCGAACACCTATCGCAACGCGCGCTTTACGAATGCAATCGGAGGCGTGCGCGCCGCGGAGTTCGGACGCGGCGCGGTCAGCGCGAGAAGCATGGTTCGCGCTACGCCGGCGGATTTGACGCGGGCAGGTTCGGTCCGGGGAGCGATGCCCTTCGCGCCAACACAGGCAAGCAGACAGTTTTCGAATGCCACGGTGTCGACGCGCGGGATGCCGCAAGCCAGACCGAACCTGAATTTCTCTACGGCCGGCTCGCGCATCGCGCCCCAAGCGAACCGAGGCGCTCCCGGCGCGGGATTCGCGAATCCTGGCGCAGCGCCGTCGAATAGGAGCTTTGCACCGTCGCCGCAGACTCAAGGAACCGCGCGGCCGAGTGTAGGCAACAACGGCGGCTGGCGGTCCTTTGATCCATCCGGCGGCGCGCGAGGCAACGTTGGTCAAGCTTCGCCACGGGCTTACTCCGCGCCGCAGCAACCTGCGCCTCAAGTCCGCGGGTATTCCGCCCCGCAATATTCGGGTCCGCAATCGCGCGGGTATTCGGCGCCGCAATATTCGTCACCAGGGCCGCGTTATTCAGCGCCTCAGGCCGGTCCGCGATACTCCGGCCCTCCGGCAATGCCGCAGGCGCCGCGGGCTCCGGGTGGCGGCGGATTCAGTGCGCCGCAGCGGCTTCAAATTAATCCGCCGATCGTGCGCGACCGCGGCCCGTCCGGTGGAGGAGGCGGCGCACCTCGCATGGCTGCGCCGCGTTCAGGTGGCGGCGGCGGAGGCAACCACGGAGGGGGCGGCGGGCATGGCGGAGGCCGCCGCTAGAGTTTTCCGAGCAAGGTAGGTTAGAGTTCTTCCCTCGTATGGCCCGGTGGGGCAAGGTAGGCTTCACCGGGCCAATTTTTTGGGCCTCCCAAGTTATTAACATAATATTCGTTATCGGCAGTTATATTCAGCGCCCGAACTCGAAGTTGACAGCGCCCCGCCAACAATGCCGCCCTGTGCATGCCTAGGTGCATGCGACAATCCAAGGTGCGGGGCCAGCCGCCCGCACTCCTAACCGTCAGGGAGAGAGAGCGTCAATTGACCTACCAACAGCTTTACCTCGCCGTCGGCGTTCCCATACTCGTAAACATTCTCTTCAACGGAATCCTCATCCGGCTCGTCTGGTCAGCACTCGACAGACGCATAACCCAGGAAAGCGCGCGCCTCAAACACCTCGAAGAGAAGGAACGATAAAAAGAGGCGGCTCTTCACCGCCCCCGGAACCTCCAGCCAACACGTGCTACGTTCGGCGGGCCGACATGCCCGCCGCGCTTGGTCACGATTCATTTACGCAAACAGCAAATCGATAAACCTCCACTTCCCACGAACATGGCGTTTCCGTTTGTGCCTCTCCGCACGGTTGCCGCGCGAACGTGTCGGCGAGAAAGGAGGTGCGGCGAATTTATGGGAGGACCTATCATTATCTGGCCGCCCGGCGTGTGCGATGGTTTGCCGGGCTGCTTCGATTACACAAGCGGCGTTTATGATTGCAGCCAGATCGGAATGACCGACGGCTGGTTTTTCAGCGGTGGAGTGTACTGCTACTAAAGCGCGGTTTAGCGTAGCCGACCGGGAGCGCTGATCCGAGCGCTCCCAATTCCCCATCCGAAATCGTAGTGAAAGAGCGGGCGTTGTTCCCGCGCATTTTTTTACCCAGAACAACATCGAAGGAGACAAAACATGGCAGCAACAGTGACCGGAAGTAAAACGTGTACGCAAGCGCTCGCGCCGCATCTTAGCGCGGCGAAGTTGACCACAATTCTAGCGACGCCGATCGAGAATCTGACAATCGCGCAACTTGGCGACCTCATCGATGGTCTGCATCGCTTGGCCGGCGGGATGGAGAAGACCTACATAATTGGAAACCTCTTGAGATGAATCTCGACCGCCGAAAACTTCCCGATTCGGATTTCGCTCTTCCGAACCGCCGCATGTACCCGATACCGGATCAGCTTCACGCGCATTTGGCTATTGATGAAGCGAAGAAATGGGCCAGCGTGGCGGAACGGAAGAAAATCGCAAAAGCAATTTCGAAACGATACCCGGACCTCAAGCCTGAAGCGAGCGGGTTAGCCGCAATGCAGGATGGTCCTCCGCCGGAGCCAAGCGCTTCGCGGCGAACCTACCGCAATAATTCCACACCCGGGATGGACAAAATCGTGACGGGCCGCTGAAGGCCCAACCAACAGAACACAAGGAGAACAGAATGAACCGAAAGAGCAAGCCAGGGCCGGAAGAGCAGCGCTACTTGGCGCGAGGCAAAAACAACAGTGAAATCCACGCGTCCTTCGACCCCTCGCACCTTTCCGAGAACGAAGGCGACATACCATCGCCGTTCACCGCCGATGCGGCTGACGGCGAGGACCAAACGATCGAACGATTGGATGCTGCGCTCCGCGCCACCGGAGGCGAGGTGATCTCGGAAGACGATCCCGACGACGATGACGCGGACGATCCCGGGCAGGCGTGAGCGTGGCGCAATTTCGGCAGCCACGCAACCGGATGGTCTGCCCCACCGAGCATCTCCTCAATGGCCTGGCCTGAAATTGGTCAGGCCTTTGATTTTTTCCATCCAGTTATAAACGATTGGGCAGTACGTGGCGCGGTCGACGAACTGCCACATGCGGCTTTCGATCGACCCACTGCCGCGCAGCAGATGCGGAAAGCGCTCGCAATCCGCCGGACGAGCCTCGTACACTGTGCAATCGTTCCCTTCCAGAAAAACACAGCCGCTGCCGCCCCGCTTCAAAATCGTGGCCTTGTGTTCATCGAGCATTGTGTAGCGCTCCACAAACTGCCTTTCCGAAATTCCTAAAAACCGGGCCAGATGTGCGATGTCGCGCTCGGAAGCCCGGACCTCGGTCACGCGGCAGCACTCGGCGCATTCGCGGCAGTCGATTGCCGCATGCACTTCTTCCGCGGCCCGGCGGAACTGGCGCTCAACGAAATTATGCGATTTGATCCATCTTCGGAAGCGGAAGTTCTCGGCGCGAGCCTTTTCCCCTAAACGCCGGATTTGAACCAGGTCGGTAACCACCTGCTTTCAGGGTACAATCGCTATCGTGGCCGACCGCCTGTATCTATCGTGCTGGGTTCGCGGTTTTGACGAATCCAACATGCTCCGCCACTTTGAAAAAGTGCTCAAGCTGTTTCCCTTCTCTCAGCTTTCTAAACGCGGTCCCGTGCTGCGCATTTACGCCGTGGAGCAGGCCGAACCTCCCCAGATGGAGCGTGAGTTTCCGAAGCCCGCTGACGCCGCGCAGATTACCAAGGCGGCGAGCGAATTTGCCCATGCCGACTCGAGAGTTGAAATCGATACCGCCTGGGACCTGTGGCAATTCGATCAGGAGTGGAAGCTCGCGCCCGCGGGAGTGACGCTCATGTGTACAGGACCGGAGTTCGAGAGCGACCGCGACGACCATCTTCGAATCGAGTTCGGCACCGACGCGCGCTTCCTCCCGATCGAAGGAGTCGAGGGCTCGCTGCGGATGGGACAGTCCAACTTGCGAAGCCTCGTGCATCTGGTGAATGAGATTGAGAAGGTGCTGCCGCTCGAAAACCGCCGGTTATGGTCGGAGAGCGGAAGAAACTTCGCCGGCGTTCTGCAGGAAACTCTGAGCGGCTGGGAGATGTGAGCGGGGATTAACGACCTAGCCCTCTGCCAGCACCCGCTAGCGCGCATCGGGCCAAAAACGATTTACGCTAAGCTGAAAGATCGTCCTTGTCGGGCGAATCACCAAAAACAAGATGGAAATAACCAAAGTTGTAGGTCGGGAGATCCTTGACAGCCGCGGCAATCCCACCGTCGAAGCGGATGTCTATCTAGTCGACGGCAGCATGGGCCGCGCGGCGGTGCCTTCGGGCGCGTCCACTGGGGAGCACGAGGCGGTTGAGCTGCGCGACGGCGACAAATCGCGCTACCTCGGCAAAGGCACGCGTAAGGCCGTGGACAACATCGCGGAGCACATCGCGCCTGCGCTCCTCGGCGCGGATGCCGAGCGCCAAAGCTCGGTCGATCATTTGATGCTCTCGCTCGATGGCACGCCGAACAAGTCCAAGCTGGGGGCGAACGCGATCCTCGCGGTATCCATGGCCGTGGCGAGGGCTTCGGCAGCTTCGCAACAAACTCCGCTCTATCGATACCTGGGTGGCGTTAACGCTTGCCTGCTTCCCGTCCCCATGATGAACATTTTGAACGGCGGCGCCCACGCCGATAATTCGGTCGATCCGCAGGAATTCATGATCGTTCCATATGGCGCCGAAAAGTTCTCCGAAGCGCTGCGCTGGGGCGCGGAGGTGTTTCACACCCTAAAGGGTGTTCTCAAAAAACGCGGCTACTCGACTTCGGTCGGCGATGAGGGAGGTTTCGCCCCGAACCTCAAATCGAACGAAGAGGCCCTTGACGTCGTCCTCGAAGCCGTCAATCAGGCGGGCTACACCCCTGGGGACCAGATCGGCATTGCACTCGATCCGGCAGCCAGCGAATTCTTCGATACTTCCAAAAAGAATTATGTTTTTAAGAAGTCGGACAAGAGCGAGCGCTCATCCGAACAGATGGCGGAGTTCTGGGCCAACTGGGTCCGGCAATACCCCATTGTTTCCATTGAAGATGGAATGGCCGAAGACGACTGGGCCGGATGGAAGCTGCTGACGGACATGCTCGGCCAGAAAATTCAGTTGGTGGGCGACGATCTCTTCGTCACGAACACCGCGCGGCTCTCCCAAGGCATTGCGAAGGGAGTGGCTAATTCCATTCTTGTGAAGGTAAACCAGATCGGAAGTTTGACTGAAACATTAGAAGCGATGAAGATGGCCGCCGATGCCGGCTACACCTCGGTGGTATCGCATCGCAGCGGCGAAACGGAGGACGCGTTCATCGCCGATCTGGCTGTCGGCGCTGGAGTTGGACAAATTAAAACCGGTTCTGCCAGCCGCACCGATCGCACGGCGAAATACAATCAACTGCTTCGTATCGAAGAGGACTTAGGCTCGAGTGCCCGCTACGCAGGAAGGAAAGCTTTTAAGCAATGATGGGCCGTCCGCTGGTGCTGTCCATTCTGGATGGCTGGGGTTTCTCGCCGCTCGCCGAAGGCAATGCTATTACCGCAGCCGACAAACCTAACTATGACAAGCTGTTGGCCGAATATCCGAATACATTGGTTTATACGTCCGGCCCGTATGTGGGTTTGCCCGAGGGGCAGATGGGGAACAGCGAAGTCGGGCACCTGAATATCGGCGCCGGTCGAATCATTTACATGGATGTCACGCGAATCGATCGCATGATCGCTTCCGGCGAGTTCTTCCGAAACCCCGTGCTGCTCGCGTCAATGCACCATGCGCGGACGCGCCGGCTGCACCTGATGGGTCTCCTGAGCGATGGCGGCGTCCACTCGATGAACACGCATTTGTACGCGCTGCTCGAGATGGCGAAACGCGAGGGCGTAGCCGACGTCTGCGTCCATTGCTTCACGGACGGCCGCGATACTCCGCCCGAAAGCGGCACCGGATACATAGAGGCTCTGCAAAAGGAGATTCGCCGGATTGGGGTTGGGCGCATCGCGACAATTTCGGGCCGCTACTACGCGATGGATCGCGACAAGCGCTGGGAACGGATCGACCGCGCGAAATCCGCGATGACCGAAGGCTTGGGCGAGAAGAATACGGACCCAGTGGCTGCGGTGAAGCGATCCTATGAGCGCGGCGTGACCGACGAATTCATCGATCCGGTTACGATTGTCGATGCGCGGCACGACCCTGTGGGCTTGATTCGCGCCGCAGATGCGTGTCTTTTCTTCAACTATCGAGCAGATCGCGCAAGGCAAATGACTCAGGCGCTTGTTGAGTCGCCCTTAAAGCTGCACTTCACCACCATGACGCAGTACGATAAGACCTTCACAGTTCCGTTCGTTCTTCCGAGGGAGCACCCGAACAATATCCTGGCCAATGTGATGGCTGCCGAGCAATGGAAGAATCTCCGTGTGGCTGAAACGGAAAAGTACGCCCATGTAACGTACTTCTTTAACGGCGGTAACGAGAAGCCATATCCGGGCGAGGAACGGGAACTAGTTCCCTCCCCTAAAGTTGCGACCTATGATTTAAAGCCGGAGATGAGCGCGGAAGGCATTACGGACGTAGTTGTGACGGCGATCGATAAACGCGATTTCGACGTCATCGTGATGAACTTCGCCAATGCGGACATGGTAGGCCATTCGGGACAGTTCGGACCGACCGTCAGGGCCGTGGAGACTGTCGACACCTGCCTGGGCCGGATCTACGATGTGCTGAGGCGCTCGGGCGGACGGTGGATCATTACCGCGGACCATGGCAATGCGGAGACAATGATCGATCCTGTCACGAAGGGTCCGCACACATATCACACGACCAATCCAGTGCCCTTCATCGTGGTGGATGAAGACCAGCGCGCGCTTCGCCCCGGCGGAGCGCTTCAGGACATCGCGCCAACGGTTCTCGGGATGCTTCATGTCGCACAACCCAACGAGATGACCGGCCGGGATTTGAGGGTTTGAGGTAGCGCAGCAGTGACCGTTCTCGAACTATGTGGAGCGATTCAAAGCATGCCCTGGGCGGCCGGCATCAAAGAATCGTCGTGGAAATTTCCTTTGATTGAAAGTATTCATTCGCTCGGGATCAGCACGATGCTGTGGCCAGCCGCGATTCTCGATATGAGATTGCTCGGAGTCGTGATGAGGCGAAGGCCTGTTTCGCAAGTCGCGGGGCAGTTTCTGCCGTGGGTGTGGGCGGGGTTTAGTGTGATGGTCCTCACTGGAATCGTGATCTTCTGCGCGGAAGCGGTGAAGTGCTATAACAGCCCGTTCTTTCGAGCCAAGCTTGTCTTGATTGCGCTGGCGGGGATGAACGCGTTGACGTTCCATAAGACGGTGTACCGGAATATAGAAGCGTGGGACCAGGCCGCGGCAACCCCGTTTCGGGCGCGAATGGCGGGCGCTCTTTCGCTACTGTTCTGGATCGCTGTCGTCGCGATGGGAAGAATCGTGGCGTATGCTTAGTTCCCTTCAGCCGTTTTACGAATGGTGCGGCAACACTGCTTTGGGAATGTGGATCCGTGATACCGTCTGGGCGTTTCCGCTGATCGAGACGTTTCATTTGCTCGCGCTAGCGGTGTTGTTGGGATCGGTCCTGATTATCAATTTGCGGATTTTAGGCTGCGGCGCGCGATTCGCATCGGCCTCGCAACTCGCAGGCGACCTGGAGCCTTGGATTCGAGTGAGCATCGTCGTAGGCATCTTCAGCGGCGTTCTTTTATTTATGTCCGAGCCCATGAAGTGTTACGAGAGCTATTCGTTTCCCGTGAAGATGGGGCTGATCGTGGCGGGAGTCGTGTTTCACTTTACCGGAGAGCGCAAATGGGCGCTCGGCGCGCAAGGTTTTAGGAGTAAGCTTGCAGCGGGCGTGGCTTTAGTTTTGTGGACGGGCGTCGGTCTGGCCGGTAAGGGGATCCCCTACATTTGACGGATTCCCAGGGGACATCCAGGTAGCCGGGTTTGGCGGCGGCTTAAATTCATTCGTGCTGAAGACGCGCAGATCTTCGCCCTCTCCGGCCACTTCCAAAACCAACGCGACCATAAAGCGCGGACCCTGGAAATAGGGCACGCGCAGAGTATGGATTCCGCGCTTCAAATCCACGCGGCTTTCTCTTGTCCTCGGCGGATGTATGCCATCGTTGTCGATAATGAGATCGCCATCGATATAAAGATTGGCGCCGTCGTCCGAGGTGAGCGCGAACCGGTACGTGCCTGGTTTGGCGATCCAGAACCGGCCTGTGTAGTCGATGGCGAACCATTCGAAGCGCGCGGTAACGCCCGGAAAGCCTTTCTCGAACATCTGCGGCGGAACATTCAGCGATTCGGTATAAATTGGCTTTCCGGTGGGTTTGCGTTTATGCAAGTTGTCCGGGAGATGCGTTGTGTTCTTGCGAACATTGTAAATCAGGCCTCGCAAACCAAAGGGGACGACGACCGTTGTGCCGAATCTCGGAACCGGGTCGTCCTGGGCGAGGGCCGTCGCGCCCGCAACGATGGTCGCGATGGCTATAAAGCGGAGGCGCACACTTGTTCGTAAGGATGCCGGGCCGCAATTTCGCCCGCGGATTCGAACACATTGAGAGCCTGCTCATAGAGGTCGCGCGGAATCTCTATTCCGCCGTCCCAACAACCGAGCTTTTGGTACCCCCGTACCGCCGACGCGAGCGCGCCGGGATCGATTCCTGGAAAATAGGACGTTTGCTTCGACGCCACCTCCGCGGCCGGCGCCTCGCGCACCCATTGTTTAGCCCTCGCGAACGCTCGCGCGAAGGCACTGCATGCTTTGGTCTGGAGAAATTCGCGCGAGCAGCACAAACTGCTGAACGCTACGGGCGGCATCGCCGCGCCCGCGGCGGCCACTATGTAGCCTGCCTCATCGTGTTCCAACTGCTGCGCAGCCGGCCCTTGAAGATGGACAATGTCGCCCTGTCCGTTGCGGAATGCCGCGATCATTTGCTCGGGTGAGCCCGCATTTACGATGCGAACCCGGCCCCATTCGACACCCCGGCATTTCGCGGCGTAGCGCAGCATAGCCAGCGGCTGACCGCCGTGGTCGGCCAGCAATGTGCGGCCTTCAAGGTCTGTCCATTTGAAGGAAGGATCCGGCGCTCGAGCCACTAGAAAAAATCCGTCCCGCTGATTAATCTGGGCGAAGTGGACGGCCAACGGCATTTCGCCCTTCTCCATCGGCTTCCAGTTGGATGACACCGCGGACTGCATCACATCGATGACGCCATCGCGGATGAGTATATGGGAGCGCTGGCCGGGAGCGAGAACGCGATAGGTTGCATCAATGCCCTGGTCTTTGAGGAAACCAGCCGCAATGGTCGAGATCAACGGGCTGTAAAACGCCGCGTGCCGGGAGACCATAATGCGAAGCGTCATACGTCCTTGGAAGTGCCCTGGAAAGACTGGGCAATCCGCCGAAGATGATTGCGTGACTTTCCCGGATCGCTTCCCTACTCCGTCATGGTATCGAACCGGTCGAGTGCAGAACCGAAGGTTCGACTATTGCGTGATCAGCTTGAGAACCACTTTGCCGAGGGGCTCAATCTCGCCAGTATCGGAATGGTAAACAGCCTCGTCCGCTCTTACGATCACGCCGCTGGTTTGGATTTGACCCTTGATTGCGACCGATGCGATTTGGACGTCCCCTTTTAAACGCAAGATTGCTTGATCCGCCTCGTCGCGCTGGATGCTTTTCGCCCTGATGTAGGTCCTTTGTCCAGAAGAGCCAGCTATCTCTAATGCGGCTGGGCGGTCCTGAGCAAAAGCCGAAGACGCGATTAAGCACATCGCGATCGCAACTGATTTCATATGGAGTCACCTTTTCTCTCTGCGCACCGTCATTATAGTGCGGCTGGTCTCACATTGTCCCGGCTTGTTCCTCGGAGGCACATTACGAGCTTACATTGGCCGTTAGCCGGCTAATTCTGCTCTACCCGCCGCCGATTTTGCGTCGCCGCGCCTGTTCCCGGCTTTGCCCCTTTGTCAACCAGGTATTGAACAACGCTGTCGTACTTCAATGCTCTCGCGCCGTCTAGCGCGGTTCGCCCATCGTTGCTCTTTGCGTTCACATCTATCCCAAGCTCGAGAGCCAGCTTTACCGTCTCCAGCGTGAGGGCTTCGCGCTGCGCGCGAGGCGGCGCAACCCATGCCGCTGAGCCCGCGGAGTCGCGGTTACCGTTATCACCGCCAATGCCGACGGCTGCCAGGAGCGCAGTGGAAGTCGCACTCCGCTGCTGGGACCCGACACCGACAGAGGCGACCCAGTCGACATGAAACACGAACAATGGGTCGGCGCTGTGCGCCACCAGCATGCGCATGATTCCGGGTTCCAGATAGCGGGCCGCGAGCCAGAACGGCGTCGCTCCAACCAAGGAGGGCTCGAAGTGCCAGTCTTCCGACGAGCGGCGAGTGGGCGTCCAGGTCCTCAAAGGAGCATTGGCGTCAGCGCCGTGATCGAGCAGCGCGGCGGCGATTTTTTCATCCCGCCGCATGATGGCGATGTGCAGCGCAGTGAACCCCGCGCCTGCAGCGTTCGGGTCGGCGCGCTTATCGAGAAAATATTCGACCATGTCCCGGAAACCGGAATGCGCGGCGAGCACCGTCGCGCTCACTCCCCACGCGTCGACGTCGTTGACATTAGCTCCGGCTGCCAGCAGGAGCTTCGCGGAATCCAGATCGCCCACTCGCGCCGCGAACATCAACGCAGTTTCGCCGCCGTGCGGAATGGCCTTGTTGTAGGGAAGATATCCATGCGGCGGCACCGCCATCACTTCGTTCCATTCCGCGGATCGCAACTGAATACCGGCGCGATGGGCGAGCAGGACCTTCACTACTTCGGGGTGCTTCTGAGATACAGCCCACATCAACGCGGTCTGGCTGCGCGACCCGCGCGCGTTCGGATCCGCGCCTGCTGTAAGCAACTGTTCGGCTACTTCGGGGTAACCCGAGCGCGCTGCTACCATCAACGGCGTTTCGCCCGCGAGCAAAGCTGCGTTCGGATTCGCTCCCGCCTTCAGCAGCTTCCCGACCATGACGGAGCTTCCGTTTTGACTCGCCAGCCACAAAGGAGTCACCCCAAGATCGTTTGCCGAATTTACTTTTGCGCCCGCGTGAAGCAGCAGGTCGGCACACTCCGCATCGTCGCGGTAAGCGGCCCAGTGGAGCGCGGTGGATCCATCGCCGCCAGTGGCGTTCACATCGACCTTCTGTTGAAGAAACGCTCGCACAGCGGATTTATCGCCGCTTTTAGCCGCATCGATCAGGACGGGCCGCACGCTATCGGCCGCAAATACAGCTGTTGTAAAAAGCGCGACAGTGACCAAAAGTGTGCGGTTGATGGCCGTCATCAGGCTTCAATATAGCGCGATTGACAGTCGCGCGCAGGACCGTCTCCCGCGTCGTAGGTGGAGCGGGCTTTAGCCCGCAACGGGTGCTTCAGCACCCGCCGCTGCCCGACCATTACGGGAGCCGCTACGGAATGTTGTACAGCGTGATTGTTTTGCCGACGCGGCGGAGCGGCGTATACGCGCGCAGCCAGGCGAAGGACTTGTTTTCCGCGTAGCCCATCTGATAAAACCAGTCGCTGATCGCCACATACCCGGACACTCTTTCAAACGCAGGAACTTCTTTAAAAGGAGGCAGCCCTTCCTCCTCCAGGCGAGCCGTAGTATTCAGCTTTAGCGCCACATGGCTCGCGCCCAGTTCCCGAAGCGTTTGGCTCAGCCGTTGCACGTCTTGGCCTAAATCGGCCTCTACCGTGATCCGTTCCGGATGATTGCCCGCGAGCTGGTTGAAATAGGCGATGTAGTCCGGGCGCGCGAGCCAGGAGTCCACAGCGGTCCATCCTACCAACAAAATCGCTGCGGGAGCCGTGACCCATTTCGCATCATTGCGAAAGGCTTTGGACACGGCGTAACCGGCAAGCACGGCAAGCAACGGATAAATGGGCAGAATGTGGCGGCCGCCCATATTCAGGCTCGACGCCATGCAAACCAGCAGAATCACCACGGGAAAAACAACATTGAGGCGGTGCTGCCACGTTCGCCGGCGGATCTGGGCGGCGATCAGCACGGTACCGGCGGCGGTCAACAGAAGAAATCCTATTGGGGTTTTGATGGCGAGCATTATCGGGAAGAAATCCCACCAGCCGTGATCGCGGTAATCGCCCAAGAGAAAGCTATCGTGGCCCGCGCGATTGTGCCGCGCGACCATGTAAAGCCCATGGGCGAATTCCGGCATGGGAAATGGAATCTGGCTGATTTCGGCGAATACGCGACCGGCGCGGGAATCCTCGGCGGTAACGCTGATAAGGGTTTTGTTATATCCCCGTTCTTCGGAAAGCGAGTGGAAACTGAAGCGGTAGCCGGCCCAAACCAGGATTACGCAAACCCCGGCCGTAACAAGGGCATTTTGCCAGCGGCCGTTGAAGCCTTTGAACAACCACTCCCGCCGGAGAAACCAAAAATACGCGGCTGCGGACGCGAAGCAGGCAAGCAAGAATGGGATGCTCGAAAACTTGCTCAGTAGCGCGAGGGCAATGGCGGCGCCTAGCATCGCCGAACGCGGTTTGTCGGGGTTCTCGACCCAGCGGAGGAACGCGTACAGAGCGAGCATAATCGTCGCGACACAGGCCATATCGGTAGTTGCCTGGCTCGCGGATGAAAGCACCGGAGGCAGACAAGTGAACAGAAACACCGCCCATACGGCCGTTCCGAGCGTATACCACCTGCGCCCCCACACGAAAATAGCGGCGCAGGCCAGAACGAAAAACGGCAGCGCCCCGAGCCGGGCCAAGGTCAGGTTATGGCGATAGCTTCCGCGCGAATATAGGATGTCGTTACCCTCGTCCCATCCCGACTCGCGTCCATGAGAGCCGAGTCCGCGAAGATATGGCCCGAGCGCGTCGGCTACGCGAGCCAGTGGAGGATGCTGCGCTTCATAAGTGTATTTGCCCCGGTCTAGCCACTCCATTCCGGTGGCCACATGAAAGGGTTCATCATAAGTTTGCGAGAGCGCATAGTAGACGGGCGCCAGCCTGGCGATAGCGACAGCAACGAGAATCAGCGACCCGGCGGCGGCGATGCTCGTTCGTGAGACATGGACCATTTAATAAAGAATAAGCCGGGTGCAGTTATTGGCAATCGCCCGGGACGCTGCCTTGCAGGGCGGTTTAGTGAAACGCCGTTTTGTAGCCTGTGTTGCGCGTGTCGCGATCAGGCGCGGGTTCTTGCAGCGGCAGAGTTACTGTAATGGCGTTGTGATCGGAGATCCGGCCGGGTATGGAATGGTTCAAACGCCGCATTGTCCGGCCCAGATGGGGCGCAAACCGGTACGGCTGCCGCCGGGCCGAAGCACTCGTCAAAGCCGGCGGCTTGACAAAAATCCAGTCGAGCTTGTACCACCCAATCGGTCCGTAGGTGCGGTCTAACTCCTCGGTTGGAACGAAGCCTTTTATACCACGCTCATTCGAGTTTGCGAGCTTACCCGACCGGCCCTCCCAGGCATGGCTGCTATCGCCGCGAAAATCGAACGCGCCTCCATCGTCAAATCGAAAGTCCTCCAAAACATGGAAGAATTTCGCCTCCCGGTTCTCTCCGAACAAAGGGATGCTGCGTTCGGTGGGATCGTCGATTTTGCGGGCAAATCCGATCAGGGTGTGCGACACATCGTAAAACCAACCCGCGGGCGTGGCGTACTTAATGGCTTCCGTAGCGGCTTCCTTGGCCCACCACTTGCCGCTTCCGAAACGCTGCCGAAGCAGCCGTTTCAAGCCTATCGGCAGGCCCTCGTGTGTCGACGTATTCATGTCGCCGGCCAGAATCACGGGATGATCGATGCCGCGAATGCGGTCGAGGAGTTCTTCCATTTGCATCCGGCGCTTTCGTGGCGTAGCCAGGTCTTCCAAGTGCGTTGCGACCACGGTTACGCGACCGGATGGGAGATCGTCGTCCACCAAATCCGCCATCAGAATCATTCGGCCGCCCCGGCGAACCTGGCGCAGCAACTG
The DNA here is from genome assembly GCA_019261985.1 of Bryobacterales bacterium. Taxonomy (GTDB): domain Bacteria; phylum Acidobacteriota; class Terriglobia; order Bryobacterales; family Bryobacteraceae; genus Palsa-187. The sequence continues at coordinate 6,059 of JAFAQY010000082.1, read as the reverse complement.
CTCCTTGAATGCAAGCACGCTCAGCTTGCCTTCGGCCTTTTCGATCTGCGATGTTCGTTTCTTTTCGTCCGCGTACCAATCGTGCGGTTGGAATGCGAACGGGATCAGGCGGACATCGGTAACGGCATAGCGGCTCAAGATTGCGGTTCCGTGCAACCCGCGGTAACGCGCCGGATCCGGAGTCATGATTATCTTGGTCCGCGCGATGGCTTCCTCTTTGCTGTCACCGGGCATCGAATAGGCACGGGCCACCTCCTGTACGATCACCTTTTGGTCGATCCCCATCGTAATCGGATCAACTTCGACGAACTCCACTCCATAGGCGTAGTTCATTTCAAACGCCTTTGCCAGTTCATCTACAACGTTCCGGAAAAGCGTGCGGTTTATGCCCCAATCCACTTCGTTCAGCACGATGACATCGGCTTGTTTCAGCGTTGTGACCTGCTCCAGCACGCGCGCTCTTTCCTCCGCGTCGATCTTTGAGCCGCGATCTTCCAGCAATCCGTTAAAGCTCTTCGGGTCGCTGAGCGCGAGGCGCACAGCATCGAATTCCAAGCCGCGCTCGATATTCCATTGAGCGACCACCAAGCTGGCGCCCAGATTGGGGATTTGCGGTTTCAGCGGCCCTACGCCTCTGCGGAACGCTTCGTTATTCACAAATGGCGTCGTCAGCAGCGCATTCAACTTATGAACGAGCGGCGGGGCGGGAGGATCGGTGTCGTAAAGCTCCCTGATTTCGTCATAACTCAACAGCGCTGGACCTTGGTCCTCCGGAATCGAGGCAGGATCTCCTGCGTAGGTGCAAGCTGCGCCTAACAGGAACGCGAAGCATGTGAATCTCACTCTACCTAAGCGCGTAGCAATTCAGAATCCAACAGCCCGGGTTGATTTACTTATGGTCTAAAAACGGCCATATGCAAGGCTGGGGTGCGCTTACCGGATACATTCCGTGAGAGGACCGGAAAAACTTGCACTATGGCATGGGCCGCGGTTTGTGTTCCGCGCATTCCTTCCCTTCTCCGATATTCCGCGTAGAGCTAGAATGCGTCAGAGGCTTCCATGCAATTCAACTCTGCGCCCCCAAGGCGCCGTGATTTTCTCGCCGGTGCCGCCGCTGCGCTGGGACTGAGTTCCTGCACCAAAACAGCAAATACATCCGAGACCGAATCTGGCCCAGCCGATGTAACGCTCCGGATCGCGCCAGTCCTGGTGGACATCGCGAAGGATCACACGATCAGCACCGTTGGATATAACGGCTCCGTTCCCGGACCGCTCATTCGGTTGCACGAAGGTGTTCCGGTTACGGTAGACATCTTCAACGAACTTGATTATCCGGAGTTGGTGCACTGGCACGGGCAATTGATTCCCGCTGACGTCGACGGCGCCTCGGAGGAACATAGTCTCGTTATTTCCGCCAACGGTCACTTGCGCTATAAGCTCACGCCACAGCCTTCGGGAAGTCGTTGGGTGCACTCTCACGTGATGGCCGGTCCCGATTTAAGCCGCGGGACATATTCGGGGCAATTCGCGTTCGTTTACATCGAGCCGAAAAGTAATCCCGGCCAATACGATCAGGAATTCTTTCTCGCGACGCATGAATGGGAGCCGTTCTTCACGTCCGCGGAGGAAGAGGAAGACGAAGATATCGGCCAGCCTCCGCCGGATCTGAAGACAGATGAAAAGCCGAATGGATGGGAGATCGGATACCAGCACTTCACGATAAACGGGAAGGCGCTCGGCTATGGCGAGCCGCTTCGGGTCAAGCAAGGCCAGCGCGTTCAATTTCACATTCTGAACGCGAGTGCGACCGAAAATATCAAGCTGGCGCTTTCGGGACACAAATTTCAAATCGTGGCGCTGGACGGCAACCCTGTCCCCGTGCGGGGCATGGTTGACCTACTGGAATTAGGCACCGGCGAACGCATAGACGCTGTGGTCGAAATGAACAATCCGGGCGTTTGGGTCCTGGGTACTCCGAAGGACGACGATCGTCGCGATGGAATGGGAATTGTAGTCGAGTACGCCGGCAAGACGGGCGCGCCGCGATGGATCGCGCCTCCGAAGGCTGCTCGTTGGGATTACACGATGTTCGGCGAAGATCGCGATTCGCCCGCGCCGGACGAGACCATTCCTATGGTTTTCGGGAAAATCAATGGTGGAACGGGCAACTTCAATCGCTGGACGATCAATGGGAAGGGCTACGACGAAAAAGACGGACCGCACGCGCTCGTTAAAGGCCGCCACTACCGTCTGGTATTCGATAATCACACCGACGACGCGCACCCGGTACATTTACATCGCAACATCTTCGAGCTTACGAATGTGCATGGCAAGCGAACCGCTGGCATTCGTAAAGATGTCGTGCTGGTAAAGGGGTTCCGTAAAATTGAAGTCGATTTCACTCCCGAACAAACCGGGTTCACGTTGTTCCATTGCCACCAACAGCTTCACATGGATTTTGGATTCAAGATGGTTTTCAATGTAAGCTGACCCGACCAGGTATTACACTGCCGCAGCTTCGCGGGCCGCGAAGAATCTGAAGCAGTGTGGTAACGCTGCTGCTAGCGCCAGTGGCCCGGCCGATAACCCCAGCGGTCCCCGCGGCGCTCCCAGCCGCCAGACACCCAAACGGACCCACGACGAGGAGGGCGTTCCCAGCGGCCGGGGACCCAGGCGTAGCCGCCGTTGCGATAGCCCCAGTACCCATCGATCCACACGAACCCAGGTCCCGGCGCAGGCCCAAAAGTCTCGATGCGTGGGGGAGGGGGCGCAATCGGTGCATAGAAGGAAAATCCGGCGCCTACGCTCCCACCGCCTCCGCAACCCGCAAGCGATGCGAGTCCCAGAGCCGACACCAGCAACCATCTCGTTCCTGCAGAGATTTTCATATGAAATCTCCTCCTGTGTTGAAGCGCACCTCCGACTTAAGCCAGGTCTACGACCCGAGCTGTGGACATCTTCGCCCGCCAGTGACGACAGGGTGAAGCATCCGACGGATTACCGTCCGTGCGCCTCTACTTATGGAGATGGCGGCGTATTTCAGCCCGTTCCCGCCTTCATGGTTCCTTAACGAAGTCGCGCTTCAACGAAGGCGGACTTCAATACGTTTTCCTTTTATCTGCGCGTAAACAGGCTGTTAAGATGGGAGCAGTGACCCCAGAACAACCGCTAAGCGAAGCGACGCGCGACGTAAGCGCCCTGGAGACGTCCGCACAGACACAGCTTGACGCACCCTTCAATGGACAGCTCTCAGCCGAGCCCGTGGTTTCGACCGCAGAGCCGCCGCCATTACCCGAACCTTCAGAGAAGCCCCGGGGCGCCATCGCCGAATGGACCATCACCATCCTGCTGCTCCTGTTCCTGACCACTACCCTGGTGCAGGCTTTTGTGATTCCAACCGGATCAATGGAAGATACGCTACTGATCGGCGACCATTTGCTAGTGGACAAACTGGCGTACGCTCCCGCGGGACCCGTGAGCAGGCTCGTTCTTCCGTATTCAGATGTGAAGCGCGGGGATATTATCGTGTTCCGCTATCCGGTCGATATTTCACAGACATTCGTCAAGCGGTGCATGGGCGTTCCAGGCGATCGTATCCGCATCATAAATAAACAGGTTTATTTGAACGGCGTAAAGCTCGATGAGCCTTATAAGGTGCACAAGACGGATTACATCGATTCTTACCGCGATAATTTTCCAGGCGAGCCAAATGTCAGCGTCGACCGGCGGGCCATCGATATGTTGCAGAATCATCAGGTGAATGGTGAAATTGTGGTCCCGCCGAACAGCTACTTCGCCATGGGCGATAACCGCGACTCATCGCTTGACAGCCGTTACTGGGGATTCGTTCCGCGTGAAAACATCATCGGCAAGCCGTTAATTGTGTACTGGTCCTATGACGCTCCGACGAGCGATTTGAACAGCCCGTCCGTAAGCGTAAGCCATGTAGTCGATCTGGCCGAAAATTTCTTCAGCAAAACCCGCTGGCGGCGCAGCTTTATGCTGATTCACGGCTACCCGGTCAAATAGAAGCGCCAAAATCTAGATATGAAGAATTTCGCTCAGTCGGTGCGCAACTTCGTAAACGAGTGGACGATCAATATTCTGATTCTGCTCTTCGGCACCACAACGTTGGTGCAGGCTTTCATTGTGCCCACGCCCTCCATGGACACCACAGTTCGCGTCGGAGACCACCTGCTGGTCGACAAGCTCACTTACGCGCCCGGCGGCCCCATCGTGAAGTATTTGCTCCCGTATGAGGAGCCAAAGCGCGGCGACATCATTGTATTCCGCTACCCTTCCGATATCTCGCAGAATTACGTCAAGCGGGTGATGGGCGTGCCCGGAGATCGCATTCATTTGGTGAACAAAACCGTGTTTCTGAACGGCCATCCGCTAAATGAGCCATACGTTCAGCACATTTTTCCCGACATCCGGCCCTTTCGCGACAATTTCCCCAACGCTCCCCCGACGCCTGATGAGCCGGTTCAAGACCGTGCTCTCCAGATGATTGCCCATCATGTTGAGAACGGCGATTTAGTTGTGCCGCCGAACAGCTTTTTCGCCATGGGCGACAATCGCGACAATTCGTTGGATAGCCGCTATTGGGGGTTCGTTCCGCGCGAAAACATCATCGGTAAGCCGCTATTTATCTTCTGGTCCTATGACGCGGACACGGCAGACCTGGTGGATTTCACCGCGAACCATTTTGTAGATCTTGCCAAGAATTTCTTTGTCAAGACGCGCTGGGACCGCACGCTAAAGCTGGTTCGCGGCTATCCGGTTCAGTAATGGCCAGAAAAGCCGGGGAGCCGCCCTACGGGCTGATCCTGGCGGGTGGACGGGGCACGCGCTTTTGGCCGCGCAGCCGCCGCAAATCGGCCAAGCAGGTGCTGCGCTTTTTCGGCGAGCATTCTCTGATTCAGCAAACGGTCAATCGCCTGCGCCCGGTGATTCCACCGGAACGAATCTGGGTGCTCACGAATGACCACCTGAAGGACGAAATCGCCGCGCAGCTTAGCGGCGTACCTCGGCGTCAGATTCTTGCCGAACCGGCACAGCGCAACACCGCTCCGGCGATTGGGTTGGCTGCGCATATTCTCGCATCGGTTGATCCCGATGCGGTGATGGGAGTATTTCCGTCCGACCATGTGATCGGCAGGCCCGACGACTATGTGAGATTGGTCAAACCGGCGTTCGAGGCGGCGCGACGGGGCAAGATCGCCGTATTGGGTATCCAGCCACGATGGGCGGAGACGGGTTACGGCTATATCGAGTTTCCCCGCGGCATTGAGGCCGGCAACCCGCAACCCTCCCCCGTCCGGAGTTTTCGAGAAAAGCCGAAGCGTCCGGAAGCCGAGCGCTTTGTCCGCGCCGGGAATTTCTATTGGAACGCCGGGATGTTTTTTTGGCGCGCGTCCGTGCTGCTCCAGGCATTGCGGGAACACCGCCCCAAGATCGCAAGTCTGCTTGCGACGCTGCCCCCATTCGAATCGCGCCAATTCACCGCGCGGCTGGGTGAAGTTTTCCCGCTGTGTGAAGATGTGTCCGTCGATTACGCCGTCATGGAGCCTGCGGCTAAGGCCGGGCAAGTGGTCGGGCTCGCCGCGGGAGATATCGGCTGGAACGATGTGGGGAGCTGGAACGCGGTTTACGAACTCTACGACAAGGACCGGGACGGGAATGCCGGGCGCGGCGAGTTGCTGATCGAGAAATCAAAGCGAGTTTACGTCGATGCGGACGGGAAGCTGGTGGCGCTGCTCGGGGTGAAAGATTTGATTGTGGTCGATACACCCGACGCGCTGCTGATCGCGCATCGCACCCGCGCGCAGGAAATCGGCAAACTGGTAAAGCGGCTGGAAAAATCCCCGCGCGAAGACTTGCTGTAAAGTGGGGCAGGTTGCCAACCTGCGGCGGGTTGCTACCTAAATTATGCACGTAATAGAAGAGCACTGACGGAGGTCTGACTGCCTCGCCATTTGGTGACCCCGAAAATCCTGCGTTAAAACAGAAGAGCCGCGAAGACAGAAACTTCGCGAGCCGACTTTCGGGAGTCACCC
>JAFAQY010000094.1 GCA_019261985.1 Bryobacterales bacterium | reverse complement strand
GCTAGTGGAGGTGGCCAGTCTGCCAAAGAGGATGAAGCCTGTCACCGGCGGGGAAGCAATGAGCAAGCAGCCGTCGGACCTTCCGGGGTGGTTGGGGACAGCGCGCAGGAATAGATCAGTCGAGGAACCTGGGAGACCCGGCAGGGCGGGGAAAGGACCACCGGACCCCAACGGCCTGAGGGAATACATAACCGAGGGAACGGCCCTGGCCGGGAGTCGGAGAGGCCCATAAGAGCGAAGAAGCGGGGTAATGCCCGCGGAGCAAAGGGGCCTCGCTGAAAGCATTGCAGCTGTAAGAGGGAAGGAGCACCGCTTGGACGAAAATCCGACTACGGAACAACGGGAGCATATCGAAGCCCTGAAGAAACAGGCGGGCGGAGAGGGACCCCCGGATAAACTCTCTTTGCTGAGACAGAAGCTGAGTCACAAGCCACGCAGGAGCCGAAGTTCCGGTTTTACACTCTGTACGACCGAATCTATCGGTGCGATGTGCTGGAGGCAGCATGGTCGCGGGTGCGAGCCAATCAGGGCGCGCCCGGGGGTGGACGGCGTGAAGATCGAACAGATCGAAGCGTCGGAGGCCGGGGTGAAAGGATTCCTGGATGAGCTTCAGGAGTCGCTGCGCGCCAAGACCTATGTGCCGAAAGCGGTACGGCGCGTGTACATCCGAAGGCGAACGGAAAGCTGAGGCCGTTGGGAATACCAGCGGTGCGGGACCGAGTGGTCCAGATGGCAACTCTGTTGATCCTGGAGCCGATCTTTGAAACAGATTTCGAAGATTGCTCGTATGGGTTTCGGCCGGGGCGCTCAGCCCACCAGGCGCTGGAGGAGATACGCGGTCATATAAAGGCCGGGTATCAGGCGGTGTATGACGCGGACTTGAAAGGCTACTTCGATTCGATTCCGCATGACAAGCTTCTGGCTTGCGTGCGCATGCGAGTGGTGGACCGGAGTGTCCTGAAGCTGATCCGGATGTGGCTGCAAAGCCCAGTAGTAGAGCCGGGCGGCGAAGGCAAGCCGGGAAAGTGGAATCGGCCCCGCAAGGGTACTCCGCAAGGGAAAGTGATTTCGCCGCTGCTCAGTAATCTGTACCTGCATTGGTTCGACAAGCTGTTTTATCGAGCCGATGGACCCGCTCACTGGGCGGGAGCCAAGCTGGTGCGTTATGCCGATGATTTCGTCATACTGGCGCGCCACCAGGGTAGTCGCTTAAGGGGATGGATTGAGTCGAGACTCGAGGCCTGGCTTGGGTTGGAGATCAATCGGGAGAAAACGCGCGTGGTGAATCTGAAGGAGCAAGGAGAGAGTCTGGACTTTCTGGGATTCACGTTCCGCTACTACGAGGACCTGCAAGGGCGCGGGTGGCGGTATCTGAATGTGAGTCCGTCGGCCAAGGCTCTGAAGAAGGAACGGGAGAAGCTGCATGAGCTAACCGATCATCGGCAGTGCTTCCAGCCGATCCCGCAACTGATTCAGAGGCTGAACCGGCACCTCACGGGCTGGAAGAACTACTTCGACTTTGGATACCCGCGGGTGGCCTTCGGTGCGATCAACTCGTATGTTCGGGATCGTCTCCGGCAGCATCTGAGACGACGCAGCCAACGGCCCTTCCGACCGCCGGAAGGGGTTAGCTTCTATGAGCAAATCCAGCGCTTCGGACTGGTGCGCCTGTAGCGGCTGGCAGCCGCGCAACTGCCTGCGCATGCCTGAGAGGAGACGCTTTCAGGAGAGCCGGATGCCGGGAAATCCGCTTGTCCGGTTCGACGAGGGGAGAGTAGGTCGCGCCGCAAGGTGTCGCCTTCTCTCCTACTCTACCGTCTTTGTGAGAGAGTGTTTTTAATGTCCGGGCGTGAACGCCGCGCTCGCGCCTTGCGAATTCGTGAGCGTGACCGATTGCAACACGACCGAGTTCGGGTCTCCGGTAACGGCGAACGTCTGGGTGTATAGGAATTGGCTGCCGTACTGGTTGATCGTTGGATCCTTGAACCAGGCGCCGAATGGAGCTCCGACCTGCACGGTAAAACTGCTGCTCGAAAGATTGCTGCCTCCCGTAGCGCTGAAGGTGAATGCGGCCGAGGTCATGTCTCGCGTCGGAGAAAACCCGGCGACCGCCACCGCGATATTCTGTCCACTGACCGAAAGCGTCGCGCTTGAGATCACCGGCGTAGAACCGGAGATCGCGACGGGCACGGAGCTTACTGTCTGAGGCTGCGTGTAGGCCAGGGCCGTGGCGGAAACCGTGATCGTGCCCGTAAGCGTTCCGGTCTGAAAGTTAACCGGCGCGCTGATGGTCGTCTGACCGGCCGGGATTGTGTACGTGGCGGTCGTCCCGCCACCGGCGAATTGAATGCTGCCATCGTTCGCCCCGTTAATGGTCGGCGCCAAAGACAAGCTCAATTCACCCGTAATGTCGCCCGAGTACGGCTGAGCCAAAGTAATCTGAACGGGAATCTGCTGTGCAGGTTTCGATGTGCCGGGTACGCCGGTGATGCTGACGCTTGGCGGCGGAGGCAACGCGATCGCCATGGCCAATCCAGTGACGGTCGAGTTCGACGTGCTGTCAGTCACGCGAATAACTACGTTGAACGGATTATTGGGCGCACTCGCCGCCATCACTGTCCCGCTGATGACTCCGGAGTTCGGGTCAATCGTTAAACCGGTTGGAAGGCCCACCGCACTCCAGGAGTAGGGCGGCACGCCACCCGCGGCTGCCACGCTCGCAGTGTAACTCTGTCCCGCGGTCCCGCCCGGTAATGGCGATTGTGTCGTAATCGTAAGCGCCGCCGCTGCAATGGTGAGCGAAAAAGTCCGGCTGGTGACCGTGCCGCTCGAATCCGTCACCTGAATTTTCGGCGAGAACGTTCCGCCCGTGATTGGCGTGCCCGAATAAGTGCCGGAGTTCGGATCCAGGCTCAAACCGGGGACGGCTCCACTCGCGACCGTCCAGGTATACGGTGGCAGGCCGCCGCTTGCCGAAATAGGCTGCGAATACGGCACGCCGACACTGCCGTTCGAGAGGGTGGGCGTCGTGATCACCAGCGTGGGCGAACGCACCAGGATCTGAAGCTGTTGCGTCGCCGTTGCCGGGGTCGCCGCGCTATCTTTCACAAGAGCAGTGAACATGAACGTTCCCGGCGTCGTCGGAGTTCCGGAGATCAGGCCAGTTGAAGCATTTATCGTCAGTCCCGCCGGGAGCGCGCCTGTCGAAATGGACCAGGTATAGGGCTGGACTCCGCCGATCGCTTGCAGCGGGTCCGTATACGCCTGTCCCACCGCCGCGTCGAACAAAGGCGAAATCGTCGTGATCGTAAGCGCCCCGGGTTGGACGGTCATATTGAAGGATGCCGAGCCCGTGGCCCCAGTCGGATCGGCCGCTACGATCGTGAACGGGTACGTGCCGGGAGTCGTCGGAGTGCCGGAAATAACGCCGGAAGTGTTTAGCGTTAATCCCGCGGCGAGAGCACCGCCGGTTATAGTCCATGTATAGATCGCGGCTGGAGTAGCGGAGAGTTGAATATTGACTGGTGTTCCGGTTGTGGCCGTGATTTGGAAAGGCTGCGTGGATGGATTTCCGCCACTGGGGTTCTGAATTATGATCGCGCCATAGCCCATGGCTGCGCAGAAGGTGAGCGCGGCGGCTGACGCCAGGGCGCGATTGTTCAAAGAAGCCATGCTAGTTTCTCGGCCTCCGCTCAACGGTATGTTTCGGCGGCAACGCCGGAACGAAGAACATCTGGCCGGATGTCCCGTCGAACAGATACTGCGGTTCGGCTAGAGCCGTTGTCAGGCGAAAAACACCGGGCGTCGACATCGGCTCCAGATGAACCGGCTTGCAGGCACACGAAACGGAACTGCGAGTTCCCAATGCCGTGTCGATGGTTTGAATCGCGCCTCCGGAATTGGCGATTACCGCGCGGTTCGTTCCCGGAACAAAGCCCAAGGCCACCGGATCGGCGACGCCGTCCGCGCTCTCGGCGAGCTGTGTGAAAGCCGGCGCGGAATCGGTGTGCTGAATCAGCCACACGCGATTATCGGTGGAGGCCGCCAACGCATCTGTGCTGCCGGGGCGAAATGCGACGAGCGAAACAGGCGCAGGCGCGGGCAGAGTTGTTCGCGTCGCATCTTTTCCGAAGAGCACAGCCGAGCCGTCCGGAAGCGCGGCTAGAAGATACGCGCCATCGTCGCTTACAGCGGCCTGAACCGGTTGCGCATCCAACGGCACACCGGCGATTTGCGGGGTTGCGGTGTCCATTGACGTGATCAAACCCATCCAGCCATCGGCAATTACAGCGGCAGCAGTCCCTTGAGGACTCAAATACACCGCGCTCGGGACCCCCGTCACAGGAAGATCGGTTGTCGCTAAGCTGGGGTTCCAGCGGATCAAGCGGACGTTACCGGCCGCGATCGCGAGAGCATAGGCCTTTTGGCTCGCAACGGCCGCTTGTTGGATGGCGAAACCCGCATCCAGTGGATCGCCGATGGTCGCGCCTCCGGGAACACCACGAATAGGACGAAGACGTTCGGCGGATCGATCGAACACGTATCCAAGAATGGGGCTCCCCCCCACCACCGCGCTCTGAGCGCCGGCGTGTGTTGACATAATAGCTGCCGCGAAGAACGGAATTAGGAAGCAAAACTGAGTTCTCATTGCGAAATATTGTTTCGAAACGCTCATATTAGGGATGAGTCACCGTAGCCGACCCAACGCTCAGCGAAATAGTCCCTCCGCCGCCCGGTCCGCCATTGGAACTGCCGGAACCGTGGGAGGCGGCAACCGCGGCGCCGGCTCCAGCCGCGCCGGCGACCAGACCGATGATGATCCACTTGGTCGAGCCGTTATGTTGCGTGTGCGTAACGGCGCCGTTCGGAGCGGTGCTGAATTGCGTGATGGCTGTGTTCGCCGTCAGCCCTCGATACGCGACGTTCACCAGAATCTCGAAGCGGCCGGGTGTGTCGTTCAGCCTCAACCCGCGCGCGGCAGCGACGCCGTTTTCGTCCGTCGTCACCGTGAGAGTCTTGGCGCCTTTATCGAATTCTCCGCCCGCTCCGCCGGACGGCAGCGTGAACACAACGGCTACTCCAATAAGCGGTTTGTGATCCTGATCCTCTACGCGAACCCGCGGCGGCTCCGAGACGCGCGAGCCGGTTTTTGTAAGTGTCCCTTCTCCCGAAACAACCACCAGATTTACTTGCGTAGGACTTTCTTGTGCGTAGATGCCTTGCCATGCTATGAGCAACGTTATTGCAGTCGCGAGAGTTTGTTTCATTAGAACGAATATTGAACTTCAGATTCGGTTCAAAGGGTTCAGCAATTCTTCTTCCCAAGGCTATCGATTCCGGCGTTAGCCACCGCGAACAAGAAGCGGACGCTGCTTCTAGCGGGTTAGCTCGAACTGACAAACCAGCCGGACGAAACTTTTGGACTAAGTACAACTCCCTTTCAGGCGTCTTGCCGCAACTCCCTTTAGGCCACAGATTTGCGAACTTCTTAGGGACAGTTTTACGGGCCAAAAATGCTATTGGACCCGAACATGCTCCGCGGCAATCTTCGGTGGAGATGTTTTGGGGCGCGCATAGAGGCGCCCATAGAGAGGTATTGAAACAATGGATCGCCGTCAATTTCCTGCAATGCTTGTTTGTGGCTTGGCTCTAACAAGCGTAATCTCTCCAGTTATTGTGTCGGCACAAACGCCCGCAGTCTCCGGAAAGGCCACTAGCCAGATTGCGAAAGATTTGGCCCAATATATCCAGGATGGGCGAAAGCTCGGCCTTAAAGATGACGAGCTCCGGGCCAGCGCAATCCGGACTGGATGGAAACCCAATCTGGTCGACGAGGCGTTGAAGGCATCGCCTCCGCAAGAAGCGCCGAATGCCGGCAAGCCCGAAAGAGAAGACCGTGGCGTACCCGAAGAGTACATCATTGGCGAGGCGGATGTGCTCGCCGTTGTTGTCTACAAGGAACCCGACGCGTCCGCCGCGCCCGTGGTGGTGCGCGCCGATGGCAAAGTAACGTTGCCGCTAATTAAAGACGTCGTGGTCGCGGGACTTACACCGGCGCAGGCGGAAAAGCTGATCGGCGATAAACTTATGCCGTTCATTACCGAGCCCGACGTGAACGTTATTGTTCGCGAGGTTCACAGCAAGCGCATTTACCTTATCGGGGCCATTCGAAAGACCGGGCCTGTGGACCTGCGGTATCCGATGACCGTGCTTCAGGCTATTACCGAAGCCAACGGCCCCAATGAGTTCGCCAAGCGCAGCAAGATTTTTGTGCGGCGGACGACAAATGGACAAACTTTTCAACTGAAATTCGACTATGACGCAGTACTACGGGGAGAACATCCGGAACAAAATGTGTGGCTACAGCCGGGTGACTATATTATCGTTCCGCAGTAAGACGGAACATTTTTTCACATTGTCCAAGACCGAAATGATGAGAGTTTTATCGTGTGTTTTGCTTTTTTCTTTTACCGCCACCGTTGAGGCTCAGCTTTCTCCCAACGCGTACCGCGCCCTCGGCCAGCAGGATCTGATTCATAACGGCTTAAACGAGGTGCAGGGGACGGAACTCTACAATCCTTTCGCTGTCGCGCTCGACACGCGCGGCGGCGTTACCCATATTTACATCTCCGATGTTGGAAATGCCCGCATTTTGGGATGGGCGGATACGGCTGCTTATCAAATCGGCGATCCTCCGGATGTGGTGCTGGGGCAATCCAGCGCCAGTTTCACGAACGGGATTGGGAATGGAACCCTGAATCAGGCGCTTGGATTGGCTGTAGATCCAGGGACCGGGAACCTGTATGTCGCCGATACAGGGAATAACCGCGTTTTGAGATTTCCGTCGCCTTTTTCAAACCCGAATAATTTCACGCCCGATGCCGTGCTCGGCCAACCTGCCTTCGGCAGTATCGCCTCGGGCGCCGGGGCGGCCGGTCTCAATGCGCCGCAGGCTTTGGCGTTTGATCCGGGCGGGAACCTGTGGGTTGCCGATACCGGCAACAACCGCATCCTGCGCTTTCCCTCAAGCGTGTTGAGCGCCTTGAGCGCGGGGACAGCGGCTCAAGCAGACCTGGTTTTGGGGCAGAAGGATTTTAATACCACGGCCGCGAACGGCGGTGGCGCTGTATCCGCAAGCGGATACAACTCGCCTAAAGGCATCGCGTTCGATCCACAGAATAATCTCTACGTCGCCGATACGCTGAATTTCCGAGTATTGCGGTTCGCGGCTCCGGTGACTGCCGGTCAGGCCGCCGGTTTGGTCATCGGGCAGTCCGGGTTCGCTACACGCACAATCGCCAACCCGCCCACCAGCACCAGCATGGCCGGAGCTACATCCGCGGGAGTTACGGGGCCGACCGGTATCGCCGTTACCGCCAATGGCACCTTGTACGTTGCGATCCCGGGTGATAACCGCGTGCTCGCGTTCCCGTTCGGCAGCCCGGCCAACACCGTCTTTGGGCAAGCTACCTTCACGACGGCAACACCGAATTTGTCTACCCAACCCAGGGCTTCCCAGAACGGTTTATGGTCGCCCACGAGTGTTGCCGTAGATGGCAATGGGAACGCTTATATTGCGGATCTTTCGAATAATCGCGTGCTGATGTACACGGGGGGATCGCGGTCCGCGACCAAAGTTTGGGGGCAACTCGATTTCATCTCCAATGGGAAGAATAGAATCAAGGCGACCAGCGTCAACCTCGCGTTTAGCATGGCGGTGGATTATTCGAAGGCGCCTTATCCGCTGTATGTCTCCGATACGAATAACAACCGGGTTTTAATCTGGAGGGATTCGACGCAGTTCGTAACCGGAGCTCCGGCCGATCTGGTCATTGGCCAGCCCGACTTGGTGACCGCCATTCCCAATGTGGACAATTCGGCGCAGACGCCCACGGCGACTTCCTTAGCGCTGCCCAAGGGGCTTGCGCTTGATTCCTCCGGAAATTTGTATGTCGCGGATTTTGGCAACAATCGCGTGCTGCATTATCCGCGGCCCGTGGACCAGCAAGGCCGGATCACGCCCGACATCGTACTGGGGCAGCCGAATTTCACGACATCTTCGACCGGGTCGATTACAGCGTCCTCGCTATTAGGGCCGTCTTGCATCGCCGTTGGACCCGCGGGCGAGGTGTTGATTTCGGATACCGGCAACAACCGCGTCTTGCAGTTCTTGCCGAACCCCGTCACCGGAGCGGCCGCGGTTCAGGTTTACGGGCAATCGAATTTCAACTCAAGTTCTACAGCGGGGGCGGTTTCGCCGCAAACCTTAAGCAGCCCGGTGGGTGTGTTTCTGGATCCAAATTACAACCTATATGTTGTCGACAGCGCCGCCAACCGCGTCCTGGTTTATTTGAATGTCCAGAGCATTCATGGCAACGGGCAGCCGGCCAGCATCGTTTTTGGACAGTCCAGTTTCAGCGCCAGCGCGGCCGGCGGGGGGCCGACAGGGTTACGTTCTCCGGCCGAAGTCACGGTCGACGGCAACGGATATATTATTGTGTCCGATTCCGGAAACAGCCGGGTTCTGGTTTTTCCATCCCTGTTAAGCTCCCTGGCGCAAGGCACACCGGCAATTTACGGGCTGGGCGGCAACAATCAGAATGGACTGGCTACACCCTCCTCGCTGATCGCTCCCATCGGTCTTTTTGTAGACCGCAAAAACACGCTCTACGTCGGAGACACCGGCAATAACCGCGTGGTGCATTTCCTGGGTTTCTCCGTGGTCTCGAATGCGGCCGGGTTCGGAATTCTTGCGAGCGTCCCCGTTGCTCCCGGCAGCTTGGCCACGCTCAAGACTACGCCGCAATGCCTCAGTCTGGGATTGCCGTGCATTGTGCCCAGCCAGCGGAACACGTCCACTCCTCCTTGGCCCACGACCTTATCCGGATGGCAGGTTATCGTGAACGACACGTTACCGGGGCCCGTATACTTCGTTGGGCCGGATGCAACGGGAGTAGGCCAGGTTAATTTTCAGGTGCCGGGAGCAACTCCGTCCGGTACGAATCGAATCGGCATTCGCACCGCGGACACAAATGAGTTGCTGGCCGGCGGGACGCTCTCGGTTGGGAATGTGGGACCGGGGTTGTTTACCGCGAATTCGCAAGGCACGGGGCAAGGCTCGATCCTCAATCAGGATGGGGTTACGGTGAATGGGCCGACTCATGCCGCGCCGCGGGGATCGGTCATTTCCGTGTTTGCCACGGGCCAGGGAATGGTAATTCCGCCGGTTCCGGATGGCCAGCCTCCGGCAGGGCTGACCCAAACGGTCACCGTCCCCGGTTCCGACGCGCAGAGCTGTCTTGCGCAAAACGCTGTATGCGTTCTGTTCGGAACCGGCACCCCCGTTTACGGCGGTGTGCAGTTTTCCGGTCTCGCCCCAGGCTTCGTGGGCCTGTGGCAAATTAACGTGCAAATCCCGTCCAATGCCCCGACGGGAGCAGCGGTTCCCTTGCACGTTTTTATCGACGGCAGTCCTAGCAATACAGTGACGATGGCAATTCAGTGAGAAACGGTTCTGTATGCTCGCGGAAGTGAACAGCCAAATCATGCTAGTGGTTTCCGAAGACCCGGAGACTCGGAGCTACCTGGAGATGGCCTTGCGCTGCGAAGGCTTCGCGGTAGAAGTCACCGAGGACGATGGGGAAGCGCTCCGGCTCCTGCAAAGCGGTGGACCGCTCTGCGCGGTGCTGCTTGACATGTCGCTGAGCAAGCGCGATGGCTTGCAGGTGCTTCGTGATATTCGCGAGCTAGAGCGTCATCTGCCCGTGATTGCAATGTCGGGTAACCCTTCCTCAGGCGCGGTGGTCGAGATCATGCGGGCCGGCGCGAACGACTTCCTGACCAAGCCGGTGAGCCCCGACGGGCTTTCGCGTGCTTTGAGCAACGTCTTCGCGGGACCTTCCATAGAAGCGCTTCGGCCGGAGCCCACGGTTTCCCTGAACGAAGCTTATCTTGGCGCGAGCCCCAATATTCGCGCGATTCACAAGCTTCTGCCTCCGATCGCGTGGTCGGAGGCGCCGATCCTGATTCAGGGCGAAACAGGTGTCGGCAAAGAGGTCCTTGCGAGGCAAATACACTCGCTTTCCCGCCGCGCGCATAAGCCATTCTTCAAATTGAACTGCGCCGCCCTGCCTTCGGAATTGGTGGAAAGCGAGCTTTTCGGCTATGAGCGCGGAGCCTTCACCGGAGCCTTTCAGCGCAAGCCGGGTATGTTCGAGCTAGCCGATAGTGGCACCCTGCTGCTCGACGAGATCGGCGATATGGATTTTAAGCTCCAGGCCAAGCTCTTGCAGGTCCTGCAGGATCACGAATTTCAGCGCCTCGGCGGCAAGGAAACGGTGCGGGTGGACGTGCGCGTAATCGCCGCGACGCACAACGATTTGGAAAGGGCCATCGCGCTCGACAAGTTCCGCCAGGATTTGTACTACCGGCTCAACGTGGTTTCGTTATATGTGCCGCCGCTTCGCGAGCTCCGCGAAGACATTGTTCCGCTGGCGGAATTCCTTTTAAAAAAGCACTGCGGCGAACAGATTCCCGAGATTACCTCGCAGCTCCGGCAGGCTTTGCTCGCGCACGACTGGCCCGGCAACGTTCGCGAGCTTGAGAATGTGATTCGAAAATTCGCCATTCTCCGGAACGCGGATGCCATAGCCCGCGATCTGACCACGCGGGCGACCCGGCGCACCTTAATGCTCGCGCCCGACCTGACGCCGAAATCCGCTCCAAAGCCGGTAGCTCCTCCGATTCTGGAGCAGGTGACACAGGCCAAGCATCAGGCCGAAACGGACGCGATCCTGGCCGCGCTGAACAGCATGCGCTGGAACCGGAAGAAAGCCGCCGCGCTTCTAAAGATCGACTACAAGGCGCTGTTGTACAAAATGAAGAAGCTGGGTATCAACGCCGCGGACCGGGAAGCGCACATGAGCGGCGAGCCGGTCACCGCTGCCGCGTCGCCCGAAGCCTAGATCCCTGTGGGGCCGGATGCCATCCCGGATGCCATCCGGCGCGCGGTTGCCAACCGCGCTGCCAGGGGTTGCTGGAAAGGTGTTGCCCCCACCACCGCAGCGTCACTGAACATATCCCAGCGACTTCAGCCGGTCGAGCATAGCGGGATCCGCACTCGACGGCCGCAGCTTCTGCGCTGGAATTGCCGAAACGAAATTTGCCAATTGCTTCGAAAGCTCGATCACGAGGGAATTGTCTTGGTCATACAGGTTGCGAATCTCGCCGGGATCCGACGCGAGATCGTATAGCTCCGGCGGCCCAAATGTCCAAGTGACCAACTTCCACGAACCGGTGAAAATGGCCCGCCGGGTCCCGCGAACTAGGTTATTGCCGTTAATTGTCTGCCGTCCAACCGCGAGCACGATATTCCTGGGGTTCGCGGGCGGATGCAGCAAGCTTCGCCCCTGCAAGCCGCGCGGCGAAGTTATTCCTGCGTTCTCGAGCATTGTCGGCATCAAATCCACTTGACTCACCAGCTCGTCGGAGATCCTGGCCTCGTGTTGCCGCGGATATTTGATCAGCAGCGGCACATGAACGTGCGTCTGATAGACAACGCCAAGGTCGTGTTCCAGCAGCCCATGCTCCAGGAAGCCCTCACCGTGGTCGCCGGTGATGACGATTAGCGTGTTGTCGTAGATCTTCCGGTCCCGCAGAAAACGAATCAAGCCGTCAATCGCACTATCTTCCGCCGCGATGCCCGCATCGTACTGCGACACGATATAGAGCTTCTGCTCCGGGGAAAGGGCATTTTGGCCTGCATTGCTCTCGTGGAGCGAAAATTGCGGCCTGAATTTGGGATCGCTTCCCGGGAACATCGTATCGAACGGAGCGCCGGGAGCATATGGTGTGTGGGCATCCATGTAGTTTAGGAATAGAAAGAACGGCTGCCGGCTCGCGCCGGCTTGATCGATGAGCGTCTGCGCGCTTTCGGTAATATCGGTAGCCCGCAAGTACGGCCGCTCGAAATCTTCTACATCGGTCCACCGGCTAAGAAGCTCCTTCGCCGCGTCGAGAATATATAAACCTTCTCCAGCGCCTGTAAGGTGCACTGGCCGGCTAATTTCGGAAACGCCAAAACCCCGGGTCAGCCCAAACGACGAATCCAGGAAAGCGTAATTCGCTGCCGACTCGCCGGTCCAGTACCCGTTTGATTTCAAAACCTCGGCAACCGTGACCACGCCCGGACGCAACGGCTGACGCACAGGATGCGCCGAAGCGGACATCATGGCCCCATGCCAGTCCGGATACAGGCCAGTGAAGATAGACGCATGTGTCGGCAGCGTGTGGTCCGAGACGGCGATCGCCCGTTTGTATAACGTTGCGGAACGCGCAAATTCCGAGAGCCGCGGAGTGGTCTCGCGTTCGTACCCGTACAACGAAAGATGGTCGGCCCGCACGGTGTCCATCGTGATTAACAGGATATTGGGGCGGGGAGAAGAGACTTGATTCGCTCGCGCGATCGAGGCGCCCGATTGCAGCGCCATGAACATAGAGATCGCATATCCAGCGACGGCCGCCATCTGTCCTCGCCTTAGATGGCCGGCCGCTCTGACGCGAGCGTAACTTAAGGCACACAGGAAAATCAGGACCGGCGCTAAGGGCACCAGAGTCGCCCGCCAGATCCACGGGCGAGAGCGGAGCAAGCGTCCGGCGAACGGCGCGGCGAGAATCATTGCACTAACGATCCAGGGCGGCGCTAAAAATGCAATCCGCAAGCTCCAGCGTTCAGAAATGACGGCGGCGCTAAACGCAATTCCAAGTACGATGGTCACCGCCAGTGCAACGTATTCGGCCGCCGAGACCGGCCGGCTACGAGCAATCTGTATCAGAAAGGCGCCCACAATCGTGATACTGGGCATAACCCAAGGGTTTTGCGCGAAGAACCCCGGTCGAATACTCGTCAATACGACGCCTGAAATTGCGCCGAGAATTATGCCGGCGACAGCGCACGCGCCCAGGAGCGCAAAAATCGAATGCCACTGCCATTCAACCAAACGCATCATCGGATGCTGTGAAAGCTGGACGGCTAGGGATAACCCCAATTCCGAAACACCATAGATTGTCCAGCCCGCGAAACCGTATGCGATACCTTTGACAACGCCGTTCAGGAGACCCTCCCTCTCGATCACTGAGCGCAACGAGCAATCCGATGAAGTGCTCGGGCGCTAGGTCCTTCCGAAACCGAACGGCCGAATGCTGGGTGGCACGGAGAACCCAACTCTCGAACTATATCGAGCACGGACGCAAACCGACCCGCGCGATATACTGGGAAGTACTGGAAAATGTACTGTAAAATCTGCTCGATATATTCCTGTTATGTAGCAAAATTCAACCCCTTGCGATAACAGATCGCCCGTGAGTGGCGTTCCCAGACGCGGGCATTAAAAATTATCGACATGCTGGCGAAGGCGCAACCCATCACTGAAGATCAGCGCTCAGCTTGCCGCAGACCTTGAATGGGAACTAGAGCGCGAGAAACCGATGGGGCCAGCCAGCCGAGGCCGCTGGTCGGCTCCAACACTTTAACCTAGGTTGAAGAATCCGAACCGATCAGAATGGGGGACCGTAGAAAAAACCGGCTGAACCCTCGCCGTACACCGCTCCCAGCGGATTATGGCCGTTGTTCAGGGTATTTGTATTGGGCCAGCTATAGACTCCCGGGCCCGGGCCGTTGGCCGGACCGAGTGGATTGCGCGTAAACCACTGTAGAGTAGCGGTGTTTTGAATGTGGTAAAGATATCCGTTGACCGGAACTGGGTAGATTACGTCTGAATTATTCATCGCCTCAATCGCATCCCCGGTCTCCAGATCGCCTTGTTCGAAAGATACTGATCCATCTACCCAGGGGGCCACACTCGTATTGATGAATGGGTCGTTATAGGTTTCATCGACTTCATGCGAGAGTGGAAGCACGTCTTCCCAGGGCTCAAAAATATTACCTGGTGGAAGGTACGTTGCCCACGCCCACACCTGAATGCCTGCCGGATTGGCTTTGCCCTGCTCGGCGGTGTGATAACCGAGCACACAGCAGCCGCCGCCCGGGCCTGGGATGTAGGCCGTGATGTTATCGGTAAGGATCATCGGAAATACGGAATTGGGAGTTCCGAAAATGGATAGGTCGCTTCCAAGGTAGGTTTCGAAAACAGCAGAAATCACATTAATATCCATGGCTTCACCGACGATGTTGCCCTGCGAATCGGCCAGGTACGCCCAAGCCGTAGGATCCAGACTAACCGCTGCGAAAATCTGCGAACACGCGCCGTTTTGGGGCGGCCCTAAAGGAGTGTGCCAGTTTGCCGTTCTCACGCCCGTAAATTCAGCACGCTGTTTGGTGTCCGTAAGCAGGCCCGTGTCTGGCGGCAGTGTGCTGCCGTTTCCGGGGTAAGTAGCTGAGTTCCAGAGGGGGGACAGAACGGTCCGGTTCACGTCCGTTCCCGGTCCACAAGCCGGCCCGACTATATTTCCGTTTATGTCGAACGCGCCAGTGGGGTCGTACTCGTAAAGGTTATTGCCCTTGCCATCGTTCAAAAAGATGGCGAGGGGCAGTATGCGGTTATTGATTACGGTCGTGCCGCCTAGCTTTGGCGAGTGCCCGAGCATCGAGTAGGTATAGACACTGTTACGCGATCCCGTGACAAACCAGCTATTGAAGTACGGCAGAGTGTCGACGGCTCCATTCGCGTAATTCGGACTGAAAAATGCGCCGCCTACACTTGATTTTTCTTTGACCATCTGCTGATTAAGCGCGCTGGAAAGATGATTTTGAGCTTTATAAGACCGGAGGTTTTTAACCCAGTCGGGTCCGGCAGCTACACGCGTCGATAAGCCGCCCGCGTTGGCGCCCTTCGGAGCAGTGAGCTTGATGACGTGCGGCGCGCCGAAGGCTAAGGCCGAAAATGCCAGTGCGCAGTACAAGACTGATGGTTTGATCACTTTAATTTTCTCCGTTTTACTTTAAAAGCTGCGCGGCTGTATTTTTCGTTTTCCGCCGGAGCAGAAGCGAAAACACGAGAATTCCGCTGACCAGGAGCGCTATTGAGCTAGGCTCGGGCGTGGTGAAGCTGGGATCGTCAATCGCAAAATCGTTCGCGAGCGCCGGAACACCGCTATCCGTACTGATGATAATTCCGCCGATATGGGCGCCCTGGTTATCCAACATGCCCACGAAATTCGCCGAGCCGTCGAATGTAGCGTGCGTCGCGAAGCCGGAGAAGGCGCCGAGACCAAGAGGGTTCCCCAATGGATCTAATACCTGCACGAACGCAGTGAAGGGGCCGTTCATGTCGGTTTCGATATCGAATCCGAAGGAATCGACAGGATGCTGGAAAAACATTGCAAACGGCCCGCCGCCGCCCAAGCCAGAATTCGAGTTCCCGGTCCAGATGAGAGTTTGGCCGAAATCGAAGTTACCCAACCAGCTTGTGCCGGAATCCGAGCGAAAGAAATCGCCGCCATTGATATTGCCTACCAGTGCAAGATTGCCATTAAACGTACTCACCAGTTGGGGCGTGGTGAGTTCGGTGCCATCGGGCCCGAGCTGGCTCCAGTCGATGATGTCCGTCGGATTCTGGGCAGCGCGGCTCGGAAGAATCGTGAAGGTATCTCCAAACGCGACGGCGCCGAAGCACGCACAAACGCTTGCCACGAGTAAGGTGTGTTTCAAAACATTGCTCCTGATGGGGCTTGAAATTTATGACAAGTGGCGGGTGGATGCAATTGACGTACCACGAAATAGCGGGGATTTTACGGTCGAAATCGGAGTAGGTGACCCAAAACAGGTGCTAACCAATTGAAATGAGTGATAAGTGATTTTATTTTGTCCCACAGTTTGGAGACAAGAGTGAATAGGGACGAGTGGCCGCGCGGGATCAGCCTTACCCTTTCGCGATTGGCAACCACACCTCCAGCCGCGCCCCACCCTCGGCTCGATTACTCGCCGCGATGGTGCCGCCCTGCTGTATCACGATGCCTTCGGCGACGGTGAGGCCGAGGCCGGTGCCGCGGGCGTCGAGCCGTGTAGTGACGAAGGCGCTGAAGATGTCGGGCAGAAGATCGGCGGGAATGCCGGGGCCGTTGTCTTCTACGCGCGCTGCGATACCGGGTTGGCCGGCGCGGTCGGCGCGACGGGAGCGGACCGTGATCTGTCCGCGCGATGGTTCGATAGCGTTGAGCGCATTTCGAAGAAGGTTCACGAATACTTGGGCGAGCCGGTCCGAATTGCCGATTACTCGATCCTCAGCCGCGATCTCGTTCGAAAACTCGATGGCCGAAGCCTTTTCGTCGATAGCGACCAGCGACCACGCTTCGTCGATCAACTGGCGTAGCCCCAGCGGCTCTAAATGCTGCTTCCGTACGCGGGAAAAATCAACCAGGCTTTCGCTGATGCGGCGCAAGCGCTGCGTGACACGCTGCATGCGCGCGAGGCGCTCCTGCGTGAGCGGGTCGTGGGTGGTTTCGGCCAGCTTTTCGATCGATCCCGCGAGGACCGCCAGCGGCGTGTTCAATTCGTGGGCAACGCTGGCGGATAACAGGCCCAGGCTTACCAACCTGTCTTGTTCTTCCAAGCGCCGCAGCGCGGCGGCGAGCTCGTCCTCGTGGCGCCGCAAGGACTCGATCGTTTTATTACGCGAACGCATCAGATATCCGATTTCGTCCTCGCTGATTTCGCGATCCGGGATCAGCTCCCGGTCGCGGTCGCCGGCCTGCGTGGCTGCGTCGGCTTCAAGCATGGTGCGGAGCGGGCCATATACGTAACTAGGCATGATCACCAGCTCCAGCAGCAGCACGGCCAACACATAAATCACGCCAAGCACCACGAATAGTCTGATCTTCGCGTTCGATACCGCCCGATCGTACCAACCGCGAGGCGTCTGAGCGCCGGTTTGCTGAAAGTCGCGCGCAACGGCGGGGCCCTGGCCTTCATTGTTGTCTGTCCGGGCGGGCGCCTGTGCGCTTTGGGTCAGGATCCGCGTCTCGCGCTTTTGGGCATCGGCCACCTGACTCTCATACAGCGGAATCAGCGTGAAGTAAACCGCTGACGCTAATACAAGGAAGAAGAGGTTGTGAAGGACCATCAGCTTCAGCCGAACCTTTAGGTCCCCGAAAATTCTCGTTATGCTAGAATGACTCTTTTGCGACAAGAACGATTGCTCCAGTTGCAGAACATGTCCGGCTGTGATAGAAACATAGTTTGCCTACATATCAAAGGGCGCCGGCGGCGAATGGCGATCGTCCGCGCCACTGGATTGACATTGCGCCACTGGATTGACATTTAAGAATGGCTGCCATTTTTCCAAAGTCTTCCGACCTGATCTTGAAAGTCGCGGGAGCGGTCGCCGGCCTGGGGCTCGTCGCTGCCGTCGCCGCGTACGCATACTATTCCTATCCTACGGTGATTGACACAGGATATCAGCCCGTTCAGCCCGTGCCATATAGCCACAAACTGCACGCCGGCGACATGGGCATGGACTGCTTCTACTGCCATTACACCGTATATAAAGCGGCATTTGCGGCAGTGCCCCCGACGCAAGTTTGCATGAATTGCCACACGAAGGTTAAGGATACGAGTCCGCGCCTGGAGTTGGTGCGGGAAAGTTTTCGCACCGGTCAGGCGATACCGTGGGTGCAGATTCACCGGCTGCCCGATTTCGTCTTTTTTAATCATCAGGCGCATGTAACGGCGGGGGTAAGCTGCGTAAGCTGCCACGGACGAATCGATCAGATGGTGGAAGTGCGGCAAGAGAAGCCGTTGAACATGGCGTTTTGTCTCGAATGCCACCGTGATCCGGCGCCCAATATCCGCCCGGTTGAGCTGGTAACGAAGCTGGATTGGGTTCCGGACCGCGATCCGCGCGAGATCGGGCAAGAAATCATCAATCAAAAGCATCTGAATCCGCCGCTGGTTTGCTCGGGGTGCCACCGATGATAGGGGCAAGGGGCCAGGGGACAGGGGCCAGGAAGCGATGAGCTTGATCAATATAATCCAGAAGCCAAACGGGCCGAAATACTGGCGCAGCCTCGATCAACTGGCGAACACGCCTCAGTTCCGCGAGTGGATCAAGCGCGAATTCCCGGAGAGCGTGACCGAACTCGAAATGGACGGCAGCTCGCGGCGCACAGTGTTGAAGCTGATGGCGGCCTCGTTCGGACTCGCCGGTCTGACCGCCTGCAGCCGCCCCGTCGAGCACATTTTCCCGATTTCAAAGGGCGTTGAAGATTACGTTCCGGGCAAGGCGTATTTCTACACCACGGTGATGTCGCTCGCCGGACAAGTCGCGGGATTGCTGGTTGAGACGCATGATGGGCGGCCGACGAAGATTGAAGGTAATCCCGACCATCCTTTCTCCCAAGGCGCGGCGACGGCGCTGGCGCAAGCGGCGCTGCTGAATCTGTACGACCCCGACCGTTCCGCGAAGGTGCTACAAGGCACTGCGGAATCGAGCTGGGAGAAATTTGAAGCGTACGCGAAATCGCTCTCGCTCGGGGACGGATCCGGATTGCGCTTCCTCAGTGAAAGCGTCACTTCTCCATCGCTGAAGGCATTGCGGGCGGACACGCTGAAGAAGTTTCCGAAGGCGAAGTGGGTGGAGTACGAATCGTTCCAGCGGACGAACGGACCTCTGGGCGGTGAAATTGCGTTCGGCTCGCCCGTCAGCATCCAGACCAATTTCGATAAAGCCAAGGTAATTCTCGCTCTCGATTCGGATTTCCTCGGCTTGGACTGGACCACGCCGCTTCCCACGAAGCAGTTTTCCTCGCGCCGGCGCGTACAGAGCGAAGAGGATCTGGAAAACATCAATCGCCTGTACTCGGTTGAAAGCCAATTCTCCATTACGGGTGTAAATGCGGATCACAGACTTCGGCTGGCCGGCAGCGAGATGAAGCAGTTTGCGATCGACGTTGCGGCGGCGCTTGGAGCGCTGCCCGGGCTGAACGTCTTGAACAACGGCAACGACCGGCGCTCGAAATTCCTTGCGGCGGTCGTGAAGGATTTGAAGTCCGCGGGAAAGGAGGGGCTTGTAATCACGAGCCCGCGGCAGCCACCCATTGTCCACGCGCTGGCGTTCCTGATGAATCAAACGATCGGGTCCCTGGGCAACACCATCACCATCTCGAAAGCGACATCGGAAGACCGCGTCGAATCCGGCGTGGATGCGCTAAAAGCCTTGGCAGGGCAAATGAACTCAGGCCAGGTTTCGACGTTGGTGGTGCTTGGCGGCAATCCCGCCTACAGTGCGCCTGCCGACCTGCAGTTCCCGCCGGCGATGGCGAAGGTGGCGAACTCGATTCACTTGGGTCCGGATGTGAACGAGACCGCCGCGGCGGCAAAGTGGCATGTTCCCGAAGCGCACTTCCTCGAGAGCTGGGGCGATGCCGCGACAGGAACAGGCGTGGCCTCCATCCAGCAGCCCGTAATCGAGCCGATCTTCGGCGGACGCAGCGCGCTGGAAGTGCTGGCGCTGGTGAGTGGATCGAAGGATACCAAGGGGCACGACATCGTAAAGAATTACTGGACCTCGCAATGGCCTGCCGCCGAACGCGAAAAGACGTGGCGAAAAGTCTTGAACGACGGCGTGATTCCAGGTCGGACAAGCTTAAGCTTGTCCAAAGACGAGGTCAAGCTGAAGCTTGACCTACCCCGCATTCAGGCGGCGGTGGCTGCGGAGCCCAAAGCGGCGGGCGGCGGAATTGAAGTCGGATTCGTCCCCAGCGCTTCGGTGTGGGATGGCCGTTATGCCAACAACGGCTGGATGCAGGAGGCTCCCGATCCAATTACGAAATTGGTTTGGGGCAATGCGGCGCTGATCAGCTCCGCTACCGCGAAGGCGAAGGGCCTGGAAGACGGCGACATGATCGCGCTGCGGCGCGGCGGCATGAAGCTGGAAGCCGCGGTGCTAACCCAGCCAGGGCAAGCCGACAACACGGTCGTAATTTCGCTCGGCTACGGACGCGTACGCTGCGGGCGCGTTGGCAAGGACGCCGGCTTCAACGCCAACCTGATCCGCACGTCCGACGCGTTCTGGTACGCTCCGGGCTTCGAGATCTCGAAGACCGGCGGCAAATACGAACATGCTACTACGCACGAGCGCGGGTTGGCCGAGCATATGAACGGCCGCCCGATCTATCGCGAGGCGATTATCGAAGATTACAAAAAGAATCCGAAAGTCATCGAAGAGATGAACGAGGTTCCACCCTTGCACTCGGTCTACTCGGAGCGGGTTTATGACAAGGGCTATCAGTGGGGCATGGCGATCGATTTGGGCGCGTGCACCGGATGCAACGCTTGCGTGATCGCGTGCCAGGCGGAAAACAACACGCCCATTGTGGGCAAAAACCAAGTGATCCGCGGCCGTGAGATGCACTGGATCCGCATGGATCGCTATTATGTCGGCTCGGAGGACGAGCCGCGCGCGGTCGAACAGCCCGTGCCCTGCATGCAGTGCGAGAACGCGCCTTGTGAAAACGTCTGCCCGGTGCAGGCGACTTCGCACAGCGACGAAGGCCTGAACGACATGGTGTACAACCGCTGCGTCGGCACGCGGTATTGCGCCAATAACTGTCCTTTCAAGGTGCGGCACTTCAACTTCCTGAACTTCCACAAAGAAGATCCGCAGATCATGGCGATGGTCTTCAATCCGGATGTCACCGTCCGCATGCGCGGAGTCATGGAAAAGTGCACGTATTGCGTGCAGAGGATCGAGGAGACCAGGATTAAGGCGAGAGCCGAAGGCCGGCGGGAAATTAAAGAGGGGGAAATCCTCACGGCCTGCCAGCAGACCTGCCCGGCCGACGCGATTGTCTTCGGAAACGTCAACGACCCTCAATCGAAGGTTTCGAAATTGAAGAAGCAGGAACGCAACTATGCGATGTTGGCCGAGCTGGATATCAAGCCGCGCACGACGTATCTGGCACGGTTGCGCAATCCCAACCCGGAGTTAGGCGTATGAGGGGCGGCACAAGCTTCAGCTTGTCCAGATCCAGTAGGACAAGCTTCAGCTTGTCCAGATCCAATAGGACAAGCTTCAGCTTGTCCAAATCCAGTAGCACAAGCTTCAGCTTGTCCAAATCAAATATCAGAGGACAAGCTGAAGCCCCGACTTGCGCTGGACCACGGCCAATCCCCAGGCTCCTTGCTGAGCCCGGCACGCACGGGATTGTAGCGGATGTAATTCGCAATACGTTCAAATTCGCGGGAATCGCGTACCCAGTGGTCAAACGATTCATGCTGCCAAAAAGATCCGGTCCGCCCCAGCATGAGGTTCGCTTGGCGGGCCGAGACGCCTTTGATCCAGCCCGTTATCTTGGCGAGAGAAACGCGCGGCAACGCCAGGAGATGAACATGGTTCGGCATCACCGCGTAGGCTCCGAGCGTACAGAAATGCCGTTCCTCAGCCGTTTGGATTACCTCGCAAACCATGGTGGCAATACCAGCATTCTTCAACCAACATGGGCCACAAACGGCTCGATCCAACATCCGGTCAAAGTCGACGAACGCTCTGCCGGAGTGATTAACATAAGCAGCTTGTCCCGGCGATTGTGCTTCACGAATTCTTTCGGTCAAGTAATCTCTTGGCATCGATCCGGCCAGCCTCCATGTCACGAACAGCCAGCTCTCGTGAGGATGCCAGTGGGGCAGATGGCGGCGATAGAACATGGAGAGATCCGAAAAGGACAAGCTGAAGCTTGTCCTACGTATAGTGCACGCTTTGAAATGGACAAGCTGAAGCTTGTCCTACTTATAGTGCGCGCTGGCATAAATTTTCTCAGGAAGACTAACGTATGAGTGCAATTGTCCAGCAAGATCCGGCGCTGCTTGAAACAAATCCGCCGCTAGTGCTCGGCAATCCGAGCTACCACGACCTCTCGGAACGCATCAGCACCATCATCGAGCCCGAGATCGGACAAACGCCGATGAAGTACTGGATCACGCTGGGCGTGACCGCGTCGATCACGGGCTTGCTCGGGGCGATGCTGACGTACCTGGCGGTGACCGGTATCGGCGTGTGGGGCAACAACCGCCCGGTCGGGTGGGCGTGGGACATCACGAACTTCGTGTTCTGGATCGGTATCGGCCATGCCGGCACGCTGATTTCGGCGATCTTGTTCCTGTTCCGGCAGAAGTGGCGGACTTCGATTAACCGCTCGGCCGAAGCGATGACGCTGTTTGCCGTCATGTGCGCGGGTATTTTTCCGTTGTTCCATACCGGCCGGCCGTGGCGCGCTTACTGGCTGTTCCCGGTCCCCAACACCGACCACAACGTCTGGCAGAATTTCCGCAGCCCGCTGGTTTGGGACGTGTTCGCGGTCTCGACATACTTCACCGTTTCGTTGCTGTTCTGGTTCACGGGCCTGGTTCCGGACCTGGCTACTCTGCGCGATCGCGCGGTGACGAAGATCCGTCAGTGGGTTTTCGGATTCTTCAGCCTCGGCTGGCGCGGGTCGGCGCGGCACTGGCGCAATTACGAAGCCGCTTACCTGATTCTGGCCGGTATTTCCACGCCGCTGGTGCTTTCGGTTCACTCGGTGGTTAGCTTCGACTTCGCAACCTCCGTAATTCCCGGCTGGCACACGACAATCTTTCCGCCCTACTTCGTCGCGGGCGCGATCTTCTCCGGTTTTGCATGTGTAATGACGCTGCTGCTGATCGCGCGCTGGACGCTGAACCTGCAGGACCTGATCACGATGAAGCACCTGGAGAACATGAACAAGATCATCCTGGTGACCGGATCCATCGTCGGTTACGCATACTGCACCGAGTTCTTCATCGCCTGGTACAGCGGCAACATTTACGAGCGTTTTACTTTCTTGAACCGCGCCTTCGGACCTTATTGGTGGGCGGCGTGGTCGATGTATACCTGCAACGTTTTCATACCACAGCTCTATTGGTTTAAGAAGCTGCGGACGAATTTATGGGTGATGTTCATCATCAGTATCACGACCAATATCGGTATGTGGTTCGAGCGTTTCGTGATCATCGCAACCAGTCTGACGCGCGACTTTTTGCCCAGTTCGTGGTGGTTCTTCCATCCGACTTGGGTGGACATGTGCACGTTCTTGGGCACGATCGGCCTGTTCCTGACGCTGTTCCTGGTGTTCGCGCGCTTCCTGCCGCTGATTGCGATCTCGGAAGTCAAGGGCGTAAGGGCTACCGAAAAGCACGTTTTCCCGGCGGAAGCGGGAGAGATGGTGGCTTAAATATGGCGGTTCCAATCGACATAGATACGCTGCGGGACAAGCTCGGCATCGGTGACGATAAGGTCTACGGCGCAATGGGGGAATTTGCCGAACCGGAGGACCTGGTGAAAGCCGGGCGCAAGATTCGCGAGATGGGCTACACCAGAATCGATGCGATGAGCCCGTTTCCCGTGCACGGCATTGACGACGCGATCGGAGTTCCGGCATCCAAGCTCGGCTGGATCGTAATCTTTTTTTCACTGACAGGAACGGCAGCGGCGTTATTGCTGCAATGGTACGCAGGCGCGGGTCCGCTGAATACTTTTCTGTTGAAATTCGGTCTCAGCGGATACCCGTTGACGATCGGCGGGAAGCCATTCTTCGACCTGAGCTATTCGATTCCGGTGGACTTCGAATTGACGATTCTGTTCACCGCGTTCGCGACATTTATCGGCATGTTTGCGATTAACGGACTGCCGCGGCTCTATCACCCATCGATGAACTATCGCAACGCGCACCGCGCGACAGATGACCGGTTTCTGCTGGTAATCGAAGCGGACGATCCCAACTTTAGCCCGGCTAAGGCCGCCGACGATTTGCGAAGCGTGGGCGCGCGCGACGTGGAGGTGGTTGAGGGATGAAGACTCGAAGGGGCCAAGGGCCAGGGGCCAGGGGCCGGCGGGGAGTGGCCGGGATGGTCCTGGCGCTCATAATTCTCTCCGCCTGTACAGGTATCCAACGCGACCCGCCCATCCAGGTCTGGTGGGACATGAAGCGGCAGTTGAAGTTCCGCACCGAGGGCGAGACCGGCTTGTTCCCGGATGGGCGCAACACGCGGCCCGCGCCGGAAGACACGGTGGTGCGAGGATCGACGTACGAAGATTCTCCTTTTTACACCGGAATGGAAGGCGACAAGTACGTCGGCCGCATGCCCGTCGAGATTACGCCGGAGCTGATTCATCAGGGTCAGTTCCGGTTTACCACTTACTGCACGCCATGCCATGACCGTACCGGTTCGGGTCGCGGCATCGTGCCGACGCGCTTCCCTACCTGGCAGCCCTCGAACTTGATGGAAGACCGGCTGGTGGAAGCCGCCGACGGAGACATCTTTAACGTGATCACGAACGGCCGGCGCACCATGCCCTCTTACAAAACCCAAATCGTTGTCTCCGACCGTTGGGCGATTATCGCTTACGTTCGCTTATTACAGCGCGCGGCGCACGGGACCATGAACGACGTGCCGGAAGAGCAGAAGGCGGCATTGCAATAGATATGAGTCAGCACACCATTTCCGAGCACGGAAGCACTGAAAGCTATCAACTCGAACAGAGCCGGTGGGCCGCGGGGCGGAACTCGCTGTTCTTTATAGCGCTGGTTTCGGCCGTGCTCTGCGTGTTCGGCTACATCCAAAATCCCGAGCGCTTTTTCCGCTCCTACACGGTTGCTTTCACCTATACGACGGGAATCGGGTTGGGCGCGTGGTTTTTCATCATGGCGCAGCATCTGTCCGGCTCAGCCGCGAGCGTGACGGTTCGCCGGATCATGGAAAACATCATGGTGACCCTGCCCGTGGGCGCGTTGCTGTTTCTGCCCTTGGCCTTCGGTCTTAAAGACATTTATCCCTGGAGCCATCCCGATATCGCCGCGGCCAGCCCCGAGATCAGGGCCAAGGGCCCATTCCTGAGCGAGACCTGGTTCCTGATTCGGACCTACGGTTATTTCGTGCTTTGGTCCATCTGGGTTTTCGCGATCTACCATCAAAGCACCAAGCAGGACACGACGCGCTCGGCGAAGCAGATGCACGTCATTTCACGATTTAGTGCCCCGGGGCTGTTCCTGGTGGTGGTGGTCGGGACGCTGGCCGCTTATGACTGGCTGATGTCGATTCAGCCGACATGGTACTCGACGATCTTCGGTTTGTATTACCTGTCGGGTGGCGCGCTATCTTTCATGGCAGTCACCACTTTGGTTGCGCTCGCCTTCCGCCGGGCGGGGATTCTCAAGCATGCGATTACAAAGGAGCACTATCACGATCTCGGTAAGTGGCTGTTTGCGCTGACGGCGTTTTATACGTACATCGCTTTCGCCCAGTACCTGCTGATCTGGTACGCGAATATTCCGGAAGAGACGCAGTTCTATCGGCTGCGATCGCAGGGCGGCTGGTTCTGGCTGAGCTTGTCGATGCCGGTCATCCGGTTCATCATTCCATTCTTTATCCTGCTGTGCCGCGGAGCCAAACGCGACCTCACCGTTATCGGATTGATCGCGGGTTGGAGCTTGATTGTGGAAGCCGTCGATCTGTTCTGGGTGGTGATGCCGGTGCATTATCCGAACGGCCCGCAGATTCACTGGCTGGATTTTGCGACGCTCGCGTTTACACTCAGCGTCTGCGGATTGATGTTCTGGAGCCGCTTCCGCAAACACAAGATGGTCCCGGTGGGCAATCTTCGATTCGAGCAGAGCCTCCATTTTGAGAATGCTTAGGGAATAGTTATGGACCAGCACCACGACGCATACGGGCACGCAATCGAGCATCACGACAAAACCGAAGGCTTTGACCGGTCCGAGCCAAAGACGGGGGCGATCTGGGGCTTCACGATCGGGAGCGTTCTGGTGCTCGCGATCACCATCGGCGCGCTGCAACAGTATTTCGAGAAGATCTGGAACGATGCGGTCTATGAGAAGGTCCTCGCCGCGCCGAGCCCGGAGCTGAAAACGGTCCGCGGCCGCGACGATTGGGACCTGACGCATTACATGTACCTGAACAAGGACACCGGGCAGATTCGGATTCCATTGGACCGCGCGCAGGAGCTGTTCATGAAAGAGGTCGCGGCGGGAAAGCCCTTTTACCCGGGTAAGCCGACCGTGCCGAAAAAAGAAGAGCCGGACACCGCGGCCGCACCCGCGGCAGCAGAGAAGAAATGAATCTGAGAGGACATGGTGATGGTGGAGCAGGCTTCAGCCTGCAACGGCGGCTTCAGCCGCCGTGCGGACGTGGGCTGAAGCCCAGGTTGCAGGCTAAAACCTGCTCCACCATTCTTCTTCTGACCGCGGTCGCCGCCTTCGCAGGCGGGTACGACAACCAGGTAGGCGGGCCGAAGATCGGCGATCCGCCGATTCTGCCCCCGGGCGTGACTCCGCGCGAGATCGAGGGCGTCGGCGTCGACGAGCATCTCGGTCTGCCCGTGGACCTGAATTTGAGTTTTACGGGCGAAGACGGGAATCCGGCGCCGCTCAAGAGTTTCTTTGAAAAAGGCCGGCCCGTGATACTGGACCTCATTTATTACCGCTGCCCGAATTTGTGCAATTTGGTCCTCAATGGCCAGGTAGAAGCGATGAAGGAGATGGGCTGGACTCCCGGGAAAGAATACGAAGCCGTCACGATCAGCATCAATCCCAAGGAAGACACGAACATCGCTCAACAGAAGAAGACAACATACTTGGGCGATTTTGGCAGGCCCGCGCCGGGCTGGCATTTTCTTACCGATTATCAAGGCAGCGCCAAGAAGCTGGCGGAGGAAATCGGTTTCCACTACCGCTACGATCAGCGCCAGGATCAATACGCGCACCCGGCGACGATCATGGTGCTAACGCCGCAGGGCAAGATTGCGCGTTACCTGTATGGCGTGCGGTTCCGGTCAAAGGATCTGCGG
The DNA here is from genome assembly GCA_019261985.1 of Bryobacterales bacterium. Lineage (GTDB taxonomy): Bacteria > Acidobacteriota > Terriglobia > Bryobacterales > Bryobacteraceae > Palsa-187. The sequence goes on along the minus strand of JAFAQY010000094.1, from coordinate 15,910 downwards.
TTTGCGCTGGCGGAAGCGTCGGAAGGCCGGATGACGCTGACGCTCGAAAAGATTCTGCTGCTCTGCTATCACTACGATCCAGAAGCCAACCGCTACGTCCTATTTGCCGCGAACTTCATGCGGATCGGCGGCGCGTTGTCCGCTTTAGCGCTTGCCGGGTTTCTCTGGTACATGTTCCGCGGCGAGCGGGCGCGCGTTCGAAATGCCGGAATTCATCGGGAAGGGACGGTTTAAATGGAGTGGTTGCGTAGATTGATGATGCCCGCGCAGGGCTCGGAGTTCGCCAAGGAAATCGACAACATGTATATGGGCCTGTTTTGGCTCAGCGTGGTGTTGTTCCTGATGATCGCAATCCCCACCGTTTACTTCGCCTGGCGATACCGTTATCGTCCCGGCAGGGTGACGCCGCACAACACCCATAACACCACGCTCGAGATTACCTGGACCGTTCTTCCGCTGCTGCTTTGTGTCGCTATCTTCTTTTGGGGCCTAAAAGGCTGGATGGAATATGCAGTCGCGCCGGGAGAGGCCATGGAAGTGCAGATCACGGCGAAGAAGTGGCTGTGGCAGTTCGAATATCCGGATGGTTCGCGCACCATCAACGATCTTCACGTGCCGATCAATAAGCCGGTCAAATTCATCATGACCAGCGAGGACGTGATTCACGATTTCTTCGTCCCCGATATGCGCGTGAAGCACGACATCATTCCCGGCCGCTACACAGAGGTATGGTTCAATCCCACCGTTCATGGACAGCACGTTATCACGTGCGCCGAGTATTGCGGCAAGGGTCATTCCGACATGCACGCAGTGTTGACGGTAGATAACGATGCCGAATTCGCCAAATTTCTTGAGACGGGCGGCACGGAATGGGAAGACTATTTCAACGGCAAGGATCCGAAGAAGACCCCCGCCGATTGGGGAAAAGTTCAGTACGAGACCAAGGGCTGCAATTCCTGCCACACGATCGATGGATCGAAGAGCAAGGGGCCGACGTGGAAAGGCATTTACGGCCATATGGTCGAGCTAAATAACGGTACTTCGGTTCTGGTCGACGACGACTATCTCCGGGAATCGATGCTGTATCCGAATGCGAAGGTGGTGAAGGGTTTCGAGCCCATCATGCCGACGTTTCAGGGCCTGTTGAAGGAAAATCAAATTAAGGGCCTGCAGGCATTTATAAAGTCGCTTCAGTAAAGAATTCAGCCCGCTTGTAAACGCGGGCAAGGGTTGCAAACGATATGGACCAAGCAATTAAAACGACGCCGCGCATTGGGGACCGTCCGCGCCCCCGAAAAAACTATTTAAACGAGACCCGGGGTTTCAAGAGCTGGGCGTTCACGCTGGACCACAAGCGGATCGGCATCATGTACCTGATCGGCGTCCTGTTCTCGTTTCTGCTGGGGGGCATCTTCGCCTTGCTGGTGCGCCTTACTCTGCTGTCGCCGACGCATAAAATTTTCGGCCAGGTGCTGTTGACCGCCGAGCAATATAACCGCGTATTCACTCTGCACGGCGCCATCATGGTCTTCCTGTTCATCATCCCGGCGATTCCCGCATCGCTCGGCAATTTCGTTTTGCCGTTGATGCTCGGAGCCAAGGACGTGGCATTCCCACGGCTGAACCTGTTCAGCTTTTATCTGTGGCTGACCGGCGCGTTGATGGCTCTCACGGCCATGGTATTCGGCGCGGTGGATACGGGGTGGACCTTCTACACCCCCTACTCAACCACGACGGACGGGCCCGTCACTCTGATGACGGCGGCGGTTTTCGTGCTTGGATTCTCCTCCATTTTCACCGGCCTGAATTTCATCGCGACGGTACACAAATTGCGCGCGCCCGGAATGGGGTGGTTCGATTTGCCGCTGTTTATCTGGGGAATTTACTCGACGGCGGTCATTCAGGTTCTGGCTACGCCGGTGCTTGGCATCACGCTGGTGTTGCTGATGCTTGAGCGATCTTTCGGCATCGGAATCTTCGATCCCCGCATCGGCGGCGATCCGGTGCTGTTTCAGCACTTCTTCTGGTTCTATTCGCATCCGGCGGTCTACATCATGATTCTGCCGGGCATGGCGATCATCAGCGAGTTGATTCCCACCTTTTCGCAGAAGACCATCTTCGGCTACCGCGCCATAGCTTATTCGAGCGTATCGCTCGCGCTGGTTAGCTTCATCGTTTGGGGTCACCACATGTTTGTCGCCGGTCAATCCCAGCTCGCGACCGTGGTTTTCTCCGCGCTGACCTTCCTGGTGGCGATCCCATCCGGTGTAAAAGTCTTTAACTGGCTCGGGACGATGTATCAGGGCAACATTAAGCTCGATACACCCATGCTGTACGCGATGTCGTTCCTGGTTCTGTTTGCGATCGGTGGACTGACCGGCATCTTTCTCGGAACGCTCGCCACGGACGTTCACCTCACCGACACCTATTTTGTGGTCGCGCACTTCCACTATGTAATGATGGGCAGCACCGTGACGGCCTTCATTGGCGGCCTGCACTATTGGTGGCCAAAGATGACCGGCCGCATGTACTCCGAAAAATGGGGACGCGTCGGATGCCTGTTGTGGAACGTCGGCTTTAACATGACGTTCCTTACTCAGTTTTTCCTGGGCAGCAAAGGTATGCCGCGCCGCTACTACAACTACCTGGATCAATTCCAACCGCTGCACGCCTTTTCTACCGTTGGTTCCTGGATCATCGGTTTGGGATTGTTTATCACAGCGGCCTATCTGCTGGCCTCCTTGCGCAAACCCGCGGACGCCCCGGATAACCCGTGGAATGGAACCACGCTCGAGTGGCAAACTTCTTCTCCTCCTATTACTCACAATTTTGAAGAGCAGCCCGTGCTGGAGCGCGAGCCCTACGATTACCGGCCGGTGGTAGCCGCGAGATAAAGACAACATGAGCACAACAAGCGTCGACTTACACGCCCACGGTCACGAGGCCGAACACGCGCACGACCCGCACCATCAGCACCACTTCACTACGATGGAGCAGCAGTTCGATACCAGCAAGATCGGTATGTGGCTGTTCCTGGTTACCGAAGTTTTGCTGTTCGGCGGACTATTCGTAGGCTTCGGCATGATGCAGGCCCGCTACCCGCGGGAGTTCGTAGAGGCGCACACGCATCTGGTCCGCTGGCAGGGCGCGCTCAACACCGTCGTGCTGCTGATTTCGAGCTACACGATGGTGCTGGCTGTGAACGCCGCAAAAAAGGGAATTAAAAGCAAGCAGGTCCTGTTCCTTGCGTTGACGATTGTCTGCGCCTGCATCTTTCTGGTCGTTAAGTATTTCGAATACTCGCACAAATTCGAAGAGGGCTGGCTGCCCGCCAAGTATTACAGTTACAAGGGCGATTCGCTTCCGGCTTGCATGGAAAAATCGGCGGGTCCCGAAGCGGCTGCCGCGGCTCCCACCACGCCTCCCGCTCCGTGCACCAATGGCTATGCGACCTTCTTCTCGTTCTACTTCATGATGACTGGCCTGCACGGCATTCATATTCTTGTGGGCATCATTATCTTGACGTGGGTGTTGATACGAGCCAATCGGGGTGAATTTTCCTCGAGTTATTACACCCCCGTCGACCTCGTTGGCTTGTATTGGCACTTGGTCGACATGATCTGGATTTATCTATTCCCGCTGTACTACCTGATTCAATGAGCACGCAAACCCAAACCGCTACTACTCACGGTGCCAACGCACATGCCAAACATGAGCATGGCGGCACCGCGCTTTACACGAAAATCCTGATCGCCCTGCTGATCCTGACGGCAATCACGGTGTTTGCCGCGGGCTTCGATTTCGGCCAAGGCAATGTGGTGATCGCCTTGGTGATCGCGACGATCAAGGCGTCCCTGGTAGGGCTCTTCTTCATGCATTTGGTGTGGGACAAGCCTGTAAACGCGGTCATCGCGATGGCGGGATTCCTGTTCCTGGGCATCTTCATTATGTTTTGCTTGCTCGATTTCAATACGCGCAACAATTTCATCCCTCAAAACATGACCCCGACGCTGGTTCCGCTGGCTCCGGGCACCGCTCCCGCCGGGAACGTCATCCGCACGAATCCGGCCGCCGGGCAGGCTGAGGGTGGGGAGAAGAAGTAAGCGTTAAGGCCGGCGGCGCTGAATGCGAAGCCTCTATGCCCGGTGGATGCTGGATTGGGAGAACCGGCTCTGCTCGCGCGCCACGAACCGGGTCGTGCGGCCGTTCGAGTGGGGGCTGGAGTGGACAAGCAACTGGCCGGTCACCGAACGCCATCCTCCCAATGGCGGCGATCCGCACGCATATTTGAAAATTCTCAACCGGGCCGCGCTCGAGGCGAGCGATAAATTCTTCGCTTACCGGCCGCCTTCGGATTTCAAATTAACCCACCAGCTTTTGGAATTCACCAGCGCCGTAAACACGCCATACTCAGAAAACGACCTGGTGCGCGCGCAATGGTTTCCCGCCGCGCACAAAAACGCGCGGCGCCGCGTCGCGGCAATCGTCCTGCCGCATTGGAATGCGCAGCGGACTCAGCACAATGCGCTGTGCGCCGGATTGGCCAAGCTGGGAATCTCGACGCTTCGCTTGAGCTTGCCGTATCACGACTATCGGATGCCCGCGGAGCTCGAACGCGCGGATTATGCCGTGTCTTCGAACATCGCGCGCACGATTGACGCGACGCGTCAGGCTGTCATCGACACACGCAGTTGCGCCGACTGGCTGGAGCGAGAAGGTTTCGAGAGCATAGGTCTCGTCGGCACCAGCCTGGGCTCCTGCTACGCGTTCCTCGCAAGCTCGCATGACTTGCGGCTACGGGTCAATGTCTTCAATCATTGCTCGACCTACTTTGCCGATGTTGTTTGGGAGGGCTTGTCGACAAGGCACATCCGTCAAAGTATCGAAGCGGCAATGACCCTCGATCAACTGCGCGAGGCCTGGATGGCGATCAGCCCGCCGTGCTACATCGACCGCTACGCGCGCCTGCGCAAAAAGCCGCTTTTCATTTATGCGCGGTACGACACCACTTTCCCCACCCATCTTTCCGAGCAGGTAATCAAAAAAGCACGGGAGCTTCGGCTGGACCACGAAGCCGTTGTGATGCCTTGCGGACACTATTCGCTCGGGCAAACACCGTTTAAATTTATTGATGGCTACTACATTTGCAGGTTTCTAAAGAAGCATTTGTAGCAGGTCGTGTTACTCCAGCCCCACGCGCGCGGGGGACGCCATGTTGCCGCCGGCTACCTCGGCATAAAGTCGTCGATGTGACCCGCCAGTTCCGGATAAGCATTCGCGCCCAGTTCGTGCAAATCTAATCCCTGGCGTTCTCCGTCGTGCGCCACACGGAATGGAACGAAGCGATTCAACAACGAATTCACCACATACAGGAACGGAAAAACAAAGCCCAGCAAGGTGGCGATGCCCGCGAGCTGCGCTAGTAACTGGTTCGGCGCCGCATTTGGGAATCGTCCCACGATCCCGGCCGAAAACAAGCCCCATATCCCGCACACCGCGTGTACGGCAATGGCCCCGCCGGGATCGTCTACGCCGAGATATAACTCCAGCCATTCGATACAAAACGGCACCAGCGCGCCGGCTACAATGCCGACCAGGATCGCAGCCGCTGGGGGCATAAAGGCGGCGCTGGCGCTGGATGCCACTAATCCGCCCACCCAACCGTTTGCGCTCAGCGATGCGTCGGGCTTAGAAAAACGCGCTCGGGTGATCAAAACGGTGGTCGCCAACGCAGACCCCGCGGCCAACATGCTGTTCATCGCGACCAGCGCGATTCGCGACGGGGATGCGCCGTAAATCAGGATTGCGGCCGCCGAGTTCAGGCAGGTCCACCCGACCCAAGCTAAAAAACCTCCACACATCACGAAGACCATATTGTGGCCGGGGATGGCGGCGGGCAAGCCTTCGCTCGAGTACTTGCCCCGGCGAGGTCCAATGATCCAGGCAACCGATAACGCGCTGAGCCCTCCGAGCACTTGAATCGTCGCCGCGCCGCCCGAATCCGCAAATCCTATACCGAGGTCGTAATTTTGCCCCAGTTGAGCGAGCCATCCGCCTCCCCAGACCCAATGCGACACGACTGGAAACGTCCAACCGGCCATTAGGGCTGCGGAGGCCGCGATCGGGGCCAGGCGCCAACGCTCCCCTCCTGCGCCCAAGGGGATCGCCGCCGCTAAGATCGCGGAGAACATCCCCAAAGATGCGGCGAGAAGCGCAGGCTCGTCGTCAAAACTTATGCCGGCCAGAAACCAGCGGCCGGACCCGATCCAGTTCCACTGCTTGCCACCTACAACCAACGCGTAGCCTGGGCTGCCCGGGAAACCCTGCCATGCGAATCCGCAGATGACGTAAACGATAGCGGCCGTCGCGGCGACCAGCATCGTGGACAGTATTATGTGCGCCGCGCTTCGCGATCTGCCCAGGCCGCAGTTCATGAGGGCGATTCCAACCAGGGAAAAGGGGATCAGAACAATAAGCAGCCCGCAAATGACCGCCGCAGGCGGAGGCAAGCTCACCCTCGTTCCTCTTTGGAGGGCATGTGCGCGCGAAACACCAGAATTAAGCCAACGAGTTCGACCGCCAATCCCGCAACCATAAATCCGCTGCGGGCGGAGGAGGATGGCAACACGACGATTGACGTTAACGCGATGAACCCGCCCGCCACCAACAATAGGAACCCGGCCAGTTTCATTCGATCTATAAAGTATGCCACGCGCGCTCTTTGGGCCGGACCGGTGGGTGTCGCGCAAAGCCGGATCGCAAGGGGGAACCGAAATGTCGCGGTGTTCTTGCGAGCTACTGCGCCGCCGCGAACAAAGCCGACATAAATCTCACCGGCTTCCCGCCGCGTGTTAAATCCAGAACCAGCCTGCCATCCGGCTGCGAAACGCCCGCGCCGCTGTAGGTTTCGCTGCCTTGCAACGCTTCGATTTCGCCGAGCTTCCATACCGGCCCGCTCGGCGAGCCCAGCAAAGAAAAACACGCAGTAGCGGAGCGGAACTCGGCATCCGGCGCGAAGCTGACCGAGCGCCCTCGCAACCGCCCCTCGGCGCGTGCCGTGTCCAGCAACTGGCTGCCGATGCCGTCCGCTTCGAACGTGCCCTCAAAATCCAACTTGCCGCTCTTGTACGGCACGTCCATAATCTTTCCGTCAAACTTAAAATGCGGCGAACCGCGTTCGAGGCCGATCTCCCCATCGCCAGCCAACGTGGCCTGATCCGTGTCTGCATCCACGACATGTGCCTCGATACCGGCCAGCATCAGCTTCGTCGCGTCCCACAGCACCCTGGCCTTATCCACGCGCACTACCGTGTCATTTACGGTCAAAGCATCCACCGTTAATGTCCCATCCGCTCGGCGCGCCTTGAGCCAACGCGGCGCAGGTGATGGAGCCAGGCGCAGCGTGCGAGCAAAGAAACCTTGCTCTCTTGATAAGGCCGGCGCAAACAGACGCGCGATCTCCGCGGCATCCGCCTCCGGTACGGTCAGATTAAAACGATGCGGCCTCACCGCATCCGGTTCCCAATGGTAATCGCCGGTGAACGCGATTTTCCCCGCCCGCGCGCGCAGGTGGGTAACCGCGGCGCGTTTTCCATTCAGCCTCACGGACGCCGATTGAATCCTCACCAAGTCGGCCAGCCCGTCGACTGACACGCGAGCATTCTGCAACTCGTACTCGCCCGACCATTCGCCATTCCGGTAACGCGCCCACCCGCGCCAACTGCCCTGCGCCGTTTGCTCCAACACCGGAATCGACGCCAGGCCGAAGGAGCGCATATCGCCGACGCTCATGCCCCGCGTCGCGATGCGCAAGTCGAGTCCCCGATCCGCGCCCACTGCGTAGCTGCCTTCGATATCGGCACTTTCCTTTTCACCGACATCAATGATTGCGGATTCCAGAAACATCGCTCCATCATGAATCGAAATGGCCGCGAACGGACTGCGCAAAGGCTTTGCATCAGGGAGCGCGACGGATGCGTTTTGGACTTGCACGTCTCCGGTTATTCCCCCGGTGTTGGTGTACTTGACTTGCCCCGAAACCATCCCGTCGGCGGCGACTTTTTCTGGAATCGCGGCGCCCATTTGCCGAGCGATATCGATAAACGCGGTAAATGGAGCCTCCTGAAAGCGCGCGCCCGCCTCCCAATTGGGATGGGTAAGAAAATCCGATCCCGCGAATTCCATTCCGAAGGGAGCGGCTTGGCCTTCCCCGGTGGTGCCTAATTGGATCGCCTGCCTTTCGAGATCCAGCGTGCCCTTAACCGGCAGCCGCCAACTTACTTGCCGCGAAAGAAGGTCCCAGCGATGGACATCCTCTACTCGCAACTCGCCCGCGATGTCCAGGTTGTCCGGCGCTCCGCTGAGCTGCGTGCGCAGCGAGACGAACCCCTGCAAGCCGAATCCGCTCGGATCGATCAGCCGCGCAATTTCATCGAGCGAGCCGCGTTCCAACTCCACCAGCGCATCCAGATGCGGCTGCGGCGATGAACTCCAGTTCGCGCGCACGAAAAAATGCCCGAAATCCGGGGCCGCGCGGTCCGTTCGCGAAGGCGCCCCGCCGAAACGCACTTCCACCGAACCTTTTCCGTACGGGGTCACATCCAGATCCGCATCGTTGAAATAGAACACCGACTTGAGTTCGCCGAATTTGAAGTTGACGCGTCCGCCGCGTATTTTGATGCTCGGCGGATACACCTGATAATCCCCGTTCTCCTGCCGCAGGAGCTGGAAATTCCACAAACCGCCATCGCTTTTCACGACGTTAACCGTGGCGTCTCCAAGGCTCAAGCTCGAGAAAACCAGACGATGGCGCAGCAGGCTAGGTATGCGGATGCCGGCATTCAGCGACGGCACATAAGCGAACGGCTCGATGCCCGCGCCCGGGTCTTCGTGTATGGTGACGTCTTCAAAAGTAAATCCCGGCACGCCGAAAAGATTGATGTAAACGTGTCCGACTTCGACTTTGCGTCCCAGGCCTCGTTCCATCGCGCGTTCTACGCTGGGGCGCAGAAAATCGAGCGGCAAATAAAGGGCGGCAACGCCGACCGCCGCTGCAATCGCGAGAAACAGCAGAAGCTTACGGATCACCGGTTTGCTTCCAGTTCGCTTTGTGGGGCAGGATGTCATCCTTCGCGCCGTTTCCAACCGCGCTGCCGGCTAATTCCCTATACGCCGCCGGATCGTCGATGTCCGTCAGAATGCCTGGATCGTTCACGTCGATGTACACCGTCCGGTCCACATGCCCGTGTACCACGTCCCGAGCTTGCGCATCCGGCGGCAAGGTCAAAATTTCTTCCGCGATCGAGCGCGCCGCGAACACCGGATGGCCTCGTTTATCTCCGTAGCGAGGAATCACGAAAAGCGTGTCCGGACCGCGCCGGGCAAAGGCATTCGCTAATCGAATCACGGTGGCCTCGGAAACCGCGGGACAATCGACCGGAATAAACAGAAACCCTTCGGTCTCCGGCGGCAACTCTTTGAGTCCGGTTTGAAGCGAACTCAACTGCCCGCGCTCGGGATTCGGGTTGATCGCAAACACAGCCCCGCCCTTTATACCCGCGCGAATTTGATCCGCATGGTATCCCAAAACGGCGATGACCGGCCGGCTCACGTGACCCACGATACGGATCAGCCGGTCCAAAAACGTCTCGCCGCGATATTTCAAAAGAGCCTTGGGGGCGCCCATGCGGCTCGATGCTCCCGCCGCCAGAATGATGCCGGCGATCACTTGAACGCCGCTCACTTCAGCAGGGCTTTCAAACGCTCGTGCGCAAAGATGGATTTCGAAAGCGACCGCCAATCCGCATCCGGCATCCGGCGGGCGGCGATCATCTCGGCTACGACCGAGACGGCGATCTCTTCCGGACTTTCCGCGCCGATCTCGAGTCCCATGGGAGCGAAGATCCTTTCAAAAGCGTCACGCGGAAAACCTTCGCGCTCCAATTCGTGAATTACCGAGATCGTTTTACGCTTACTGCCGATCATCGCTATGTACCGCGCGGGCGTCGAAACCGCCCAGCGCAGCACGCGCATATCGTCGCGGTGGCCGCGCGTTACGATGATCAGGTAACTCGACGACGTGATGGGCAGCTTGGGAAAGACGTCTTCGTATTCCTCGGCGTAGGTGGCGTCGGCTTCCGGGAACCGCTCCGGGTTCGCAAAAGCCTCGCGGTTATCTACGATGGTCGTGGAAAAACCCGCAATGGAGGCAACCTTCGAAATACTTTTCGACACATGCCCGCCGCCAAAAATGAACGCTTGCGGCTGAGGAATCACCGGCTCAACGAAGATGCTCAATTGTCCTCCGCAAATCAGGCCTTCGTCGTAGGCGGCGTCCTGGCCCAGGCTGAACGCAAGGTTTTTCGGCTTTTCTGTTTCCAGCACCTCGCGCGCGGCGTTCCAAACCTCGGCCTCAACGCAGCCCCCGCCCACCGTGCCCATCATCGAGCCATCTTCGCGCACTAAAAGCTTGGCGCTCTCATAGCTCGGAATCGACCCCTTCACATTCACGATGGTCGCTAGCGCGCACTTCTGTCCCAGCTTGCGCAAGCGCACTATCTCATCGTAAATGTCCATTCGCACTGATTATATCGTTGTGGGGCAGGTTGCCAACCTGCGGCGGGTTGCCAACCCGCCTGGCGAAGCTTCCACCAGCCCCGAACAGCGCGATTGGCAATCGCGCGCAGGATGACATCCTGCCGCACGCGGTTACCGCGGGCCGAGTAAGTCTCTTATCACCCCAACCGCATCCACTCCCACGCCGATCGCATACACGTCGCGATTATTCGCCGGTGAGCCCAGCCGCACCGCCGCGCGTCCGAATAAGTACAGCGTCCCGAGTTCCTTGCTTTTGACCCCGAGCGGCAATGGATAGAACCCTTCGAATGTTCCCACCACGCCTCGTCGCATTCCTCCTGTTACGAGCTCATTCTGGCCGAACGAAGCCGCAATCATTGCCGGCGCGTGCAGCGTTTGTCCTTTCGAGTTGATCAGTCGCGTGTAGAGGCGAAATCCCGCGCCATATTGCTCGAACGGACGGTTACCGGCCGGCGCAACCAGTGCTGCTTCTGCCCCGAAATAGAAGAATGCTCCCAGGGAGGTCCTCTCATACGTGGGGCCCGACATTCGCGCGAAAGGCTGTTCGAAAGCGCCGATGCGGCGTTCCAGTCCCGTGCGAAACTCGCCTGAGTGCGCCAGTTGACTCACCGGAAGAGTCGCCACTTGCTGGGTGAATGTCCCCGCGAGCTGCGCCACCGTCATACTCGCCTGCTGAGGAAACGAGGCAATCCGCACGTCGCCCCACCAGCGCCACGCCGGGCCGTACACGTCAGTGGCTGAGGCCGAGGAAGCGCGGCCCAGCGGGATTGGATAGCTCTGAAAGAAGTCGAAGAAGAAGCTTTGCGCCCCTGGAGCTGAAACCGAGCTTGCCTGCTCGAACCCGACCACCGACATAACCAGCGAGCCTTCCGGACAGATCGCCGGGAAGTTTGTGCTCGGAGCCAGCGTAATGGGAACCGAATGCGCCTCGCCCGAAGGCGCGGTGGCGGTTACGACCGTTTGAACGCATTGCTTCACCGCCTGCGGACCCGGAACCGGCGCAGTGAAGCTGAACACCGGTTGGGCATCCGGTTCAGAAATCTGCGCGCCCGGAATCCATGGAGCCACGGTCCAGGTCACGGCCGGCGAAGTTTCGCCGGCTTTCGCCGCCTTCGTCGAAAGGCGCGCGGTTGCGCCCGCGCCGAGTATCCGCAAATCCGGCGTTACGGAAAACGTGCTCGCGGCAAAAGCCGCCCCTGCGCTGATAAATGCGCCGATCACAAGCTCGAATTTCAACGTTGGCTCCTTATCCAAACTTTGGCTCCCTGGTCCGTAAATGCTGCCTGCCTGCTTGTGGGGCAGGTTGCCAACCTGCAGCGGGTTGCCAACCCGCTCGCCGGCTTTCCACCAAACCAGACCAGCGCGGTTGGCAACCGCGCGCCGGATGACTCCGGCCCCACAGGCATCGTCTGCCCTAACGTATGCACCGGATGCCGAATCTAAGGGCGAGTTGAAGCGCTAAGTTGCGGTATCCTCCCGCGTTACCCAAAACTCCTATGAGAGAATTCCTTCGAAGGAGCCCTATGACGGACGCATATTTTAAGGAAAACGAATGGTGGGTGAGCCCCTATGATTTCATCCCTGAAGTCCGGAGCCAGTACCAGCTTCCGGAGCGCGTCAGCATCCATGACGCAACCCTTCGCGACGGGGAACAGACTCCTGGCGTCGTAATGACCATCGCGGACAAAATCGCCATCGCCGAAAAGCTCGATGAAGTGGGAATCGAGCGCATCGAAGCCGGCATGCCCGCCGTTTCTCCGCAGGATTTTGAAGCTATAAAGAAAATTTCGAAGCTAGGCCTTAAAGCCAAGATCTACACCTTTGCCCGTGCCATCAACGCGGATATCGACAAAGCCCTCGAGTGCGGCTGCCATGGCGTAATCATCGAGATCCCCATCGGATACCCGAAGCTCAAATATCAGTTCAAATGGACATGGGAAGACGTGCTGCGCAAGAGCGTCGACGTCATCAATTACGCGAAATCGCGCGGCATGCACACCGTCTACTTCCCGTATGACACCACTCGCGCGCGGCACCAGGATCTCACCAACCTGCTCACGCGCATTATGCAAGATGCGCCGCCCGATTCAGTAGGGGTGGTCGACACCATGGGATGCATCCTTCCCGAAGCCATGAAGTACATGGTGCGCGCGGTGAAGAAGCTGACGAATCTTCCCGTCGAAGTTCACACGCACAACGACTTCGGCATGGCGGTCGCGACCGAGCTCGCGGGCGTCGAGGCCGGCGCGGAGTGCGTCCATAGCTGCTCCAACGGCCTCGGCGAACGCACCGGCAATGCCGCCTTGGAGGAACTGGCGGTCGCGCTGCACGTGCTCTATGGCTACAACACCGAATACAAGCTGGCGAAGCTGCCCGAGCTAGGCGAACTCGTCAGCCGCATCAGCAAGTTTCCGACCGCCGCGAACAAGCCCATCCTGGGCGAGCGGAACTTCACCCGCGAATCCGGCATCGGCGTCGATCTGGTGGTGAAAGAGCCACTGGCCATGTTCGGCACCCACCCCGCTCTCACGGGCCGCAAAGGCGACGTCGTCCTCGGAAAGAAGAGCGGCAAGGCTTCCATCACGTATCATCTGGAACAACTCGGCATCAACGGCGTCGATGACGAATCGGTCGCCGAGATGCTTCAAAAGGTGAAGGAAAAGGGCATCGAAAAGGGCGGATTGCTGAACGCCGCGGAATTCCGCGAAATCGTCGACAGCGTGCTCACCAGCAAGGCCTCGGCGTAGCTCGTGCGCATCTCCGATATCCGAGCCACCACAGTCACAGTTCCTTTGGAAGCGCCTCTTCGCCACGCCAACGGCTGCCATTGGGGGCGCTTCGTCCGCACCATCGTTGAGGTCGAGACCGACAACGGCTTGATTGGTCTCGGGGAGATGGGCGGCGGTGGGGAGTCGGCCGAGGCGGTTTTCCGCGCCATCAAGTCCTATCTCGTTGGGCACGATCCCGCGCGTATTGAGGAGATGCGCTTTCTCATCGCCAACCCGACCGCTTCGCTGTACAACAATCGCACCCAGGTTCTCGCCGCCCTCGAATTCGCCTGCCTCGACGTTCTCGGCCATGCCTGGGGCGTTCCGGTCTGCGATATCCTCGGAGGGCGCCTGCGCGATCGCGTCCCGTTCGCCGCCTACTGCTTTTTTCGTTATCCCAATCCTGCAACCGGCGAGGGCGAAGTGCGCACAGTCGAGCAGATGGTCCAGCACGCATGTGCGCTCAAACGCCGCTTCGGTTTCGCTACTCATAAAATCAAGGGAGGTGTCTTCCATCCCGATTACGAATTAGAGATCTATCGCTCGCTGGCCCAGGCCTTTCCGAACGACTCGCTGCGCTTCGATCCCAATGCCGTATGGTCGACCGAACAGGCGATCCGTTTCGGCCAGGCGATCGAGCCTCTGAAGAACGACTACCTCGAAGACCCGGTTTTCGGCATGCACGGCATGCGGCGCACGCGGGAAATGGTGCGCATCCCACTCGCGACCAATACGGTCGTCGTCGGCTTCGAGCAGCTTGCCGCGAACGTGCTGAGTACGGCGGTGGATGTGATTCTGCTTGACACTACATTTTGGGGCGGCATTCGCGCCTGCATCAAAGCGGCGGCGGTATGCGAGACGTTTCAGCTTGGCATCGCCGTGCACTCCTCGGGCGAGCTCGGCATTCAACTTGCGACCATGCTGCATTTGGGCGCCGTTCTGCCGAATCTGAGCTTCGCGGCCGACGCCCACTACCATCACCTGATGGACGACGTTATCGAAGGCGGACTGATGATCTATGAAGGCGGGGCGATCCGAGTGCCGGACGCGCCCGGTCTAGGAGTGAAGCTGAACCGCGATAAACTTCAGCAATACAGCGAGCTCTATAAACGCCTAGGCGGTTATCCGTACGATCAAGATCCCGCCCGCCCCGGCTGGACGCCCATAATTCCCAACGACCGCTGGGCGGACCCAAAAGACGACCGCGCCCCGCATATTCCGTATGAGTAGGGCAGGTTGCCAACCTGCGGCGGGTTGCCAACCCGCCTGGGCGAGTTTTCTGAAACATGAACAGCGCGATTGGCAATCGCGCGCAGGATGGCATCCTGCCCCACAAGCCGAATGACGAACTGGTTCGATCTTTCGGGCCGCGTCGCCGTAGTGATCGGCGCAACCTCCGGCCTAGCCCGCGCGATCGCGGTCGGCCTTGCGGAACACGGAGCATCTGTCATCCCTTCAGGAAGACGCCGGGCCGAGCTCGAAGCTCTATGCAGTGAGCTCAGTTGCAAGCTCTGCCACCCCGCCGATGTAACAGACCGCGCCAGCGTCGATGCCCTGCGCGACGCCGTGCTAAACGACTTCGGCCGCGCCGATATCCTGGTGAACGCCGCCGGTTTCACCTTCCGCCGGCCCACGATGGAAATCGACGAAGCGCATTGGTCGTCCGTGATCGACACCAACCTCAACGGCGTGCTCCGGGCGTGCCAGTCATTCTATGAGCCGCTGAAAGCGAGCGGCCGGGGGCGCATCCTGAACATTGCCTCCCTCGGATCTTTCCTGGCCTTCCATGAGGTCGCCGCCTATTGTGCTTCCAAAACCGCCGTGCTCTCATTGACGCGCAGCCTGGCCTGCGAATGGGCGAAGGACGAAATCCGCGTGAACGCGCTCGTTCCCGGCGTGTTTCCCACTGAGATGAATCAGGCCCTGCTGCTCGGCACGCCTCGAGGCAAAGAAATCCTGATGCGCACGCCCATGGGCCGCTTTGGCAAACCTGAAGAATTGGTGGGCGCGGCGGTATTATTGGTCTCGGATGCCGCGAGCTTCATTACAGGTCAGTGCGTGGTGGTAGACGGAGGCTATCTTGCGTCGGGCGTTAATACTTAGCTGTGGGTTTCTTCTCGCTGCCGTGCTTCGAGCTGAATCCGGCTACGATGCGTGGCTGCGCTACTCGCCTGTAAAGAATCCGCCCGCGCTGCCCGCGGCAGTCGTCGCGCGCGGGAATACCGCCGTCATCCTAAGCGCGCGCCAGGAACTGATCCGCGGCATTCGCGGCATGGTTGGACACACACTTCGAATTGAGGCCGGCAGCCCCGCGGAAGGCGCAATCGTGCTGGACGTTCGTCCAGGGGCATCCGATGGTTTTCAACTGGAAACACGCGGCCAATCCATCTTCATCACCGGCTCGAGCGACCGCGGCGTGCTTTACGGCGTATTCGAACTCCTGCGAAAGATCGCGCTCGGCGAATCGATTGCCGCTTTAAAGGAGGCTCGATCGCCGTACACGCCCGTCCGGTGGGTGAATCATTGGGACAACCTCGACGGCTCGA
>JAFAQY010000107.1 GCA_019261985.1 Bryobacterales bacterium | reverse complement strand
CTGCACCCGCTCGGTGCCGTGATCCACGGTAAAGCTGGGGGAGAATGAAAACCTTCCGAACATGTCTGTGAACGCCTCATTATGATCCTGGAAATCGCGGTACATCGGATAGGAAATGGCGTTCATGCCCCAGTTGCTGCCGTAATGCTGGCCGCGCATGGTGAACAGGACCAGCTCCCGCGGATTCTTCACCGGCAGCAGGCGCAGCAAAACCTGGTCGAGCAGGGAAAAGATCGCCGTATTTGCGCCAATGCCGAAGGCCAAAGAGATCACCGCGACGACGGTGAACATCCGCGCTTTGTAGAGTGAGCGAATAGCGTACCGGATCATCAGATACGAATACTGCTCCGGCAATCGAAGGTTACGGGGAATAGAATGCTATTGTCCGCTCGGTTTCGAACTGCCTGATTTCCAAGACCGGCTCGCGTGCGATGTTGTGGTGTTTGTGTGAGTAAGCGCGTCTACCCGAACATTTTAAATAACCGCGTCAGCGGATCGTAGAAGCGGTCCACCACCCGCTCCTTCAGCGGAATGATGGCGTTATCGGTTATCTTGATTTCCTCGGGGCAAACCTTGGTGCAGCATTTGGTGATGTTGCATAAGCCGATGCCGCAGCTATCGCGCAGCTCGGCGATGCGGTCGGCGGAATCGATCGGATTCATCTCCAGCGCCGCCGCATAGACCAGGAATCGCGGCCCGATGAACTGGT
The DNA here is from genome assembly GCA_019261985.1 of Bryobacterales bacterium. GTDB lineage: Bacteria > Acidobacteriota > Terriglobia > Bryobacterales > Bryobacteraceae > Palsa-187. The sequence continues at coordinate 39,649 of JAFAQY010000107.1, read as the reverse complement.
CGTGCATGTGGTGATCGCGAAGCACGTGACAGACGTCCTGGCACAGAAAGCACTCGATACACTTGCGAAATTCCTGAACGCGATCGACGTCGGATTGCTGCATGCGCCAGGTGCCGTCGGCAGCATCGGGTTTGCGCGGCTGGAATTTCTTGATTTCCTTCTTCACGCGGTAATTCCAGGACACGTCCGTCACCAGGTCTTTAATTCGCGGGAAGGTATGCATCGGCTCTACGGTGACCGGCTGATCCAGCGGCAGCGTGTTCAACCGGGTCATGCACATGAGCTTGGGGCTGCCGTTGATTTCGGCGGAACAAGAACCGCACTTGCCGGCTTTGCAATTCCAGCGCACCGCCAGATCGTTGGCCTGTTCGGCTTGAATTTTGTGCACCGCGTCCAGCACCACCATGCCGCTTGAGATTTCGGTTGTGTAATCCTGGAACGCGCCCTGCGTTGCGTCGCCGCGCCAAATCCTGAATATGGCTTTCGATTCGTTTTGGGGAGTCATTTACTTCTGCTCCTCGATCACTTGCCTCATCTCTTCCGTAAGTGGGATGACTGGGGCGCGCGCAATGTTTACGGTTCCATCAGCGCCCTTTTGAACCCGCAAGTTGTACTTGCCCCATTCTTCGCTCTTGGTTGGATAATCGTCGCGGAACTGCGCGCCGCGGCTCTCTTTGCGCTCCAAGGCCGCACGCGTAACGATCTCGGAAACGGTAAGCAGATTATTCAGATCTAAGGCCGTGTGCCAGCCGGTGTTGTATTCGCGGTTTCCGGTGACGCCTGCTTTCGCGGCGTGTTGCTTCAGCTCGGCGATTTTTTCAAGCGCCTGCAGCATCTCCTCTTCGCGGCGAACGATACCCACCAGATTCTGCATCACCTCCTGCAGCGCATGCTGAACCGCAAACGGGTTTACACCCGCCGCGCCGCGATCGAACGGCTCCAGAGCCCATCGCGCGGCGGCATCGATCTGGTCCTTCGGCAACTGGCCGGCCCGGTTTTCTTTGGCGAATTTGGCGGCATATTCGCCCGCGCGTTTACCGAACACGAGCAAATCGGAAAGTGAGTTACCGCCCAGGCGGTTGGCTCCGTGCAACCCGGCTCCGCACTCCCCGGCCGCGAACAAACCCGGCACCGTGGACATCTGCGTTTCGGCATCCACCAGCACTCCGCCCATTACGTAGTGTACGGTTGGTCCGATCTCCATCGGCTCCCGAGTAATATCCAGGTCGGCTAGCTGCTTAAACTGATGATACATACTCGGCAGCTTTTTCTTGATGTGCTCCACCGAGTTGGGCAGCTTCTCCTTGATCCACGCAATATCCAGATAAACGCCGCCGTGCGGACTTCCGCGCCCGGCCTTGACCTCGCGATTGATGCATCGCGCGACGTGATCGCGTGTCAGCAATTCCGGGGGGCGCCGGGCGCTCTTGTCGCCCTGCGTGTACCGCCAGCCTTCGTCTTCGGTGTCCGCCGTTTGCGAGCGGTAGTTCTCCGGAATATCGTCGAACATGAACCGCTTGCCTTCTTTGTTGCGCAGCACACCGCCTTCGCCGCGCACGCCTTCGGTCACCAGAATGCCTTTCACGCTGGGCGGCCAAACCATGCCGGTCGGATGGAACTGCACGAACTCCATATCGAGCAGAGCCGCGCCAGCGTGAAAAGCCAGCGCATGCCCGTCGCCCGAGTATTCCCAACTGTTGCTGGTTATTTGATAGGCGCGTCCGATTCCGCCCGTCGCGAGCACCACGGCCTTGGCGTGCAGCACGCGAAACTGTCCGCGCTCGCGGTCATACGCGAGCGCGCCAACGCATCGCTCGCCGTCTTTTAGCAGCGTGACGATGGTGGCCTCCATGTGAAACTCGATGCCTTGGTGAACGCCGTGATCTTGCAATGTGCGGATCATCTCAAGGCCAGTGCGATCGCCGACATGCGCCAGCCGGGGATAGCGGTGGCCGCCGAAATTGCGCTGCAAGATCCGCCCGTCTTTCGTGCGGTCGAACATAGCGCCCCAAGCTTCTAGCTCTCTCACCCGCGCCGGAGCTTCCTTGGCATGGATCTCGGCCATTCGCGAATTATTCAGATATTGGCCGCCGCGCATCGTGTCGGCGAAGTGAACACGCCAGTTATCCCGGTCGTCGACATTGCCCATGGCGGCCGCCATGCCGCCTTCCGCCATCACCGTGTGCGCCTTGCCGAGCAGCGACTTCGTTACAACACCCGTTTTCGCGCCCGCGGCGGAAGCTTCGATGGCGGCGCGCAGTCCCGCGCCTCCGGCGCCCACTATCAGGACGTCGTATTCGTGAGTCTGATATTCCGGCATTTTTGCTTTAGAAAATTCTCCAATCGTGCCAGATGCCCTTCGCGCACAGCCGGATATACAAATCCACGAACCCGACGTAGAACATGCTGATCCACGCCCACTTCATATGGCGGCGGTTCAGGTAGGACACGCAGTTGTAGCAGGATTGCCGCACGGCGCTACTGGAGATCACGTCCTTTCGTCCGCCAATCAGATGGCGGAGTGAATGACAGCCGAACGTGTACAGACCCAGGAAAATCGGATTCAGAATCAAGATGATCGAGCCAAGCCCGATTCCGAACTGAGTCCCGGGCCCGTTCGGTCCGTCAAACCACAGTCCCCTCCAGGCATCGTAGGACAAGATGAAGATAAATACGATCGCAAGATATAAAAAGTAGCGGTGGACGTTTTGCAGGATCAGCGGGAAGGAGCGCTCACCCCAGTAACTCTTTCGCGGCTCCCCGACAGTACACGACGGCGGATCGAGCCAGACCGCCTTATAGTACGCGCCGCGATAGTAGTAACAAGTGATGCGAAAGCCGAGAGGCGCCCACAAAATCAGCGCAGCCGCCGAGTACGGCAGAATCGCCGGCCACCAGCCCGGCGCGTAGCGAAACAGCAACGGCGAGTACATAGGCGAAAGATATTGCGTCCCCGGAAGCTCGTAGTAGTTGTTGGCTAAAAGCGCGTAATTTGCGTAGACGGTGAAGATCAGGTAGCCGAGAAACACGAACAACGGCTCGATCCACCACCTGTCCTTTCGCCTTGTTTGACCGAAGCGGTTCTTTTGTAGAGGGACATCAATAGCAGACATTAGCGGGACATTTCAGAATAACACCCTTGGCGCGGGTTAAACCTCGGCGACGGCGGCACTCATGGCTCATCCGTGCTAGCCATGTTCAACGCGCCTTTTTATATCCGAGTAGGCGATTTCGATCAGCCGGCTTAGGGCGGCAGCGTTTACCGGCGCTCCCGGTCTCAGCTTCACATGGCGCATGAACTTGCCGCTGCCTTGCAACATGCGGGCCGGATCCGGCAGCGCTGCGCCCTGAAAGAACCCCACGTTTACGTGAGAAGTGAATGCATTGACGTAGCCGAATGGCACATCTCCCAAGCATGCAACCGGACAGCCGTCGTGCACGAGCTCCCGGACTTCGTCCCCGCATCTTCGCATCGCCTCAAACCACTGCTGCGCGATGGCCCCCAACTTACCTTCATGCGCTTTCATCCACGCGTCGATAGCTGGGTCTCGCTCGACAGCGCCGTTGAATCGCAGCAATTCCGTTTTCATCATCGGTCCACTTCTGCTTTCGAGATCCATGGTTACACAGCGTTGAGCCGCCGGCGCCCGAACTCTGCATCGCGACAGGCGATCCAGGCGCTGCTGCGTGCACAATGAGAGGGAATATGGAGATCAAACGAGTTGGATCGCAGCCTTCAGCCAAAGGACCATCGGAATGGTTCAGCGGCACAGTGAGAATCGATCCCCTTTTTCAAGCGCCCGAGCCGGCGCTGGTTCAAGGAGCCACCGTCACGTTCGAGCCGGGCGCCCGCACCGCATGGCACACCCATCCGCTCGGGCAAACTTTGATCGTCACGGCCGGGTGCGGGTGGGCCCAGCGTTGGGGTGGTCCGGTGGAGGAGATCCGGCCCGGTGATGTGGTGTGGTTTGCGCCCGGCGAAAAGCACTGGCATGGCGCGGCCTCCACGACAGCCATGACGCACATTGCCATTCAAGAAAAGCTCGACGGCAAGGTGGTCGACTGGATGGAGCACGTCAGCGACGACCAATACCGGCGGTAATCGTACATCTCACGAAGCGAGGGGGCAGAATACTTCTGTTTTCCAATCCTTCGGGTCCGGCAGGTTGCCGGGATCGGTCACGTACGATTCCCACGGCGCACCGCCCGGCGCGAGCTTCTGTTGCTTGATCCAGGCATCCACGGCAGCCATGGCATCGGGCAGTTTTTCGTAAGGGCCCATGTGGACAGTAAACGCCGCGGGGCCGCCCGGCAGCGTGTCGCGCCGGATCTCGGAATCGGCGGGCAAATTGTCTGGCGTGGACGCGACGGGCACGCCGGCTTCAATCGTCAATGCGTCGCCGCTCATCTCGCTGTATCGCGCTAATGGCGGTCCCACGACCGTGATTCCGTTTTTGCCCGCGAATTGGAAGACCTTCTGGAACGCCTCGCCGAGGAAACCTGCGATCCCGGACCGCTGTACCCGCCGCTGGATAACGAGCACCGGCTGCGGCGAAATCTGCTTACGTGTTATCTCGTACTTCATCATTCGAGTCTAGTGGATTCATTTAAAGGAGACGTAGGTGGTATTGGCCGTGCGCCCCGCGGCCGTGACTACTATTCCCGCCTGTCCGGCTCCAGCAAGCTGTCTCGGGAGAAGTACATTGATCTGATCGAGTCCTGCGAAGCCGGGCTGCGGGCCGGCGTAGGTCACCGGCGCGCTGATTCCGTTTATTCGAACGGACACTTGGCTCGTACCCGCGTTGCGGAGACCGGTCCCGAAGAGGCTTAGGTAGACCTGATCTCCGGGCGGACCCAGATCGATGGGTCGCGGACCCATGCCCCCGTTCTGATTCGTGTAGACCGGCTCTATGCTCCTCGAATTTCCCGACACGCGGACGATGTCCGCAGCCGCAAGCGCGGCTTTGTTCAATTGAAAAGTCGCTGGGCTCACTGGCGCAATCTGCACTCGCGACGTGAACGATATCGCCGGTGAAGTCGCGGCATTGGTGATGGTGACGGTCGCGATTCCAGGACTGGTTCCCGAGGGTATTTCGAAGTTGACTTGCTTTGGAGAAACGTAGAGCGGCAGAGCGCTGCGGCTGACTCCGCTTGCATCCTGAACTGTCACGCTGGTGGCGGCAACGCTCGAAGCGAAGCCGCTACCGAAGGCGGAGACCAAAGATTCCGGCGCAACCGGACCAACTTGAAAACTCGCCGCCGAGGCGAGGCTGAATGATCCCGTTCGGGAAACATTAACCAGGGTTGCGAAGCCAAGCGTAGCACTGCCGAGGATATCGATCTGTCCGTCTCCGTTAATGTCCGCCATTGCTATTGGGACTAAATCCAGCGACACGGCAGGCTGGAACGTTCCATCACCGTTTCCAAGCAGGTAGCCCGCTTGGGTCACCACATCGGGGATGCCATCGCTATTGACATCGCCAACGATCAATCCAGCGATCGAATGCGCGGGGTAGAAAGCGGGGGGTTGAAACGCGCCATTGCCCGTGCCCAGCAGAACCGTGATTCCTGATTGCGTATTGCCCGGAATGCCGGTAGAAATCACCAGATCGAGATTGCCGTCGAGATTGAAATCGGAGGCGGCGAGCGTGCCGGCGCCGGAGGCGACGTTTGAGAGCGCTATAGACGTGCCCGGCTTGAATGTGCCGTCGCCCTTACCGGTCAAAATTGTAACGCCGCTGCCGGTCTGTCCGACATAACCATTCATGGATAGGGCCAAATCGGCTACGCCATCGTTATCGAAATCGCCGGCGGCAACCATCAGGAAACCGGGAGCCGACATTGCTGTTTGGGGCGCGGCGAAGCCTCCATCGCCGTTGCCCAGATAAATTAAAACCGTGCTGATGACGTTGCTATTCGAATAATACGGCGTCGCCACCAGCGCCAAGTCCAGTTTGCCGTCGCGGTTAAAATCGGCTGAGACTATTGAGCTGTAACCACTGAGCGACGAACCCGCTGAAATGATGAGTGGAGACTGAAACGTGCCATCCCCAATACCAAGGAACACTTCGATTACTCCCGTCGTTGTGCTGTCGAGCACAGCGGCGAAATCGGGAACTCCGTCTCGATTGAAATCCCCGATAACAATTGACGCCGGAACCCCTCGAACATTTTCCTGAGTCCGAGGGTTGTATTGCCAGATCGCCTTGAAATTACCATCGCCACTTCCCTTGAGGGACGTTATCCCGGTCAAAATATCGGAGAAGATTACATCCGCAATACCGTCTCCATCGAGGTCGGCGGAGCTGATGCTGGTGACTACATCACCGGGAACGGAGAATCCTGGAACCGTGGTAATGGGCGCGCCGGAGAACATTCCACCGGTGCTTCCGTACATAACCGCAATGGCGGTGCCTGAGAAAACCCACGGTGCTCCGGTTCCAATGACGATGTCAGTCCTGCCGTCATTATTAAAGTCGGTCAGAATGATGCTGCCCATCGTCTGCTGAAAATAATCCTGCCGGCTTGGGAACCCTCCTTTTCCGTCGCCAAAAAGGATCGAGATACCGCTAGCAACGATATCCGGAAGTCCGTCTCCATTCACGTCGCCAATGGCGACAGCGTCGGTTCCACCGGATGGAAACGAAACTGCAGTCGAGAAGTTTCCGTTGCCGTCGCCAATCGCGACATTTATAGTGGCTGGCGGCAGATTAGTGGTGAATACCAGGTCCGGCTTTTTATCGCCGTTCACATCGCCAACCGCGATAGCCTTCAGTTTCCCCAGCCCGGCGGCGGGAATCGGAGCCACCGGTTTCGGCGGCTGAAAGGTGCCGTCTCCATTTCCTAGAAAAAGCCAGATCTGGCCAGTCCAGGAACCGGCGACTAAAATGTCAGGCTTGTTGTCTCCATTCACATCCGCGACTACGGTTGACGCGATATTGAGCTCGCCCGGGACTCCGTAAATCGCCGGATTTCCGAAACCGGAGTGCCCGTTGCCGAGCAGCACTTGAATCCCCGCGGTATGCGGATATCCGGCTCCCGCGATCAGATCCGGAAGACCATCTCCGTTCACATCAGTCAGTGTGAGCGTACTCGCACCACCGGGGTTCATCGGTCCGGCCGAGAGCATCAACGAAGATTGCGAGATCAGCCGCAGCGCGGCATCGAGCTCAACAACGTTAACGGCTGAATAACTTCCCGGTATGCCGAAGGCATCGCTGCGCTGGACAAACAAATAACGGCCACCCTGCAATTGCGCGAACGCCTGCGGGGGACCGGCAGTCAAACCGGACGACGGTGGTGGGCAGACCGTTAGCTGATTCTGAAAATTCGGCGTCGTCTTCAATACTTGATAGGGCGATGCATCCGCCATTTCGTACCCGGTGTACGATCCATCGTTTTGACGCAGCAAAACGGTATGCGATGTGGACGCCGGCTTCAGGCTTGCGGCGCTTTGGGTCTGGAAGCTCACGGGACAAGAGCCGAAGGCGACCGCGCATGCAGCGAAAAAGCTGAGAGCAGCTTGTGGGGCCGGATGCCATCCGGCGCGCGGTTGCCAACCGCGCTGGGCGGGGTTCGCACAAGGTCGGCAAGCGGGTTGGCAACCCGCTGCAGGTTGGCAACCTGCCCCACTCTCAACGGAGAGACGGATACACGCCATTAGCCGACAGCTCGCAATCGGTTTACCAGAGCGACATCTCGGAAATGAACGGTTTGCGCACAGGCGAAACGAAATCAGTGAGGCAATACGACACAACGCAATCAGCGAAACGATTCATTAGAATCAAAAAACGGAGGCGCTACGAAACTCACTCGGCGCAAAATATTGACGGCTACCGCCGGTTCTCTCGCCGCGCTCGCCACGCGGCCCGCGCAAGCCGCCGATCCTCCCAACATCCTGTTTATCATGGCGGACGACCTCGGCTATGCCGACGTCTCCTGTTACGGCCGTCGCGATTACCGGACGCCGAACATCGATCGCCTCGCGTCAGAAGGTATCAAGTTCGAGCAGGCATATGCTAATTCCGCTGTTTGCTCGGCCACGCGCACCGCCTTGATCACCGGACGTTATCAATACCGCCTGCCCGTCGGCCTCGAAGAGCCCATTCCTAGCGGCGGTAATCGGGTTGGCCTGCCGCCTTCGCATCCGACGCTCCCGTCGCTGCTTAGAAAAGCCGGTTACGGCACAACCTTGCTCGGCAAATGGCATCTTGGCCGGCTGCCCGATTACGGTCCGCTGCAAAGCGGGTACGACCATTTCTGGGGATTTCGCGGCGGCGGCGTGGATTATTTCACGCATAAATACGGCATCGCCGGCACCGATACCGCCGATCTTTGGGATGACGATATGCAGGTCAGCGAGGCCGGATATCTCACGGACTTGCTCGGCGCGCACGCCGAGCGCATCGTCGCGGATTACGCGAAAGCCAAGCGCCCGTTTCTGCTGAGCTTACACTTCAACGCGCCACATTGGCCCTGGGAGGGCCCCGGTGATGAAGCCGAATCAGGCCGGCTTCGCTCGCTGAGCGATTTCGATGGCGGCACGCTCGCCACCTACGGCCGCATGGTGATGGAGCTCGATACGCAAGTCGGCCGAGTATTGAAGGCGCTCGACACTGCCGGAATCGCGAACAATACGATCGTCATTTTCACCAGCGACAATGGCGGCGAGCGCTTCTCCGATACCTGGCCGTTCACCGGGAAGAAGGGCGAGCTTCTTGAAGGAGGCCTCCGTATTCCGGCCATTGTGCGCTGGCCCGGCCACGTGCGCGCTGGATTGACTACGGAGCAGGCCGGCATCAGCATGGACTGGCTGCCTACGCTGCTCGCCGCGGTCGGCGCCGCGCCAGACCCTGCCTATCCACCCGATGGAATAAATCTGTTGCCGGTGCTTACGGAAAGCTCGGCCCCCGTCCCAAGAAAACTGTTCTGGCGGTTCAAAGCCAACTCGCAGCGCGCCGTTCTCGATGGCGATATGAAGTGGCTGAAGATTGAAGACAATACGTTCCTGTTCAATGTTAAGGACGATCCGCTTGAACGCGCCAATTTGAAAGATCGCCAGCCCGAAGTGTACCGTCGCCTTGTTGCCGACTATGAAGCCTGGAACGCAACCATGCTCCCCGAAGATCCGCAGGCTAATTCCAGCACGTTCACCGCTCCCAATTACGCCGACCATTACGGCAACAAACCAAGGAGGTAGCCATGTCTAATTGGTGGAGCAGGCTTCAGCCTGCTACGGAGGCCTTTGCCCCCGCATCCGTTCGGGCGCTGAAGCGCCCGTTGCAGGCTAAAGCCTGCTCCACAATTGCGCTGCTGCTGTCTTTTGCAGCGCTAGAGTGCACTGCCGCACCAATTGACGAGTTCTTCAACAACTTCACCGCCGAGTGGATCCGTAACGATCCCAGCCTCGCCACTTCTACGCGCTATTTGAAGGGCGAAGAACAGGACCGCCTGGAGCGAGAGATCACGCCGCAAACGCCGGCCTACCGACGTGCGCGAATTCAACTCGCGCGCCGAGGTCTCGCCGAACTCGCCAAGTTCGATCGCGCGAAGCTGAGCCCAACACAGCATGTCTCGGCCGACCTAATGGAATGGCAGCTCAAGATCATTGCCGATGAGGAGCCGTTCCTCGATTACACGTTCCCGCTGAATCAAATGGATGGCTTCAACGTAAATGTGGTTGAAGCGCTGATGATTCGCCATCCACTGGCGACGGAGAAGGACGCAGAAAACTACATCGCCGCGCTCGGTCAGGTGGGCGCGCGCATGGACGAGGCCGCAGCGGAGTCCAAGCGCATCGCGGCGAAAGGAATCCTCCCGCCGAAGTTCATTTTGCAGGCGACCATCAAGCAAATGCGCAGCTTTGCCGATCCCGCGCCCGCGCAGAACGCTTTCGTCTCCGGCTTCGCGGATAAAATGGCCGCCATCAAGTCACTCCCGCCGGCGCGCCGCGAGCAATTGCGTTCGCAGGCCGAGAAAATCGTCACGGACCAGATCTATCCGGCGTACAAGAATGCCGCCGCGCTTTTGGAATCGCAGCTTCCGCGCTCGACCGATGACGCCGGGTTGTGGAGACTGAAAGGCGGCGCGGACGCTTACGCGTTTTACCTGCGCCGCTATACATCCACCAATCTGACGCCGGATCAAATTCACCAGATCGGGTTGAATCAGGTGGATGCGATTGAGAAACAGATGGACACGCTGCTGCGCCGTCTGGGCCGGACCCAAGGGTCGGTCAAAGAACGCGTGGAAAAGCTCCAGCAGGATCTTACTTACCCGAACCCAACTTCGGAAGCCAGCCGCGCCCGGATTATGGAAGATATCGACGGCATCTTACGAGACGCGGAGAAGCGGGCGGCATTGATCTTCAATAAAACGCCGCGGTCGTCTGTCGTCGCGCAGGCTTTCCCGAGCTTCCGGGAAAAGAACGCCGCTGCCAATTACAATGCGCCCGCTCCCGATGGATCGCGTCCCGGCACGTTCCAGTATCCGCGCCGCGTGGAGAAGATGACCACGTTCGGCCTCAAAAGCACCGTTTACCATGAGACCGTTCCCGGGCACCACTTCCAGATCGCGACGGAGTTGGAGAATCAGGAACTGCCCGCATTCCGCCGTTTGCGTGCTTTCGGAGGCATTTCCGCATTCGGCGAAGGCTGGGGACTCTATGCCGAGCATCTTGCGGCCGAATCGGGATGGTATGGCGACGATATTGAGGGCCTGCTCGGCGAACTCGATTCCGAGCTGTTCCGCGCCCGCCGTTTGGTGGTCGATACGGGCCTTCATGCGAAACACTGGACGCGCCAGCAAGGCATTGATTTCGGGATTGAAGCGAGCGAGGTCGAACGGTACGCGGCACGGCCGGCGCAAGCCTGTTCCTACATGCTCGGGGAGTTGAAGATTGTCGAATTACGCGAAAAGGCGCGGAAGGCGCTGGGAGATAAATTTTCCATTCGCGACTATCACGATCTGGTGCTCGATACCGGCACGGTGCCGCTGGATTTGCTGGAGCGGCAAGTGGACGCGTTTATCCGGCGGTAACTGTTCCTGCAGCGGCTTGGCGCATTTTCAGTAAGCCGTCCAGCGCGATTGGCAATCGCGCGCAGGTTGCTCACGCCAATCGCTTCCACAAAAGGCGCGGGAAGTCCCGACTGTCACGATCTGGTGCTCGATACCGCACGCGGGATCGCTGTGGGGCAGGATGCCATCCTGCAGCGGCTTGCTAAGCCGCTTGGCGCCTATTCGGCAAACCGTCCAGCGCGATTGGCAATCGCGCGCAGGTTTGCAACCTGCCCCACTCACGCCAATTCCGCTTCCACCAAAAGGCGTGGGAAGTCGTGGCTGTCACGATCTGGTGCTCGATACCGAATGCGGGATCGCTGTGGGGCAGGATGCCATCCTGCAGCGGCTTCCTAAGCCGCTTGGCGAATCTTGGGTTAAACCGTCCAGCGCGATTGGCAATCGCGCGCAGGTTTGCAACCTGCCCCACTCACACCAATTCCGCTTCTACCTTAGCCAGAGCCTCTCCCGAAGGCAGGCTGCCTTGCGCTAGCGTGGCATTGCCTCCACCGCGGCCGCCCGCAGACGAAACCGCTTTCTTGACTAGTTCACCCGCGTGAATCCCAGAATCGGCGGAAGCGGCCAGCAGTATCGATGGCGGATCCCAGCAAACCGCAAGGAAGACTGCCTTGCCGGAACCCACGAAGGCCTGCGCGCGTGTTCGCATGGCGTCGTCAATCGCGCCACGCTGAATCAGGCGGCGCAAGCCGATCGAATCGGGTTCCGCAGCCGCGTACAACTCGCGCCCCTCCCGCGCCGCCAATTCCACGCTCAGCCGCTGATTGTGTTTTTCGAGTGACTTGATGCGCTCGGCCTGCGCTCCCGTCAGTTCCGGCGTCTTCTCGATCGGGGCGGACAGCGCGCGCGCAATGGACGACAGAGTACAGTAGTCCGAGCGCGCCTGCCGGATCGCCCTCAGACCGCAGACGAACTCCACCCGCGCGTTGCTCCGAATCTTATCGAGCTTCCTTATCAAGATCGGACCGGTTTCCGCGGTCGAGCGTACGTGCGTTCCACCGCATGCGCTGCGATCCAGATCTGCGATGCAAACGATGCGCAAAACGCCGCTCCGCTGCGATTCCTTCCGCAAACCCGAAGCAGTCGCCGCATCCTCGAAGGAGATCGAAACAGGGCGCGCTTCGGCAACGATCGCCGCGCACCTGTTTTCTACTTGCTTCGCTTGCTCCGCCGTTAGCGATCCAACGCCCAGGTCAATCGTCGCGGTCTCCGCTCCCAAATGGAAGCTGATCGTAGGCATGCCGTACAGCTCTTCGAAAACGGCCGAAAGCAGATGCTGGCCGGTATGCTGTTGCATATGATCGAAACGGCGAGCCCAGTCGATTGAGCCTTCCACTTCAGCCGCGTTCAACGGCGATTCCAACACGTGAGCGATGCGGTCATCCTCATCCGCCACTTCGAGAACGGCCACGCCCGCGAGCGTTCCCACATCGAACGGCTGCCCCCCGGACGTGGGATAGAAGGCGGTACGATCGAGGTACACGCGCCTTCCTGAATCTTCAGCCGCGATCACACGAGCGCGGAATTCACGCAGATAGCAATCGGAATAGTACAGACGCTCGGTCATGGAATCACTCAGGTCGTCCATTAAAAGAATGCAAATTATTGGGTCGGGGAAGTGATATCGAAATCGGCGCGCAGGAACTGCCAGTCGGGAAGCTCATAGATGCGGAGCTTTGTCGCGGCATTGGCGGTCACGCTCTGAGTCTCTTCGGGGCCGAGCGGCGGGATCTTTGCCGCGAATTCCGTGATCGGCTCATCGCCTTGTTTGTACGCGGTCGTCACCAGGCGGATCTTAACCTGAAGCTCGCCCATATCCGCTTCCGAGTGATTGATCGCGTCGAACTTCACCTTCAACTTCCCCGCCCCGTTTTCCGATAACCGAAAGCCCGCCAGTTCCAGGTATTTGTCCAGAGGGTTCTTGCCGCTCGATGCCGCGGGACCTGGTCCGAAAGCGTCGGCGGCTTTAACCTGCTTGGGCGCGGGCGCCGGGGAGGAGCAGGCTGTCAGGGAAACAAGCAACGAACAGAGTGAAACGACCAGTCTGCGCACAAAAGACTCCGTGACGAATTCTCGAATCTGTTCAATGATACGATGCTTTATTTAGCGCACAGGGCAGCATCATGGTGGTTGCATAGCCGCTGTGTAGTTCCGTTGTGCGCGATTTGAATATATAGTGCGAGTTACTTTCTGGGGCGCCGCTCGGGCGGTGACAGGTTCGATGCATCACGTGGAGGCCGCGGGCAAGCGTTTCCTCCTCGATTGCGGGTTGTATCAGGGTAGACGGCAGGAAGCCATTGACCTGAACAGCCATTTTCCTTTTCCGGCTTCGAGCATTGACAGCGTGATCCTTTCGCACGCCCACATCGACCACAGCGGAAATCTGCCCACACTCGTCCGTGACGGATATCGGGGGCCGATCTACGCTACACCGGCCACGGTGGATCTATGCCTGGCGATGCTCGCGGATTCGGCATATTTGCAGCAGAAAGACGCGGAATTCTGTAATCTGCGCCGCGACCACCGGCGGAAGCTCGGGCGCGACGACCGCGAATGCGTGCCCTTATACACCGTCGAAGACGCGGAGCTCACGTATCCCCTTTTTCGGCAGGTTGCTCTCGGCGAGCACCAGCACATCGCCGATGGCGTCCAATACCGGACGTACGATGCCGGGCACATGCTTGGGTCGACTGCCATGGTGGTCGAAGCCGAAGGCGTTCGCTTGGGGTTTTCGGGCGATGTCGGCCGTCCTGGCCTGCCGATAATCCGCGATCCCGAAAAGCTGGGGCCGTGCGACTACCTGATTCTGGAAAGCACGTATGGAGACCGGTTGCATAAGCCGATCGGTCACGTGGAGCAGAAGCTTGAGGCCATAGTGAATCGCACGGCGCAGCGGGGCGGCAAAATTATTGTGCCGAGCTTCGCCGTTGGCCGCACCCAACAGCTTGTCTTGATGCTGCATCAGCTCATCGACGCGGGCCGCATTCCGTCAATTCCGATTTTCGTCGATAGCCCGCTCGCGGTGAACGCTACGGAAGTTTTTAGAAAGCATCCGGAGTGTTATGACGAAGAGGCGCGCAAGTTCCTTCAGGACGGAAAAGATCCGTTCGGGTTTTACCGGCTGACATACGTGCGCGAATCTAGCGAGTCGAAAAAGCTGAACCATTTGCGCGGGCCGTTTATGGTAATCGCCGCGTCGGGCATGTGCGAAGGCGGGCGCATTTTGCATCACCTTCGGAACAACATCGAAGACCCGCGCAGCACCGTGCTCATCACCGGCTACCAGGCCGAGAACACCCTCGGCCGAAAGATCCTGGAGGGCCACGCCGAGGTCCCCATCTTCGGCGAACCGATGCGCCTGCGCGCGGAAGTCGTATCGCTGGACGAACTGAGCGGTCACGCCGACCAGCGCGAGCTAATCGAATGGATGCGGCCGTTTGCGGCAGGCCTAAAGAAAGTTTTTCTGGTGCACGGCGAACCGGGCCAGGGCGCGGTGCTCGCAAAGGTGATCGAGCGGGAGTACGGAATCGAAGCGGTCCAGCCAGCGCGTGGAGAAACTTTTGATTTAGCCGGGCAAGCTTAAGTCTGCCCTACCAGCGTGCACAGAAAATCCAGGTCCACATTGCCCCCGGATATCACTAGTCCCGCGCGTCCGATCCCCGCCGGCAATTTGTGAAACAACGCCGCGGCCGCGGTAACGGCGCCGCTCGGTTCCACCAGAAGTTTCATGCGTGTCAGCAGAAACCCGATGGCTGCCCGGATCTCATCCTCCGAAACAAGCACTACCTGCTCCACATTGCGCTGAATGATTGGGAACGTGATCTCTCCCGGGCACGGACTCCGCAGGCCGTCCGCAATGGTCGCGGGCGGAGGGATCTCCACGCGTTTTCCCGCTGCCACGGAAAGATATGTGTCATTGCCATCGACCGGCTCAACTCCGATCACGCGTATATCCGATTTCAGACCCTTGGCTGCCACCGAGCAGCCGGAGATCAATCCGCCTCCGCCAACCGGCACGACAAGCGCATCCAGATCCGGAACTTCTTCCAGCAACTCCAATGCGGTCGTGCCTTGGCCCTCGATAGTCCACACATGATCGAACGGCGGGACAAGCGCCGCGCCGGTTTCGGCCGCGATCCGCTTTCCGATGGTCGTGCGGTCCTCGGCGAAGCGGTCGTAGGTGACGATCTTCGCGCCCTGCGCCCGCGTCGCTTCCATCTTGGATCGAGGCGCGTCTAGCGGCATTATGAGTGTGGCCCTAGTTCCAGCCACTCGCGCGGCAATCGCCACGGCTTGCGCATGATTGCCCGAAGAGTACGCCACCACTCCACGCGTAAGTTGATCCTTGGGAAGGCGTGCTAGAAAATTGGCAGCGCCGCGGATCTTGAACGCGCCGCCCGTTTGGAAGTTCTCGCATTTGAAGAACGCCTGTATCCGTGACTCCGTGTTGAATCCTCGCGATGTCATCACCGGCGTCCACTTAACGATCGGGCGGATCCGCGTGGAAGCTTCGCGAATGTCGTCAATACCCAGCATGCTTGTCGACGACGTTCCTCAAAGGCTCGCCTTTGTGGAAACGGTCCATATTTTGGAGGAAGCAATCAATCGCGGGTTCCAGAAAGCCATCCACGCGATCTGCGGTGTGAGGTGAAAGGAGCACATTCTTCATGCGCCAGAAAGGATGCCCGGCGGGAAGCGGCTCCGTATTGAAAACGTCAAGCGCGGCTCCGCGAATTCTGCCCGCTTCGAGGGCGCAAATCAATGCCGCCTCGTCGATGGCGGGGCCTCGGCCGACATTGATGATTACCGCGTTTGCCTTCATTGCCGCAATCTCGGCTTCGCCCACCAGCCCTCGTGTCTCTGGCGTGAGAGGCAACCCAACCAGCACGTAATCGCTGGCAGCCATCAACTCCTTGAGTTGCCCCGGGCCGTAGCTGCTATCCACTAATCCGTCAGACGCGTAAAGCTCGGAGCGCCGCCGGTAAGCCGCGATTTTGACTCCGAACGGTTTCGCGCGCGCAGCGGCCGCACTGCCGATTGCGCCGTAGCCGACGATCCCGAGCGTCCGCCCGTGAAGACTTGTGCCATGTACCGCGCGCCAAACCTGTTCGTCCTGTTGTTCCAGAACGCGCCGGAAATCGAAGGCGAAGAAGAGCATCGCCGCTATCGCCCAATCAGCAAGCGGCCACCGGAAAACGCCGCGGCCATTCGTAAGCGGAGCCGGATGCGCCAGCAGCTCGCGTTTCATCAGCCCTTCTACGCCCGTCCATAACGAGTGAATCCAGCGCAGACGTGAAGCGATCGGCAAGATTGAGCTGACGAGTTCCCCGTCGTGGTAAGCGTAAAGGATCGCGTCGGCTTCCGCCGCTCGATTCTTCAGCTCTCCGGGGTCGGTGCTAACCACAACCCGAACGTCGGAAGGCAGTTTCGCCAAACCTGAAAGAAATGGGGCCTTGGGATCGGCGATGACCAGCAGCGTGGACGCGGGATTGGGCAAAATCTAGAATAACGTGCCACACTGAAATCGTGCCCGAATACTGTACCTGCGGGGCCAAACTGCCGGAGGACGCTCGTTTTTGCCATAAGTGCGGCAAACCTCAACGCGACGAACCTTTGCTGGTAGACGAAGCGACGCCGCCGCCGCTTCCCCAAGCGCCACCGAGATTTCCGCCCATCGGCCTCACCAATTCCATCGCGGTTAGGATCGCGTTGCTGGGGGGCGCCCTTTCTCTTGCGATTCTGATTTTCTCGAGTCTGATATTCGTTCCGGCGCTGTTTCTTATTGGCCTGGTGGGAGCTGGTTTTTTGTGCGTTCTGCTATACCGGCACCGCACCGGACAGCGGCTGACCGTCGCGCATGGAGCGCATCTTGGCTGGATCTGCGGACTGTTCGTTTTCACCATCGTTATCGTGCTTTTTGCGGCCAACATTTTGTCCGACCCCGCCTCGTTTCCCGCGGCCCTGGACGCGGTTCGCGAACAACTGAAAGCTTCCGCCGTGCCTGGAGTAGATGTGAATCGAGTCGTGGAAATTATGCGCAGCCCGACCGGTATTCTATTCGAGCTCCTGTTCGCCTTCCTGCTCCTCACTGCGCTTCCGGCCTTTGGCGGCGCGATCGGGGCCAAATTGTTAGACCGCGATTGATTTAACGATATCCTGCGCGATTTGTGTAGGTAAATATCTTATACATCGTAATAAATTATTCGTATGTGGGTGCGACCCTATAAATGTATTAGTCAAGGCTCGTGAGAAATCTCCCTCCCTCGTTAGAAGTGTCCCTGCAACAACCAGCTTAGTTTACGTTGGCTCACGGACGTTGACGGCGCATCTTCGCCGGTCTCTAGGATGCCCCAGCTGCGCTTACCTGCCGGCCTTTTAGCCCAAAATGCGCCGCGGCCGCAAGAAGGCGGTGGTCATTGGTCCAGATTTCGGCAAAGGCCTCGTCTATAGCGGAGGCAATGTGTATTGCATCCAGCGCCCGTAAGGGCATCGTTTGCGGCAAAGATCGCGTAAGCAATTCCACTTGCCGGAGAATCCGATTTGAGATGGGTATGAGGAGCCAGATTTCAGAGGCAATATGGGACATGAAGTATTGGCGTAGCGTAAGCGCCTCCAAAGGCGCCAACGTGCCTTCCCGAACTTTCCGATGAACCGTACACGCCAGCTCTGCGATGCAAAGCGCGGATGAGGTCACACCTTCGGAAGAACGAGCCAGGGCCCGAACCATCGTTGAATCGGGCTCATTAAGGTAGCACTTGGCCACGTAAGCGCTATCGAAGTAAGCCCCGCTCACTCGTCGTCACGCATTTCCGAGATGATCCGATCGACGTCGTTGCTCGGAGGCAAGCTGTTGGCAAAGTCGTCGATATGGGCCGGAAGGGGTCGCCCCCGTTTGCGCTCGGTAATCGGGCGCAACTCCGCGATCGGCTTTCCCCGCGATTCGATCACGTAGGTCGCCCCCTCGGCGACATTCTTCAGCAGAGCACTGGTTCGCAGATGGAGTTCCCGAACGGTAGCGCGTTCCATGTGTCACATTGTAACACGTTCGAGGTGCTTGAGAATTCCAGGCCGCTTCGGCCACATCTTTACATGGCCCAAGCCGCTTGCCCCGACGCATATCTCTCTGAAGACGAGCAGCTTCACTGGCTCGCGCTGCGGATGACCCCAGGTCTTGGAACCCGCAAGGCTGGGCAGCTAGTCGGGGTTTTCAGGACACCTCAGGCCATTTTTCGAGCCTCGCGATCCGAGTTGGAATCGGCCGGACTGTCGGCCAGCGTCGCCCAGAGCGTCGCGAGTGGATGCGCGTTCGAGGATGCGGCTACCCAACATCAAAAGATGATCGAAGCCGGAGCAGTCCTGATCCCGATGTCCGATCGGCGCTACCCTCCCCGGCTCCGCGACATTTTCGACCCGCCGCCTGTGCTGTTCGCCCGAGGCCGCACGGAACTGCTTCAAACATTGATGCTTGCAATTGTCGGGACGCGGCGTCCCACGCACTACGGGACCACGGCCGCAGCCCGGCTGGCTAAGGATTTGAGTACTGCGGGACTGACGATCGTCAGCGGCATGGCGCGCGGGATCGATACCGCGGCCCAAACCGCCGTTCTCGAAATCAAGGGCGACACCGTCGCGGTATTCGGCTGTGGCGTGGACGAAGTATACCCCGCCGAAAACCGCAAGCTAGCCGGCCAAATTGCGGAGAAAGGGCTTATAATCTCTGAATTTCCGATGGGCGAACCGCCTTATCCCCAAAATTTCCCGGTTCGGAACCGCATTGTCAGCGGCATCAGTGCCGGCGTCTTAGTCGTTGAAGGCAGCGAGTACTCCGGCTCAGGCATTACCGCCAAGCTCGCAGTGGAGCAGAACCGGGAGATCTTTGCAGTGCCTGGCAACATCACTTCGAAGATGAGCTGGGGACCCAATCTGCTCATCAAACAAGGAGCGAAACTCGTTCAGGAATGGAACGACATAGCCGTTGAACTCCCTCCGGAGGATCGCCGACGGCTGGTGGATCAATGCCGTAAACGCCTGAACCAGCAGGGCATAGAGGAAACTGAATCCTCCGGCGCCGGAGCCACATCAGACTATTCCGGAAGCCTAAATCAGGTGGCCCGGTCGGTTTTAGGAGCACTATCGCCGGATGCCGCTGTATCGCTCGACGAGCTTGTGGACACCCTTAATGCCTGCTCCTCATCCGAGATCATTGCGGCCCTGTTCGAGTTGGAATTGAGCGGTTTGGTGCGGCAACTCCCCGGCAAAAGCTTTCTGAAGGTCTGGGCGGATTAGTCCCCCCAACCTTTAATCAACCCGCCACCCGGTGCCAACCGTGCTAAGATTTCGGTTGTTTATTAGAGGAAGAGTTCGGATCTAACCATGGCAAGGAATTTGGTCATCGTCGAATCGCCCGCGAAAGCGAAGACGATAGGGAAGTATTTGGGTAAGCAGTACGTTGTCAAGGCCTCCCTGGGCCACGTGAAGGATCTGCCGAAGAAGGATTTAGCCGTCGACGTTGAGAACGACTTCACACCCGTATACGAGGTGATCGAAGGCAAAAAAAAGCTGATCAGCGAGCTGAAACAAGAGGCCAAGAAGTCCGAAGCCGTTTACCTGGCGGCCGACCCCGATCGCGAGGGCGAAGCCATCTGCTTCCATTTGCAGGAAGAGCTGCAAGATAGAAAAAATGGCCCGAAGATCTTCCGGGTCATGTTCAACGAAATCACCAAAAACGCCATTCAAAAGGCGTTCGAGAAGCCGTCCGCCGTAAATCTCCATTTGGTGGACGCGCAGCAGGCCCGCCGGGTGCTGGACCGCCTGGTTGGCTATAAAATTTCCCCGCTCTTGTGGGACAAGGTTCGCCGGGGGCTATCGGCGGGACGCGTGCAAACTGTTGCCCTCCGGCTGATCGTCGATCGCGAACGCGAGATCCGGGCGTTCCAGAAAAAGGAATACTGGACGATCGATGTAAACCTGGCGGCCAAGAAGCCGCCCCAGCTTTCCGCTCACTTGGCGAAGAAGAACGATGAGAACGTCGAAATTCCGAATCAGGCCGCGGCCGACGCCATTGTTGGAGCGGTGGATGGGGCCGAGTACATCGTCAAATCGGTTGCAAACCGTGAAAAGCGGCGGAATCCGGTTGCTCCATTTATTACATCGACGTTACAGCAAGAGGCGGCCCGCAAGCTGCGCTTCAGCGTGAAGCGCACGATGGTGCTGGCGCAAAGGCTGTATGAAGGCGTCGAGCTGGGTAAGGAAGAGGGCTCCGTCGGCTTAATTACCTACATGCGTACGGATTCGACCAGAATCTCTAATGAGGCTCTGGACGAAGTCCGTGGCCTGATCACGGAACGCTATGGCGAACAGTACCGCCCGGCCGCGCCTAACACGTACAAGAGTAAAAAGGAGGCGCAGGATGCCCACGAGGCCATCAGGCCAACTTCGTCTTTGCGCACCCCCGACAGTGTCGAAAAGTTCTTGGCGGAAGATGAGCTGAAACTGTACCGGCTGATCTGGATGCGCTTTGTTGCTTCCCAGATGACGCCCGCCGTGTTCGATCAGACCACCATCGACGTAAACGCCAAGGGAAAGGATGGAGCTGTCTATCTTTTCCGCGCGACCGGCAGCGTTCCCAAGTTCGACGGATTTCTGAAGGTCTACGAAGAAGGCAAGGACCAAAAGGACGACGACGATGACGAGTTGAAGAACAAGCTCCCGGCGGTGACCGAGGGCGAGGTTCTGAAATTCCGCTCCATCGAGCCCGAGCAGCACTTCACCGAGCCTCCTCCGCGCTTCACGGAAGCCACTCTGGTTAAGGAACTCGAGGCCGATGGCGTTGGCCGGCCGTCTACGTACGCCTCCATTCTTTCCACCATCCAGGAACGCGAATACGTCCGCAAAGAAGGAGGCAAGTTTATCCCGACGGAGCTTGGGATGGTGGTTACCGACCTCCTGCTCGAGAGCTTCGACGATCTGTTTGACGTCACCTACACGGCGCGCATGGAAGCCGAGCTCGACGACATCGAAGAGGGCAAGGTCGACTGGCGCATGGCCATGAGCGAATTCTACGAGCGCTTTCAGAAGGACCTGAAGCACGCGGAACGCACCATGACCGACATTAAGCGCATGGAGCGTCCGACGGACTTGGTCTGCGAAAAATGCGGCAAGCCCATGGTGATCAAGTGGGGCAAGAACGGCAGCTTCATCGCGTGTACGGGTTATCCCGAATGTAAGAATACCCGCGATTTGGCGGTCGATCTTCCGGACATTGAAAAGGTCGACCTAACGGAGCAGGACGAGCAAATCTATTGCGACAACTGCGGCCGGCCCATGGTGTTAAAGAAGGGCCGCTTCGGCCAGTTCATGGCTTGTAGCGGCTATCCCGATTGCAAGACCACCAAACAACTCGGTGAAGCGCAGAAACCGAAGGATGTTCCACTCGACGAGAAGTGCCCGAACTGTGGCAATCAGATGGTCAAGAAGTACGGCCGGTACGGCGAATTCGTCGCTTGCAGCAACTACCCCACTTGCAAATACGTGAAGCAGAAGACCATAGGCGTGAAATGCCCCAACTGCTCGGAAGGCGAAGTCGTGGAGCGCCGGTCCAAGCGTGGCAAGACGTTCTACGGCTGCAATCGTTACCCGGATTGCGATTTTGTCGCCTGGGGTAAACCGGTCGCCGAGCCTTGCCCCGAGTGCGGCGGCAGCTATCTGATCGAGAAGTACTTGAAAGCCGGCCCGTTTGCCCAGTGCCCCAATAACGAATGCAAGTTTAAGAAGCCGCTGGAAGCTCCGGTCGAAGCTGTGCAGGTGTAGGGCCGGCCCGCGCAAAACACGTTCAGCATCTTCACGTGTTCAGGGTTGCCTCCCTACAACTCTGTCCGATAGAATTTGATATCGGAGAGCATGGGGGCGAATTGACAGGCAAAACCGTTCGCGGACTTGATCGAAGAGAAGTCATCAAAACGGCTTTGGCCGTATTCACAACGTGGGCATGTCCGCGGCTGCTGAACGCCCAGCAAACAACCGGCAGAGTCCGCCGCCTCACAGACAAGCTCGCGGTTATTGACGGCGGAGGTGCGAATGTCTTGGCCTTCTCGAGCGATAACGGACTCATTCTCGTCGATAGCGGCGCTCCCAAATCCGCCGATCAGGTAATGGCTGCACTCAAAGACTTCGCGCCCGGCGCGAAAGTACAAACACTCTTCAATACCCACTATCACCTCGATCAGACGGCCAATAACGAAGTTTTCGCCGCCGCCGGTGTTAAGATCGTCGCGCACGAGCGCACGCGCGAGTGGATGGCAACGGATTATTGGGCGCCGGCCGAAGAGCGGTACGAGAAAGCCCGTCCAAAAGCCGCCCGCCCCACGGAAACGTTTCAGACCACGGGCTCCCTGAAAGCGGGAAGCGAGCAGATCGACTACGGCTATCTGCTGCTTGCGCATACCAGCGGCGACATTTATGTGAAGTTCAAGAACTCGAACGTAATTGCCGTCGGGGATGCAGCTTCGCCGCAACGCGATCCCTCCCTCGATTGGTTCACGGGAGCCTGGATCGGCGGCCGCGTGGATGCGATGGATGCCGTGCTGAAGCTCAGCAACGACCAGACCAAGATCGTTCCCGCGTACGGGCCCGTGATGACGCGTGCCGAATTCAAAGCGGAGCGCGACATCATGGAAGAGGTCCGCGCGCGCCTGTTCAAGCAGGTCCGCGAAGGTGACGGGCCGAAGGACATGTTGGAGGAAGGCGTTCTGAACGGCCTGCCCCGAACATGGAAAGATCCGTACAAGTTTCTGTATGACGCAGCCAAGGGTCTATGGGCGCACCACGACAAATTAGACCCCAATGTTGTTTAGGAGAACTCCAGTGAAGCTCTTCGTTGTTGCCCTCGTAATCGCCGGCGCGGTGCCGGTTTTCGCGCAAGCGCAGAATAGCTCTCTCGCCAGCCTGATTGAAGCCGGCAACCGCAAAGCCGCGCTTGAGAAGATTCGAGCGGGCGCGGACGTGAATGAGGCCCAGCCCGACGGCACACGGCCTGTCCACTGGGCCGTCTACCGCGTCGACTACGAATTGCTCGAGGCTCTCCTCGCCAAAAAAGCGCGCGTGAACGTCAGCAACGAGTTCGGGTCCACTCCGCTCGCCGAAGCCGTCAAGCTGGCGGACGCCCGCATAGTGAAGATGCTGCTGGATGCCGGGGCAGAGCCTGACACGCCTAATCAGGACGGCGAGACGGCATTGATGCTGGCGCTAAAGACTGGGGAACTGCCGGTCGTCGAGATGTTAATCAAGGCTGGCGCAAACGTTAACCTCATTGAGAAATTTCACAATCAAACGCCCTTGATGTGGGCCGCCGCTGCGCCCAAGAATGCCCCTGAAATAGTAAAGCTCCTTCTGGCCAAAGGCGCAGACGTCAAGCCTCGCGCGCTATATACCGATTGGCCGAGTCAAATCACATCCGAGCCTCGCGCGCAGTATCGCCCCTCTGGCGGACTGACCGCCTTGCTATATGCGGCTCGCGACGGCTGCTTTGAATGCGTTGACGAGCTGATCGCGGCGGGAGCGGATGTCAATGTGCCGACGCCGGAAGGTGTTACGGCGTTGATGCTGGCCCTCGATAATGATCACAACGATGTCGCCAAACTGCTGCTCGATCGCGGCGCGAATCCGAATGTGTGGGATTGGTGGGGGCGGACGGCGCTGTATATCGCGATTGATCGGAAAGAGGGCGGGTCTTCCGGTGGTCTGCGAGTTGCCGGGAATGCAGGCCGCGCGGGAAGGGGCGGCGGGGCTGCGGCCGCGCGCGTATCCGGTCGTCCGACCGTTTCGAGCATGGAGATTATTAACGCGCTTCTCGATGCGGGTGTCGATCCCAACACGCAGCTCAACATGCATCGTCCCAGCCGCGGAGGCAACAGCGGACGTTTCATCGAGAATCTTCGCAGCACCGGCTGCACGCCTTTGTCGCGCGCGGCCGAGGGCGGAGATGTGGAGGTAGCGAGAGTGCTCCTGGCGAAAGGCGCCGATCCGAACATCAACGACATGGGTTTGACGCCGTTTCTTATTGCGGCCGGCGTTGGTCCCGGCAATCGCGGCGGAACCGGCCTTGCGGCACAAGGCGCCGCAGGAGGCGCGGTGAATATGGCGCTGGTGGACCTGCTTCTTCAGCACGGCGCCGATATAAATGCTCAAGTTACCGGTACGAAGACGTATTCGATGCGCGTGTCCCGCGCGCCGTCGGCGAATGAAGGCAGGACTGCTCTTCACGTAGCGGCGCAGGCGGGCCGGGCAGATCTCGTTCGCTACCTTATCGACAAGGGAATTAATCCCGAGATTGTCGATGCCGAAGGCCACAAGGCAATCGATCTGGTGGGAATGGGAGCGCAAGCTGCTGCGCCGCCCACAGCCGGAGGCCGCCGTAGCTCCGACGCACAAGCAGAGCTTCGCACAATCATTCAGAACGGCCCGTCCAAGAAATAGCCCAGCGAAGCGTAATTCAGCGCCTTACGGCGTCACTACCAACGTCGCCCGCGGAAACGCGAATTTGCGTCCGGCTTCATCCACCACATTGATTTGACAGATGTAGCGCCCCGCGGCGATGTCTTTTAGCGGGACCTGGATATTCACCGGCACGGCTTCGGGCCGCGTGTCTGCGACTTGCGTGAAATCGAGCGGGCCGACCTCGAAGGCCTTCGCCCCGCGCTGGTTAAACCAGCTCATGCTGACCCTCACCTTCCGGGCCTTCGCATTCGCGGGGTCGGGCATCGCGTCATATATATCGAACGAGACATACAGATTTTGGTTCTGGCGAAATACCTTCGTGATATTCGGAACCACCTTCTCTTCGCCGACAATCAGCGGATTCGCCGCCACTGTCTTCTTGTTCAGCTTCTCGGCGGTTCCGACCGCGGCGGTGAGCGGCTCGCGCTGATTGCTCCAGACGATGGTGCTGAGTTTCAAGCCGGAAGTATCGGCGCTCAGGTCGGGCACGGTAAACCCGGTCTCGAACGTACCCATCTTGCCCGATAGATTTTCGCGCACAAGGAATTTCATTTGATACCGGCCCGGTTCTAGCGTGAACCCGGCGTCGTACAGGAACGGCTTCCGTCCGGATTTCGCGGCCTCCGAGTCCAGCTTCACTTTGATGAAGTCGCGAACGTTCCCAACCACCGCGCGTGTTTCATCCTGAATTTGTCCCACGAAATCGAGCTGCGTCGTGGCGGCGCCGCCCTTGGCCGCAAGCTCCACCACCGAGCCTGGAATCTTCACGGAAACCGGAACAAAATACGCGGTTGGGCCGACGCGAAAATAATCCACCTGAAGCGCGAGCGGCAGATCGGTAATCGGATCGCCCGCCGACAAAGCCTCCTTCAACTGCTGCTCTTTGTCTTGCCCGTTGAGCTTGCCCCAATTTTTCGATGCCCAATACCCGGGCCGGTGGTCCAATTTCGCCGACATCCCATTTGTGAGCTTGACTGAAATCTTGCGATATTTTCCATCCTCGGCATTATTCGTGGTGTAGTAGCCGAGGATGTAATAGCTGCTCAAGGTTTGCTGCGCCTGCTCGATTCCCAGCTCTATATCGTTGCTGTCCATGAACGCCTTGCCGCCCGTGTCGGCTGCTAGCGTGACTAAGGTCTCCTGCGAGTCGTTGATGCTCGAGCGCTGCGAATTGTACTGAGAGCCGTTAAATGCGCCCGCGCCCCGCGAACCGGCCTTGCTCGCATCCCCTCCCGGAGGATCGGCCATCAGCCCCCGAGCGTCGATCGGATAAATCACTACGTTCGCCTTCATCGCCGCATTGACCGAGGCCTCTAACTGCGCCTGATTGTCGATGCCGGTCTTGTTGATGCCGCCGTTGAAGTAGATCAGCTGCTTTTTCTCCGGCATCGAGGCGAGCATCCGCGCGACCTTCTCTATTGCCGCCAGTTTTTGATCGGTGTTGAAGATGTTGAACTCGGTTTCATCGGCGACGAATGCCGCTTGCGTATCGGGCGAATTGCAGTCGCCTGTATCGGCAAGTGTGGCGTACTCGCTCATCTCGCCAATCGGCAACTGCTTGATGATGGTCGTGAGCAGTTCGCGATCGCCGGTAAAATCGGTTCCCACTTGAACCGTGCTTGTATAAAGGAGAATCGCGACCAGATCATCCTTAGTGAGCTTGTTGTTCAAAAACTTCAGCGCGGCATCCTGTGCGCGCAACTGATCGGCGACCTGCATCGAGGAGAAGTCGAACAAAAACACGAGCAGTCGTTTATCGTGATACTGCACCTGCCCGGGCGTTGCCGCGGTAATCGTCGTCTTGGGCGCTTTCGGTAGCTCCAGTTGATCGGCAAGCGTTAGAGCCGGGAGCGGCGCCGGCTCAGAGCTCAGCTTCTGAAACTCGAAAACCGAAAGCTTCTGTTGCTTGCCGTCTTCTAAAATGGCGAAATCCGAAGCCTTGAGGCCTTCAATCACCTTTCCGGCTTTATCTTTGACGGTAACGTCGACCGTGACCAGGTTCGTGCCGGTGCGAAAAACCGGTGTACCAGAATCCGCCGTTTGCTGCGCAGTCACAGACGGCGCGAGCGCCAACATGAGTAGGACATGCTTTAGCTTGTCCATGCGCATGTTCAGAAGTTAAACCTCAACAATAAATTGACCGTGCGCGTCGCCGATGCCGCGGTCGCCAGCCCGTAGTTGGTCGAGTTCACACTCGTGCCAAAGCCGGTGACGATCACGTGATTGAACACGTTATTCGCGCTGAGCCTCAATTGCAACTGCCGCCGGCTTTCGCCAAAACGGAAAGCGCGGTTGAGCGAAGCGTTCAGCGAGGTCTGAAATGGACCCGGAATCGTGTCCCGCCCCGCATTTCCATACTGCCCCGGCGCGGGTGCAGTGAACGCAAGCGGATTAAAGTAAGAATTCGGTCCGCCGTCGATGGGCAGTCCGGTCGCCTCCGCGCGAAGACTCCCCAGCGCGCCGATTCCTCCGGTATTCGACAGATTGCCCGCTAATTTCGCCGTCAGCGGCGTTCCCGACTGGGCCGCAAAATTGCCATTCAATGTCCAACCCGCAAGCAGCGCCGTTTTCCAGCCTCCATTGCGCATCATGCCGTTCACGCCGACCGGCGAGGAAAGCGTATACGTCAAATTCAGACGGTGCCGCTGATCGGTGGACGACAGCCCGCGTTCAAGCTGCCAGTCATTCACGAACTGCACCAGTGTGCCGCCGGTGCCCGTGAAACTCGATGCGTTATCGATCGATTTCGAATATGTGTACAGCGCCACGAAAGACATACCGCGCTGGAACCGGCGTGTCACCCGGATCTGTCCGGCATTGAAGCTCGAATTTGCGCCATCCGTCTGGTAATTGAACCCTGTCGCGTAAGGAATTCTCAGCTGATTTTGCGCCGTCAGCACGGAAGTTCCCGCGAGCGCCTGGTTCGGCTGCTCGTAAATTCCCAGGTGCGTGCCTTTCGTTCCCAGATATTCCGTTTCAATAAGAAATCCGTGCGGCAGCGTGTTTTGAATCGCAAACACCCACTGCTGCGCATACGCCAGCTTGTAATTCGGATCCACGGCGTATGTATTCGTGATGTTGGAGCCGGCGGCGCCGCTCGGTATCGAGATGAACCCGTTTTCAATCGTTAACGGATTTCCGAGACTGGTGCTGAGCGATCCCGTGGTTGCGAAGGGCGGTTGCGAAGCCATCTGGCTCGCGATCTGCGCGTAAGCCGATCCGCTGTAGAAAATGCTGTAGCCGCCGCGGATTTGAGTGCTGTGCTTTTCGAACGGCCGCCACGCAAATCCGAAGCGCGGTGAAAAGGCGTTAGGGTCGGAGCGCACCAAACTCGACGGCAGACCACCCGCGAAAGGACCCGGCGCGCCGGCGGTGACAATGGCTGCCTGTGTGAAGCTGGAATTGATATCGATGTTCGCCAAATGCCCGTACAATTCTGTATACGGAGCGAAATATTCATACCGCAGACCGAAATTCAGCGACAGATTCCGCGAAACGCGGAAATCGTCCTGCGCATACACGGCTGTGCTCCAACTGCGGAAATAATTGTTGTCGCTGCCATAGCGCAGCGAAGCCGATTGCGGAAAACCTAGCAAGAAATCGGCGAAATCGAAGCCTGTGCCGCTCACGGGTTGGCCGTTCGACCCGATTCCGCTTGTCACCAGCCCGCTGAAGCTATACGCCCCACGAGCGTTCTGATACGTCAGGCTGTTCTGCTGGAGGCGATTGTATGTATAGCCGAACGACAAATTATGCTTCTTTTTGAAGACGAACGTAAGCGCGTCGGTAAACGTCATCGTTTGGTTGCGCGTGACCGACGCGGAACCGTCCGTAAGCGCGCCAAAGTTCGTGAACGAAAGATTCGGCGGCCCGTAGTTAATCGGAGCCTGCGATGTGCCCTGAATTCCCAGCTCCGCGGCAACATTGTTCGTATACGCGAAATACGGGGTCAGTGTGTTGTTGTTCCGGCTTAGCGTCACGCTGGCGCTGTTATTGAAGCGAGGCGCGAAACTGTGGTTCCAGCCCGCTTGCGCGCTCAACCCGCTGCCTGCCGTGTCGTCGCGAAAGCCAAACAATTGCAAGGTTTCTGAGCTGCGCTTCTGGAATTGAACATTGAAATTCAGCCGGTCCTTGCGATTCAACGGCATATTTAAACGCGTGCCGATATTGTTGTTGTTGTTCGGAGTCGAACCCACCAGGTTATAGTTCTGGATCAGTCCGCTCGACATGGGCGACGGAAAATACTGCAATAACGCCAGCGAGGCGGGATTAATTCGCGTGAGCGGAA
Source organism: Bryobacterales bacterium (assembly GCA_019261985.1). GTDB lineage: Bacteria > Acidobacteriota > Terriglobia > Bryobacterales > Bryobacteraceae > Palsa-187. The sequence continues at coordinate 10,794 of JAFAQY010000107.1, read as the reverse complement.
TAACGTTGCCCGGGAACGGCAGGCCGCTGAGCGGATCGTAAATTGTGACTGGCTTGTTATTAACCATCGCCTGCGAAAAGTCGCCACTCCGCTCCGCTTGCGTGGGCAGCGACGCGGCCTGATTAAAAGGATTCCGGCTCACCAGGCCTTGATACGTGAAGTAGAAATTCGCACGACGCCAGTTCAGCAGCTTAGGGATGATGAGCGGGCCGCCGAAATTCACACCGAATTGCTCGCGCGAGGAAGACGGCTTCGCGACCGAGACTCCGTTGAGTGAAAACGGCGAAGCATTCAGGGCCGAGTTCGCAAGATTGATGAATAACGATCCTGTGTACGCCGGCTGTTGCCGGCGGCGGTTACCGAAGGTTGCGAAATTTCCGTTGAACGGACCTCGGCCCTGGCGTCCTGCGAATTGGCCGCGTCCACCGCCACCTCCACCTCCGCCACGTCCACCGCCGCGCCCGCCGCCACCGCCGAATCCGCCACCCGCACCGCCCGGCCCTCCGGGTCCGCCGCCCGGACCGCCGAAGCCACCGCCTGCCGGGCCGGCTTCGAACGCGTTAAAGCCACCATCGATCGCGGCCGCTCCAAAGCCACCCAACCCCAGCGCATCTCCCGCCGGTCCGCCCATCCCGGGAGGAGTTCCCAGCAGCGAAGCGAGCGCGTCTGCTCCGCCCCTTCCACCGGGTCCGCCACGTCCGCCGAAATCACGCTGCCTCCGAGCCTCATCGTCACTCGCGGCCGCAAGCCCGCCGCTGGTGCTGCCGTTAACAAGAAACGCTTGGTCCGCGTCCGCAGTCGAAACATCCAGGCCGCCGAACCCCGCCGCAGCGTCCGCGAGCGACTGCTGCGGGTCCTGTTGTTGCTGCTGTTGTTGGGTCGCATTCGCCTGTGCGCTCTGAAACGCTGGACCACCGCCGCGTCCCGGACCCAACCCGCCACGACCGCCAAACTGAGATTGTCCGCCGCGTCCGGTCCCTTGGCCTTGAGCTGCAGCGTTCGCTTGACCGCTAGCTTGAGCGCCCGGAGCCGCACCCGCCTCGCCCTGCTGCCCGCCGAAACCTCGCCCGCGGCCGCGGCCGCTTTGCCGGCGACCCCCATTCTGGTCCGCGGATGTGGTTGAAGCAGCTTGAGTCTGCTGACCCGCTTTCGGCATTTCAAGCGTCCAGTTCCTAAAGTCCGGTTCGTTGCCAATCGTGATCTGATTCACGGCGGTGGTGAAGCCAAGCATCTCCACCTTTATTTCCCAGACTCCAGCTGGCAGATTCATGCTGTAGCGCCCGTTTTCATCCGTGTAGGCGACAACCTTGGCCGTGCCTTGGCTGGCAGTTACGGTCGCCCCGGGGATCAATTGATCGGCGGCGCGCACGATGCCGCTCTCCGGTCCAGCCGAGAGCAAAACGGGAAGCGCTAAACCAAGCGCTGCGATTGGGAGGGTTCGCACAAATCCACTAATCAAAACGATTCTAGCGGGAAATGGGTTACCGCCTCTGTATTTTCTGCACGATACGCGCTGAGCGCGAATCCCAGCGCCATGCACCCTCTTCGCCTGTTAAATGGACGCCGCCGAGCCAGCGATCGATGCCGTTCAAGTCGATGCGGTCCGCTCGACCCTGAAGAACCTTTCGCCCGGCCTCCGTGATCGTCACGTCGCCCAACCGGTTTTGCAGTGTTCCCGATATTGCGACGAGCGGATGCGGGGCATTGGACAAATCGGTGACGATTCCATAAAACGATTCCTCGCCCATGAAGATCTGTTCCTCCATTCGCTGCACGGCGACAAAGAGCCGCGGGCCGGAAAGCGGACCTCGCTCTCGCAGCACCGAAAGAGCCTGCCGCTCGGTGCGAGATAAACCATTATCAGCGGATGGAAACTGTTCCAGATGACGTCGCAGTGCCGCGGGAATGAACGGCAAGGCAGAAGTATCCGTGTCGATGAAATGCTCTATCTCGGTTGGGTCGGAAGACGTAAATGCATTCCAAGCCGCGCGCGCAGTGCGATAGTGCGCTCCACTCACCGGAAGTCGCGTGTCCGCGAGTGACAACAGTTGGCCGGCAGTCAGTTGACCGAGTCCCACGAAACGATCCATACCCGGATAGTCGCCGGTGCAAATCAGGCTCAACTTTACCCCGCCAAGGTCGCGTCTGCTGAACCAGTCGAGCACCTTGATCAGGATCAATTGGTCGGACAGCCTGTGGTCGACCCAGATAACGACTTCGTCGTGTTGACTAAAAGCAGCCAGTGCATCATCACAGGCTTTGAGATATCTCCGCGCTTCCTCCAGAGTCGGGCCTCCCGGCCCGGCCCTGAAACGCGCGCGGACCTCGCGCCATTCCTCCGCATCGAGTCCGGCCGGAGCCGGACCCTCATACATCAAGTCGCCATAAACAGAAACTTGCCCGGGTATTCCGGATTTCCTCAGCGTCCCCGCTACGGACTCGCCGTCAGTGATGTGCAGCATTGCAGATTCCCTAATCGTCTGCTCCCGAAATACGTCCTCCACCGCCGGAAGCAGTTCTCCAGCGTAGGAAGCAAGCATTGGCCGCAGTTTCTGTCGCGCGCGTGTGACGAGGGAGCGAGCCGTGCTGACAGGCACTCCAAGAGCCTCCGCGACTTTGCTGTGGCTCAAGCCATCCAGATGAAACAGCGCCAACGGCAACCGGTATCGCGGCGGCAGGCGATCGACTGCCTCCCATATCCGCTGCCGCAGTTCGATTGCCTGAAGGCGATCAAAGGCGGACTCCACTTCAGATGGCCGCTCGCAGACCTCCCGCTCCGCGTCCAGATCATTCAGCCGGAATAGGTCCGGCCGGAATACGCGTAGCCAGTCGATTGAAACACCGAACACGATGCGGCGAAGCCACGGCGCGAACTTTGACGGATCGCTTAGAAGGTCCAGATTCAGCCACGCACGGAGGAAAGCTTCCTGCGTCAGATCCTCCGCCTCGAATCGATCGTTAACCAGCAGGCACGCTAAGCCCCAGATCGAACGCTGGGATCGCCGGATCAGTTCATCATAAGCGTCTCGATTTCCGGCCCTCGCCAACTGAACGAGTTCGGCATCGCTTTGCGAATTCATCCGCTCCCCACAGAGTAGTCGAGCCGAGCAGAGAAAAGGCTGCAAGAAATAGCTGCCAACGCGAATTCATCCGGTTCCGGGGCTTGCGCGCTCTACACTAGGATTTGTCGCGCACTTGGCTTGTGGTTCCGCTGGTCTTGCTTTACCTCCTGAATCTGGGGAGCGCCGGTTTCTTAGGACCCGATGAGCCGCGCTACGCCTCGATCGGCCGCGAAATGGCGACATCGGGCGATTGGGTTACGCCGCGCCTCAATGGTTCGCCGTGGTTCGAGAAACCTCCGCTCATTTACTGGACAAGCGCGGCGGTGAACCGGCTAGGTTTGCGCGATGAATGGGCCGCGCGCCTGCCGGTCGCGCTGATGAGCGTCGCATTTTTGATCTTCTTTTTCGCCACGCTTCGCCGCGAATTTTCCGCAACCATCGCGATCACCGCGACGGCCATTTTGGCGGGATCGGCGGGATGGCTCACGGCCAGCTTTGCAGCCGTTCCCGACCTTCCGATGTCCGCCGCGGTCGCGGCCGCCATGCTGATCGCGCTCTTCGGAAGCGACCCCAGGCGCGGCTGGATTGCCGGAGCGCTGCTCGGAGTGGCGGTTCTTGCAAAAGGTTTCGTTCCCCTGGCTCTGTTCGCCCCGGTGTGGCTGATTGCACGCAGAAAACGACTAGCCATCGCCGGCGCGGCAGTGCTCGTTGCCGCGCCTTGGTACGTATTGTGCCTGCTGCGCAACGGCTCGGCGTTCTGGAATGAATTTTTCTGGAAGCACCACGTCCAGCGCCTCCTCTCGGGCGAAGCGCTACAGCACGGCCAGCCGTTCTACTACTACATCCCGGTGCTGCTGGCTGGATTATTTCCGTGGACTCCCTTAGCCGCGCTCACCCTGCGCCGCAAAACCTATGAAGATGTTCGCGTGCGCTTTCTCTCGATTTGGGTGCTGGGTGTCGTCGCGTTCTTTTCCGCTGTCCCCAATAAGCTGCCGCTTTATGTCCTGCCGGTGATGCCCGCCCTTGCAATCATCCTTGCCGTCGCATTGGACAAGACTCCTGGGCGCGAATGGTGGCTGGGAGCGAGCGTACTTCTGTTGGTTTTAATGCCATCCATCGGCCGGGCGTTGCCGGATGCGTTTCTTGCGGGTGCGACCAGAACGCATTGGTCGTTCGACCCCCGTGGGATTCCGTTTGCACTGGCCGCTGCATTCGTGTGGTGGCTGGCGCGCCAGGGGCGAATGGCGGATGCCCTGCTTACGAGCGCTCTCACAATCGCGCTGGCGATTGGATATTTCAAAATCGCGGCTTTATCTGTGTTGGATCAGCGCGCTTCGGCGCGGCCGTTCTTTCGCGCACACGAAGCGGAATTCATGGATGCGTGTGTCGACCGGAATATCTCCCGCACTTGGGTTTATGGCCTCGAGTACTATGCCCGCCGCGCGCTGCCCGAATGTGGGAATGCTTCTACGGCTTGGCGCATCAGCGCCGAACGCGGCATGCTCAACTTATCTCCTGCAAACCAATATCGGAGATAGGCGCGGATCGCCGGCCATAAAAGCCCACACGCGACGCGTTCAGCACGGCGACAAGATCGATCAATTCTTGGGCAATCGCGCCCGCGATCGGGGTCAACCAACCCGCGGCGGCCAGCGCCATTCCGCCCAAGCTCAGCACCATGCCGCCTACCGCGCTTTGGAGCGCAATGCGCCGCATCCGGCGGCCGATGTGGATCAGTTCATCCGTTTTCTCGAGAGAGGAATCCAGCACTACCGCATCCGCCGCCTCGGATGTGATATCGCTGTTCGTTCCCAGAGCTACTCCTACAGTCGCCATCTGCATCGCAGCCGCATCGTTGATCCCGTCGCCGACAAACAGTGTTTTGTCTTGCTGTACGGCTGTGTTAATGATTTCCACCTTTTCTTCCGGCGTTTTGCCGGAGTACACCTCGTGAATGCCCAGCTCGCCGGCAAGGTATTCCACTTCCTGTTCGCGATCGCCCGAGAGCAGCACCACCCTGCGCGCACGATGCCGCCGCTTCAAATGAGAGATGAACGGACGGCTCTCGCGGCGCGGCGTATCGCGGAAACGGAGCACCGCCGCGAGCTTGCCATCGAATAGGACCACGCATTCGAGCCCCGCCGTTTCTTCCGGCAGCGCGGCGTCGCTCACTTGCAGTCTTCCCGTGATCCGCACGTCCACGGCTCCCACTCGACCCTGCAATCCCGCGCCGGGCTTTTCGCTAACGCCCGTAGCTTCCTCCATCGCGAGACCAGCGGCCTGCGCGGCATCGATAACCGAAGCGGCAAGCGGGTGCTTCGAATACTGCTCCAGGCTCGCCGCTTTGCTCAATACTTCATCGCGCGAGAATCCGTTGAAACAAAGCACTTCGGTCAGCACCGGTTTTCCATACGTCAGCGTGCCGGTCTTATCGAAAATCAATGTGCGGCAATTGTCGATTTGTTCGAGCGCCGCGGGATTTTTGACAATGATTCCCCGCTTCGCGGCCAGCGAAATTGCGCCCAGCACCGCGACGGGAATCGCGATCAATAAAGGGCACGGCGTCGCGATCACAATCACCGCGAGAAACCGCAGCGAATCGCCGGTAATGAGCCATGCGCCCAACGCCGCAGCCACCGCCAGCGGCGTGTACCACGCCGCCAATCTATCTCCGAGCCTGCGCAGGCGCGGCCGGTTCGACTCCGTTCGCTCCAGCAGTTGAAGGATTTGCGCGTGCCGCGATTGCGCGGGAAGCTTGGTCGCCTCAATCACCAGAACCTGATCCTTATTTATCGCGCCCGATAGGACCGTAGCTCCCGGTGCTTTGGAAATCTCGAACGGCTCTCCGGTAAGATACGATTCGTCCATCCTTCCGTGTCCCTCGACCACGTTGCCGTCGACCGGCACGATTTCATGCGGGAGGAGCACCAGAGTGTCCCCGATGCGCACGTCGTCGAGCGGGATGTTGTTGTAGCCCGACTCGTCTTTCCGGTGGGCGATCTTCGGCATGCGCTTATGGAGAGCGGCTAACACCGAATGCGCTCGACCCGACGCATAGGACTCCAAAGCGCCCCCGCCCGCGAGCATCAGCACGATGATCGCGCCCACCAGATATTGCCCAGTGAACGCGGCCGCGACGATCGATAGTCCGGCGAGCAGGTCCGATCCGAATTCAAGGCGAATGACATGCTTCCCGAGGTTCCACAGCAGCGGAAGCCCTCCCACCGCTAGGACGATGAAAAGTGGAATAACTTGCGCCGGTGCATGCAACAATCGCAGCAACAGATGAACCAGAATCCCCGCTCCCGCCAGCAGAGCAACTTGCCGCTCGTAAGTCTCGGCGGTCGGCATCAATCGATGATCAGCAATCAATGCGCCATCCCGTAGCGGAACCGGCATCCGCGGCAGCTTGCCAACCCTCCTTCATCACCCCGCTTGATAAAACAAATCATCAAAGACAATAACTCTTGCTGCTAGACTAATCCGTTTAGCACATTTCCTATGAATCATTCGAGCTTAGAATCTCTTTTACAAAAAACCAGCCCCGTGGATCTGCTACGAAATTCGCAGATGGGCGCTCACGTTTATCCCGTCGTGAATGCGGAATATACGAATTGGCGCGACGAGCAGCACGCCTGGCAGAACGCCTGCGTTTTATTCGATCAGTCGTATCACATGACGGACATGTACGTGGAGGGTCCCGACGCGTTGAAGCTGCTGTCGGATCTGGGTGTCAATTCGTTCAAAAACTTCGGTGCAAATAAGGCAAAACAGTTCATTCCGTGCAACCCGGAAGGGTATGTGATCGGCGACGTAATCTTATTCGGCCTGGAAGAGAACCTCTTTAACCTGGTGGGGCGTCCCGCGGTTCATAATTGGGTTCAGTACAATTGCGAAACCGGCGGCTACAACGCAAAGTGTACTCGTGACGAAAGGGCGGCGGCGCAGAAGGGCCCGCTGACGAGGAAAGCCTACCGTTATCAGGTTCAGGGGCCGAATGCCTTGAAGCTCCTGGAAAAGGTGACGGGCAGTCCGGTTCCGGAAATCAAGTTCTTCAATATGGGCCAGTTTAAAATCGCGGGGAAAACTGTGCGTGCTCTGCGGCACGGCATGGTCGGCCAACCCGGTTTTGAGCTTTTCGGGGCTTGGAGCGAAGCTGCAGCGATCAAGGATGCTCTGATCGAAGCCGGCCGCGACTTCGGATTGAGGCTCGTCGGAGGACGCGCCTATTCTTCGAATACGCTCGAATCCGGATGGATTCCTTCGCCTTTGCCCGCGATCTACACGAGCCCAAAAATGAAGGCCTACCGGGAGTGGTTGCCGGCTACCACTTGGGAAGCGGTCGCATCGCTGGGGGGCAGCTTTTACTCCAAGAACATCGAAGACTACTACCTGACTCCGCACGACCTCGGCTACGGGCCAAGCGTCAAGTTCGATCACGATTTTGTCGGGCGGGAGGCGCTCGAAAAAATTTCGAAGAATCCCAAGCGCACGAAGGTGACTCTGGTGCTCAACCCGAAAGATGTAATCAAGGCGATGGCGACGATGTTCGAAAAAGAAAATCGAGCTAAGTTCCTCGAGTTCCCCTCCGCCGTTTACGCCACCTGGCCCTACGATAAAGTGTTGAAGAACGATAAAGCGATCGGCATCTCCACCTGGATCGGCTATAGCTCGAACGAAGGCAAGATGCTGACCTTGGCGATTCTCGAAAACGAATACGCCAAAGTCGGCGACGAAGTCACGTTCGTCTGGGGCGAGCAACCGGACACCGGATCGAAGCCCACCGTCGAGCCGCACGTTCCGGTGGAGATTCGCGGAACGGTAGCTCCGGTGCCGTACGCGGAGGTAGCCCGCGAAGCCTATCGCGGTCACTGATGTTAATGCGCGGCGTGCGAACCTGTCTCGCATCTGCAGCGGTCGTTAATCCGCGTAGTACCTAATTGGATAAGTTCCCGTACCGCCCGCTGTGGGCGGGCTTTAGCCTGCGCCTCGGCGGTTACGTGAAGTTCTGCAATCAAGCACCCGCCGCTGCTGCACAGGCCGCCCAGCGCGATTGCCAATCGCGCGCAGGATAGCATCCTGCCTCACAAGCGACTCCCCACATTGCGAAGGACAACTGAGGCTACGAGCCTAGCTCCACCTATCTGCGGCTCGGTGCGCTGCACGGCCCACGACGTAATAATCTGCCCAACCAAATCGATCCAGAATGAATCTATGGCGCGAGTCCTCTTCTCTACCTTCGGCTCCTTCGGCGATCTCCATCCATATCTCGCTATCGGGGCCGAACTGCAAAAACTCGGGCACCGGGCTGTCATCGCGACCAGCGCCGGATATCGCAAAAAGATCGAGGCCGAGGGGCTGGGATTCGCCCCCATCCGCCCGGATGTTTCTCTCGATGACACTGAAACCATCCAATACTTCTTCGACCGCCGGCGCGGAACAGAACGCGTTATCAAGGCAATGCTTTCAGTGCTGCGCGAGACATATGAAGACACTTTGCAAGCTGCGAAAGACGCCCATTGCATCGTCACCCATCCGCTGTCGTTCGCGGCCGTAATCGCCGCGCAGAAGCGGAAGCTGCCGTGGGTTTCATCGGTTCTGGCGCCCGGCTCGTTTCTGTCGGCGTATGAACCGCCGGTGCCCGCGCCAATGCCGTGGCTGGTGAAATTTCGAGCTCTGGGACCCGCAGCGATGCGCGCCGCATGGGGCATGGTGACTCCGATGATTCGGAGTTGGTGCAAGCCGGTGTTCGAGCTGCGCCGGGATCTCGGCCTCGATCCCGGAGGTAATCCTCTGTTTGAAGGCGGGAACTCGCCCGATCTCGTGCTGGCGCTCTTTTCGCATGTTTTCGCACAGGCGCAGCCGGACTGGCCGCGGCAAACCTTGACGACCGGATTCCCGTTCCACGATCATCCAGGCGTAGGCCTGCCTCGGGAACTGGTGTCGTTTCTTGACGCCGGACCTCCGCCGGCAGTGTTTACGTTAGGATCGTCGGCCGTGGCCGCTGCGGGAGATTTCTATTCGATCAGCGTCCGCGCCATTCAGCGCGCCGGAGCTCGTGCGCTGTTTCTTACAGGTTCGCAACCGCAGGGGCTTCCATCGAAGCTGCCTGAAAATGTCTTGATCTGGCCCTACGCTCCGCACGAGCAGCTGTTCTGCCGTGCGTCCGCCATCGTGCATCAGGGAGGGATCGGCACCACCGCCCAGGCGCTGCGCTCGGGCCGGCCGATGTTGGTGATTCCCTTCGCGCACGATCAGTACGACAATGCGGCGCGCGTGCAGCGCATCGGCGCGGGAATATCGATTCCGCGAAATCGGTATGCGGAGGCCAGGGGCGCGGATGCATTAGCTCATCTGTTGTCGGATCGTTCGTACACGGCGGCGGCCGCAGAGGCCGGACGCGCCATCCGAGCCGAACACGGCGCGCAAACAGCCGCGCAGGCAATCGAGCGATACGTTTCCCAGTAAGGACGCGCAGCTCATGGTCGTCGGGGCTGTAAGGCTGCTTTATGAAACCATCTCTACTCCATCCCTCCGTGAAGGCACGTTCTGCCGCACACCGAGCGCTACGACCCGCGATTGAAAGCCGATGGACGGTACGGAATCCCGATGCCTTCACCTCGGAATTTCAGGAGCAAGGCACGCTGTGCGCCCTCACGCTTACGGTCGCGTAGAATCCGGAGTTGGCCAGAGCCATCGGGATTGTTATGAGCAGCATTTCTAAGGTGCGGTTCTCAATCGTAATCCTTTGACGGGTGCGGCTTAGGCCGCTTCTTGCACACGCGGTTGAGCCGGTGCAATTTGCCGTAATTGGAGCCTTGCGGCGGCGATGCCGAATACCCTCTTTACGAGGGGCTTTGCAGTCTTTGTCGAGACACATCCCACGCAAGCTCAATTGCCGTCCCTGGATATAGAAGGCGCACTCGGGACGGCACTCACGGTGGGGACAAGCGGGCTGGTGAAATATGTGGACAAGCTTGGGCCCGCCATCGGCGCGTACTGCAGACCACCGTCTCGCGATCCGAAAAGTTTATGCTAGTGACGCCCCGCAAGTAATCGAGTGAAAGCAGAGACAGCGCGAGCATCATCGTTAGGGTGTCCACGCGCGGGGCGGTGATTTCGGGGCAGCGTTTTTCAAATTGTTCACGCGGCGAGATGTGAGCGCTTTAAGAAATTTGCCGTGTGCAGCGGGGCGACCAAGTCTGGGCGGCCGTTAAAAGGCGGAGCGGCGCCTCGGGTTCAGCAGAGCTATAGGAAAAATTCATGTCGTTCGGAGCCGATACTGGCAGAGGACGCCGCACTGCGAGGTCGCTCTTAAAGATACCTTCCTCGTTTATCTTCTTCGCCCCCCGCCCCCGGCGCGGGCTTGCTGGAATCGCTGGCTCGACTGCTCTCCGCGCTGTCGGTTTTGAGCTTCCTGACCCAGTCCTTCCGGAGCCGAACCGCTGCTTCGTCCACCGAAGCCGCCTTGACCCTCGTGCGAGGCGGCGCTGGAAGCGCTCGACGTGGCCGGTTTGCTGACGCTGCTCCAGCTTCCGTTGCCGTTGGACTTCTCCCATCCGCTGCCGGTGTTCTTATAAACGTTTCCGTCGTGGCCTGCGTACATATCGCCGTTGGCTCCCTTGGCCACGGCAGCGCTGCCGTTAGCCGTACTGACGCCGGCGCCCTTTGCGCCCGTGGTCGACTGGAACGATCCCCTAGTGCCCGCCGAAGTTGTGGTGTGTTGCGCGGT
>JAFAQY010000025.1 GCA_019261985.1 Bryobacterales bacterium | reverse complement strand
GGCATTTTGTCCTGTTTCGGCGTCACCAATGCTAGGTACTTGAGGACAGCGTGTATATCGCCTTCCCGCGGCACGGTGACATCGAATTCCTGGGTGCGGAACCGCACGTGGACGCCCTTTCCGGCCAAGCGATGGGTTAGGAACGCGCAGCATTCGACCGCCCTTTCGAACCACTCCGCGCCTGGAGGGGCGATCAGATCGAGATAGACGACTACGCGCCAGTCCTGGTCGCGCGCGAACTCGCGGACCTGCAGACTACCGGTGTGAGCGGTCGCTTTCCAATCCACGTGATGAGCATTCTCGAAGGCTTCGTAGGGGCGGATGCGGTAGAAATCGTGACCGCGTCCGCGCTGCCTCGCCTCGATCTCGCCCGTGACGGATTCGAGCAGCTCCTCGAACCCAGGCTGCGGGTCCAGGCAGGGATATATGACGATTTCGTGGCGCAGCGTTACCATTTCCCGCCGCTCAGCGAATCCGAACGGGAAGCGCGTGGAGAACTGAAAACTGCGCTCGCGCTGGGCTCCGCGCCGGGGGAAATAGATCGTGACCGATTCTTCGAGAGTCGCTCCGCCCGGAATTACGGGGAAATAGAGGATCGAATCGAACCCGCTTTCGGCCGCTCCCGCGAGATGGATGCTGAAGGAGGCGATCCATTTCTTGACGTTTTTGACGCGAATGCCTGCCCGCAACTTCCGCCGCGCGGAGATGTGCTCGGGCAGGAGCAAATCCAGCTCCAGCCCGGCCAGCCCCAATTTGCTGACGAACCCGGCGATCAGGAAAGTGGAAAACATCGCGGCGAGAATCAGGAACAGCAGATTGTTGGCGGACAAAAATGCGGCCAGCGCCACGAGCAGCAACGCTGCGGTAAAGGCCATGCCCGCGCGCGTGACATGCTGGCGGCCCTGTGAAAACGCAAGGCGCAGCTCACGCCAGATTTTGCCGAGGCCCGTCATGACGGCGCACCCGAATGCGCCAGCTTCGCTACCCGCCCGATTGCATTTACCAACCGCCGGTATGGCAGCTTCGCAAATTCATCGAAGCCGAGCCACTCGCCATCCCGCCAGCTCGAGCCGTGCCAGCGCGCAAGGATCGAGATGTGATCGGGATTCGGCTTGCCGGATTGCGGCATGCCCGCCGCGAGCTCGCGCACTCTTCGATCAAGCGACATTCCGGCACCCGCGCTTTCTGAAAGATTCATGCACACGGGCTGCCGCCATTCGCCGGATGTCATAAACCAAAGCTCAACGGTTTCGGGTTCGGCCGAGGGCGTAATCGCGATGCCGTTCAGCCGGTCGAGAGATCGCGCCAACTCGCCCGAAAGAGTTTGCACTTCCGAGATACGTGTCAGGCGCTGATGCAGCCGCGCGGCTTCTTCAAACTGCATATCGCCGCTCATGCGATCGCGGGCGGCTTCGGTGCTCTCTTTCAACGACGACCCGGCGGTTCGCAGAAACTGCTCGACACGCGTGGTTTCCGCGCGATACTCCTCGGTCGAAACGGCCTGCTGGCACGGCCGCAGGCAGCGGTTCATCTCACCGTAAATGCAGCCGGTGTGATGTAGAGAAGGACTCAGATTGTCCTCGCAGCGGCGAAGTTGGAAAAGGTCCAGCAGCTCGCCCTGAAAGCGCTCGGCGGCAGCGCGGCTAGGAAATGGGCCGTAGGACAATCCGCTCCCAAGACGCGTGGTGATCATCGTTCGAGGGAATGGATTATCGAGCGTCAGCCGCAGGAAAGTGGGCGAGCGCAGGCGCGTGATGCGCTGCCAATCCTCGGGAAAATACTGCTTCGCGAGCTCCAGGTGAATTAGCGCCGATTCGAGCTGCGATCCGGTAGGCCAATATTCAATGCGGTCCGCGACTCCGCGCAGGTTCAAGACGCGCGAGATGCGATCGCGGTCTGAAATCAGCCGCTTCAGCCGGCGGCGAAGCAGCGCGGTTTTTGCTAAATAAGGTTTGCCTGCGCTCGCCCACAAGAGGAAAACAGCAGGGCGGTCGGGGATTTGGTCGATATCCTCAGGCCGCGCGTTTGCGGGTTCGCGCACTCACTCCTCAAACGCGGCCGCAACGCGAAACAGAGCTTGAGGCGCGGCCAAAGGCGCGACGATCTCGTCTTGTCCGTAAGCGAGCACCGAAGCGTAGCGGCCGGCGTTGGGCTCGCGATGTACGATCAAGCGGCGATTGTTTACATCCAAAACCCAATAATCCGGAATCCCGGCCCGCGCGTAGAGTCGCGCCTTCTTAACGTCAAAATCAAGTGTTGTGTCCGACACTTCAAACACGCTCACCAGCCACTTATGTAACAACAACACGCTATTGGTATGCGGGCTATTCTTGCCCATCTTGTCGATTAACTCTCCGTCGATCAGCTCCAAGTGCTGGCCGGCGAAGAAGCCCATCGAGCTCAGGCGCTCGCACTCTTCCCGCGTCCATGGCTTCGTTCGCGGCGTTTCGGCGGGCGAGGGCATTCCTAACAGCTCAGACGGCATACCTCGATTTTAGTGCTTAAATGCAGAACTTTACGTGACTGCACAGGCGGGCTGAAGCCCGCCGCAGGCTGGCAGCCTGCCCTACACCTACTCCACCACTCGTGCGACCTCGTCCTCACTCCTCAAAAGCGCGGCAACGCGAAACGGCGATTTTGGCGCGGCTAGGGGCGCAATGGTTTCTTCCGCTCCGTAAACCAGCACAGACGTATAGTTACCGTCCTTAGGTTCGCGATGAACAATCAGCCGACGCTGATTGACATCCAAGACCCAATAGTCGAGGATTCCGGCGCGTGCGTAGAGTCGCGCTTTCTGTTTGAGATCGAACCGAAGCGTTGTGTCTGAGACTTCGACCAGGAGGAGCACATCGTGCGGCTGCGGATTTTCGGTATACCGCGTCCGGGGCTGACGCAAAACGACCAGATCAGGCTCCGGTTCGTTTAAATCGTTATCCTGCGTGGCGACGTCAATCGAGGCCTCCTGCTGCACTTGCAACAATCCGAAAATCTCTCCTAGCCATTTGTGAACCAAGACGACCGTAATGACATGTGGGCTGTTCTTCCCCATCGTGCTGATCAACTCTCCGTCAATAAGCTCAAACTTCTTTCCCGCGAACAAGCCTACGGATTCAATAATTTGGCACTCCTGGCGCGTCCAACGCTTCGTTCGCGGTGACTCAGCGGGCGATGGCATTTCTAACAGCTCAGACGGCATACCTCGATTTTAGTGCTTAATTGCAGAACTTCACGTAACGGCACTGGCGGGCTGAAGCCCGCCACAGGCTGGCAGCCTGCCCCACAGCGGGCTGTGCAGTACTAGTCGGCGCCATTCCATGCGTTCACCACTTCCACCACTCGCTCCGCCTCACCGGATGTCAGATACGGATGAATTGGCAGGCTTACTTCGCCGGCGGCAATGCTTCGCGCCATCGAGCAATCGTCCGCAAACTCGAAGGCCACGTGAGCCATCGCCGGCTGTTGGGGGATGATCGCTGGATAATGCTCGCCGGACTCTATGCCGCTGCTTTTCAGGTAATCCATAAAAGCGCGCTTCTTATCCGCGGGGGCAACGACAGGAAACAGGTGCCAGTTGGATTCCGACCCCTCCGGCGCCCCTATACAGCGCACCAAGGGATTGCTTATTCCAGTGAGATAAGTCCGCGCAATGTCGCGCCGCCGCGCGATCCAGCCTTCCAGCTTGGGCAGCATCACACGCCGGAGCAGCGCGGCTTGCACCTCATCCAAGCGGCTGTTAGAGCCGATGAATTCGTGCCGGTACTTGGCGGTTTGTCCGTAATCGCGCAGAGCGGCGGCCCGCGCATGTAGCTCCGGGCGATCGGTCAAGATCGCGCCGCCATCGCCCATCGCTCCGAGATTTTTTGTCGGATAGAAACTGGTGGCGGCCATTTGGCCTGTTCCGGCAGGCTCGCCGCGCCAGCGCGCACCGATTGACTGCGCGCAGTCCTCGACAATGTGCAAGGGAAATTGATCTCGGATGGCTTTCAGCCTGGCTCCGTCAAGAGCATGACCGTATAGATGCACCGGCACGAAATAGCGGATGTCCGGCCGTCTCCAGAGCAGGTCGCGGCAGCGGTCCAGATCGATTTGGCCATACGCGTCGGTATCGACAAAAACGGGGACGCCGCCAAGCTTCAGAATCGCCAGCGTGGTGGCGAAGGCGGACAGCGGGGTTGTCAGCACGGAGTCGCCCGACTGGCAGCCCAGCACTTTCAGCGCGATCTCGATCGCATCCAGCCCGCTGGCGACGCCGACGGCGTGCTTCCTTCCCTCCGACGCAGCCAGCTCTTGTTCAAACGCGCGAACCTCGCCGCCAAGGATGTACCAGCCGCTTTCCCCCGTCACGCGAAACGCTTCCATCGCAGAGTCGCGGATATCGTCCCACTGGCGGCGGAAATCGTTCATTAAGATCATGTGTCGTGGAAGCGATCAGCTATCAGCTCTCAGCTATCAGCTCTCAGCTATCAGCTATCAGCTCTCAGCTTGTTTAAAGCTGAACGCTGATAGCTCATAGCCGATAGTCCCTACAGTAAAGCATTTCCGACCCTCTGTTCCACCTCCGCGGAACACTGAGTCTTAGAATTAAAGGAAGTGTCCCCACAAACAATTCTGGTCATCGACGACGATGAAAGCCTTCGCGACACTATCGGTCTGATGCTCGAAAACGAGGGGTTCCGGCCAATTCTGGTGGGCGACGGCACGGCGGGTCTGGAGCAGGCTTACGCGGTAAAGCCGCACTTAATTCTGGTGGACCTGCGTATGCCCGGCCTGAACGGGATGGAAGTGTGCAAGCGGCTTCGCGCCTCCGGGTCCAACATCCCGGTTATTGTTCTGAGCGCGCTCGGCGATGAAATCGATAAGGTGCTGCTGCTTGAAATCGGCGCGGACGATTACATGGTGAAACCGTTCGGCACGCGCGAGCTTCTGGCGCGCATACGCGCCGTGCTGCGCCGCTCTGCGGCGGACTCCGCGCGCGCGCTCACGTTTGCCGACGTGGAGGTGGATCTGGAGCAGCGGGTGGTCCGCCGCTCGATGGAAGAGGTCCGGCTGACGCGGGCCGAGTTCAACCTGCTGGCATTTTTCCTGCAAAATCCCGGACGGGCTTTGTCGCGAGACGTGCTTCTGAATTCCGTTTGGGGGTACGAGTCGTTCCCGAACACGCGAACCGTGGATGCGCATGTGGTGCGTCTGCGGCAGAAGCTCGAGCCCGATCCGGAGACACCCAGGCACTTTCTGACGATGCATGGTGTCGGATACCGCTTTCTACCCTGAATGATGACGAGTTCGCCCGGGCCGGTGGTTCTTATCGTCGATGACGCTGAGGACTGCGTCGCTACGATGGACATAGCTCTGCAAGCAGTCCCCGGGATTGTGATTCGCTCCGCGGCGAGCGCCGAGGCGGCACTGGCGGCATTGGAAAATGAACCCATCTGCGCCGTGATTACGGATCTGCAACTGCCGGGGATGAGCGGACTGGATTTGATTGCTTCCATGCGCGGGCACGCGAAATGGAACATGCTGCCGATCGTGGCGGTCAGCGCCGCCGCCGATGCCGGGCTTCCAAAAGCCGCGCTTGAATCCGGCGCGAACGCATTTTTCCCGAAACCATTCTCTCCCGCCGCTTTGCGCAAGAAATTGGAGGAACTTATTTATGCGCGCTAAAGTCAAACTGATTTCGTTGTGCGTGGCCGGCGCGGCATGCGTGGTTTACGCGCAGAATCCGGGCGGGTCTCCCAGCCCCGCGCGCGACGGCGGCGTGCAGCCTACGACAGCCGATCTTCAGTTGGTTCTTCAGCGCTTGGACAGGCTGGAGGCGCAGAACCAGGAATTGATGTCCGAAATCCGGGCGTTGCGGGAACAACTCGGCTCGTCCGGGGCCGCCGCGGGCGCCGCGCAAACCGCCGAGCCGCCTCCACAGTTGCGGGTTCAAGAACAGATCGAGACCAGCCGGAATCAAATCGCGCAGCTAGATCAAGAAAAGATCTCAACCGACCACAAACTGCCGCTGACGTTAACCGGCATGCTGCTATTCAACGGCTTCTGGACAGGCCAAAATGGAGGCGGCGCCGATAATCCAACGGTCGCGCGAAATCCTTCCACGCCCCCCGCTTCTTCGGGAGGCGGCATGTTTCGCCAGAGCGTCGTGGGAGTTAAATTCGAGGGCCCGGAGATTCCAGGCGGCGGCCGGATTACCGGGTCGGCGTATATCGATTTTTTCGGCGGCACGGGCGTAACCCTGAACCAGCTTTTGCGGTTGCGGGTAGCCTCCATAGATGCAAACTGGAAGACCACCACGCTGACGTTCGCGCTCGACAAGCCGATCATCGCGCCGCGCGAACCGGATTCGCTGGCGCAGGTAGGCGTCTCGCCGCTTACCTCGGCCGGGAATCTTTGGTTGTGGCAGCCGCAAGTGCGGATAGAGCAGCGCGTCGGCTTTGGCGATCAAGCGGGCCTACGCGGGCAATTCGGTGTTTACCAAACATCGGAAGGCGGCATCGGCACGGTGCCTTCGGAGTACGCCGCATCGGTTGCTAAAAACCGCCCGGGTTACCAGGGCCGCTTTGAACTGTGGGCGCAACCGAGCGAGTCCAGCCGCATCGAAATCGCGCCGGCTTTTCATGCGAGCGATTCGCGGGTGGGGCCATATTCGGTGCCCTCGCGAATTTTCTCCATCGACTGGCTAATCCGGCCCTTCAGCAGGATCGATCTGACAGGAACGTATTTTCACGGCGAAAACGTGGGGGTTGTGGGAGGTCTGCGGCAGGGTGTCAGTTTTATCGCGGACGTTCCGCGACCGGTGGCCGCGAGCGGCGGATGGGCTCAGTTAAAGATCCGCGTGACACCCCGCGTCACATTTAACTTTTACGGAGGCCAGGAGGATGATCGCAATTCCGATCTTCAATCCGGCGCAATCGCAAAAAATCAGACCTACGCTGGAAATATTATGTACCGGCTGGGATCGAACGTATTGGCGAGCTTCGAAACCTCGCGAACTCGGACGACATACTTGAATTCTGGAACTCTGACTTTCCCCCACTATGATCTCGGTCTCGCGTACTTGTTTTGAGGCGGCCTGCAGGCTGGCGTTGGCGGCTTTGTTCGCCGCCACCATGTCCGCCGTTACGGTCACCGGCAAAGTCGAGCTGCGCGATTCGAAAGACCCTACAGTCCGCCTAAAAATGGATTTCTCGGGCGTAGTGATCTGGCTGGAGCCGCTGAACGGAAAAGCCGCGCTTCCGCCGCAAGCTCACGCTCGCATGATCCAGAAATCCAAAACGTTTACGCCGCATATTCTGGCGGTGCCTGTGGGCGCGACGGTCGATTTCCCGAATTTCGATCCGATCTTCCACAATGTCTTTTCCACATACGACGGCCAACAATTCGACCTGACGCTCTATCCGCCGGGGAAGTCCAAGAGCGTTACTTTTGCGCGGGCCGGCATCGTGCGGGTGTTTTGTAACATTCATTCATCCATGAGCGCCGTGATCGCGGTGCTGGATACGCCGTATTTCGATACGAGCAAAAAGGACGGCAGCTTCGTGATGCGGGACGTTCCGGTTGGAGAGTACCGCATTCACGTCTTTCACGAGCGTGCGACGCAATCCACCCTGGCGGAACTGACCCGAGTAGTGAACGTAGCGGGTGACAGCGTCGATCTGGCGCCGATTATGATTTCCGAGACGGGCTATCTTGCGATACCGCACTTAAACAAGTTTGGCCGCGAGTATTCGCCCGCGCCGGACGATGACGGGGTTTATCCGGCGGTGCGCAAGTAGCCAAATGAAAAGCCCGTTCCGTCTCCGCCCGGTCTCGCTGCTGTGGAAAATCCTGTTCTCTACTTCAATCGCAATCACGGCGCTTTTCGCAGCCATGGGCTGGATTCTGCAAAATCAGTTCGCGCGTATCGCCGAGCTGAGCCTGGATGAAGAGGCTCAGACCAGCTTCCACGCATACGAATCGCTGTGGAATGCACGAGCGGACCAGCTGGCCAGCGAAAGCCGGGTAATGAGCAAAACGCCGCAAATCCGGGCAGCATTCGGCACGCGGGATAAGGCCACCATTAAAGACGTGGCGCTGGAGACCTGGGACGCGTTTGCGCACCCTGGCGCGCTGCTGATGGTTGCCGATCCGGGGGGAACGGTGCTTGTGAAGGCAGGCGCGGACGATTTGTACTCGGCCGACTTCGTGCGCAGCGCCGTCAATAAGTTCCCGAAGCAAGCTCGCGGATTCGTCTCCGGGGGCGGCCGCTTATACCAAATTGTGGTCACGCCGGTCTACGTGGCAGCGGGAAGGGGCGACGCGTTGCTTAACGTCTTGGTTGCCGGAACCGCGGTCGACGCGGACCTGGCCCTTAAGCTCAAGGAGGCGACGGGCGGAAGCGAGTTTCTGTTTTTTACGCATGGGCGGCTGGTGGCATCGACCCTTCATCCCGCCGCCGAGCGCGAATTGGAAGCACAAGGGATTGCTTCTGCCGGACAGCAGACTCGCGTGGCGGGGGCGAAGTATTATCAATTCGCCTCGCCGCTCGCGGACGTGGATGGGCATCCGGTGGGCGAACTGCGCATTCTGCGCTCGTTTGACGCGGCCGACAAGCGCATTTCAGAGATGCGAGCGCGGCTGGTAGTACTGTGGATCGGCGCGATGATCGCGGGTCTTGCTCTGACGTATCTGCTGGCGCGCCGGCTGCTGCAGCCCGTCGCGGCTTTAGATCGCGCCGCGGCTGAAATCGCGAAAGGGAACTACGAGGTGAAGGTCCCGGTCGAGACCGGCTATGAGATCGGACGTTTGGGGCAAACGTTCAACGCGATGTGCGCTTCCATCCGTCACGGCCGGGATGAACTTATCCGGCATGAGCGTATAGCCACCATCGGCCGCTTGTCAACGTCCATTATTCACGATCTTCGTAATCCGCTGGCGGCAATTTACGGCGGGGCGGAGATTCTGGTGGATAGCGATCTGTCCGCGGTGCAAGTGCGCCGCCTGGCGCAAAACATTTATCGCTCCTCGCGTAAGGTGCAGGACCTGCTGCAGGAACTGGCGGATGTAACCGAAGGCCGGGCGCACGCACGCGAGATCTGCCGTTTGCGCGAGATCGTCTGCGCGGCCTACGAGCCGCTGGCCGCCGCCGCGCAGGCGCAGCATGTCTCGGTACGCATCGAGGTGCCCGAGCAGGTGGAGCTTCCCCTCGACCGCTCACCCATGGAGCGCGTGTTTCAGAATCTGATCGGCAACGCGATTGAAGCCATGCCCGAAGGCGGCGACGTGCGCGTCAGCGCCAGCCGCCAGGACTCGCAAGTGCTAGTGAGTGTCGAAGACACCGGCCCCGGAGTGCCGGCAACGATCGCGTCACAGCTTTTCCAGCCGTTCGTTACCGCGGGCAAAAAGAACGGCATGGGATTGGGCTTAGCGCTCTCACGCAAAACGGTTCTTTCCCACGGCGGGGATTTGTGGACGGAGGAAACTTTGTCCGGCGCTAGGTTTGTGATGAAGCTGCCGGTGTAGCAGACGATGTCGCCTTGGACAGCGCCAGGCGGGCTGAAGCCCGGCTGAAGCCCGCCGCAGGCCGAAGCGTGCCCCACAGCCGGCTAAGCTGGTCCTGCGTGGACGAGCTTCTCAACATATTTCGCCAGCACATCGACCTCGATATTTACGCGGCCCCCTGGCCGCGATGAACCGAGCGTCGTATTCTCAACCGTGTGCGGAACCAGCGCCACGCTAATGACCGGTCCGCTATCGAGAGCTGCGATCGTCAAACTAATTCCATCCAGCGCGACAGATCCCTTCTCGACCAAATAGCGGTCCAGTTCCGCGGGCGCTTTTACCTTGAGCCATGCGTTGCCGTTACCAAGCGGTTCCAATGAAACGATCTCTCCGCGCGCATCGACATGGCCTTGCACAAGGTGCCCGGAGAGCAGAGTTGAAGGAGTAACAGGCCTTTCCAGGTTTATCCGCGATCCCACCTGGAGCGCCCCGAGATTGCTGCGCGAAAGCGTCTCCGGCGCAAGATCAGCCGCAAAGGAATCGTTCGAAACATCGCGTGCGGTTAAACACACACCGTTCACGGCGATGCTTGTTCCTTCCTGTAAGCTCGGCAGAATTTTGCTGCACTTAACGCGCAGGCGCGCGCCGCTTTGCCGCGGATCGAACGCCGCCACTACGCCTAATTCCTCGATAATGCCGGTGAACACTGGCTCGGGCGCACCGCTCACTTCTTGGTGTAGCCGTGCACGTACAGCGCGTGATAGCCGTTGAGCGACCACTCCGTTCCGCTCACTTCCATGATGTGCCCGGCGTGATCGATGGCAGCTTGCCGGAACGTGCCCATGCCGTCCCGGCGGGGATCGTGCTCCTCCTCCATCAGCATGTACAGGTTGCCGTCTTGCGTGAGTAACCCGATCGGCTGTCCGTTACGGAAGCACTTCTGAGCGCAATCGCGATGCTTTTCGCCGTGCTTGCCGACCTGCATATAGCACGAGAAATCGACGATTTCGCCCACTTTCGTGGTGACCATGGCGCCCGGATTGGGTTTGCTGTCGACCGAAGCGGCAATCGTGGTGGAGCTCCAGGGTTGATCCGGTTTTTCGCCCAGCTTGCCCATGGGAGCGCTGTAAGAGCCGCCTTCCACCGTCATCTGCGGTTGAAGGATTTTGGATTTGGCCGGCGTGGATTTCTTTTCCTGCGCCGGAAGCGTGATCGCGATCAATCCGAACGCGGCAACGGAGCACAAAAGGCCCTTGGTGAAGTTCGACATGGCAACAGTCTACCAAAAGTGTTTGAGATTCAAAATGCAAACCGAATGCTCGTCTCCAATCGCCGATTCGCTGTGGAGCCATACGAGCCTTGCAGATTGAGCGGTTCACCAAGGAACGGCGATGTGAGGATCGCGACGGGCGGGCCTGGGTTTGTGCGATTGAACCAGTTACGTCCCTGAATAGCCAGCGTGAGCGTATAACGGTTCGCGCCGCGGGCGGCGCGGTCGCGCTCGCCGAAAACCCAGGCGCGGCTGATGCGCCCGCTCACGTCCCACCGGCCGTAACCGGTTCCGAAATTACGCGGAATGATGACGCTGCCCGCGCCGGGGTTGTGAATCGGATCCGCATTGAAGACGCCCCACGGAGTGGAGACGACTCCGGGCGCGCTGCCCGCCGGCACTGTCGCAAAAGCGGGGCGATCGGTCAACAAAGTATCTCCATTCAGGTCCGTGCCGGTGGTGATATTGACGGGTGGGGCCGAATTCGCGCTGATGTTGGGCGCGAACTGAATTCTCCAAGGCCCCATGATCGTTCCGCCAATCTGAGCGCGGTGGCGGATATCGAACCCCGCGCGGCCCCATTCGGCCGCGAGATCGTAATTATTCGCGGGGAAACTGGTTGGGCCGTCTGAATCCGAATACGCGTGGCCATACGTGTAGAAGCCAAACAGAGATAAGCGGGCGTTCACGCGCGCGTTCACGTTAAACGTGAGCTGCCATTGCTTGTACAGCCCGCTGGATTCGTAAAGGTACATGGGGTCCGCCGTGCCGTACGGGAAAACGCCGGTTGAAGGCAGAGGCGCGTTGATATCGTGCTCGCGCAACTGCCGCACTCCGCGGGTATTGATGTAACTGACCGATAGAGAGACGTTGCGCGGCAGCTGCCGTTCTAGTGTCGCGGCAGCTTGAAGATTGCGCGGCGCGTTTAGGGTATTTGAAAGTAGCTGAATCGCTTGCGGCTGATTATTCGATTCCAGCGCGGCGGCGGGCGGGGCGGCGGGGAACAATAGCGGCGCGGGAATCACGAAGTACTGTTGGGCGATTCCATTCTGATGCAACGCTTGCAAGGGGAGGTTGTAGGCGATGCGGTCATAAAAGATCCCATAGCCGAGGCGGAGCACGGTCTTCGGCGTGCGAGAGCCCTTTCCAAAACCCCACGCCAGGGCGGCTCTGGGCGCCCAATCGCTCAGGCCGCCGGCGTTCGTTTGAGCTTCGTAGCGAAGGCCGAGGCTCAGCGTGAGATTGGGCTTCAGTTTCCAATCGTCTTGCACAAAAGGCGCCGCGTCGATTTGGTTCAGCTTGGCCAGCGGCTGACCCGCGGTGACCGAGTATTGATAAGGCCCACCGCCTAGAGCCTGAATTTGCGGCATAGCGAGGCCGAGCGCCTGGCTCTTGAGGGTGATCTGATATGCCGTGAGAGATGTGAAAGTGAAAGTGCCGTTATAGTTGACGCTGGTGTAGTCGCCGACGATATACCCACGAACCCGCACGCCGAATTTGAAAAAATGCGACCTCACGTTGTAGGAGGATATGTTCTGGAATTCATAGCTGCCCTCGCGAACCCAATTGTTCGGGAAAGGCGCTCCGCCGCCGGCGAACGCGCCTGCCACGATGATGGCGGGCGTACCGGCATCGCCCTTCTGATCCGAGGACAAGTGATGATACTGAAATCGCGTCTCGTTGATGTATCGGGCGCCGTGGACTACGCTTAACGTGAACGTGCCGCTTTGGTGGGTCTGAACGGAATCGGTCCCGCGGGAAGGAAGCGTGAAGCCGCCCACGCCGTTGTTCTGCTGCGTGGGGTGAAACCAGCTATAGCGCGCGGTGAAAGTGATGTTCGGCGTGAACCGGAAGTCGAGTTTGGGAGCAATATTACGCCGGATATATGGCGTATCGACAATTTCGTTTACCGGTTGCGGATTGAAGGAAGAATCCAGAACTTTGGCGTTGACCAGCGCTGTGGAGTCATTTGTCTGACGCACCGCATCCAGCGTGAACGCACCTGGTTTCCAAAGCGGGCCTGTAACATTGAAATCAAACATCCGCATTTGAGCGGCGGGCTTGATCAGCGAATACGGATTACGAGCAGCGAGCGCCGAGTCGGCGACGTTTACGCCGGCCGAGCCGTGGTATCGATCGGCGCCCGATCGAGTGACTACGTCAACGCGCCCAAAGCCGGGGCGGTCGTATTCCGCGGAAAAAGGGTTCACGTTGACGCGAACTTCGCTGATGTTTTCTTTGCCGGCCAGATCACCGTGCGTGAAGCCATCGAGGTAAATCTGGCCCCCATTCGGCCCCGCGGAAGGTCCGGCGAGAGCTAAGAGTTCCGCTTCGAGATCGTCGCCGTTGTCGGCGAGAAAATCCAGATCCTTACCCTGCACTACGATCTGAGCGGCATTCTGCGACGGATCTACCTGAACTTGTGATTGCGTGTTCGCGGGGATGGTGACTTCCTGCCGCTCGACTGCAAGGATCATGTGGATATCGACGGCCGTTACCCGCCCGCCATCCACGTTGAGCTTCGTTTCAGAAACCGTAAATCCCGGAGCGGTGACTCGCATCGTGTACTCGCCCGCCGCGAGTCCCAGGAACGAAAAAGTTCCCGCCACGTTAGACGCCGAAGTTTGGCGGATGCCATTGGGGCCGTTCAGAACGATGGATGCGCTAGGAATCGCCGCGCCCGAAGGATCCAGAACCTGCCCGCGAAGGACGGCCGTCGTCTGCGCGGTTACCGTCGCCGCGGCGCAAAGCCACATTCCAGCCAGGAACCGGCGACTGGCGAAGAATTTCACGGTTACCAGTCTAAATCCTATTATTCACGGCGGCTGCTAAAGTAAAGGATTGTCCCGCGTCAGCTCCTTCCCGGCAGCCGAGGTTTCGCGTGGAATCCAGTGGACACAGCTTTACCTCGGGCTCGGCTTCACTACCCTCGCGACTCTGATTCTGGAGTTGTCTTTAACACGCATTTTCTCGGTCGTTTTCTATTATCATTTCGCTTTTTTGGCCATTTCAATTGCGTTGTTTGGGTTAGGCGCGGGCGGAGTGTTTTCTTATATCGTCGCCGCCCGCCGGAACGGTTTATATGACAATCTGGGGCTCCTCGCTATCGCAAACAGCTTGGCCGTGGTCGGATCGCTCTGGTTCATGCTCACGCGCACGGGGGAGTTAAGCAGCGGAACTCTGGCGTTGGTTTATCTCGCGAGCGCACTGCCGTTTTTTCTGGCGGGAATCGTAGTATCGATCGCCATATCGGAAGCGATTGAGCGCATCGATCGCGCTTACTTCTTCGACTTGGCGGGGGCTTCCGCGGGGTGCTTGGTTCTAATTCCTTTCCTCAACTGGTTCGGAGGACCGAACACGGTAATCGCGGCCGCCGTGCTTTATTGCGTTGCGGCCGCTCTTTGGTTCAACCAAGCCGGAGCCGCTCGCAGGCGAGCCGCGGCCGTGCTTCTGGCTTTGCTGCTGGTTGCACTGATGGCGGCGAATGGAAAATTCCACATCATAGATATCAACTCGGCTAAAGGACAAAAGCTTCCTCCGGAGCGCTTCACTGCCTGGAACAGCTTCTCCCGGATTGGAGTTTCCCGCGTGGACGTGACATGGGAATCGGCCGTTAATTGGACCATCATTATCGATGCGGATGCCGGCACCGGAATTGCGCCGTTCGATTTCGGCCGCGGCTTGCAGCCGGATGAGAAATTCAAACTGCTGCATCAGGGGCCCGGCTTTCCTTACGCTTTGCGGCCCGGCGCTAAAGCGCTGATCATCGGCCCCGGCGGCGGGTACGACATCGCGCGCGCGCTAGCGGGCGGAAGCCGCGATGTTACGGCGGTCGAGATCAATCCCATCATCGCGGATCAAGTGATGCGCGACAAGCTGCTCGCCGAGAGCCACGGCATTTACGTGCGGCCCGAAGTGCGAGTGGTCAAAGAAGATGGCCGGTCGTTTGTTCGGGGAAGCAGCGAAAAATATCGAGTGATACAAGCGACACTCGTCGACACCTGGGCGTCCACGGCGGCGGGGGCGTTCGCGTTATCGGAAAACAATCTTTACACCAGCGATGCCTTTTACGATTATTTGATCCACCTAACCGGAGATGGAGTCCTGGCGTTCACGCGCTGGGGGTTCGACCCCCCGCGCGAATCGTTGCGTTTGGTTTCGCTGGGGATGGACGCGCTGACGCGGCTGGGCGAGCCGGACCCCGCGCGCCACATAATGGCAATCCGCGAAGACACGGCGCGGCTGCATGGATGGGGAGCGCTCGACACCGTATTGATCTCGCGCAAGCCGTTCACGAACGAAGATGTGACGCGCGCCCGTGAAGTCCTGCGCGATGCGCGAATGGAAGCCATTTATCTGCCGGGCGATTCACCTTCGAATGCTTTCGGGGAACTAGCGACCTCGTCCGATCCGCGGGCGTTTTTCCGCAATTATCCTTACGATATATCGCCCGTCGCGGATGACCGGCCCTTCTTTTTTTACACCGTGCAGCCGCGCGATTTGTGGCAATTTTTCACGCGAGCGAGTAAAGAAAGCGCGGATTACAAGATTAACCGCGCCGTTCCGTTGCTTTTCGGGCTAATGGGGATCAGCCTGGTGGCGACCGGGCTGGTGCTTCTGCTGCCGCGCTGGCTCCTGGGCAGCCGGCTGCCAAAACAAAAGGGGGTGGTTGCGTTTCTTTGGTATTTCCTCTGTTTGGGCGCGGGTTACATTTTGATACAGGTTGCGCTGATCCAGAAATTCGTTCTGCTCCTGGGGCATCCGACGTACGCTCTAACGGTAATTGTGTTTTCGATGCTGGTAGCAAGCGGGCTGGGGAGTTATTTCAGCGCGAGACTCGTCAGAGAGCGAGATTCGCGCCTTGCGGCAATCCTGCTCGCCATCGCCATGCTGGTGGGGACGATTGCTTTGCTTGTGCGTCCGCTGGTAAGTGCCGCAGCCGCGTGGCCGCTTCCGGCGAAGATGGCCATTACCACTCTGTCGATAGCACCGGCCGCATTTCTGATGGGGATGCCGTTTCCCAGTGGCCTGCGCCGCTTGGAAAAACTGCATGCGCCATCGGTGCGCTGGGCTTGGTCTCTGAACGCCGCGGCGAGCGTCCTGGGCTCGGCGGGCGCGATCTTTCTCGCGATCTATTTGGGGCTGCGCGCGACGTTGCTCATTGGAGGGGCGCTGTACTTGTGCGCGCTCGTAATTTTAAAAGCTGCATCACTCGGTAGAGGGAAGATCAATTCCGGCGAGGCGTAAATCGTCAGACCGCTATCAACCGGAGCTTCGGCCAGCCTTTTCAGATCGAAGGGGTCGCTGGTGATAACCGCATAGCCCGCAGCACTTCGCGTAACCGCCCAGGCGGGCTGAAGCCCGCCGCAGGCTCAAGCCTGCCCCACAGCGGACTGTACGCCAACTTCTGCAAATCGCGACGTGAGCGCCGACAACTCCGCCTGACAGGCTGAATTCAGAATCACCTGCGCTAACGCTGTGGCCGGAAGGATGATTCCTCACGAGCCCTCTCAAGAAGTGAAATGAGGTGCCGGTTGTTTCGTCCCAGCGCGCGGGGTGAGCATCCTTCTTGCCCATGCGCGTTCCTTGGGTGTAGACGGCCCGCCGGTCGCCGCCAAAGCTTCATCGATCATCGCCCGGAACTCAGCCTCACTATCGAGAGATTTCTGGACAGCCCGCTGAACAAAGCCCGAAACGCTTGCCGATTCGTGGGCTTTGACGCGCTTGCGGATCTCGGCCAGCTGATGGTCATGCAGCGTGATGGTGACCTTACGAGTCGCCACACCACTCACCATACCATGATGTGTCCTATGTTCGGAGTCAGCCTGCCCCAGCCGAGCTTGCTGCCAGCTTTTCCCAGTCCGCGGCTTCTCCAAACTTCAAACCCGCCAGTGATGAATCGATATTTCGCAGTAAGCCGGTTAAGACACCGCCCGCGCCGACTTCAATAAACCTCGTAACACCGCGCTGCATCAGCGCGTGGATGGATTCGCTCCAACGAACCGTGTTGGGGATCTGCTGGTATAGTCCTTCCCGCGCTTCCGCGCCCGAGCGGACTTCGGCGGCTTGCCAGTTGTTGATCAGAGGCGCCGCGAGTTCACGAAATGCTGTCGAATCCAGATCGGGTTTCAGCCGCTGTCGAGCCGGTTCCATCAGCGGGCAGTGGAAAGGAGCACTCACCGACAGCGGAATGGCGCGCCGCGCGCCCGCGGTCTTGGCGAGCTCCATTGCGCGCGCGACTGCGCCCGCATGCCCTGCGATCACCACTTGATCGGGCGAGTTGAGGTTCGCCGCGGTGACGATCTCGTCTTGCGCCGCTTCGGCAAGCACGCGTTCAAGTTGGCCTTCCGGCAGCTTCAGCAAAGCGGCCATCGCCCCGACACCCGCCGGAACGGCTTCCTGCATATACTGGCCACGCTTTCGCACCAAGCGGACGGCATCGATGAAATCGAGCGACCCCGCCGCGACTAGCGCGGAGTATTCCCCCAGGCTGTGGCCGGCAACGTAGTCCATGCCGATTCCCTTGCTCCGCAAAACCGCCTGTGCCGCGATGGAAACCGTCAATAGCGCGGGTTGCTGATTCTCCGTGAGCTTGAGTTCCTCTTCCGGCCCTTCAAAACAAAGTTGGGAGACTTTGAACCGCAGCGCGGCGTCGGCCGTTTGGAACACCTCCGCGGCTTCGGGATAAGCCTCGGCCAAGCTGCGGCCCATCCCAACGAATTGCGAGTTCTGACCGGGAAACAAGAAAGCGGTCTTTGACATTTAAAGAAAATACATTTTAATATGGCGCTGGGAACTGCACGCCCGCGCTTGTGGTGTGCTGTATATTAAAAGTGTGAAACGGAAACGCCCCCAACCGGAAGCGCTGGTATCGCAAGCGCCCATCGTCCCTGAAGTAATTTTGGAGCAGGCGCGGCGGGCGATTGAATCGGACCGTTTCAAAAAACCGCAGAAGTGCGTGGTTTGCGGCAGCGAGTGCGCCCCCAACTCGGCGGAAAGCCTTTGTTGGGTGTGCAGGCGTTTGAAGCTCAGCGCGTGGCGCGATGCCGACACGCAGATGCCCGCCCAGGAATAGCCGTTCTACTCGTCCCTTAAAACCTGCACCGGTTCCACCCGCGATGCCCGCAGCGCCGGCAGCAGTGATGCCGCTACCGAAACCGTCAGGATGGCGATCGTGACAGCGCTCAGCGTTGGGAGATCCCACGCCTGCACGCCGTACAGCATTCCCGACAATACGCGTGAGAACGCGAGGGCAAGCATCAGGCCTGCAACGCAGCCAATCAGCGTCACGCGGACGCCTTCCCTCAGGATGCGGCCGAGGATTTGCCCCCGCCCGGCACCCAGAGCCATTCGCAAACCCACTTCCTTGCGGCGCAAATTCACCGCGTAGTTGAGCATTCCATACAGCCCCACGCACGCCAGCGACACGGCGGTGATCGCAAATAAAGTCAGCAGGATGGTGCGAAACCGGTTCTCCGCAAAAGCGGCATCGAAGTGCTGCTCCAGCGGCATCATGTCGAATACCGAGCGCAGTGGCTCAAGTTCATGAATGCGGCGGCGGATCGTCTCAGCCATGGCCGCGGGACCGGCGGTGGTCCGCACCATGAAGTAAGCGCCGGGTTGGGCGATCTCGTAACAACCATAAACGACGGGCACAGGTTCGTGGTTAATGCCCGTCTCTCTTGCATCCCCGACCACGCCCACGATTTCCGCCGGCGGCGCGTTCGCGAAACTTTTCAAGTGACGCCCGATCGCTTGGTCCGCCAGATAGGCACGCGCGAAACTGCGATTTACTACGGCGGTCGGCGCGCCAGGGCGGATTCGGCACGTTTCGCCCGCCAGCACGGGAATTTGCATCGTGGCGAAGTACTCGGGCGAAACAGCTCGGTTCTCAGCGACGATCTTCGGTTCCGTTTCCGCTCTTCCTTCCATGAGCTGCATTTCCGTTTGAAACTTCTGCGGGACTCCCGGCAGACTTATCCCCATGGCCGCCGCTTCTACGCCGGGCGTCGCGCTGAGAGCGTCGACCAGGCGTTTGGTGCGTTGCGACAGGCCCTGCATGTCAGCGGTCTCCCCCCAGGAAGCGCTGACTTGGAAGGTCAGAATGTGGCTGGAGTCAAAGCCTGGAGACACACGCCCCAATTCTTGAAAGCTGCGTAACAGGAGACCAGCGCCCGCCAGCAGTGTGACCGCAAGAGCCACTTGAATTCCTACCAACGCATATTGCAGTGGACGGCGGGCGGAGACCTGGGTGCGTCCGGCTTGCGCGAGCGAGCCGGATAGACCGCGGTCCGTTCCGCGGATCGCTGGAAGCAAGCCGCTTAGAACGGTCGTGCCCACGGCGCAAACAAGCGAGTACAGAACTACGTGCCAGTTCAGATTGATTTCCTCGATTCTCGGAAGGCTGTTCGCCAGCGCGTGAAACGCGCGGACCGCGCCCGTCGCAAGCAGCAGACCGAGACCCGCGCCCGTCAGCGCCAATACGAACGCCTCGATCAGCAGATGAGTCGCCAGCGCCGCTCGCGAAGCGCCGAGCGAATAGCGGATGGAAATCTCGTGCCGGCGCTGAGTCGCCCGGGCTAGCAGAAGGGCGGCGATGTTAGCGCAGGCGATCAACAGAAGCAGAGTCACGGAACCAAACAGTATCCAAAGAGACCGGCGCACGCCTCCGATAGTGACTTCCTTCAGCGGTTGAACCTCCACCGACAAATCGCTGTCTGTCTTCGGATATTGCCGTCCCAGGCTCGCTTGTACCGCGGCGAGATTGGCGCGCGCCTGCGCGAGCGTTACACCGGGCTTAAGCCGGGCTATGACCGTAAACCAAGTTTCATTGCGGTCTTGCGCGAACGGGGCATCCATTGGGCTGGGAGACCACAGGTCTACGTCGCGGTCGGGGAACGCGAAGGAGGCGGGCATGACGCCTACGATTGCCAGCGAGTAGCCGCCCACGCGCAGACGCCGGCCAAGAGCTTTCGGATCCGCGTTGAACCGCCGACGCCAGAACCGGTCGCTGATGAGGACGGCATTGGGTCCGCCGAAATGTTCCTCATCCGGACGGAAGTCCCGGCCTAAAACCGGAGCGACGCCCCACACTTCCAAAAACCGGGGAGCTACAAAGCCTCGCTTTAACCGTTCGGGAAGATCGCCCGAGGTCTCCGAATCGTCCTGTGTGTAATAACCGGTGAGCGCCTGCAGCGTTGCATTGAACCGGCTCCAGTCTGTTAGCCGCGTGGGCGCCACTGGAGTCTCCGAAACCCGCGGATTATGCTGTTTCACCAATATCAACCGGTCCGCGTCCGGAAAGGGCAGCGGGCGCAACAGGACAGCGTCAATAACCGAAAACACCGCGCTATTCGCGCCGATTCCCAACGCCAGTGTAAGCAGCACGGTGATGCTGAATGCAGGCGTTTTCTCCAGCGCCCGGGCGGCTTGGCGCAAGTTGGATGCAAGTGTTCTGAGGGACATGCCGGCGTACCTCGCAGGTAGGTTACTTCGCTACGCGCCAAAGGTTACGCGCGGGATTTCTGCTCGCCTCGCGGAACTTCGCGTGACCGATCCCCAGCGAAACGGTTATCGGCGCGGTGTGGACTTTAGGCAAGCGCCATCGAGAAACTGATCGAGGATCTTGGCTGTTGTCTCGTCTATGTTGGAATATGAGGCGGATTCGCCAAACTTGCCGAGGCTCCGCCACCGGTTACCGTTTGGCAATTGGCCTCGTGCATCAATGATCATTTGGCCTTGGACATCGTAAGTGGCCTCCTCGTATTTCACGGACCGCCATACGTCTTGATCCGATGGCGTCCCGAAGCTCCAGAGTGGTCCACTGCCATGCGTGATTCCCTTTGGCCCCTGTTTAGTTTCGACGTAGTAATTTCGCGCTCCGTAGTCAGCATCCTGGGCAGGGCGACTCGCTTTTACACGTAGGATTCTCGGAAACTGAAACGACGCTCCCCATCCATCGATACCGTCATACTGTCCGCTGTTTGAGCAGGTTGGGAAGCCTCGGTTTTCACTCAGCTTCTGAAGGATGACTGTTGACCCCGTCGCCTCTTGTGTCCGTACTAACTCACTTCGAAACCCTGCTTTGCGGACTATAAGGATCGGTGCCCTTGTATCCAATTCGAATCGGCCCTCCGAGTCCGTTTGGTATCCCTGCTGGCGATCATTGGTGTGGTCGATACGGGCGTCGACGACTGGTTTTCCTCCTGCATCGATAACCACGCCAGTTATGTGCCTCGCCTGCGGGAGCAATAGATCCTGAAGTGCCTGGGCGTGGATGCAAACCATTACGAGAATGACGCCGATTACACTCTTCCACATATAAGCCATGCTATCTCTGAAACAAACAGTGCGCGACGGGTCGCCAACTCATCAATTTAATGCTCCAATCTTGCTTCGTTTCTTCGCATCGAGTCGCCTCGCACCTCGATGCGGTGCGCATTGTGGACCAGCCGGTCGAGGATGCCATAAGCCAGTGTGGGATCGGCGACCCTCGTGCCAGCGAGAAACTGGCAACTACGAAGTCAGGATCATCGAGCACTTGACGGCGATCTTCACAGATCTCCCAGAAGTCGCGGCGCTCCGGTTCGGATAGCAGCCATGGCCCGGACTAAAGCCCGCCATAACCTGACGGCTGCCCACAGTGGGCTGTACGGCAGCTTCTGCCATTGTTCTACAGCTCGTGTCTATGCAACAATCCCCAGAGGCTAGCTTTTCGCGGCCATGTCTATCTGCAAGTAGGAGGCTACGCATGAAGAACCTTACAGCCCTCTCCCGGCGCTCCTTTTCAAAGGTATTGATCGCCGGGCCCTGGGTTCTGCGCGGCCAGCAAGCGCCGCCGCGCGCGCATATCAAGATCGATACCGAGCGCGTGATCGATGACATCGATCCGAAAATCTATGGCAATTTCGCCGAGCATCTCGGGCGCTGCATTGAGGGCGGAATCTTCGCGGAGAATTCTCCGCTTTCGGACGCCAACGGTTATCGGCGCGACGTTTTGGATGCCGCGAAGAAACTCGGCGTGTCTATCCTGCGTTGGCCTGGCGGCAACTTTTCGTCCAACTACCATTGGAAGGACGGCATCGGACCTCGCGATAAGCGGCCTCCCCGGCTGGAGATGGCGTGGGGCACTGTCGAAAGCAACCGCTTCGGCACGCACGAATTCTTGAACTACTG
This sequence comes from Bryobacterales bacterium, assembly GCA_019261985.1. Lineage (GTDB taxonomy): Bacteria > Acidobacteriota > Terriglobia > Bryobacterales > Bryobacteraceae > Palsa-187. Next base: position 21,788 of record JAFAQY010000025.1, on the reverse strand, counting down.
CGAGATGCTCGGCACGGAGCCGTATATTTGCGCGAACCTCGGCACCGGGACTTGGGAAGAGGCTCAGCAATGGGTGGAGTACGTGAACTCCTCCCAGGATACGGCGATGACACGTCTGCGAAAAGAGAATGGCCGCGGCGATCCGTGGAAGGTGACGTACTGGGGTTTGGGCAATGAGATCGATGGCCCCTGGCAAATGGGACACCGGAGCGCGGAGGATTACGGCAAGTTCGCGCTGGAAGCCGCCAAGCTAATGAAGTGGACCGATCCGAATATAAAGCTCATTGCGGCAGGCTCGTCTAATTACACAAACGGCATCGACTGGATCGGCTGGAATCGAACGGTGCTCGATTTCCTGAAAACGCACGCCGATTATCTGTCGCTTCACATGTATGTCGGAAATACAGCGAACGATTTCGGAGATTTTCTTGCCGATTCGCTGCTGTTAAACGAGCGAATCAAGATCACGGAAGGCGTGATCAACGGAGTGATGTCCGGCCAACCCCGGAGCCGTAAGGTCTACATCGCCTGGGACGAATGGAACGTGTGGTATCGCGCGCGCGGAAACTCGCAGCGCGGACGCAACATTCTGGAAGAGCGCTACAACCTGGAGGACGCGCTTGTGGTGGCCACGTTCCTGAACACGTTCGTGAACAATGCGCACATTATCAAGATCGCCAACATGGCACAGCTGGTGAATGTGATCGCGCCGATTTTCACGGATGAAAAACGGATGTTTTTGCAGACGATTTATTACCCGCTGGCGCTATTTGCGAACAATACAAAGGGGAAGGCGATGGAGCTGCTGGTAAAAGGTCCAACCTACCCCCACCGCACGTTCGGCGAAGTGCCGCATCTGGACGCCTCGGCAGCGCTGGATGACCGCACATTGGTGATTAACGTCGTCAACCGGCATCGAGATCAGCCGGTGGAAACCGATATCGAGCTCGAGGACAAGCAGTTTTCGGGTCCGGTGGAGGTTTCCGAAGTGAATGCCGGCGATATTAAAGCGGAAAACAGCTTCGACTCCACGGCCGTGAAGACAGTACAGCGTTCCACAAAGGCGGAAAAGAGCTTGTTACGCTACAGCTTCCCGCCCCATTCCTACACCATGCTAAAGGCGACGCTGGCGTAATGTCAGCGTGTGGATTGCGCTTTGACCGCGGCCGCGCGGTTGTCGATGGCGTTTTTATAGCCCGGGTTCAGGCCGATGGCTTTATCGAAATCGGCGATGGCGTTTGAATAATCACGGAGCATGTAGAACGCAAAGCCGCGGGCGTTGTAGGCCATAGCGAATTTCGGGTCCGCGGCAATTGCAGCATTGAGTTCGTCGATGGCATCCCGATATCGGGCGGCTGTCAAGAGGTCGCGGCCGCGCTGGTTGTGAAGTGGCGCGGATTCGCGCGAAGGTTTGGGCGCCGCTGGCGATGGAGTCGAAGGAACCGGCGCGGGAGCGGAAGGCGGTACGGTAGCAACAGACTCTGCCGGAGCCGCAGGCTCAACGGGAGCCGGTGCTGGCGGTGCTTCGAGTTTCGGCGGCTCCGCCGCGGGCTGCGCGACCGGAGCACGGGCCAGCGCCGCCGCTGCTTGCGCCTGCGCCAATGCGACCTTGGCTCCCTCGTCGCTGGGCTTCAACTCCAGCGCGTGATTGAGATCGCGAATGGCTTCCTGGTACTGCCCGAGCACCAGGTACGCGGCCCCGCGCGCGATCCACGCAGCTTCCAAATCCGGTTCAAGATCGATGGCTTTGTCGTAATCGGCGAAGCCTTGCGCGTGCTGACCCAATTCGTGATACGAGCTGCCGCGCGCGATATACGCCTCCGCCCAGTTTGGCGCCAGCCTGAGCACCTCTTGCCGGTCCTCAAACCCCAATTGCTGCTCTCCCGTCACCGAGTAAGCGGTTCCGCGTAACGATAGGGCGCGCACGTCCCCGGGTTCGGCTTTCAGAGCGCGGTTGAAATCCTGAATAGCGTTCGCGAATTCGCCCAATCGCCCATAGGCATAGCCGCGATCCACATAAACCTCCACGTTCGCCGGATTCAATCGAACCGCCTGATCGAAATCGTCGATGGCAGAGCTATAACGGCCGAGCTGAGAATATGCGCGGCCGCGTCCGGCCCAGGCTTTGTCGTTATCGAGCCTCAACCGGATAGCCCGCGAGTACGCATTGATCGCGAGCTGCATCTCGCCGGCTTGTAGATGCGCCGCCGCTTGCTCCACATAAGCGGCGGAGGTCTGCGGCTGCGCGGCACAAGGGAGAGCGAAAAATAAAACCCAGCACCTCATTGCTCAAAGAGATCGATTTTTGAACCGCCGGCGAAGCGGCGCGGTGAATGCCCGCACCGCCATGTCGATATCGCTCACGCCCAACAAACGGCACCCGCCATAATAAACCACCAAGCCCAACGGAATTGAAATGGCTAAATCGGCCAGCCGAGCAAGCTTTGAAACACCCGCGGCTTGTTCCACGAAATGGCTCGAAACGGCAACCACGGCGGCCATTGCGGCCGAAACTGCGCCTATTTTCCCAACTTGCGCCAACAAGGCGCGTCCGTAAATGCCGCCGATGCGCGCTCGCAAAATTACAAACAACACGACGAACCCAAACAAGGCTACGGCCGAAGTGGACAGCGCGAGCCCCGCATGCCTCAGACCCGCGACGCGAATCATCGTCGTCGCCATGGCGAAGTTTACAGCGATTGAGCCAAGGCTGACCAGCATCGGAGTGCGCGCATCGCCGAGCGCATAGAAAGCGGGAGTCAAAACCTTCAATGCGGCGTAGCCCGTCAATCCGATCGCGTAATAGGAGAGCGCGAGCGCGGTCTGCTGCGTATCGTAAAGCTGGAAACGGCCGGCCTGGTAGATAGCGCCGATGATAGATTTCCCAAGCACCACCAAGCCCACCGAGGAGGGCAGCGTCAGCAGGAACACCATCCCGAGCGAGTGCGAGAGCGTTCTGCGGAATTCGTCCATCTTGCCTTGCGCCGCGCTTCGTGAAATGGACGGCAGCGTCGCGGACGCCATCGCTACTCCGAAAAGCCCCAGCGGAAGCTGCATAAAACGGAACGCGTAGCTCAGCCAGCTCACCGGGCCATCGAAGCCGCGTTGTGGATCGAAGATCGTGGAGGCGAAATTCGTGTTCACGAGCACGTTTATCTGCACGGCGGCATTACCGAGGATTGCCGGAATCATTAGACGCAAGATGCGGATCAATCCTGAGTCCGACCAGTCGAGAACCGGCCAGAAGCGGTAGCCGAGGCGATGCAAGCTCGGAAGTTGCCAGCACAGTTGGAGCGCGCCGCCCAGCACAACGCCGATCGCCATTCCCTCAATTCGCGAAAGATGAAGCGGCGGCCCCAACCAGAAGCCGAGCAGAATTCCGAAACCCACCGAGCCGATGTTAAAAAATGTCGATGCCATCGCCGGCACGCCAAAGCGGTTCGAGGCATTCAACACGCCCATCGCTTGCGCCGCAAGCGCCACCAGCAACAGGAACGGGAACATGATGCGCGTCATGGTGACGGCGAGCTCGAATTTTCCGGGAACGGCGGCGTATCCGGGCGCAAATAGATGCACCAGCGCGGGCGCGAAGACGATGCCGATGGCGCATAACCCACCGACGATCACGATCAACGCCGTCCCGACAAGGTTCGCCAAACGCGCCGCTTCTTCTTTGCTTCGAGTGGTCAGATAGTCGGTAAACGTGGGGACGAAGGCGCTGGAAAGCGCTCCTTCGGCGAAGAGATCGCGCGTCAGGTTGGGGATGCGGAAACCCAGCATGAACGCGTCATAGATCAAGCCCGCGCCGAAGAGGCGCGCCATGATGCTCTCGCGCAGAAGGCCCGTGATACGGCTAACGAAAACCGAAAGCGAAACAACGCCCGCGGATCGCACCAGGCGTTCGGTATGCGCGGGCGGCGCGGCGCTTACCTCATTTGCCGTATTGTTCTCCGTACTGTTCCAGGAAGTGGGCAATCGTCATGATCCCTGTGTAGTAGTTCGCGATTTTGTACTTCTCGTTGGGTGAATGCAGTCCATCGTCGGGGAGGCCGAAACCCATCAGGATGGTCGGGATCCCGAGATGTTTGGCGAAATCGCCCACAATGGGAATCGAGCCACCACTGCGAATAAAAACCGTCTCGCGGCCGAGAATTTCGGAGAAGGCATTGGCGGCAATGCGGATGGCCGGGTGACTGGGATCCACCATGATCGCCGGGCCCGCGCTCAGCAGGCGGACTTCGGTCTCAATGCCCGCGGGCGTATTCTCTTTTACGAACTGCTTGTAAGCAGCCAGAATCTTCTCCGGCTTCTGGTCGGGAACCATCCGCATGCTGACCTTCGCGGTCGCCTTTGCCGGTATCACCGTCTTCGCGCCGGGCGCGGTGTAGCCTCCCGCGATCCCGTGGACTTCGAGCGTGGGCCGAGCCCATGTACGCTCAAATACCGAAAAGCCGGGCTCGCCGGTAAGGCACTTCGAGCCGACTTCGTTCTTTAAGAACTCGCGTTCATCGAAAGGTAAAATCGACCAGCTACGCTTCTCTTCGGGCGAGGGCGCGCGAACGTCGTCGTACATCCCCGGGATATTGATGTGACCGTTGGCGTCCTTCATTTTTGCCAGCAGCTCGATCAAGCCGAAGATCGCATTCGGCGCCGCGCCGCCGTACATGCCGGAATGAAGATCTCGCGACGGCCCGCGTGCCTCGATCTCCGTATAAATCAGCCCACGAAGTCCAATACACAACGTTGGAATGCCCTCCGCGTATAGCTCGGTATCGGACACTAACGCTACATCGGCTTTTAGTTTTGAGGCATTGTCGGCGACATATTTAGCGATGGATTCGCCGCCAGTCTCCTCTTCGCCCTCAATCAGGAATTTCAGATTCACGGGAGGCTTGCCGTTGACCTCGCGCAGCGCTTCCACGGCTTTGATCTGCGAATAGACTTGGCCTTTATCATCCGCCGAGCCGCGGGCGTACAGATTGCCGTTGCGTACGGTCGGCTCGAAGGGCGGTGAAATCCATTCATCCAGCGGATCGGGCGGCTGGACGTCATAGTGCCCGTAGCACAGGACGGTCGGCTTTCCGGGCGCGTGCAACCAATCCGCGTAGACCAGGGGGTGCCCCGCGGTGGGGATAATCTGTACGTTCTCCAGCCCCGCGGAGCGCAAACTCGAAACGACGAACTCGGCGGCGCGCCGGACGTCGGAGGCATGCGCGGGCTGCGCGCTAATGCTCGGGATGCGCAAAAACTGTTTCAGTTCTTCGAGCAGCCGGTCGCGATTTTGCTCAACGAAGGCGGTGGTGGAGGGAGACACGTACTATTGTAGCTGTCAGTTATCAGTTATCAGTTATCAGTTATCAGTTATCAGTTATCAGTTATCAGTTTTCAGTTTTCAGTTTTCAGTTTTCAGTTTTCAGCTATCAGTTTCAGTTTTACTCGTTTCAATGCTGCCGTGTGGCCGCTTACGATACTTACGCCGTTTTTTGGGATTCCGTAATGCGCCGCTAGAAAGCGGCACAACTCCTGGTTTGCTTTGCCTTTTTCAGGAGGGGCGGCGACCTTCACTTTTAATGTGCCGTCCGGGAGCTCGCCCGCAAGCTCGGTTTTTGCGCTGCGGGCGATCACCTTTACGCGGATGGTCAAACGGCTCCGGCGATTCTACTGGACTGGATCCGGGAGCGGGGCTTTGCCATCGAGAGCGAATACTAGCAGCTTCGGCATGATCACGTTGGCTGCGGTGTTGCCGCCGCGTCCTGGCGCTTGATCCGCGGGAGCAGGCGTTGCTGCCGGCGCCGGCGCTCCGGGGCCAGCGCCAGGTCCCGCAGGACCCGGTCCACCCGGGCCCGGTCCACCAGGGCCAGCTCCGGCGCCTGGCCCGCGGCCTTGCACTATGCCTTGTCCGCCCATGAAGGCAATGTATTGCTTGCCATCCAGCACATACGTGATCGGCGGCGCCATGGAACTTCGAAGCCCGGTGTTGATATCGAGCAGCTTCTCGCCTTTATCGGCGCTATAGGCCAGCAGGTGGCCGGTGGAGCTGACCTGAATCACCAGATTCCCCGCTGTGGTAATCGTGCCTCCGCCGATGCCGCCTCCAATCGGCGCATCCCAGCGCTTCTGTTGCATCACAGGATCCCAGGCGCGCAACTGTCCACGGCCGCCTTCCTCAGCGGGCGGAGGACCGATTAACGGCAACACCGGACCCTTTGGGGGCGCAGGCGCGGGAGGTGGCGGCGGAGCGGCTGCGGCGGCGGCGGCCACTTCAGGAGTAACATTGGTCCCTCCTCGCCCAGCGGCTCCGCCAGGACCGCCGGGTCCTCCGCGGCCGCCGGGAGGGCCGAAATTAAATGAGATTCCCATGTTCTGACGAGCGGGGTCATATTTGAAATCCTGCTGGACCGCGTAGCCCATGCCGCCGTTTGAAGACGGGATGTAGACCAATCCCGTCGCCGGATTGAAGGACATCGGAGCCCAGTTGTGCGCGCCGCCCGCGCCGGGAGTGATCATCACCGAATCTTTGCCATACTTCGCTTCGGGAGTGACGATTGGCCGGCCCGTCTTCTCGTCCAGACCCTTCGCCCAGCTCACCTGCACGAAGGGCTGTCCGGAAATGAATTCACCGTTCTGGCGATCAATGACATAAAAGAACCCATCTTTGTTCGCCTGCATGATGACTTTGCGCATGCGCCCTTTAATATTGAGATCCACCAGCATCAATTGTTGAACGCTGTCGTAATCCCAGGAATCGTCGGGCACCATCTGGAAATACCATTTCATTTCGCCGTTATCGGGATTCACGGCGAGTACGGAAGCCGCGTAAAGGTTATCGCGGCCGTTGGACTTGCGGATTTCATCCGGCCACGGCCCCGCATTGCCGGTGCCGACGTAAAGCAGATTCAGGTCGGGATCGTACGCCATTCCATCCCATACCGTGGCGCCGCCGCCCATTTTCCATGAGTCTTTATCCCAGGTAGCCGCGGCTTTGCGCATGGCTTCGTTCTCGAACGGCTTGGAAGGATCGCCCGGGACGGTGTAGTCGCGCCAGGCGAACTGGCCGGTTTTGGCGTCGTAGGCAGCGAAGAATCCGCGGACCGGGTACTCGGAGCCGCTTACCCCGATGATCACCTTTCCTTTCGCGATTCGCGGAGCCATGGTGAGCGTGTAGTTATCCTGCGGGTAGGCGACGCGCGCTTCCCAAACGGGCTTGCCGCTTTCGGCATCCAGGGCGACCAAGCGGCCGTCATTGACCGGCGCGATGACCTTGTTGTCGTAAATGGCCAAGCCGCGATTTACGATTCCGCAACAGATCTTCGGAACCACAGTGACCCTGTTGTATTCCGGATCCCAACGCCACTTCTCCTTACCCGTGCGCGCATCGACGGCGAACACAATGCTGTAGTTGGTGATGCTATAGATGGTTCCGTTCGAAACCATGGGAGTGGCTTCCTGCCCGCCTCCGCCTTGGCCGGCTTCATAAGACCACACCAAGCCGAGGCGGCCGACATTTGAAGTGTCGATAACTTTGAGCGGACTGTAGCGCTGCTCCTGCGGATTGCCGCCATACGTGAGCCATTCCTCGCCGGTTTTGGAGGCGTTGCGAATGGCTGCGTCGTCGACCCGGCGGCCCGATTGGCCGAGAGCGAACCAGGCAAAAAAGAAAACGGCTGCGAACCAAGCGGTCAACCAGATAGTGACCCTGCGTGCGTGCATGATTGTCTCCTGAAAGGACAAGTGTCTCGGGCTATTTTAACAAGGGATCAGGCGGTTCAGGCTCGACGTCGGTGCGCTTACGTGCTTGAGGGCCATTAACGGCGGCCGGTCGCGATCGCAATGATGCGCCGTTCCCAAAAACTGGCGACAGTAGCGGATCGGAAGGTCTGCTGAACATCCGCAAGACCGATATTCGAAAACGTGTCGAGAGTCAAACGGCCCACTAGCCTGCAGGGAACGCTGAGGCCTAATTATCGGTGGGATTCTTTTCAATGTGGTCGATCACCATCACATCGATCGGCAGCTTGCGCGGCTCCAACCGCAACCCGAGTTTCTGCACCGAGTCCTTGAGCGATGAATTACCGGCCGGGTCGGAGGCGGCAAAGGCCGGCCCTGCCGCAGGGGCGCCGCCCATTGCGCCCGGGTTTATTCCCATAGCACCGCCAAGCTTCTGAGCTACACCCATGAGATCCGCGAGGCCCATCTCCAAGGGCAACTTGTAGCCGCCCTTGAGCTCGGTCATGTCTACCACGGGTTTATCGAGCAGAGCGGAAAGTTGGCCGGCGAAGGCATCCATTGTGGCTTCCATCTCCATGGTCATCTTCATATCCATTGGATTAGCGCCCGGAGTGGGAGCATCCATCTTCATCCGGATATTTCCGATTCCTTTTGCACCAGCTTGCGGGCGCATGTTCATGGCGAAGCCTCCCGTGGGTGTGACGGTCGCCTGCCCGCCCCCGGGAATTTTTATGACCTGCGCTCCTTTGGGCGGCTCCGGGGCAGCGGCTGACGGATCGGCCGGCTTGGCTTCTTCAATCTCCACCTGCTCCAACTTCAAGGGTTGCTTACCCACGACCAGCGCGTAGGCGTCCTTTTCCTGCTTGGCCATGTGATATTTCAGCCCGAAGCGATCCTTCAGCAGGTTCTGAAGCATCTCGGGGACCTGATTTGGTTTCGCGCCCTCCGGCAACGTCGCAAGGATGTCGAAACGTGGCGGATCTTTGAGCATCCAGTCCGGCCCTTGGATCTGATGCATCTTGAGGTCGAACGCTTGCATGATGAGCATGAAGGGAATGCCGCCGCCGATGTCGACACGAGCCCCATCAATCTGCATCCCTACATGCATCTTGCCCGCGAGGATTGCCTGAGGGTCCAAAGGGGGCGCCGGCTTAATAGTGGCTACTTCAAACGAGAGACCCTGACCGACGGCAGCGCCGACCATCAGCAGCGAGAGAATCACAGCTTTCCTCATTTTTGTTATTTTTCCTCTTCCAACTGTACGACGCTTCTTCGGTCCAAGTTCCCTTTTAGCGCCACTTCTTTATATTAGGCTTTGAGATATAATGGCCGCTATTCAGGGGGGATTCATGAGACTCCAAGCAGTTCTTGTGTGCCTATTTGTCTGCCTCGGCTCGGTAAGCCTGTGGGGACAAGCGGCGACAGCCACCATCACCGGGACCATAACCGACACGACGGGCGCATCCATTCCGGCAGCCGCGATCAGCGCGAAGAACGACCGCACCGGTATCACGCGCTCCACGCAGAGCGACTCTCAAGGACGCTACAACATACCCGATCTGGCTATTGGCGAATACGAAGTTCAGGCCAGCAAGATGGGTTTCCAAACCATAGTTAAGAAGAACATCGTCCTGGAGGTCGGCGCGGCGCCCGTGGCGGACTTTCAGTTAGCGGTGGGCCAGACGAGTGAAACCGTGAACGTAGAGGCCAATGTTTCGCAAGTGGAAACGGAGACGTCGACGGTTTCGTCACTGGTCGGCGAAAGCCAGATGCGCGAACTCCCGTTGAACGGGCGCAATTTCGAGCAATTGATTCTGCTAGCGCCGGGAGCTATTTCCTATCCGGCCGGCGGATCGAGCGCCCTGGTGGGTCGCGCTCCGACGTTCTCGATTTCCGGCGCGCGACCGGAAGGTCACGCGATTCTTTTGGATGGTGAAAACCTACAGGACTGGTGGCAACGCGGCTCGGGAGCCGATGTATCCGGCACGCAATTAGGAGTGGAAGCCATCGCCGAGTTTCAGACAATGACGAACACCTATAGCGCGCAATATGGCGGAAACGGTTCGGTGGTCAACGCAGTGTCGAAGTCGGGCACCAATAGTTTTCATGGATCGGCTTTCGACTTCGTGCGCAACAGCTCGATGGATGCCCGAAACTTCTTCGATCGGAGTTCCCCTCCGCCTTTCCGTAAAAACCAGTACGGCGGAAGTATCGGCGGACCCATCAAAAAGGACAAGCTGTTCTTCTTCACCAACTACGAAGGAATTCGACAATTGCTGGGCGGCACGTCTCTGGTGAACGTTCCGGACGCGAACGCCCGGCAAGGGCTGGTGCCGTGCGCGATTGCGACCGGCTACGCCTGCAACTCCGCCACCGGCCTGGCGCAGGTTCCCGTGAGCGCCGCCATTGCTCCGCTACTGGCCCTCTACCCCGCGGCGACTGCTCCGCTGGGGAACGGCATCGGGACGACCACCACGGTGGCGAATCAAATCGTCCACGAAGATTACGTCATCGGCCGCGTGGATTGGTCGATTTCAAACAAGGACTCAGTCTTCGTGCGATACGTTTCCGACGTTGCCAATGCTGTTTTCCCGACACCCATACCGCTGTGGCCGGTGAACGATCACAATCACAACCAGTTCTCGACCATCCAGGAGCGTCACATTTTCTCGCCGACGCTATTGAACTCGTTCAGCTTCTCATTTTCGCGGCCGCTCGAAACCGAAACCGAGCCCTACATTGCGCCGGGCAATATTCTCCAGCCTTTCCCGACTCGCCAAGACGTGGCCATCGCGGTTACGGGTTTAACCGGTTTGGGAGCGAATATCACGAATCCGTTCCGTTTCCTGGAGAACAAGTTCACTGAAGAAGAGGATCTGCTATGGACCAAGGGCAGCCACAGCATCAACTTCGGAATACACATCCGGCGGCACCAGATCAACTCCTTCAATTACACGTATTGGAATGGCCAATTTACGTTCCCAAGCCTGGTTGCGTTTCTAACCGGATCACCTTCGCTGGTTTCGATCGCTCCCCCGGGGCTGGCGTACGGAAACCGGGATTTCCGCGACCTTAGCGTGAAGCCGTTTATTCAAGACGATTGGAAGGTGAGCCGCAAGCTTACGATCAACATGGGTCTTCGCTATGAGTACCAGACGAACCCCATCGAACAGCACAACAACCTCAGCAACGTAGTAAATCCGCCGTTCGGGACTGGCTTCACGCACGTGGATCACGCATTCAGAACCAACCCGAACATCTGGAATTTGGATCCGCGCTTCGGCTTGGCGTACGACGTCAAGGGGGACCATAAGACCTCGGTTCGAGCGGGCTTCGGCATGTTCCATGATCCGGCGCAGACGTATGTGTTCTTTTCGGGTTATGTCGGCACTCCGCCGTTCCTCTCGTATAACCAACAGAACCCCTTGTTTCCAGTACCGTTCCAGACCGGAAGCGTGGCTCCGCCGCTGCCGAGCCTGACTTTCGGCACGGATTACAACATCCACAAGACGCCCTACATGATGCAGTACAACTTGAACATTCAGCGCGAACTCCTTCGGGGTTCGGTACTGACGGTGGGGTTTGTGGGATCCCGCGGAGTAGATCTGCTGAGCTTTCGCGATTACAACCCGCCAACACCGGTGATTCTGGCTAACGGGCAACGGCAATACGGCAACCCCGTCACGGGCATTTCCTATCCACGCATCAACCCCGCGTTCGGCACGCTGGTATTGACGAACCCGGGCAGCTCGTCGCATTACAACTCGATGCAGATGAGCTGGAATAACCGCTTATCGAGCGGTTTGCTGGGAAACCTCTCGTATGTGTATTCGCACTGCACCGACGGGGCCTATACTTATGGCGGCTTGGGCGGGAACAATGGCACGTCGTCCTGGACCGATCCGTTCGATGGATCGCGAGAACGCGGAAATTGCGGTTTTGACATCCGCCACAATCTTTCGCTGAATCTCGTTTACATCTTGCCGTTCCGCGGGAACCGCTGGGTTGAAGGCTGGCAGCTTAGCGGGATCGAGCTGTGGCGCACGGGAGTCCCGATGTCGGTCGGCATCGGCTACGACCGGGGATTGCTTTCGAACGCGTTCTCCTCTCAGCGCCCCGATGTGATCGCCGGTTGCGATGTGACCGCCGGGCAAAGCCCGAATCACTGGTTCAATAAAGGCTGTTTCACTCTTCCGGCCCCGGGAACCGTGGGCAACCTGGGGAAGAACACGATCACCGCGCCCGGGTACGTATCGACGGATGCATCGCTATCGAAGGACACAAAAATTTTCGAACGGCTTAACGTACAGTTGCGGGCGGAGGTGTTTAACATCTTCAACCACTCCAATTTCGGAATCCCGGCGCTGAACGCTTTCACCGCGGTGGGAGGATTGACCGGATCTCCGACGGGTTTACCCGGGAACGCTTCCAATGCGGGCCAGATTACCTCGATTGTGGGAACGTCGCGACAGATCCAGTTGGCGGTGAAGTTCTTGTTTTGAGGAGTGGGGCCGTTGCCCGGTTCGGCTCTTGCTCATAGGCCTGCGATCCATTTGCGCTCCTGCCAGACGGCCTTCAGCGAAGTGAAGTTACGGCAATCGAAAATGCTTCTGGCGGCCGCGATTACTTTGCCGCGTTTGAGGTTCGCATACGCATCGCCGGCACTGACAGCGACGAACTGCAGCACGCTCGGGTCGCGATAGCAATCGATCATGCAGCGCGTACAACCGTCCCGGATGAGCTTGGATTCGTCGAACTCGTAGATGTTGCACATTGGGGTTTCCCACGCCTGGCAACGGTAGAGGTTCAAGTTCCAATCGAGGTAAAAATATTTGTGGCCACCGAGGCAGCCGAATTTCTCGGGCTGCTTGCGCAGGTGCCGCTGCATGTCGGAGAGCGATTCGGTTGGATTAACCACCGGGAAATCGCCGTGGGCTTTCATTTGTTTGATTTTCTCGAATACGCTTATCAGTTCGTCGGTCCGGTAGTTTACGAGGCTCGAATCGCTAAAACTTAAATAACTGGATGCGAGCGATGTAAGCGGATAGCTGAAAGTGCAACTCTTGAACCCGAGCGTTTTCAGGAAAGCGGGCAGTTTCTCATAGTCATCAATCAGCTTGCTCGCAGTCACGCTGGCGGTGGTCTGGATGCCCAGCTTCATGAAGACCTCATTAGCGTGCTTGATCTTGACACAGACATCCGGCAGGCCGCGGTTCTTTTCGTGGCTTGTAACTTCGTGCGAATCGATCGACATGATGACGCTGCTTAAGCCATCGCTCGCGAAGGCGCGCATATTTTCATCGGTCCAGAGGGAGCCATTGGTGCAGACCATGGGAGAAACGCCGGACTCGGCCGCATGTCGGACCATCCCACGGAGTTCTTTGTGCGCCAGCGGTTCGCCGCCTATAAACACGACGTAGCCGATGTGACTCCGGACCGCGATATTGATGACATCTTTGGCTTGGTCGAGAGTCACGCTGCGGCGCTGCCGCGGGTCGAAACGATCCACGGCGAATCCGCAAAAGTCGCATTTCGCGTTACAGATATTGGTGATTGCAAATTGCAGAAAGCCTGGGCCGCCATGTTCGAGCACCTCGCGCCAAAGCTTCCATGCCGTTTTTCTGGGCTTGACCGCGGGATGTGAAGAATCCGAAGTGCTCATGCGCGGCTCCGTGCCGGGTGGTCCCGGGTGCTATCGGTCTTCTAGCCCATACATCGAGATTATGTCATGTCTGTTTCAAAAAAGGGCTGGAAACGAAGGCGCCTGCATGTGGCGTCGACATCCCGCCTCTCGCTCATCGCGATTGCTCTGCCGCGGAGGCCAGGCGCTTGGTATGGCGTTCTCCGGCGCACCGAGAGTGCATCAAGATCAACGACCGCTGCGCAAACGGCGCATAGACTAGCGGCGCGGTCAATGCTAGCGCGAATCCAGCGCTAATGTGGTGGATCAGCAGAAACGGCGAGAGCGACCATAGCAAGTCCAGGACCAATAGCGCTGGAAACAATTTGGCGAACTTCGCTTGTAGATGAACGTAGTCGAGCGCTACTGCTGTGAAAAGGAACAGGCGCACGGGGATCAGCACCGTGCCCGTTGTAATCAGCAAGGCCATCAGCCAGCCAGGTTGGGCTTGCTGCGCCTCCAAAAAAATGTCGTGGATTTCATTGAGATTTGAGAGCGCTCCGAAGTAGAACCCCAGGTACATCGCCTGAATCAGGATGAGGAGAATCCGCACAAGCCTGCGTGGGGCGGCAGGGAGGTCCTCCGGCGTTGTCAGAGGGAATCGGGTGGTATTTTCCGGCGCTCCTTTTTCGGGCGGAGCGTCGAAATGCGCCGGCGGTTCAACGGATACGGAGGCCGCTGTTCCGTTTGCCATTCCGGCAGCTACCGCGACCGACTCATTTGGCGGGTCCGAGGACGGCTGCCATACCGTGACGGGCGCAAGAAAACGATAACCTTTTCCGGCCACGGTTTCGACGAATCGAGGCACGGAGGCTGAATCCCCCAGTACCTCGCGAACCTTGCTGACAGCCGTGTTCAGGCCATGGTCGAAGTCGACAAAGGTCTGCGATCCCCAAAGCCGCTCTCGCATTTCCTCGCGCGTAACGATCATGGAGGGCTTTTCGAGGAGCATCACCAGGACTTGAAAAGGTTGTGCATGGAGTCTCACACGGACGCCGTGTTTCCTCAACTCACCGGCGGATTCGTCGGCTTCGAAGACTCCGAACCGGAAGACACGTGTTACGGCGCCACCAGCCATGCAATGACTCAGTTTAGCCTTCAACTTCGATTCGATGCGCGGCTGTAACTAGCCGCTTTCCAGCAGCTTGGGGTTTGACTCGCAAACGAGCGCCGTTTGAGCCGCGGAGTATTGCGCGGCACGGCACCAAGGCCGCATTCTCTTGCTCAGGAGGCGATGAATTGCGACGTAAACTGATGGCGATTTTCCTTGCAGCCGCGGGCAACGGCGCCGCTGCGCGATTGAGCCCGTCCGCGGGTCGCGTTTTTAATAGCTATGTTCTGGAGGTTGAGGCCAGACTGGGGAGGCAGCATGCGGACGTCGGATCCTATGTTGCTGCGTTCGACGACAACCCCGCTCTGCGAGGGAGATCCGAGACCCGAGCGGCGTCGGGGGAGATTTTTACCGAGCGCGTAAACGAAGGGACACGTCAACTGGACGGCGCGCTCCTGCATCACTGGCGAGCCGACACCCTCGCCCCCAACGTGACTGCGAAAGAGATGCTCGCGGTCTTGGACGGCTTTCATCAATGGTCCGGGCAGTACGCGCAAGATGTTGTTTCGTCCCGCGTATTGGCGCGCGCTGGAGACACGACCACTCTTGTGGTTCGATTTAAGAAACAGGTGGTGATCACAATCGTGCTGGATGCCGAATACAAGATCGAGTCCAGACTCACTCGCGCCGATCGCGGCTATAGCTTTTCTCGCGGCATGCATTTCTGGCAGGTAGACCATGCGGGGACCGCCCACGAACGACGCCGGCCGGAAGGGCAGGACGACGGCTATCTCTGGCGTCTGAACTCCTACTGGAGTTTTGCCCAACTGAATGATGGCCTAGCGATCGAGTGCGAAGCTGTTTCGCTGACGCGGGACGTTCCGGCAGGGTTTGGTTGGTTGATTATGCCGATTGTTAGCGATCTGCCGCGCGAGCTTTTAACCTCAACAATGGCCTCAGTAAAGAACGCGCTGGTTGCGAGGACTTCGGGGGAGGCAAGCCGATGAACGGTAATGGCGCCGGTTTCACAAACGCCGTGCGAGTCCATAACGCGCTCACTGCCGGAATCGAGAAGCGGATTTTAATGTGGATGGCGCAAAGGACGCCGGCGGCGATCGGTCCGGACCATCTGACGGCATTAGCTCTCGCTTGCCAGATCCTCGCCGGGGCGGGTTATGCTTTGTCCGCGAAGAACGGGCATTTTCTATGGCTGGTGAATGTCTTCCTTGCTTTCAATTGGCTGGGCGACAGCCTCGACGGCACGCTGGCGCGGGTACGGAATCGGCAGCGGCCACGCTATGGATTCTATGTGGACCACATCTCCGACACGTTCGGCGCGTTCGCGCTCATGGCCGGACTTGGGCTGTCGGGGCTGCTGGACTGGAAGATCGCCGCGGGTATGTTGGTGTGCTTTTACGGGCTCTCGATTGAGAGCTATCTCGCGACTTACACGACCGGGCGCTTTCAGCTTTCTCATGGGATGTTTGGTCCGACGGAGATTCGGATTCTGTTGGCGGTGGGGAATGCAGTCGTCATTTCACGTCCGCACGTGGAATTGGCTGGCAGGGCGTTTCGGTTGTTCGATTTTGGGGGTTTGCTGGCCATCTTCGGCATGGCGGCAATGCTCGTGTCGGCGGCCGTGCGCCAAACAATGCTGCTTTACCGCGAGGAAACGCTTCCATGACCAGGCAGGGATCTCGTTTCGTTCGCTTCAGCTTAGTGGGACTAATAGGCGCGGCAGTTCAACTCTTGCTGGAATCTTTTTTGACGAACCAGTTGGGGTTGGCAAGCGTTGCAGCAACACCGCTGGCGGTGGAGATCGTCATTTTGCACAATTTCGCCTGGCATGAGCGCTTTACATGGAGCGATCATTGCATGAAGTGCCAGGGCCAAATCGCAGGCCGGCTGTTGCGGTTTCATGCGGGCAATGGTCTGATCTCGCTCGCCGGAAACACAATGCTGATGTACTGGCTGGTACAACGTCTTCGAGTACCGGAAGTGCCCGCCGCCGCTGCCGGTATCGTCCTGTGCTCGGCGGCTAATTTCGTCCTCGCGGACCGTTGGGTGTACGATGCAGCCCACAAGCGAGCATGAAGGTGTTTGTGGGGCAGGATGCTATCCTCCGAGAGGGATTGCCAATCGCGCTGGGCGATCTGTGAAAGCAGCGGCTTGGCGGCTTAGCAAGCCGCCGCAGGATGGCATCCTGCCCCACCTCTCAGCAGCTTACGGCTCAGGCCGCATGAAATCGTCGCAGCGCGCAAAGAAACCAGAGTCTAGTGATACAGCAGGCATCCTGCCCCAGTTACTTGAACCGGTCAGTTCCCGACTGCGTCCGCCACCTCGATGGCCATCGGATAGCGTCCGAAAGGCGCGCTGAGTTGCACGCCCGCAACCATGGTCCGCACCCGCTGGACCATCTCACGCGCGATGGCGACGCCTTCCTCGCGGGCGGCTTCGCCGCTTTGGGCCATGCTCATCCTCGCCATGTAGGACGGCGGAACGGGCACGCGTAGCTCGTTGATCATGAATTCGGCGTTCCGGAAGCTCGTAAGCGGCCAGATGCCGGCGATTACGGGGATTTTGAATTGTTCCGTGCGCTTCAGAAAGGCCTCAAGGAGGTCCAGGTCGAACACCGGTTGCGTCACCACGTATTCCGCGCCGGCCTTCACCTTGGCTTCAAACCGGCGGAGTTCTTCCTCGATGTTCAGCGCGCCCGGGTTCGCGCCCACGCCGATCAGCAGGGCCGTCTGCGACCCCATGGGGTGGCCGCCCAGGTCCAAGCCTTGGTTGAGGTTGTTTACGATTGCAACCAGTCCGATGGAATCGACATCGAAGACCGCGGTCGCGTCCGGATAAGTTCCCATGCGCGGTGGGTCGCCCGTGATGCAGATCAGATTGCGGATGCCTACGGTATGCGCGCCGAGCAGTTCACTCTGGATGCTCAACACGTTGCGGTCCCGGCAGCAGACATGAAGAACCGCCTCGATACCCGCTTCCTGCTGGATTAGCTGGCAAGTAACAGGCGCGCTGAGCCGGGCGCTGGCGCGCGGACCATCCGGCACATTGATGCAATCGATGCCCGCCGCCTTGCAGAGTTTGGCGCCTTCAATCTCCTTGGTGGCGTCCAACCCTCGCGGCGGGAGGATTTCGACGAAGGTGACGAAGCGGCCCTCCGCCAATTTTGCGCCCAGTTGGCTTTTTTTCGCTACCGGGATTTTCTCGAGAGCTGTTGGCTTGTCACTTGCTTGTTCGACGACAACCCGCGCGAAGCTTTCGCCCGGTTGAAGGCTGCGCGCCTCGCTCTTGATCTCCTTGATATGCTGCGGCGTAGTACCGCAGCAGCCGCCAACGATCCGCACCCCGGCGCGGAAGAACCGGCGCGCGTAATGGGCTATATACTCGGGCGAGCACAGGTAGATGTTGCGTCCTTCCACGGAAGCAGGCAGTCCGGCATTCGGGAAGACGCTGAGGGGCTTCCCGGTCCAATTCACCATCTTTTCGATGGTTTCCAGCATGACCTTCGGCCCGGACGAACAATTCAGCCCGATGATGTCGACCGGCCACTCATCCATGGTCCGGGTGAAGTCTTCGGTGGACGCGCCATCGGCTAGAGTGCCATCGTCTTCGATACTCACGTATGCGGCCAGGGCTATTTCGGGCCCGGCCGCGTCGCGCGCCGCAAAAACAGCTTCGCCGAGCTCGTTCAAATGGCGAAAGGTTTCGAGCATCAGCAGGTCGATGCCGGTTTCAACCAAGGCATTGATCTGCTCCCGGAAGATGGCGCGGGCCTCCTCCAGCGTAGTCGTACCCAAGGGCTCAATCCTGATTCCGAGCGGCCCGACGGCGCCCGCTACGAATGCCTGGTCGCGCGCAGCCTCCCTGGCTATCCGCGCCCCGGCTTGATTAATGGGCCGGACCTTCTCGGCGAAGCCAAACGCACCCAAGCGCTTGCGATTCGCGCCGAACGTGTTCGTCTCCAGAATTTCTGCCCCGGCCCTTATGTATTCCTGGTGAACGTCGCGCACAAGGGCGGGTAGAGATAGGTTCAGTTCGTCAAAGCAGCGGTTGATGAAAGCGCCTTTGGCGTACAGCATCGTCCCCATGGCTCCATCGGCCACGAGGATGCGTTTTTCAATCGTTTCCCGGAATTCAGCCGCCCGGGTTTGCGGCGCGATTAGGGCCATCTTTCTTTTACTTAACTGCGCTTCCAGGCTGGAAACGGATCGGTGCGAGCCTTGCGGCAATCCTCAATTAAATCCGGCACGCGCTTCCGGCGCGCCAGGAGCTTTTCCAGCAGGCGCTCCAGTTCCTCTCCGTCTTCCTCCACCCATGCGGCAGGAATTTCCTTCAGTGCTTGATCGACAATTTCTTCGGGGAAATGGCGAATCCGCTCCAACCACGGCTCGAAATCAACCCACCCGCGCACCGAACGGTATACCAGAGGGCGGAAATACAAGCCCTGAATCGCTGACCCCGACAGCCGCCAGTTCGGCCCCTCAAATACATATCCATTGTCCACCATCTGGGCGACAAATCCCAAAGGCGGCTGAGCCGTTCGCTCCCGTTCGCGGCTAATGGGCTCGCGCAGCTTGGCGCGAAAAAATATCGCCTGCCGCGCGTCCGCGTTGCCGGTCCATTTATCAAACGCCAGAATACCGGCGAACTCATTCAAATTCTCAATTTTCGTCAGAAGCGCATCAGGAAGAAAGTCATAGATGGCCATCCGGCCGGGGTCGCCTGGGAAGCGAGAACCGAAATGCCAGCCCGGATTTGGAAGGAATCGTTGAGTGCCGAGCTGCATGTAAACGTCGGGGTTGTTCTCCAGGAATTCCCCCCCGATACGGACCATAGCGGTGGCTGGAGTCGAAAACCCGAGGAAGCGGAGAAAGGTTGCCGAAAGCCACTCGTTAATGAGGATACGGCGATGCTGCGGATTGTTTTGAAATTTCACGACGTAGTGATGGCCGTCAGAAGCCTCCATCAAATGTGCCTGTGAGCCGCCGCGCATTTTCCGCAGCATGCGGCGGGCGTCTACCGGCATTTACCTGGATAGTAATTTGCTGACGCCGCAGTCATGCGTAGAGTAACTTAGAGAGTATATGAATGACGAAAAGGAATCAACACGCGCTCCGGAGCGGCCGCCAGCCGGGATGAACAAAGATGAGGTTGCTTTGGAGCTGACCCGCTTCATCGCGGCCACCACTGGTTTGGGAAAGAGCGCGGGAGGAGCAGGGTTCGGCGGAAAAGCCCCGAAAACAACGGAGGAACAGGTAGATGCGCTTCTGCAGCTATTTGAGCGTTGCCGCAAAGCCGTGAATGGAGGCCGATCCGCGTAACCGCTCAGGCGGGCTGAAGCCCGCCGCAGGCTAAAGTCTGCCCCACGGCGGGCTGAAACACTCAGCGTTTTTTCTTGGCCGCAGCCTTCTTCGATGCGGCTTTTTTGGCCGCTTTTTTGGGAGCGGCTTTCTTGGCTACTTTCTTCGGAGCCGCTTTCTTTGCCGCTGCCTTGTTCGCGGCTTTCTTAGGAGCGGCTTTTTTCGCCGCAGCTTTGGCTGGAGCTTTCTTCGCGGCGGCCTTCTTCGGCGCAGACTTTTTCGCAGCAGCTTTCTTAGCCGGCGCGGCTTTCTTCACCGGCTTCTTTGCGGGTGCAGCTTCCGCGGCGGGACCTGCCTCCGCGCGCGCAGTTTCCGGGGCGCCCAAAGGAATCTCTATGCTCTCGGTGACGATGGTGGCTTCTTCCACCTCATCATCCTCGTCCTCGTCTATTCCGTACTCGCCGAGATCGTCATCGACATTGATACTGGACTCTTCATCGTAGTCGTCGATCTCTTCGTCATCGACAGAAAGTCGATACTCAATCATTAAGTCAACCTCCTCGGTGGTTCCAGGTGTTGGCGATCAATCCCGCTCGCGAACTAACCAGAATTTAGAATATCGCTTTTTGACCCAAAGGCAAGCGGAATTGTAACAGGCGCGACGAATTGTGATGTGTTCGCTTAGGCGCGCATCCGCGGCCCCGCTAAACTTTCACGACCCAGCCGAAAGGGTCTTTCGAGACTCCGTATTGGATGCTGCGCAGCGCATCAAATAACCGGTGAGTCACGGGCCCGACCTGCCCATCGGCTACACGCACGGAGCCGCCGCCTTCGAGGAAGAAGGACTCGATTCCGGTGATCACGGCGGCCGTTCCGCAGGCAAACGCTTCGCGAACCTGGCCAGATTTGACATGCGCGATCAGATCGTCAAAGGGGATGATCTCTTCCTTGACGGCGATTCCCAGGGCGGGTGCAAGCTTCAGGATGCTATCGCGCGTAATGCCCGCAAGGAGCGTGCCTGTCAGCGGCGGCGTAATAAGGGTGTCGCCTCGCAGGAAGAAAACGTTCATCCCGCCCATCTCCTCAACCGTGCGATGCCCGCTGGAGTCCAGGAACATAACCTGCGCGCAACCCTTTTTCTTCGCCGCTTCGATGACCTCCAACGTGACGGAATAATTCGCCGACGCCTTCGCGTCACCGGTGCCGCCGCGGGCGGCGCGCCCGACGGTTTCGGAAACCAACACCTTAACTGTCCCGGTTTTGCCGGGCGGCAGACCCGGGAAATAACTTCCGGAAGGAAGCACGATTATGTAGAAGAGATATTCGTGACTCGCGCGCACGCCGATGCAAGCTTCGGTTCCGATCATGGTTGGGCGGATGTAGAGCGAACCGGGCGCATCGGGAATCCATTTGCGCTGACAGTCCACCAGAGTGCGGATGGCTTCGACGAAGGCATGCTCGGGAAACGGCGGCATCGCCATGCGCGCCGCGGAATGCATCATTCGCCGGGCATTCATTCCGGGGCGGAACAGTAGCGCCGAGCCGTCCGGCGCCTTATAGGCTTTAAGGCCTTCGAAAATCGATTGGGCATAGTGCAGAACCAGCGCGGCAGGATGAAGTTCAATGGGGTTCCATTTTTCAACTTTGCCGGCATCCCATGCTCCCTCGCGGTACCAGGAACGAAACCATAACGGTGCAACGACGCGGCCGAACTCGAGGTGCTCCGGGTTTAAATCCAGGCCCGGCGGCGGTGTGGAAGTGTCTGAAGAAAAATCAATATCGATATTGGATTCCGTTATAGTCCCCATGCCTTACAGAATATCTTACAGACTACCGTAGTTTGCGTGGGGCAGGATGCCATCCTACGGCGGCTTGCCACCTAAATTATGCGCGCAGACCATTCCTCCTGCGCGGTTCTGATATCCGATCTGTAGTCGGGGAA
This sequence comes from Bryobacterales bacterium, assembly GCA_019261985.1. Classification (GTDB taxonomy): domain Bacteria; phylum Acidobacteriota; class Terriglobia; order Bryobacterales; family Bryobacteraceae; genus Palsa-187. The sequence continues at coordinate 72 of JAFAQY010000025.1, read as the reverse complement.
AGCTGTTGAGATCCGACTAGTTCTGCTCTCCTCCTATAGGTTGTTGTTTTGTTTGGCCGTTTCGTGCATAGA
>JAFAQY010000098.1 GCA_019261985.1 Bryobacterales bacterium | reverse complement strand
TTCAGATCCTGCTCCATCCGCTGCTCGCGCTGCGCAACTTCTTCATACAGCCGCGCGTTTTCCACCGTGCTCGCGATCTGCGACGCCAACAGCATCAGCGCCCTTTGATGATCTTCGGTGAAGTACGCAATGCGCTCGCTCTCGACGTCCAGAACGCCTACCGTCCGATCGTGGACCACCAAAGGAGCGGCCAGCTCCGACCGGATTCCGGGATAGGACGCGATATAGCGCGCATCGGCCCCGGTGTCTAAAACGCGTACGGATTGGCGCAGCTCTGCCGCCGCGCCGGTGATCCCCTTGCCGAGCGGAATATTATCAAGCTGGACACGCTGGTCGTATCGGACGCTGAAGCGGTGCCGCAGCACTCTTTTCTCTGCATCCACCAAGTAGATGCTGAACGCGTCGTACGCCATCAGCGCGCGAACGCCGGCGGCGATCTTCGAAAGCAGCTGATCCAAATCGAGTATCGAGCTGAACTCCTGCGAGAGGCTCGCGAGTGTTTTCAGCGTGCGGTTTTGGCGCTCCACACGCCGGTACAGCCGCGCGTTGTCGATCGACGCGGCCACCCGCGCGGCGATGAGCCGGATCATGCTGCGGTCGTGCTCGCTATACGCCTTCACGCGCGTGGACTGCAGATCGATTACTCCCACCAGCTTTCCGCGCGCGACCATCGGAACTGCAAGCTCGCTGCGGACTGCATCGAGCGCGTTCAGATAATGCGCATCTTGCGTAACGTCGTCCACGAGGATGGGCGCGCGAGTGCCGGCAGCCCTGCCGGTGATTCCTTCATTGAGCGGAACGGTGAGACTCCGCACGATCTCCTCGCGATGGCCGATCGAATGGCGGATGAAAAGGCCTTGCGTCCGCTCATTCCAAAGCAGGATGGCGAAAAGATCGTAAGGCACTACTTCCTTCACGATCGCTGCGACGTTTTCCAGGAGCTTGTCGAGGTCCAGCGTTTCCGCGGTGATACGAGACACCTCGAGCAGGAAGTCGAGAAGCTCGGCTCGCTCCCGGAAACGAATTTGGGCTCTGCGGGGCTGCGTCATAGCGCCTCGACAATCTTAACGCCTGAGCTGGTTCCGATTCGCGTCGCGCCCGCCGCAAGCATTTTTTTCAAATCTTCGAGCGTGCGGATGCCGCCCGACGCCTTGACGCCCATGCCGGGGCCCACCGCCTGGCGCATCAGCGCCACATCTTCCGTGGTGGCTCCGCGCGTGCTGAATGCAGTCGAAGTCTTAACGAAATCGGCCCCGGCGGCCTTAGCCAGGATACACGCGGTTTTCTTCTGTTCCTCATCCAGCAGACAGGTTTCGATGATCACCTTAACAATCGCGCCGCTTTCGTGCGCCGCGGCGGCGACTGCCTCAATATCGCCGCGGACCGCCTCGCGATTGCCGCCGCGCAGCTCGCCAATGTTGATGACCATGTCGATTTCGGTTGCGCCCTGCTGAATCGCGGTCCTGGTTTCGTTGACCTTTGAGCAGGTCGCGCTTGCGCCCAGCGGAAAACCCACTACCGTGCACACAGGCAAGCTTGAACCCGAGAGCGCGTCGGCTGCAAGGCGAACCCAGTATGGATTAATGCAGATGCTGGCGAACCGGTACTCGCGCCCTTCGTCGCAGAGCTTGCGTATCTCCGCTTCCGTCGCCTCCGGCTTCAGCAGAGTGTGATCGACCACCGCGGCGATGTCCCGCTTCGTCACACAACCCTCCAAATAAATGCGCCACAACGGAACGTCATGGCGGTTATTCCTGACTGCGGAGGGGCGCGGCCTCCTGTGGCGCCCTCCAATACGCCTAAAATAGGGAGATGGAAACGTCCATGCCCGCGGCTACCATTCCAGAAGCCGCCAATAAACTCGACCCCGTCGTCGCGCTGGAAAAGCAGTACCTGCTACAGAATTATGCGCGCTATCCGCTGGTGCTCGCTCGCGGAAAAGGCTGTTATTTGTATGATACCGCGGGCAAGCGCTATCTCGATCTGATGGCCGGGATCGGCGTTAACGCGCTTGGGCACGGGCATCCGCGCCTGATGAGCGTTATCCGCGACCAGTCGCGGAAGATGATGCACTGCTCGAATCTTTACTATCACGAGTATCAGGGCCGCTTAGCGGAGCGCATCGCAAAAGCCAGCGGAATGGACCGCGTATTCTTCTGCAATTCCGGCACGGAAGCGATGGAAGGCGCGCTCAAAATGATCCGCGCACACGGCCGCAGAATGAATCCCGACAAATTCGAGACCGTGGCCCTGTACGATTCCTTCCACGGCCGGACCTTCGGTGCGCTCTCGATCACCGGACAGGAGAAATACCGGCGCGACTTCGAGCCCATGCTTCCGGGTGCTCGCTTCGTGCAACGCAACGATGTCACCGCTCTTGAACAAACCGTAAACGAGCGCACCGCCGGCATCGTGATCGAGTTGGTTCAAGGCGAGGGCGGGATCCATCCCTTAACCACGCAGTTCCTTCGCAAAGCTCGCGAGCTCGCGGACCGTTACAACGCGCTGCTGGTGTTCGATGAAATCCAGTGCGGCGTTGGCCGGCCGGGAACGTATTTCGCGTATCAGCTTAACGATCCGATGATCATGCCGGATGTCGTAACGGCCGCGAAACCATTGGCGTGCGGGATTCCGCTTGGTTTCGTCGCGTCGAGCGAAAGTGCGTCCACGGCGATCGCATCGGGCATGCACGGCACTACTTTCGGCGGCGGCCCACTCGCGTGCCGCATGGCGCTCGAGTTCTTCGATGTTCTCGACGAGCTGCTCCCCAACATCTCCCAAATGGGCGGCTATTTCCGCATGCGGCTTACCGAATTGATGAAGCGCTATTCCTTTATCAAAGAAGTCCGCGGCGTGGGGCTGATGATCGGCGTGGAACTGGAGTTCCCCGGCAAACAAATCGTGCTGGACGCGATGGAAGCGGGCGTCCTTATTAACTGCACGCACGAGTTCGTGCTCCGCGCTCTGCCGCCATATATCATCACGGAGCAGGATATCGATCGCGCTGTGCGCGTGCTCGACAAAGTGTTCAAAAAGGCCAAGCCGCCGCAGGAATGAGTGGGGCAGCCCAAAACGGGGCGCAAGGAAGATCCCGCCGCGGCCAACATCTCGCGCCAGAAACAAGAACTTAAAGGTCTGGAACGATAGCAAAACGCTATTGGTGTTTATCAACCGCCGGCCATACAATTCCTAGGTGCAATTCCACCGATGCGCCTTGTTCTTTCGGCGTGACTGCTCAGGCGCCTACCTCAATCTACGGGCCGGCAAGAACGCGGAGGTGGCTATCTTCAGCGAGCGATCGAAATATGGGGTTGTTCTAACGCTCGCTAATTCGTAACGGCGCCTTATTGACCATGGCTCAATAAGGCCGGGGGACCTATATGCGGATCGTTGTTACTAGCCTTCTGTTCCTTCTAGCCGCCTGCTCAACTTTGCTCCAGGCGCAAACTTCTACCGCCCAGATCAAGGGCACCATCACGGATGGCAGCGGGGCCGCGATCTCCGGCGCATCGATAAAGGCGACCCAGACTGCCACCGGCGCCGTTCGCACCGTCGAAAGCGGCATAGACGGCGGATATGTCCTTGCCAATTTGGCGATCGGGCCCTATACGCTGGAAGTGACAAAAGAGGGCTTCAGCCGGTTCCTTCAGTCCGGCATCGTGCTTGAGGTGGACAGCAATCCCACCGTGGACATCCCGCTCAAAGTAGGCTCTGTCAATGAGCAGATTACCGTGGAGGCGCAGGCAGGCCAGGTGGAGACACAGAGCACCGCGATCGGCAACGTGGTGGATAACCAGCGCGTCGTTGAGATGCCCCTCAACGGGCGCAACCCCATCGAGCTTGTTTTACTGAACGGAATGGCCACTCTGCCGGGCAACGGCGCAATCAACAATGTTAGAAATTACCCGACCATTGTGATTTCCGTCGCCGGCGGGCAGGGCGGAAATTCCGCGGCTTACTCGCTGGATGGGGCGCTCTATGAGGATCCCTACAACAACCTGACTCTTCCGCTTCCTTTTCCGGACGCGCTTCAGGAATTCAAAGTGGAAACCAGCGCGCTGCCGGCCCAGTACGGATACCATTCGGGTGCGGCAGTGAACGCGGTCACCAAGTCCGGCACGAACGAGTTTCACGGCGACCTGTTTGAATTTCTACGTAACGGCGATTTGAACGCCCGAGACTTCTTCGCCGCCAAGCGCGACACCCTGAAGCGGAACCAATTCGGGGGCGTCATCGGCGGGCCAATCAAGCGCGACAAGCTGTTCTTCTTCGCCGGCATTCAGCACACCTCCCAGCGCTCCGACCCGACCGCGCTGACAGCCTTCGTCCCAACCGCCGACATGCTCGCGGGCGATTTTACGGCGGTAGCATCTTCTGCCTGTACCGGCGGGAAGCCGGTCCAATTGAGTTCCGCTGCCGGGTTCGTGAACAACCAGATTTCACCCACGCTGCTCAACCCCGTAGCTCTGAACATCTCGAAGACGATTCCGTTGTCCTCCAATCCGTGTGGAAGAACGCTCTTCGGCTACGATGCCGGGCTGGACGAAACGCTCGGCGTAGTCCGCGTCGATTTTCAGCACACCGTCAAGAACACGATTTTCGGGCGCTATTCCGTGGGAAGCCTGAACAATCATTCCACTTACGACGGGAAGAACCCGCTATCGATTAATAACTATGGCGTCAATGATTTGAACTACCAGGTGGCTATCGGCGACACATACTTGATTTCCGCCAACATCGTCAGTTCACTCCGGCTGTCCGCCAGCCGTACGAATGTCGTGAAGCTGGACGACAATTACAAATCGCTGGCGGAATTCGGCGCAAACTATACGCCCTTGGGCGGCCATGTCATCTTCCTTACGGTGGCTGGTGTGGGCGGAGGGTTTGCGATCGGCTCCACCGCGGCAGTTCCCGGCCAGGCGCACACCGGAGCCAACCCTTCCATGTCCGAAGACATCAGTTGGGTAAAGGGCGCCCATCAAATCCAATTCGGCGGCAACATTTACAAACGGATCATGAATTACTGGTCAGATGTAAATGCAGTAGGCGGTGTGACGTTTAACGGCACCGTCACAGGCTTGGCTCTCGCCGATTTTCTGACGGGAAACGCCGTTTCTTTTAGCCAGGGGACGCGCTACGGCATGTACTTGTACCAATACTACGCATCACTTTACGCCCAAGACTCCTGGAAAATCTCGCGGCGCCTTTCCTTAAACTACGGCGTCCGCTGGGAGCCCTATCTGTCCAACCAGAACAAGTATGCGCAGCTTGATCATTTCAGCCCCTCGCTATACGCCCAGGGCTTTCAGAGCAGCGTTTTTTCCTCGGCGCCGGTTGGACTGGCGTTCTCCGGCGACTCGCAGTACAATTGCGGAACCGGTTACAACTGCAATACCTGGGCAAAATTCTTTCCGCGAGCTGGACTGGTTTGGGATCCTGCGGGCGATGGAAAGACATCGATTCGGATGTCGTACGGGACGTTCGGCGACCGGCTGCACCTGTTTTTCCCTAATCAGATGGGCTTCGGCCCGCCGTTTGGCAGCAATGTCGGTTTGAGCAACGTTAACCTCACGGACCCGTGGGCCAGTTACCCGGGCGGCAATCCCGTTCCGCGGCTGGCGGCCTGCAACCCCGTGGGACATGCCAGCCATACATGCGCGTTTCCCACCGCCGGTCAGTACGTGACTTTCAACTTGTCCGACTATCACCCCATGTACGTGCACTCCTGGAATTTAAGTGTCCAGCGGCAAGTGGGGAATTGGTTGTTCTCCGCGAATTATCTTGGCAACAGCTCGATTCATCTGGGGACTTCAGAGCCTATGAACCCCGCCGTATTCCTGGGCCTGGGACCTTGCACTCTCATGGTTGCGAACTCCGCCGGACAAGTCGTGCCCACTAATTACTCCACTTGCTCCACGACGGCGAATCAGAACCAGCGCCGTGTGTTCTACTTGCAGAACCCTCTGGCGGGCCAATACTACGCCGGCATCGGAGCCTACGACCCCGGTGGAACGGGATCTTACAACGGGCTGTACTTGTCCGCAAACAAGCGCCTGAGCCATGGAATCGTCGCGACGGCCAACTACACCTGGTCACACTGCATCAGCGACATCTACGACCAGCAGACTGGCGCGGGCGGAGTGTCCCCGCTCAATCGCAGGTTAGGACGGAGTAACTGCATCGGCTCCGATCAACGGCAGTTATTTACACTCAACATGGTGGCTCAAACTCCCCGATTTTCCAGCCGGGCTCTCCGGATCATCGCAAGCGACTGGCAGGTAGCTCCGATTTTGCAGGTCAGGTCCGCGCAGTTTTTCACGATCGTGCCAGGCACCGATCGCGCGCTGACGACCGCGCCCGCGCAGACCGGCAATCTGCTGGACCCCAACGGTCTTTACCCAGCGGGACAAAATATCAACAATTGGATTAGTAAGGCGGCGGTTGGTCTGCCCGCTCTTGGAACGTATGGCAATTTAGGCCAAAACAACATCAAAGGACCCGGTATCATCCAGTGGAACATGGCTGTTTCGCGCACCTTCGTCCTGCGCGAGCGCAAGACATTGCAAGTACGCGCCGAGGCCTTTAATGTCCCCAACCTTCTGAATCCCGCGGCGCCGGGCGCTGGCAGCAGTCCGGGCACGAACTCTCTAAGCTCCCCGACGTTCGGTCAGATTCTTGGCGATATCAGCGGGAATAATGGGTTGGACGCCGGCGATCCGCGGATCATTCAGTTGGCGATGAAATTCGTCTTTTAGGCTTCAGCGGCCTATTGGAGAACAAGAAGTTATAGTTCTGGAACCATACAAAATTCTTATTGGTAGGCATGGATCTACAGTCTTACAATCAAAGGGTGCGATTGCCGCTATTATCTTCGGTCGCTTTCCGCGCTTTAATCGCGGTCGCCATGGTGCCGCAGGCTATCGTTCTCGCGCAACCGGTGGCCAATTCGGGAACCTCTGACACGCGAGCGTCCGCCGCCACATACAAGCAGGTACTCGATCAGTACTGCGTCACCTGTCATAACGACAAAGTCAAGACCGCCAATTTTTCTATTCAGAATGCAGACCTGACCGCGGCCGGGGATCACCCGGAAATCTGGGAGCGGGTGATCCGTAAGCTTCGCGCCGGGATGATGCCGCCGGCCGGGATGCCGCGCCCGCCGCTTAATAAATATGACGCCCTTCGCGATTGGCTAGAAGAACAGATGGATCGGAAGGCGGCCGCGCATTCCAATGCCGGCTCGATCGTGATGCACCGGTTGAACCGGACCGAGTATGCAAACGCGATTCGCGATTTGCTCGATTTGGAGATCGACGTTTCGACGCTGCTGCCCGCCGATGACTCTGCGCGCGGATTCGATAACATCGCCGGGTCGTTGACGATTTCGCCCACTCTAATCGAGGCCTACAATACCGCGGCGGCGCGGGTCGCCCGTATGGCAGTCGGTTTTTGGAAATCGCCCACCGAAGCGGTCTATATTTCGCCGGGGGATACGTCGCAGACGCAGCACCTGGATGGCCTTCCGTTTGGGACGCGCGGCGGAATGAAGGTGCGGCATGATTTCCCGTCCGATGGCCAGTACACGTTTACAGTTCTGAATTTCGGCCTTGGCCGATTCATTCCGGGTGAAAAGCTGCTGTTCCTCATCGACAACGAAACTGCAGCCACTCGCGACTACAAGGGCGTTGGCCTTACCGCCGCAAATTCATCGACGGGCGACGGCTCAATTGAAGTGTCCGTGCCGGTCAAAGCCGGCTCGCATGTCGTCGGCGTGACCTTCCTTGCCGAAAACTTCAGGCCGAGCCTCGATCTGATTCGCCAATATGAGCGGAAATCCCTCGAAGACAACCCGATTCCGCAACTGCAATACCACCCGGCGGTCGGCACACTGCGCATTCGCGGCCCGTTTAACGCCAAGCGTCCCGAGGACTCTCGGAGCCTGCGCAAGGTTTTTACTTGCGTGCCAAAGAGCGAAGCAGAAGAGGGAGCTTGTTCCAAGGAAATTTTGACGACGTTGATGCGCCGGGCGTACCGGCGTCCGGTGACTCCCTCCGACATGGAGTGGGTGCAAGGCTTCTATCAGCAAGGACGAAACGGCGGCGACTTCCGCGACGGCATTGAGTTCGCGCTGCGCCGCATTCTCACGAGCCCGCAGTTCTTAATCCGCGCCGAGCGGGAACCCTCGAATGCGACCCCCGGCCAACCCTACCGTATTACGGATATCGAACTCGCCTCTCGCCTCTCGTTTTTGCTCTGGAGCAGCATCCCGGATGACGCCTTGATCCAGGTTGCCGCGGAGAATCAGCTTCATAATCCCGCGGTGTTGGAGAAGCAGGTGCGGCGCATGCTCGCCGATCCGAAGGCCGGCGCGCTGGTTGAGAATTTCGGAGACCAGTTGCTGTATCTGCGCAATCTGCCCGCGACCTCACCCGATGGCGTTTTCTATCCAAACTGGGACGACGATCTGCGCAAGGCCTTCCGCCGCGAGACCGAGCTGCTGTTTGAGAGCATCATCAAAGAGAACCGCAGTGTTGTCGATCTGCTCACGGCCGACTATACGTTTTTGAACGAACGGCTCGCGCAGCACTACGGCATTCCGAATATCTACGGTTCTCAATTCCGGCGGGTCACATTGGGTCCGGAACTCGATTACCGGCGGGGTCTGCTCGGACAGGGCAGCTTCCTTTCCATGACCTGGGTTCAGAATTTCCGCACCTCTCCAGTCAAGCGAGGTGTTTGGGTGCTGGAAAACATTCTCGGCACTCCTCCTCCCGAGCCTCCGCCGAACGTGCCGCCGCTGGAGGACGTGAAGAACGGCCATGACGGAATCCTGACGCTCCGCGAGCAGATGACAATGCACCGCAAGCAGGAGCCCTGCGCGAGCTGCCACAAGTTGATGGACCCGATCGGGTTTGCCTTGGAAAATTTCGACGCGGACGCGACCTATCGCACGAAGCAAGGCGGCGAAGGCGGCGTTCCACTCGATGCGGCGGTGACTTTATGGGACGGAACGAACGTGAACGGCCCGTCGGAGCTGCGTCGGTCGCTGCTGCGCTATTCTCCGCAGTTTGTCCGCACCGTTACGGAAAAGCTGATGACGTTCGCCCTGGGACGCGGGGTGGAATATGAGGACATGCCCGTGATCCGCTCCATTGTGCGCGACGCGGATAAGGACCAGGACCGGTTCTTCTCTATCCTGATGGGAATCGTGAAGAGCCCGCCATTTCAATACCGGACAAAGCAGTTGGAAGAGCGAGCAAGTAAGTAGGGAGGCGCGATGTTCATCACTAAGAAATTCATTCCCCGGCGGACATTTCTGAAAGGCGCGGGTGTTACTATCGGGCTCCCGCTGCTGGATTCCATGATTCCCGCACAAAGGCCGCTCAATAAAACCGCGGCGGTCCCGCCGAAGCGGTTTATGGCCATCTGGCATCCGCATGGCGCGGCTCCCGGCTATTGGAGTCCGCAGCAGGAGGGGTCGAACTTCGACTTTTCCTTCATTACGAAACCGCTGGAGGCTTTTCGCAATCGCGTGACGTTGATCAGCGGCATGGATATGCCGGAAGCGATGGCGAATACCGAAGAACCCGGAGGCGATCACGCCCGTGGCGCGGTGCTGCTGAGCGCGGCGCGTCCGCGGCGCAACGCCGTCAGCCCGTATCTGGGAGTGACACTCGACCAATTGGTGGCGCAGAAGTACGGGAAGGACACGATTCTCGAATCGATTCAATTGGGAGTCGAAGAGGACGGGAATTTCGGCAACTGCAACTGGGGCTACAGCTGCGCGTATACCAATTGCATCTCATGGTCCTCGCCGGTGCAGCCGCTGCCGGCCGAAGTCAATCCCCGGGTAGCGTTCGAGCGTTTGTTCGGCGATGGGACCAGTCCTGAGGAGCGGCACGCCGCGCGCACCCAAAGCGCTAGCGTCCTTGATTCCGTGACGCAGGAAATCGCGTTCTTCAAAAAGCCCCTCGGCGCGGGTGACAGGGCCAAATTGGATACGTACCTTGAGAACGTGCGCGAGATAGAACGGCGCATCAAGATAGCGGCGGAGAGGACGATTACGGAGCCGACCGCGGAAATCCCGTTCGGCCTGCCGGAGAACAAAACGGTACATTACCGGCTAATGTACGATTTGCTGGCGCTGGCGTTCGAGGGCGATTTGACGCGCTCGGCGACGTACATGCTTGGAAAGGATCTTTCCGGCGCGAGCTTCCCGGATTCCGGCTTCAACGGCGGGTGGCACGGTTCATCGCATCACGGAGACAAGCCCGATAACGTCGCCAACTACGCCAAGATGAACCGCTATCACGTCCAAAACCTGGCGTACTTCACCGAGAAGCTCGCCAAGACTCCAGAGGGCGAAGGGACCCTGCTCGATCACATCCTGATCTACAAAGGAAGCAATATGGGCAACTCCCACCGGCACGCTCACGTGAAGGTGCCCATCATTCTCCTCGGCGGACTGGATGGCTCGTTCAAGGGCAATCGCCACATCGTTTTTCCGGACAATACCGAGCGAACATCCAATATGCTGCTTGCCGTGCTGCATAAATATGATATTTCCGACATCCCGTCTTACGATGCGGCCGGCCGCCGCACGGGAACAATCGCGACCTTTGGGTCGAGCACGAAGCCGATTTCGCTGTAGGAATGTGGCCGTGAGGAGACCTATTGAAAGCGCTGGGTTGAGAGTGGGGCAGGCTTTAGCCTGCGGCGGACTTCAGTCCGCCAATCAGGCGTGGCGGGCTGAAGCCCGCCGCAGCCTGAAGGCTGCCCCACTTCTCTGCTGCGCTGTAATTGCTTCCAGCTTGCTTCTCGGCGCGAGCGAGGTGGCGGATGCCGTGGCGCGAGGCGACATTGACGCCGCACGCGCGCTGATTGCAAAGAAAGCCGATGTGAACGCCGCGCAGGTGGACGGCACAACCGCTCTGCATTGGGCCGCGCAAAACGACGATTTGGAAACCGCCGACCTGTTGATCAAAGCCGGAGCGAAGGCCATGGCCGCCAATCAAGCCGGCGCGACGCCGCTGCAGCTTGCCGCCGTCAACGGAAGCGCGAAAATGATCGAAAAACTTGCCGCGGCCGGTGCGGACGTTAACGCGCCACTGACCAGGTCCGGCGACACCGCGCTAATGATCGCATCGCGTACCGGCAAAGTGGAAGCGGTGCGAGTGCTGCTGGATCGTGGCGCGCAGGTCAACGCGAAAGAGAACTGGGGCGGCACTACTGCGTTGATGTGGGCAGTTTCCGAGCGCCATCCCGAGGTGGCGAAGCTGCTGATTGAACATGGCGCCGATCCCAATGCGAAATCGAACTTTGTGCCCGCGGCATCGGGCCGCGGGTTTGAAGGGACCACGCCGACAGCAAAGAATCCGGGCAAGCCAGAAGAATTCGCCAGCGGTTTGCTGACGCCTCTAATGTTTGCCGCACGCGAGGGGGATTTGGAATCGGCGCGCTTGCTGGTTGCAGCCGGAGCCGATCCGAGCGCCGTTGGCGCCGATGGAAAAGATGCCTTGAGCCTGGCGATTTTCAATGGCAGTTATGATGTCGCCTCATTTTTGGTCGACAATCACGCCAAGGTGAATCAAGCCGACGCACAACGCTTCACGCCGCTGTTCTGGGCCGTGGATCGCCGCAACATGGAGACGGCCCCGAATTTTCCGTGGATGGTGACAGCCGATCCAATGCCGCTGATCAAGAAGCTGCTCGATGCCGGCGCGGATCCGAACGCGATCATTAACAACACGCCGCGGGCGAGAATGCGCGAGGGCTCGCCGCGAATCGTTTTTGCCACTGCCTTTATGCGCGCGGCTTTCGCGGGAGATATTGAACTCGTCAAGTTGTTGCTTGCGCACGGAGCCAATCCGCATATCCTTTCCAAGGATCGCGAGAGTTCGCTAGAGGCTGCCGCGGGTACGGCGCTGATCAACGGCTATAACCGGCAGCGAAGTCCCGACGAGCGGCTCGCCGTCGTTAAATTAATGGTTGAGATGGGCGAGGACGTGAACTGGGCAGACAGTTACGGCATAACGCCTCTTATGGGTGCGGCGAACCTTGGCGACGCGGCGATTGTGCAGTACTTAATCGATAAAGGAGCCGACCTCGGCGCGTACGATCTTGGCAAGAAGAACGATGGCGCGTTCGGATCCAGCATCGAGCCGCTAATGCCCATCGATTATGCCATCGGCGTCGGAACCTTTGTGCCCAACAACGCGGTGATCCCGCATCCCGACGTAATTGAACTGATGTCGAAAAAGATGAAGGAGCTGGGTATCCAGCACACAACGTCGGAATGCACGCTTCGCGGCTTCACCTGCGCCGGGGCGAACGTCGATCCTAAGACGGCGACTCCGGCCGAAATCGTGAAAATCAGAAAGATTCAGACGGGCTACCAAGTGGACGGCATCACCGGCGGTCTGAGCGTCAAAGAAGGTGAAAAGGATTCCGCGGAGAAGGATGGGGCTAAACCGAATAAGTAGGGCGGCAATCGCGCTATTAATCCTATTGCCGCCAGTGGCGGCCCAAGGCAGGAGATCCACGCGGCCACAGGTTTCGCGTCCGGACGGCGAAGTGTGGAACGTAATTCGTAAGAATTGCACGCGCTGCCACGGCATCGACGATTACGCGTTTTTTGCGCTCGACGGACCGGGTTGGAATTCGTTGCTTGAGTCAAAGCACAAGGCCAACGGAGGCTACAACCTCAGTGACGCCGATCGAAAGACGCTGGTCGACTGGCTGACATCGAAATTCGGACCCGAAACGAAACCCTTCCCCCGCAGCTACATCCCGCCGGAAATCACGACGTTTTTCTCCGATCCCGAAGCGCACCGTTTGCTGGAACGGGCATGCACGAAGTGCCACGGCTTGGACCGGATCGAGATGTCGCGCTACCCCGAGGAACACTGGCGCGTGGTTGCGGTGGATATGCGCGAGCGCGGCGCGCAGTTGAGCGATGAAGAATTGGAGCGCCTGGTTGAATGGCTCGGCCGCGTGTGGGGCACGAATCAAGACAAATAGATCCGAACGGCTATTGCCATTTTTTTAACCGCGGCCAGAGTTCCTTTAGCGGAACCTTAATTCCTGTGCAGTAGTAAACGTCAAAGTGCTCGTACGGCATGGAATACGGATGCTCGACGCGCGCGACCTGTTTGAAATGATCGAATAGCTCCGCCAATCTTTCCGGGCGATCGTCCATGATGATCATGCTCTCGCCGGTGTAGTCGCGCGGGCCCCAATAGAAATAACTCTGATGAGTGCTGATGGCTTTCGGTAATCCATACTTTGGGCCGAATAAGTCGATCGCGCCGGCTTGGCCGTAGTTTTGCCCGAAAATGGCCGTCTTTACGCGAACTTCGGGCGGAAGGCGGTTGTAAGCTCGGGCGACCGTGGCCGCCATTTCCTCCCAGCCGAATTGATCGGCGTAAATCTGTGGGAGCGGACCAAGCGCGTGATTTTCAATCGCGGGCTGCTGCAAGTGCAGCGCGCGCGAATAACGAATGTAGGTTTCGACGGGCAGTACGGGCACGACAAGCGGAACCAGGATGCCCGCCATAATGACCGTCAGCCCGGCATAGCCCCATCGCAGGACGGGCCGATTCACCCAATTTTCCCACTGGACGCTCCCGGCCGCGAAAAGGATCGGGAATGCAGGGAACAAGTAATAGACACGCGGGCTGACAAGCACAATCACGGTCGCGGTGAAAAGCCACGCCCATCCGAGCGCGCGGAAACGTTGGCCGCCCGCGGAGAAGAAATACCAAAGCCCGGCCAGCCAGACGGGCAAGGTAACAGGCAGCATCGCCAGCGCTTCCTGACCGAAGAAATCGAGCGGCGAGAGACGCACGTCGCGGCCGGACCGCCGGATGTTTGCTTGCAATTCCAGAAATGGAAAGTGGTGCTGAACATTCCAAATCAGATTGGGCAGGAAGAGAGCGAGAGTAATGGCGCCGCCAAGCCAGATCCACGGTTGGCGGAATGCGATGCGCTGTTTCGTCAGCACGACGCCGAGCACCAGGCCCGTGCCGAATATCAGCATGGAATGCTTATTCTCCAGCCCCAGTCCGGCAACGGCTCCCATCCAGAGCCATAATTTTTGGTCGGCCGTATTCACGATTCTCGCGAATAAGAACGTGCAAGCGGTCCAAAACAACGGTTCGAAAGCGTTCATGGTGAAAATACTGCTGAAGGCGAGCAATCCCGGCGCGGCCAAAGCGCACAATGCGGCGAGCGCTTGCGCGAAGCGGCCTCCGCCCAACTCGCGGGCCAGGAACCCGGTCATGATCACTAAGCCCGCGCCCGCGAGAGCCGGGAGCAATCGTAGCGCGGTAAGTGAGTCGCCCAACGCGAGGTGCACGATTCTGGCGAGCGCTGCGATCAGCGGCGGTTGATCGACGTAGCCCCAGGCCAAGTGATCGCCGCAGGCAATGTAATACAGCTCGTCGACGAAGTAGCCGTAATGGTGGCTGGCGGAAAGATGCAGCGCCAGTTTCGCCGCGCCGATCGCGAGAATGGTTCCAGTGGCGGCGGGGACCTGTTTCATGATTCAGCGAGTCTTGAGATCCGCGACCAGGCGGGTTGGCAACCCGCCGCAGGTTCGCAACGACAGATGACTACTTCTTGGTGTGCTCCGCGAAGAACGCAAAAATGGTCGGCATGCTCTTGGCGATGATGCTGCCGTGATCCTCTCCGGGCAATTCGACGTAGCTGTAATTCATCTTCAGTTCTTTCATGGTTTCAATCCACGCCCGGGTGTTCTGCACCGGAACGGCAGTATCGGCATCGCCTTGAGTGACCATCACCGGCACCGTATCCTTGATCGGCGTGAGCAAAGCAGCCGCATTGGCTTGCATGCTGAAGGCAGCCGGAGCGATCGCCGCAATGGCAGCCCAATTCGAAGCGTGCTTCGAACCGAGATAAAGCGTTCCCGCCCCGCCCATGGAGTGGCCCATAAGATAAGTGCGGCGGTCATCGATATTGAATTCCTTGCGAAGCATTCCAAGCACGTTCAGCACGTCCGTTTCGCTCAACTCGCGCAGGTTCGGCGGATCGTTCGCAGCCGCCGGATTGGCCTTGGGCGCCGCGCCGCCACGGCCCGCTCGCGGAGGACCGGCCGGAACGCCATACCATCCTCGCGGGTTATAGCCCATTGGTCCGGCCAGAATGTAGCCACCCTCTTCCGCGAGGTCAACCGTGTTGCCGCGCATCAAAGAGTTCTGGTCCCCGCCGAGTCCATGCAGCGCGATGATCAAGGGATTTTTCCTGTCCTTCGTTACTTTGGAGGAAACAAACACTGCGTACGGAAGGTCTTCGTTTGTGTCCTGAAAATGGTAGGTGCGCTGTTGAACGCGCGGATCCGGCGCTCGATTGATCGCCCCCCGGCCTTGGGGAGCAGGCGCGGCCTGTTTGCCGGCATCTTGAGCAACCCCCATCTGCAGGCACAGTGCGGCTCCGGCGAGTCCGAGCGTGATGAATGTGTTGGGTCTCATGGATGGTTCTCCTTCTTAAAGATTCAGAATCCCGAGCTACAAGTAAAATTGGCCGCGTCGTCCGTGCTCCCCGTGCCCTTGTATTTGGCAACCAGTGGATATTGACATAGCGGCCTGGAGCGGGTGATCGCGCCGGACTGGTCGCGCCGCGATGCGGGTAGTGTCTGGGGCGCTTTGCCTTCTTCCACCCAGGAAACGAGCGCGTCCAACTGGCCCGAAGGCTGCGGTCCCGCGCCTCCGGCACAATGGGCAACGCCGGGGGCGATGAAGAAGCGCAGGAATTGCGCCGTCTGCTCCGCTCCTCCCATCTGCTGCAACACTCTTTTGTAATAGTCGATGCTTCCTTCGGGAGTAATGAGCTGGTCGGCCCAGCCATGCCACAGAACGATCTTGCCTCCGCGGCCGCGGAAAATGCTCAGGTCCGGGTTGTCGGTTCCAATGACGGTCCCGAACTCTTCGATCGACTGATCCCAGTAGCGCTGGTACGCCTCGGGCGTCAGCGTCGTCCCGTCAAATTGTGGATTTTGTGTGATCCAGTATTTCAACCAGTCGTTCGGAATCCCGAATGCTTGCGGCTTTGCGGGATTTCCCCTACTCGCCGCTAAGGCGTTCAAATCCGTCCCTCGAGTCTGGCCGTACCATAGAGGACTTCCGTCCAAGCGGCGAGGTCCGTCCCACAACTTTCGAATTATGTCCGTATCAGCCTGGGTGAACGTGCCACACTCGCCCGCGGATGCGCCAATCAGTTCCTTGGGATCGTAATGGCACCGATCCGGATCTTCGATGACGCCATCCTTGACGCCATCCATCGCGTCGCAAGCGGCAATCGCCGCGGCGGTGGCGGCAGCCAGCTTGCACGGGGGCAGGGCATCGCCGGCGCTCATCTCCTGCACGGTGCCCCATATCGACTGCATCATCAGCTTGGGCCAGTTAATCGCCGGCGCTCCGGCGACGATGCCGTTGTAATCTTCCGGATACCGCTGCGCCTCCATCAATCCCTGACGTCCGCCAGTCGAGCAGCCGTTGAAATAGGAATAGCGCGGCGCTACGCCATACATCGCTTGCGTGAGCGCTTTGCCCGTCACGGTCATTTCGTGAATTCCGACATGCGCGTTGTCCCGGATGGCTTGCCAGTTCAGCCGCTGGTTCGCATCCAGAGCAAAGCTGCCGCTGCCGCCTTCATGGCCCGTATCGGTCGAGCCAGAAGCGTAGCCGAGAGCCACCGGTTGATTCACCCCTTGCGTGCTTCCGCCAGAAAATCCCCCGCCGCCGATCCCGAGAAATCTCCCATTCCAGTTCGACGTAGGTATGCCGATCCAGATCGTGATCTTGTCTCCCATCGGCGGGTGCGTGGTGATTGCCGTGACGCGGCATACGCCCGGATTGTTGGCATCGATGGTTGCGGATTCAATGGTGGTATTAGGCAGCGACACCATTGCCAGACTCTCGCACGTTCGAACCGGCTTAGCATTTGGAATCGCGGGTTTCGGCGTGGTTCCTAAAGGCGGCGCCGCGGGACCGCCGCCACGCCCCTGCCCATGGATCGCCGCAGCGGTGCTCAACGCGTAGACAATGCCTGAAAGGATGATTCTTAATCGCACTCTAAGCATTCTAAGTCCAGCTCTTATTGCGCAACAAGCATCAGTTTGTATCTTCCAGAAGTATGACTTCTTACCCTCTAAAGCCAAAACCGCTAGCCGGCGTGATTCTGAGTTCGCTTAAGCTGCCGGATAAATCGCCGCAGGACCGGTGTCACGCTGCTGCGCCGCCACAGGCCGATAAGATCCGCGTAGGCCGGCTTACCCGCGATGTCCCGGTACATGCACCCACGCACGCGCAGGTGGCGGCGGAACGATTCCGGAACAACGGCTACGCCCAACCGCCCTGCCGCTAAAAAGACCGCGGTTTGCAATAACCGGGTCGGCTGAAGGCGCGGCGAGGGAATTCCGCCTGCGCGAAGTGTTTCCAGGACGACCTCGTGAAATCCCATCACGTTTTGGCGGCGCGGGATCAGGAACGTTTCCGCTTCCAAATCGCTGAGGCGCACCTTTTCCGCCGCCGCTGGATGTCCCGTCGGAAGAGCCATGATCAAGCGCTCCTTGGAAACAACCACCGAATCAAACTCGGGATCTTGAATCGAGAGGAACAGCAGGCCGATGTCGATCGCCTCGCGCCTTAACGCGTCGACTTGTTCGGCGGGTTCCATTTCGCGAATGTCGATGGAAATCCGTGGAGCCTCTCGCCGCAACCTTCGCAGGAGCTCCGGGAGCACGCTGCATACGGCAGTGCTGACCACTCCGATGATCAGGTTTCCGGCTTCACCCTGCCCCGCGCGCGTAGTATCCCGCATCGCTTGATCCACCTGTTCAAGAATCAGGAGAGCCCTGGACAGGAAGATTTCACCCGCGGCAGTCAGCCTGACGCGCCGGTTCGTTCGTTCCACCAGCCGGGCGCCCAGTTCCTCTTCCAGTTGTTTAATCTGATGACTCAGCGCCGGTTGCGCGACATTCAGCAGCAGAGCCGCCTTAGTAAAATGGAGCTGCTCGGCAAGGACGCAAAAGTAGCGCAAGTGCCGGATTTCCATGCGGGGTTAATCATAGCAAGGAAACGCGCGCTCACATTCAATGCGAATCAGGACCGTTACTTCCTGCGCCCCAGCGCCGCGCGAGCCTCGTTCTTCATCTCGCGCTCGCGCTCGCTCTCGCGCTTATCGTGCAGCTTCTTACCGCGCCCGACCGCCAGTTCCACCTTGATCAATCCGTTCTTCAAATACAGTTTCGTCGGGACCACCGTCAGCCCGCGCTCCCTCGTGGTCTCGAGCAGCTTTTGAATCTCCGCGCGGTGCAGCAGCAGCTTCCGCCGCCGCACCGGCTCGTGATTCATGATGTTGCCGTGCGAGTACTTGCTGATATGCGCGTTCACCAGCCACGCTTCATTCGCCGCGACCTCGCCGAACGCGTCTTTAAGTTGGATCTTCCCGTCCTTCGCTGCTTTGACCTCGGTGCCAGTGAGCACCAGCCCCGCTTCCATCCGGTCGGAAAGGTAGTAATTGTGGCCCGCCGCCCGGTTATCGCTTAGAATTTTAATCTTCGATTCCACCTTGGGGAATTCCACTTGAGATTCCACGCTTTGCCGGCGCCAAGCGTCAAAAGGTTGTGGGGCCTTCGCTTCCGATTAGTGTACCACGCTTAACGCGATGAATCGTAAATACTTACGCGCCGTACTGGCGCTTGTACTGGCCGTGCTTTGCTTACCTCTGGCAATGGAGGCCAAAAAAAGCGGGGATAAATTCTTTAAGCAAGGGCAGGCGGCGGAGGCCAAGGGCGATTGGGATACAGCGCTGAAATTCTATCAGCAGGCGGTGGATCAAAATCCCAGCGATCCCGATTATCTGATCGGAATGCGGCGCGCGCGCTTTCAAGTCGGCCAGAAGCACGTGGAGGCCGGTCAAAAGCTGCGCACGGCCGGCCAATTAGCGGAGGCGATGCAGGAGTTTCAGATCGCGTTGATCGCCGATCCCTCCTCGGCCATTGCGATTCAGGAATTGAAGCGCACGCAGCAGATGCTGGACCGCTCCAAGCAGGGCGGAATTCCGGCCGATGAGGTCGGCCTCACTCCCGCCGAAAAAATCCGCCGTGAAGAAGATCTCAAGGTGAACGCGATGGAGGGTCCGCCGGAATTGAAGCCGGTGATTCGCATCATTCCTCCCGTGAAAATGAATAACCAGCCGCCGCGAATCCTGTACGAAACCATCGGGAAACTTGCCGGCATAAACGTGGTTTTCGATTCGCAGTACACGCCGCCCACGCGCGGTTTCAATGTCGATCTCGGCAACTCCACCGTCGAGCAGGCATTCGACTATTTGGCGGTCTTGACGCACACCTTTTGGAAGCCGATTTCTTCGAACACCATCTTCGTCACCGAAGACAACGTCACCAAGCGCCGCGATTATGAAGATCAAGTGGTAAAGGTCTTCTATGTCACCAACGCGACCTCGGTGCAGGAATTTCAGGAGATCGCGACCGCGGTCCGCACCGTCGGCGATATCCGGCGCGTATACACTTACAACGCTCAGAAAGCGATGGTCGTGCGCGGCACCGTGGATCAAGTGGCGCTTGCGGAAAAGCTGATTCGGGCTCTGGACAAGCCGAAATCGGAGGTGGTTGTCGAGCTTCTCTTCATGCAGGTCAATTCGGCGAAAACGCGGGATCTCGCCGCTACGCTTGCCACGGCGGGAGTAGCCGGGATTAATTCCCCCATCCTGTTTACTCCTCGCCAGCAGCTTACTGTTGTGCCGGGATCGAGCGGTTCGGGTACCGGGACCGGAACAGGTACGGGTACAGGCACAGGCACTGGTACGGGAACCGGCACCGGATCCGGGGTGAGCGGCAGCTTTGTCACGCTGAACAATCTCGGCCACATCTCCTCCGCCGACTTCTCGACCACGTTGCCCGGCGCTTTGCTGCAAGCGATGCTCAGCGACAATTCCACGAAAGTCCTCAGTACGCCCCAGGTTCGCGTGTCTGACGGCGTAAAAGGCGAGCTTCAGGTAGGCGACCGTATTCCATACGCGACCGGCAGCTTTCAACCAGGCGTCGGCACGGTCGGCGTAAGCCCGCTGGTTTCGACGCAATTCAATTTCGCAGATACGGGCATCACCATGGTCATCACGCCGCAGGTACACTCCGGCACGGAAATGACGCTGCACGTCGAGATCACTGTGTCGGCGGTTAAAGAATATTTGACGATCGGCGGAACAGGTGGTCTTTCGCAGCCTGTAATCACGCAGAACAAAAGCATCACCGATCTGCGGCTTCGCGATGGAGAAGTTAGCCTGTTGAGCGGTCTTAATCAGACGCAGGATTCACTTTCTGTGAACGGCACCCCGGGATTGATCAACATCCCCGTTTTGGGCCAGCTTATAGGCGGGACTCATCACACGGAAAAGGACCGGACGCAATTATTGATCGCGATGATCCCGCACATTGTACGGACGCCGGATTACACGCCCGAAGATCTTAAGGGCATTTTCGCCGGTTGGGAACAGACGGTAAAGATCAACTATGCGCAGCCTGAGGAAACTCCGGCTGGGCAGCCGCCCGCTCCGGGCGGCGCCGCCGGCGCCCCTCCCGCAGCAACGCAGCCCCAGCCACCACCGGCCGCGGGCGGCGCGCCTCCCCCGGTTCCCGGTCCGGGCCAAGGTCGCTTGAGCTTGTCTCCCGCGCCCGCGCAGGTGGCGCGTAATACCGACTTCAACGTAACCGTTCAGTTGGATAATGGGGCGGACCTGTTTTCGATCTCGCCGCTGAGGATCAAATTCGACCCAGCCCGCGTCCGCCTGAGCGACGTGACCTCCGGACCCTTATTGGGTCCCGCTGTTGTGGAGAAAGATATCCGCAACGATACAGGCGACGCCACCATCACCTTAACGCGCGCGCCCGGGTCCCCCGGCGTGAATGGATCGGGCGCGGTCGCAAACTTGAGATTTACTGCCATCGCGCCAGGGCCCGCCAGCATCACCATCGTGGAAGGCGGGATCAAGAATACGAACACGCAACCCATTCCGGCGAGCCTGGGCTCAACGCAGGTGACCATACAATAAAAGCGAGGCCGTCCAGTGAAGTCGACATTCAGCTCCGAGCGAGGGATGACGCTGGTCGAGTTGATCGTCGCCTGCACAATCATGGCGCTGCTGACGACCATGGCCGTGCCTCTGGCCCGCTACAAAGTCCGCCGCGATAAGGAACGCGAGTTGATCTACGCCTTGCGCACGATCCATAAGGCCATTGACGACTATAAGGACGCCGCGTTGACGGGGAAAATTCAGGTGAAGATGGGCACCGACGGATATCCTCCAAAGCTCGAAGATTTGGTCGAGGGTGTCGACCTGGTGCAGTCCGCCGAAAAGAAAAAAATCAAGTTCCTGCGCCGCATTCCAATCGATCCCATGACGGGCACCACCGATTGGGGCCTGCGTAGCACGCAGGACGATCCCGCCTCCACAAGCTGGGGCGGGCAGAACGTATTTTCCGTTTACACCAAGAGTTTGGACCGGGCAAGAGATGGCACTCCGTATTCGCAGTGGTAAAGGCTACACGCTCATTGAGCTGATCATCGTGATGGCGATCATCTCGGTGCTCCTCGCCATCGCCGTCCCCATCTATCAAAAATCTTTGCTGCGCACCAAGGAAACGCTGCTCAAAAACAATCTCTTCACGCTGCGCCAGACCATCGACGAATACACCTACGACAAGCAAAAGGCTCCCCAGACTCTCCAAGACCTGGTCGGGGAAGGCTACCTCCGCTCGGTGCCGATCGATCCCATCACCGGAACCGATCAAAGCTGGCGCATCATCATGGAAGACGCTGTGTCGATGGTGAACCAAACCCAGCCCGGCATCTTTGACGTCCGCAGCGGCTCGGACCAGAAAAGCCTGGAGGGCACTCCATACTCGCAGTGGTGACGGGCCAAAATAAATAGAGCCCATCCAACAACACATTTCATCGGCCACAACCCGGGAGGGCAGTTTATTAGCGCCGCCATTTCGAATTGGAAACTGTGGGAGCCGGCGGTGGATCTCCGGGCTTCGGAATGGGCTTCCCGAAATACTTAATCGTAAGTCCGTCGGGATCTTGGATAAAGGCGAAGCGGCGGAATCCATTTTGCCGGCGAGGATTGGGCAGGCCTTGCACTTCAGGCATTTTCAGTAAATTGCGCGCTTCGAGCTTGTCCAGCAATTCGCCGACGCTGCCGTCAACCGTCAGGTCGATATGGCTGGCCAACAGATCCCAGGAATTGAGCTTGCTCCAGTCCTGGCGTTGAACGCCACGGTACTGACGCAGGATGAGCGTGAACGGAACATCGCAAACCGAACTTTGAACCTGCATCGTTACAGTCCGCGATTCCGCGCTTGGGGTATTGGCCAATTTGTTCAGCTCTTTGTCGATAGTCCAATCGCCCGGTCCCTCCACCACCTTGAAGTCGATCGCCTCGAAAAATTTTATGGATCGTTCAAGGTCGGCAACATTGTGGCCCACGAACGCGAGCCCGACGATATCGGACGGGCGATCCGGCGCTTGCGCGAACAGGGAGGGTAACGTTGCCAGCGTAAGGACGAGAGACAGAATGCAAAGGCCCAGCGCGCAGAAGACTATTGAGATAATGTTTTTGAATGTCCCATGATGTCTCAGTGAAGTAGACTCCCATAAGCGCGGTTGGCTCAGCGCGGCGAGGTGGGCCGAAAGTTCACTTTATTTTATCCGTATTCCAGCCCGTCAGGCGCGCTCGAGCAGGCGCGGCTTTCCGGCTACGTCCTGAACGCCTAGAATGGTTTGCTGATGGGGCGAATCACGGATTATCCGCTACTGGTTTTCGCTCTAAGTGTGGTTGTACTGTGGATCGCCGAGTTGGTCGGCGTGAGCCTCCGCCGCAAGCCAGAAGGTCCGGAAAAAGACGAGCGCGAGGATCTCGGCATGTTACTCGCAGGCGCATTAACTCTCCTGGGGGTGATCATCGGATTCACATTTTCGATGGCTGTCGGGCGATACGATCGGCGCGAAGCTGCGGAGGAGGCGGAGAGCGTTGCCATCAAAGCGGAGCTCCTGAAAGCGGACTTGCTGCTGGCGGAAAGCGACGCTCGTAAGGTGCGTGGCCTTCTGAGAAGCTACTTGGATCAGAGGATTATGTTTTATACGGCGCGCGACGCGAACCAACGTCAGAATATCGATGCCACCACCGCTCAAATCGAGAGTGAGCTTTGGTCTGCGATTCGAGCCCCAAACCCAATGCAACTGCCGCCTCTGGTTGTCGTACCTGTCTCGGGTATGACCGATGTGTTCAACGCAGAGACCTCCACGCGCGCGGCCTGGTTGAGCCGTATTCCGGCTGCGGCGTGGATTCTTATGCTGGCGATCGCCGTCTGCTGCAACGCCTTGATCGGCTATAGCACGCATAATGCCCAGGCGAACGCCAAGTTCTTCCCGCTTATACTGCCGCTTATTGTAGCCATTGCATTTTTTTTAATTGCCGATATCGACAGTCCGCGTAGCGGGGTTATTCGAGTGCATCCCCAGAACCTCGAAGCTCTGAGTCTCTCCTGGCGTTAAACTCCTCATATGGATATCGTGCGGCATCAGTGCCTGGTTTATGAAGGATCTCCGGCGAAGCACTTGCGCGGGCTCGCCGCGGTGACAATCGCGAAGCTTAAGGACAACAATCGTTGTATATCTGAACAGTCCACCCATGGTGGCGGGGATGCGCTCCTATTTGGCGGCGGAAGGGCTGGACGTGGCGGAAGCAGTTCGGCAAGGAGCGCTCGTGCTTTCTTCCTCCCAAAATCACCTCGTCAATGGCGCTTTCGACGTCGACAACATGCTGGACATGTTGGAGGCGGCGGTCAAACAAGCGTTAAACGACGGCTACCGGGGATTGTGGGCCACGGGCGACATGACCTGGGAGTTAGGTCCGAAAAACGGCCTGGGCAATCTGATTGCGTACGAGTGTGGGCTGGAGGATCTTTTTCACCAGTATCCGGCTTTGAGCGGTATCTGCCAATACCATATAGACACACTCCCCGCGAGCGCTGTTGACAAGACGCTTCGAACACACCGAAGCGTTTACATTAACGAAATGTTGTCACGGCTAAACCCCTTCTATGGCGTCGACGATGCCCCGGCGCCGGTCGAATCCGCCGATACGCACAAGGAAATGGTCGGCTGGTTACGCGCCCAGGAGTGCTAGTCCCTAAAGTTTGCAAAGCCCGCTGTGGGGCAGGCTTAAGCCCGGCTTAAGCCTGCGGCGGGCTTCAGCCCGCCTGCGGCGGTTTACGTACAATAGTCGCACTATGGCCAAAACGTCGTCGCCGCGCTTAACACGCCGCGACGCTCTGCAGACGCTGGGAATCGCCGGCGCAGCCGCTATCCTGCCGAAGGGAGCGTTCGCGCAGGAGCCTATTTTTCCAAAAGGCGCGAGTGGACGGATTCGCCACCTGGCTTTCTTTGCGCAGGCGCACCATTTCCGCGATGGTGTCGGCCTGAAACGGCGGCTTGCCGGTGAACATTTCGTACAGCACCAGCCCCAGCGCGTAAATGTCGCTCTGAACCGAGACCTCGCGCCCCACAAGCTGTTCCGGGGCCATGTAAGCAGGGGTGCCGTTTCGAATTTCCGCGCCTTGCAGATCCTGTGCGACG
>JAFAQY010000097.1 GCA_019261985.1 Bryobacterales bacterium | reverse complement strand
GAACGCGCGGCTTCGTTCCAAGATTTAAGCTCTACGGGTCGAAGACTTCGGGGCGGGTTTTGCTTCGGAAAAAAGGGAAGCGCGATGCTGCCGTACTCCAACCCTGTATCGACGGCGTTCTGCCTGCAAGCGCTGGATCTATGGGAGCAGCATCGTGCGGGGCAGTGGAGCTTTGAGCTTCAGCAACTGATTTGAACGCGGTTAAGGTACTGTTCGCTTCCGGCTCGGACGCGGTGAACGCGCAAACGCTGGAAAAATTCAAGAACATCTTTCCCGAACTGCCGCTGGTGGTGGTTTCTGAATTCGCGCCTGGGGAAGGGGAGTGGATCCGTTATCACATTCGCCGCCGCTGGAGCGAAAACCGCGCCCTGATCCGCTCGCGCCTGCGTGGGCGAAAGATTCGGATCGCGGCGATTATCCTGGAGCCTCGAACGCCGCATCGCGAGATGCGTCTGCTTGGGCTATCGCTTGCCCCGTTGCGGCTGCTGGCTTTCAATGAGGCCGGACAGCACTTCCGGGTGAGTCCCGGGAATGCGCTGGTGATGTTCCGGCATTTGTTGTGGCGCGCGCGCAATTTCGTGCGGAGCCGGCGCGCGAAGCGTCGCCTGGACTGGAAGGCCGATTGGATTTACTGGCGCGCGCGGCGGGCGAGATCGGGAAGATTGGCTCGCCCGGCGCGAACTGCGGCCGCTGACGATCCGCCCGCGGGAATTTCGGTCGTAATTCCTTCCAGGAACGGGCGCGATTTGTTGGCTGAATGCCTTCCGCGAATCGACGGCGCCGATGAAATTATCATCGTGGACAACGGCTCGGATGACGAAACGGCTGGGTTTCTTCGCGATTCCTTCGCGAACGCGATTATCGAGCGGAGCGCGGCGCCGCTGTCTTTTGCGGAGGCTGTGAATCGCGGCCTCACGCGGGCGCGGTTTTCGCATGTCTGTCTGCTGAATAACGACATGCTGGTTGAACCGGGGTTCCTGGCCGCGCTGCGGCGGAGCTTCGATTGCGTACCGGGTCTGTTCTCCTCCACCGCGCAGATCTTCTTCCCGGAAAGCCAGCGGCGCGAAGAGACCGGCAAAACCGTGCTTCAGCCCGAGCGCGCCGCCGCTCACTTTCCGGTGCAATGCGTGGAGCCGGTGGAGGGCGAAGACGGCACCTGGGTCCTATATGGAAGCGGCGGCTGCACATTGTACGATGCCGCGAAGCTGCGGGAACTGGGTGGCTTCGACGAAGTTTACGAGACCGCTTACGTTGAGGACTTGGACTTGGGAGTGCGCGGATGGCAACGCGGCTGGCCGAGCGTTTATTGCGCAGAGGCGCGGGTGCTGCACAAACATCGCGCCACGACTTCGCGCTACTTCAGCCGTGAACAACTGGACGGCTTGCTGGAGCGGAATTTTCTCCGATTTCTGGCTCGGGTGCTGCCACATTTGTGGAAAGACAATCTGCGGCGGCTGCGGAGTCAGCGCAATCTGGAGCTCCTCAATTTCGCGGCATCCCTAACCAAGGCAGATGGCGAGAAGCGATCGTCTGCCCCGCTGTTTTTGCGCGCGCTGAACGGAGACGTCGCCGTATTTCCGGGCCGGCCGCGAACGGGCAAGCCGGTTGTGCTCATCGCAAGCCCTTATCTTCCGTTTCCGCTTTCGCATGGGGGCGCGGTGCGGATGTATAACCTGATGCGGCGCGCGACGGCGAGCGTGGATCAAGTGCTGATTTGTTTCGTGGACGAGATTGGTACTGCGCCGCGCGAGCTTACCGAAATCTGCGCCGAAGTGATTATGGTTCGCAGGCGCGGAAGCCACGCGCTGCCTTCTACTCCCAGGCCGGACACGGTGGAAGAATTCGATTCGCCGGTATTTCGCCAAGCGCTCCTGCTGACGAAGGCGAAGTGGCATCCGCGAATTGCGCAGCTTGAGTTCACGCAAATGGCGCAATACGCCGCGGATTGCCACCCGGCGCGGACCGTTTTGGTGGAGCACGACATTACTTACGACCTGTACGCGCAGATGCTTGCGGTGGAGGAAGATTGGGAAAACCGGCGGCAATACGAACGCTGGCTGCAGTTTGAGCGGCGGGCGTGGCGCACAGTGGATCGGGTGGTTACGATGTCCGAAACCGATAGCGCTAAAGTTCGCGGGTCGGTGGTAGTTCCCAACGGTGTCGATATTGAACGTTTTCGGCCGAGCGGGGTTGAGCCGGAACCTCGGCGGCTGCTCTTTATTGGATCGTTTGCGCACCGGCCGAACGTGCTTGCTCTCGAGTTCTTTCTTCGCGATGTTTTTCCGCGGCTGAGCGGAGCGGTTCTGCACGTGATCGCGGGACAGCGGCACACGAATTTTTGGGATTTGCACTGGCCCGGAGTGCAAGTGGAAGGATTCGTCGCGGACGTCCGCCCGGCGTACGAGCGGGCCGCGGTGGTGATCGCGCCATTGATCGCGTCGGCGGGAACGAACATCAAGATCATGGAGGCGATGGCGATGGGCAAGGCGATTGTCTCGACCACTGCGGGCATTCATGGGCTGGACGATCTTCGTCCGGGTTCCCTGGACGAGCTTCGTCGTGGTTGCGATGTGATGGTGGAAGACGATGCGCAGCGAATGGCGGCTGCGATCGCGCACCTGTTCGATTGTTCCGAAGCGCGCCGCCGCTTGGAGATCGAGGCGCGACGGACTGCTGAGCGGCACTATAATTGGGACTCGATTGCAAAACAACAACGGCAGCTATACAAGGAACTGTTAGGACAAGCTTAAGCTTGTCCTACGATGAATCTGTGGGCCGGCATCTTGTCTTTCTTCCAGTGCTCTGCACAATGACTCTTGCTCAGAGCTACAAAGCGGACAGAGTGATGGATCGTGGTGTAGCCGTGGTGCGCCTGGTGGATTCCGCGCATGCCATCGAGGTTTCGATCGCGCCTTCGGTGGGCAACATGGCTTACGAGATGAAGGTGCATGGCCATAACATCCTCTGGACTCCGGTCGGCATCGATGAATTGCAGAAGTCGCCGCAGTTGAGCGGCATTCCGTTCCTCGCTCCATGGGCGAACCGCCTGGATCCGCAGGTCTTTTGGGCGAACGGTAAGAAGTATCCGTTCGATATGGAACTGGGCAACGTGCGCGGCGCTACTCCGATTCACGGATTGCTATCCGCATCGCCGCTCTGGAAAGTCACCGAAGTAGCCGCCGACAAAAATTCGGCGCACGTAACGAGCAAGATCGAATTTTGGAAATATCCCGACCTGATGAAGCAATGGCCGTTCGCGCATGACTATGAGATGACGTACCGTCTCGCCGGTGGAATGCTCGAGGTGAATGTGACCGTTTCCAATTTGAGTGCCGAGCCGATGCCCGTGGCGATCGGCTTCCATCCGTACTACCGCATCCCGGATGTTCCGCGCGATGAGTGGGCCGGTCACATCCCTGCTAAGCAGCACGTGGTTACGGACTCGCGGCTCATTCCCACGGGCGAATTCCGGCCCATGGACGTGCCAGACCCGTTTCCGTTAAAGGGACGCACGCTCGACGACGGGTTTATCCATCTTGATCGCGATGCGCAGCAACGGGCGCACTTCTACATTCAGTCCGGCAGCAAGAAGGTAGAAGCGATCTTCGGGCCTAAATATCAGGCCGCGGTGGTGTGGGAGCCGAACAATCCGGATGGAACACCGCGCGAGTTCATCTGCTTCGAGCCGATGGCCGGCATCACGAATGCGGTCAATCTGAATCATGCGGGCAAATACCCGGAGTTGCAGACCGTCGCGCCGGGAGCGAAGTGGAGCGAGAGCTTTTGGGTGCTGGCGAGCGGGATTTAGCGCTATTCGTCCGGGAGCGGCCCGTGAATATCAATTCCGTACTTAGCCGCTAACGCCATCAGTTTCGGCATATCGGGCGGTGACGGCGGCTCCTCGATGGGCGTCGTTTGTTCCAGCACAAAGCGCTCGAATCCACCCGGCGCGCAGAGCAGCAACATTCGCGCGGGTGCCGCGCCGACGACCTTGAAGCCATGCGGGATCTCGCGCGGACCGTAGACGTAAGCGCCCGGTCCGGCCTTTAACCATTTGCCATCGCACACGAATGCGATCTCGCCTTCAAGGACATAAAAGGCTTCGTCCTCGCGATGATGGGTGTGATACGGCGACGCAAAACCGGGCGGCATCTCCCAGTGCTCCATCAGCCCGAAGGCGCCATTTGTGGTTTCCGCAGTGGACCTCATGAGGGTCGGTAGGCCGAGAAACCGGAATGCCCGATCTGTTCTGGTGTTCACGTACGGTTGCAGTTGCTGTGCGGTCAATTGTGTTCTCCTTGTGATTTGTTCTTGCGCTTAAAAACCGGATGTGTAACGAACAGCTTTACCGTTACACATAAAATTATGAGGAATGGAGATTGAAGCAAGCGATGCAGAACTCGCGGCGCGGATCGGCTCTGGAAACGACCGCGAAGCCGAAGCCGAATTGCTGCGCCGGATGGCTCCGCGAATCCGGCTCTACGGTTTACGTCATTTGAGGAGCGAACCTGCGGCAGATGACCTTATGCAGCAAGTTCTGATTACGACGCTGGAGGCTCTTCGCGCCGGCCGTCTTCGCGAACCCGAGAAGCTAGTTTCATTCGTGCTGGGAACCTGCAGAATGACGGTGCTCGATTTAAGGCGGAATGCCCAGAGAAAGGAGCGCCTGCTCGATCGGTTTGGCGCTGATCTTCTGAAGCCGGCGCCGGCGCCGGTTGAAGACCTCGATCAGGAACTGCTCGCGAGGTGCGTGCAGGGCCTGAAGGAACGAGAACGAGCCGTCATCGTTATGACGTTCTACGACGAGCAAACCAGCGCGGATCTGGCGAACTTCCTCGGGGTGTCTGAAGCCAATGTGCGGGTGATACGCCACCGCGCGATTCACCAGTTGCGCAATTGCATGGAGGTGGGCGGTTGAACTGCGCTAACCCTCTTGACGCGGGGATTTTGGGAGATTATTGGGCCGGCGCGCTATCGCAAACGGAAGAGGAGACCGTCGAGGAGCACCTGCTCGGGTGCGACGAATGCGGCGAGCGGCTTCTGGAATTAGGCGCTCTGGCTGACTCTGTTCGCAAATTGGCGCGCCAAGGCTCTTTGCTGATGGTGGTGAGCGATCGTTTTCTACAGAGAATTGCGGCGGAGGGTTTGCATGCCCGGGAGTACACGCCGCCGCGCGGGGGCAACATCGCGTGTACCGTAACAGCCGATGACGATTTTCTGATCGGCCGGTTGACCGCGGATCTAAGTGGCGCGAAACAAATCGACCTCAGTTTATGCGATGAGCGCGGGATAGAACGGCTCCGGCTTACCGATATCCCTTTCAACCCTCGCGGCGGGTCTGTCGCGTTTCAACAATCGATCACCTATGCGAAGGCGGCTCCTTCGGAGACGATGATCGCGCGCCTGATTGCACGGGATGACGGGGGCGCCCGGAGCATGCTTGGGGAATACACGTTTCATCACACGCGTACACTGCCGGGCCCTGGGACGTAGAATAAGAGATCGACATCAATCGACCTGCGCTACTCGGCCAGGATGAGCGGTCAGATAACAAAAGTCGGGTTCCTGTTCTCAGCGGCAGTGCTTTGCGCGCAGGCGCAGTGGCTGAACTATCCCACGCCGGGAACACCGAGGACGCGGGGCGGTAAGCCCGACCTTTTCGCCAAAGCGCCGCGCGCCGCGAATGGAAAGCCCGATTTGTCCGGAGTGTGGCAAACCGAACTGGCGCATGCCGGTGAAAACGAACGCCTGTTCGGCGCCTCGATCACCGACGCGGTCGTGCTCGGCGACGATCCCCGAACGTTTTCCAAGTATGCGCTAAACATTCTGGCGGATTTTAAGCCGGAAGAATCACCTCTGCGTCCCGAGGGCGCCGAGCTTTTCCGCAAGAATCTTCGGAAACGAGCGACCGAAAGTCCTACCGTCCGCTGTTTGCCGCAGGGCCTGCCCCGCGGTGAGCTCTTCAATTACGCTCCGTTCAAGATTCTCCAGACCCCGGGCATTATCGCTGTGTTGTATGAATTGGACAACACGTTCCGGCAAATTTACACGGACGGGCGCAAACTTCCCGCCGATCCTCAACCGTCATGGCTCGGCTACTCGATAGGGCATTGGGAAGGAGACACTCTGGTAGTAGACGCCGCTGGGTTTAACGATCAAACCTGGCTCGACCTCACGGGCCATGGCCACAGCGAGGCCTTGCACCTTCAGGAGCGTTTCCATCGCCGCGACTTCGGTCACATGGATCTAAGCGTAACGATTGACGATCCGAAGTTGTACACCAGATCCTTTACGGTAAAGGTGACCGAGGTTTTGATTCCGGATAGCGATGTTCTCGAGACGGTCTGCAATGAAGATGAGAAAGATCTGGGACATCTCGCGGGTCGATAAAGCATGATCGCCCCGTGAGCGGAAGCGACGAGATGTACCGCCGCGTAGTTGAGGCGGTACCGGAAGGCATCTGGGTCGTTAGTGCCGAAGGGCGCACGGTCTGCAGCAATCGCCGGATGGCGCAGATCCTGGGAGTCGATTTCGAACGATGCCGAATCAGTCCTGCTTCGAGTGTGTTATCCGGAAGAGCTGGAGGATGCGCAAAGACATTTTGCCCGCACCTTCGCCGGAGATTCGCGGCCTTTCGAGTTTCGTTTGGGCCACGGCGATGGAACGCCGGTGTGGGTCAGCATCTCATTGATGTGCGGACCTTCACCGGCGCATCCGCAACATGCTAGAAGACGCGGCGCACTTCATCAGCCGTATTCGTAGCGATTTTGTCGGCGTTGTTTTTCTCGATGCGAGAGGAAACCCGTTCAGCCGGACCTTGAAGCAGCGGCATGTGGCCGACATCGCGGGAAATATCAAGCGCCATGATGGAACATTACAAAAGACAGAACGGCAACGGCGGCGACCCCAAGCCATAACGTGACGAATTGGTTTCTGACGCAACATTTTGAAAAAAGCGGCGAGGTGCTTCAGGTCCCAATCCTAAGGCAGTGTGTCGTCATCTTACAGCGGCAAGAGCCGGAGCCACGATCTGGAGACATTGCACCGGTGACCGGAAGGCAGGGTGCAGCACGTGGCTCTCAGGAAGACGGAGTAGGTCAAAAACTCCACGGATAAACGTTGTGGGCGACGCAGGCGCCCGCCCTTCTCTGCGCCGCTGCTAAAGAAGGTTGCATCCGGCGACTCGCTCCTGTTGCCAGTTAGACTCACTTTCGCGCGACGGACGAGATTTCATCTTCACCGCCGATATGACCGCGCCATGACGGTAATCCAGCGGCAAACTTCAGTTGATCTGGCTGTGTGAGCGAGATCGAGGGCGGGGTTCCGGGCTTGAAACTCCGCATCTTACCGGCGGCGCGTGAATTTGGGGGGAAGTCGGAATTGCGGCCGGCGTTCTCCGTCTCAACTCTAATCGCCCTTAGGAATTCGGAGTAACAACTGGGCGTCCGAGCCAACGGCACCCACAAGCCAGCAGAACGCACGCCTCACATCATAACCACCTGACACCTTTCTTCCTTCCGCTTCCACCGCATTGGCCGCATCTACCCCCACCGGCATTGAATTGCAGATTCGCTCCCGAACCGCGGCAAGCGGGGCAGTCAAACATATGGGACAGGAAATCCCAGATCACCCCAGGTATCGCCTTCCCCGTGTACACGGGGTCGTAGCCAGCGCAAAAAGGACAAAATCCGGTTCCACCGCAATTCATGCAGGATTTCCCGTTGAGCTCCGCAGCGCCCGCGCAAACGACGCAACGACCCGCTCCCGGACCGGCGCACGCAGGGCAGGGGATTGGGCGCGGCCGTCGATGGGGCATAATGCGCTGCGGCGTTCATTCTCATGGTACAAAAGTGTAGCCGCCGATCCCTCATAACCGAAGTCCAGTATCATCCCCGCATTGCTGTTCGAATCGAAGAAGATTTAACTAGCAGGTTCGCAGTTCTCGCATTCGGGCGCAGAGCGCCGAACCCAAGACGTCGCTCCGCAGCCCGTAATGCCGTAAGAAATTGCTGGTACCCTCAACGGGAATTGTGGTCGGATGCGCGCGAAACGGAAGCGAGCGTTCAGTTAACTTGTCGGTCCCTCAAAAACGACTTCTTTCCGGATTAGCACATGGGTGCGGAACGTCTCCCCGCTCAGCGGCATGCTTGGGTCGACGAGGGGTCGCCAATGACCATAGTGGCATTGACATCACCATGGTTTCTCGCCATCGCGCCGCGGAGTATGATTGCGAGGGATCTTTCGGAGTACCCAAAGATCAGAATGGCACTCCAGTTCGCCAACCTTTTTAGGAGGTAATTTATGCCTGAAGAATCCAATGACTCGAAGCCCGTACACGAGCGCCTTGCGCGTGGCGAGAAACCGCCCATACCGGCACGGCGATCCGGTTTCTCACATAGCGCCCCCGGATACCATGATGGTCCGTCCAAGCGGCCAGCGGAAGCAGGCAAACAATCCGTCCGTGCGCGCAAGCGGAAGATTCACCGTAAGGAGGACTGAATATGGCGCTGACACTGTGCAACGGGTATCCGGCGCTGATTTCGACCGCGATCATGTTTTATAGTCCCGATACGTGCGGTGGCGACGGCGACAATTTTCAGATGATGGGCTGGTGGAATATCGATCCCGGAGCCTGTGCGCTGGTCTATGGCGATGACCTTGAGGACTTGAACCGCTACTGGTACTACTATGCAGAGGCTGCGGACGGAGCAGTGTGGTCTGGCCCGTACGGTGCCTCCGTCCCAATCGCCGCCTTCAACCAGTGTTACGGAGTAGGAGTAATCATAGAAAATAACCATGAGTCCGTCGCGATCGGATTCCGGGAGCTGGACATTGACAGCAACGACGACTATACCTTGACCTTCGTTCCATAAATTTTTCGACGCACCAATGCTGATCCGTCTCGCAATGGGCATCGTACGACGTTGCATAAAGGTGCAGTTGTGAGAAGAGGCCTCTGCAACAGTAGCAAGCCTCCCATGGCGCCGCTCCCGAATCGTGGTGGAACGCTGCCATCAAGGGAAGGTAGGCAAGTGTAGCAGTCGAGATGGGAGCGCAGCTTGGGGCGAGACCGACGTGAAGGAAATCAGGCGGTGCATTCATGCGCGGCTTGAAAAGAACTAGGCCGTAAACTACCCGCCGGTCGAATCAATCGCGATTAGCGAGTTTCTTCTCACTGCGGTTTATTTTGGCGAGGGCCGCCCCTCGCGGCGTTTTGGGCGCAATCGGTATAACGACAGCGGTGCGCGCAATCGAATCCGATGCAGTGCCATGATGATGGTCCAGCGGCAAACTTCAGTTAATCTGGCTGTGTGAGCGAGATCGAGGGCGGGGATTCGGGGCTTGAAACTCCGCGTCTTACCGGCGGCGTGCAAATTTGGCGGGAGGTCGGAATTGCCGCCGGCGTTCTCGTCGTCTCAACCCTCATCGCCCTCGGGCTGCGCAGTTATTTGGCGGCTACGAACCTGGCAATGGTGTATCTGCTCGGCGTGGTCGCGATCGCGGTGCATTGTAGCCGCCGCATTTCCGTTACGGCGTCGATTTTGGGCGTCGCCGCATTCGACTTTTTTTGTGTTCCGCCGTATTTGACATTTGTCGTTTCCGATTACCAATACCTGGTGACTTTTGCCGGGATGCTGGTCGTCGCTTTGGTCATCAGCACTCAGACCGCCCGGATCCGCGCGAACGCGAGGCATGCCAGCGATCGCGAAGCGCGGGCCCAAGCGCTGTACCGGCTGTCGCGGACGCTTGCCGGCCATACGCGCGTGTTCGAAACCGCGCGGGCCGCGGCGGAGCTCGCCGGCGAAGTGTTCAATGCGAACGCGGTGATTTTCTTGGCGGAGGAGGGCAAGGTTTCCTTTCACAAGCGCACCTCCGACTACCTGCCGGTTCCGATGGCGGAGGAATCGATCGCGCAATGGGTGCTCGATCGCGGCCGCAAAGCGGGCCGCGGCACGGAGAACTTTCCCGAAGCGATGGGCTTTTACTTGCCGTTACGCGGCGCGCGCGAGACTCACGGGATTCTGTGCGTACTCTCCGGCAGTCGAACGCAAAACGGTACCGGCGCGCCGGTGCCGGCGAAGTCCCGCCCTGGCCGGCGCGCCGGACCGTTTGCGCTGACCGCAGACGCTAAGAGATCGTTATCCCGGGACCAACAAAATCTGCTGGATCTGTTCGCGAACCAAACCGCAATCGCTCTGGATCGGACGCTGAGCCAGAAAGTGGCCGAAGACACGCGGCTGCGCATGGAAACCGAGCAGATGCGCAGTTCCTTATTAAGTGCTGTTTCTCACGACTTGCGAACTCCGCTAGCATCGATCACCGGCGCCGCATCCACGTTGCGCGCGCAGCGCGACAGACTACCTGCCGAAGTTCATGAAGAGTTATTGGAGAGCATTTCCGAAGAAGCCGAGCGGCTGACCCGTTTGGTAGCGAACCTTCTCGATATGACTCGTTTCGAATCGGGAGCGGTGGAATTGCGGCGCGATCTGTATCCGCTGGAGGAAATCGCCGGCTCCGTTCTACAGCGCCTTGAGCCGAAGCTGGCGGGGAGAACTGTGATTACATCTCTGCCGGAGGATTTGCCGCCCGTCTTTGTCGATGATGTGTTGATCGGACAAGTGATCACGAATCTGTTGGAAAATGCGTTGAAGTACACCCCCGAAGGGACGCCCCTGGACTTGGCGGCGCAGGCCGCGGGAGAGGCCGTTACGATCGAGGTTCGCGATCGAGGTCCGGGTCTCGTGGCGGGCGAAGAGGATCGGATTTTCGAAAAGTTTTATCGGGGCGTTTCAAAGCGCGCCCGCGGCGGCGCGGGTCTGGGCCTGGCGATTTGCCGGGCCATTGTTCAAGCACACCAGGGATCGATCCGCGCGTTCAACCGCCCTGGGGGAGGCGCGGTTTTCCAGGTACGCTTGCCCGCGGGGAAAACGGCATGAAGCCGCTCATCCTGCTCATTGAGGACGATTCGCAGATCCGTCGCTTTCTGCGGGCTGCTCTATCAGCCGAAAATTACCGGCTGCAGGAGGCCGTCACGGCGCATGACGGAGTGGCTCAGGCCGAGGCGCACCGGCCGGACCTCATATTGCTCGATCTCGGGCTGCCGGATCAGGACGGGATTGAAGTGATTCGCTCCGTGCGGCAATGGAGCACCGCGCCGATCCTCGTGCTTTCGGCGCGCGGGCAGGAGCGGGACAAAATCGAGGCGCTCGATCTCGGCGCGGACGACTACGTCGCGAAGCCGTTCACCATTGGAGAGCTGCTGGCCCGCATTCGCGCTGGGTTGCGGCGATCGAGCACGGCCGCTCCGGGAACAGTCTTCCATTTCGGCAATGTCGAGGTCGACCTGGAAAAACGAGTGGTGAAGTCAGGCGGCGAAGAAGTACACCTGACGCCGAACGAATACCGTCTGCTACAGGTGCTGATTAAGCACGCGGGCAAAGTGATCACGCAGCGGCAGCTTCTGGCGGAAGTGTGGGGGCCGAATGCGACGGAGCAGGCGCAGTATCTTCGCGTCTACATCGCTCAGCTTCGGCGGAAGCTCGAACGGAATCCCGCGCGGCCGAAGCACTTGCACACAGAGCCAGGGGTCGGTTATCGATTGATCGCTGAGGATTAGCTGGCCTTACGGCTTTTTCCTGCGCGTTTTCTTTGTTTCCACAGCTTCCTCAGCCGGGGTCTCGGCCGGGCTATCGGCCGGACGGTCGCCGGCCGCCGCGGGGGCCGCCGCGGTAAGCACCTGATTGAACAACTCGGCTTTCTTCAAATCCTTTTTGGAAGGAGGAGCCTGCTCGCGCCGGTAGTCGTGATCGCTGTAACATGTCCGGCACCTTACTTTTGCAGCTTCTCCGTCGATCAGCGAAACTATGGAGTGGTTCGTGAGGCGGCGACACTTCACGCAAAAATCGTCGATCACGTCTCCGAGCCGTAGATTCGACATCTGCTGAGGTGAGTATATAACAGTGCAAAGGTCACATTGGCGGCCGGCGGAAAGCCGCGTGCTGCGGAAGCTGACTTCGCCGGTCAAAATCCAGCGCTTTCTCGATTGCGAGATCGGTTATAACGTCGAGCCGGATGGCCATACCTGCCGCTCGCCGCGCATGGTGCTGCGCGACGGGGTGGCGCACTGCATGGAGGGCGCGCTTACCGCGGCCGCCGCTCTGCGACGCCTCGGCTATCCGCCACTGATTATCGATCTAGAAGCGGTGCGTGACAGCGATCACGTGCTGGCCGTGTATCGCACGAATGGGCATTGGGGCGCTCTAGCGAAGTCGGATTACGCGGGCCTGCGTTTCCGCGAGCCGGTATACCGGTCCATTCGGGAACTGGTGATGAGTTATTTCGAGCATTACTACAATCCGGCGGGTGAAAAAACTTTGCGCGGCTATTCGCGGCCGGTGAATTTGAAGCGCTTCGACCGCATGGGCTGGATGACGGCCGAGCGGGACGTGTGGGAGATCCCGAACCACCTTTGCGGAATCCCGCACGCGAAAATTCTAACGGCGCCAATGGAACGGGGGCTTGCGAAAATGGACGAACGGCTGTTCAAGGCGGGAAGGTTAGGAGGGGTAGCGCATTGAAAGACACACAAGTCTCCGCAAACGGAATGCAAATGCACTTGCTCGAAGAGGGTCAGGGGCCGCTTGTGCTTCTCTGTCACGGCTTCCCGGAGCTTGGCTACTCCTGGCGTTATCAGATCCCGGTGCTTGCGGAAGCGGGCTATCGCGTAGTGGCTCCGGACATGCGCGGATACGGCGGAACGGACGCGCCCGGGGATCAAGACGCCTACACGCTCTGCCATCTCGCCGCGGACATGGTTTGCCTGGTTAACGCTCTCGGGGAGAAGCAAGCGGCGATTATCGGTCACGACTGGGGCGCGCCGGTTGCCTGGACTTGCGCATTGCTGCGGCCGGATATTTTCCCCGCGCTGGGGCTGCTGAGCGTGCCGTACCTGGCCGACATATGGAGCGGTCCTCCGCCCATGCAGTCCATGAAGATGCTGCTGGCCATGGGTCAGATGTTTTATCAGCTCTATTTTCAGGAACCGGGAAAAGCCGAACGGGAGTTTGAGCAAGACGTTCGCGCGACGCATCTCGGCTTGTTTTATGGCGCGTCGGGCAGCGCGCCTCCCGAACACAGGTGGCGTTTTCTGTTTTCGCCCTCGGAAACGCTGGCCGATACCATGCCGCGCCCGAGCGGGCTTCCGCCTTGGCTGAGGGAGGAGGAATTGGACGTCTATGTCCGCGAGTTCAAGCGGACTGGATTCCGCGGCGGCTTGAATTGGTATCGGAATCTCGATCGCGATCGCGAACTCTTGGGCTTTCTCGCGGGCGCAAAGATCACGCAGCCGGCGCTGTTCGCCGCGGGAGAAGAGGACGCCGTGATCCAGATGTACCGGCCTGCTTTCGACACACTCGAACAAAATGTGCCGAATTTGACGAAGAAGGTGTTGATTCCCGGAGCCGGGCACTGGGTGCAGCAGGAGAAACCCGCTGAAGTGAATCAACTGCTGAGCGAGTTTTTGACGCGGGCTTGGCCGGCCAAGAGCGGCACGGGCGATGGATTGGCGTCGCCTGCGTCGATGCGTTAAGTATTGGGCGAACTGCATGCAGCTATTCCCCAGAACTCGACATAATCCGCGCCTCACAAGTTCTTTTAAAAAAGTCTTATTCCTAAAAATCACAATCGGGTGTATACTCCTTCCAATGAGCCTCGTATCGCGCATTTAGAAGGGGCACGCGGGTCGCAATAAACTTCAGTTTGAAATAGAGGGAAGGGAACCACGAATGTTTTCTGATGCCAAGTTGTCATTCAAGACCGTCATGTTCGCGGTTGCTGCGTTGGCTGTCGCAACCAGCGCGCTTCACGCGCAGAACGTCGCGGGATCGATCAGCGGCGTCGTGCAGGATGCCCAGGGAGCTGTCGTCCCCAATGCAAAAGTTACTTTGACCAATGCCGCGCAGGGCGCGGGATCGGCGCGAGTGGTTCAAACCAACGGCGAAGGGGCATTCGTCTTCTCCCCCGTGTTGGCCGGCACCTACGAGCTTTCCATCGAAATGATGGGCTTTAAGCGATATGTGCAATCCAACATCATCCTGGACGCGAGCGATAAATTGGGGCTCCCGCCGATTGCGCTGGAGGTCGGCCAGACGGGCGAATCCGTGACGGTGGAGGCTACAGCCATCCAACTTCAGACACTGAATGGCGAACGCACGGCTGTGGTGACGGGCAACCAAATGGTCGATATCGCGATCAACGGGCGCAATTACACCAGCCTCCTGCGAACTGTTCCCGGTGTTACGGCGGATAATCCCAGCGCCACCACTGACGTGAGTTTCAACGGCTTGCGTTCGATGACGAACAATTACACCGTGGATGGGCAAAACGTCACGGATATCGGCGTAAACCAGCAGTTCGCTTATCGCATCAGCGTGGATTCGATTGCCGAGTTCAACGTCGCCACGAGTTCACAGACCGCCGAATTCGGCCGTACGAGCGGCGCGCAGGTGCAGGTAGTTACCAAGAGCGGCACGAAGGACTTTCACGGGGACGGCTACTGGTTCAAGCGCGGCGAGTGGATGAACGCGAATACTTTCACGAACAATTTTGCGGGTATCCCGATACAGCCGTACCGCTTTATGACCGCAGGGTGGACCTTGGGCGGCCCTATCTATATTCCGCGCAAATTCAATACCCACAAAGATAAGCTGTTCGGATTTATGTCGCAGGAGTGGAATCGCAATATTATTCCCAATACGCTGCGGCAGATCACGGTTCCCACGGCGGCCCAGCGGATGGGCAACTTTGCGGGAACCGTGAATGGCGCGGGCGTTCCGCAGATCATTTACGATCCGCTGACTCGATCGGCGGCTAATCCGCAGGGCACTCCATTTCCGGGCAACATCATACCCCCGGACCGCATCAGTTCTTACGGCGCGTCGGCATTGAATTGGTTGCCGCTGCCCAATACCTTCGGGCAACCGGGTTATAACTATCAGTCCCAGGTCCCT
The DNA here is from genome assembly GCA_019261985.1 of Bryobacterales bacterium. Taxonomy (GTDB): domain Bacteria; phylum Acidobacteriota; class Terriglobia; order Bryobacterales; family Bryobacteraceae; genus Palsa-187. Next base: position 9,876 of record JAFAQY010000097.1, on the reverse strand, counting down.
AACAGCCAGCCCTCTTTCGATCAAATTTTTCGGGTGGACTACAACCTGAGCGATAAATGGCGTTTCTACGTCCGCGGCCTGACCAGCAAGCAGACGCAAAATGTGCCTTACGGACGAGCGGACACGAGCAATAATCTGGCGCTGACGCCGTTCTATGCTCCCACATATGGATGGTCGATCACGACGAATGTAGCCACGATCATTAGCCCGACATTGACCAATGAGTTTCAGTTCGGATATACGGTGAACGGCATCCCTGGCGATCCGCCACCTCCGGGCAGCCCATACTACCGGTCCGTATCGAACATCACAATTCCGCAATTGTATCCCCAGGCGAACGTCGCGAACGTAGTTCCGAACTTCTATTTCAGCGGCGTTCCGGTCGGGCCCGGAAGTTGCGCGCCAGGTATCGATGCGATGACCTGTTTCGCCGGCACACCGTACAACAACCGTAATCCGGTTTGGAACTATATCGATAATGTCACGAAAGTTCTGGAGGGGCATACCTTAAAAGCGGGCATCTATTTCGAATACGCGACTAAAACCGAAAATGCGTTCAAGCCGTATAGCGGCACTATGGACTTCGGCAACGACATCAACAACCCCTGTGACACCAACTGGGCATTTGCGAATGCCCTGACCGGCTGCTTCCAAAGCTATACCCAAATTAATCAGGATCCGTTGCCCACCTATCCGTACCGGAACGTTGAGTTCTATGTCCAGGACACTTGGAAAGTGAACAAGCGACTCACGTTGAACTACGGACTCCGCGTGGCCTTTATCAAACCGTTTCACGACACTTTGGGCCTGATGTCGAACTTCCTGCCGTCGCAATATAGTCCGGCGCAAGGCGTCACCTTCTATCAACCAGCGCTTCAAAACGGCCAGCGCGTTGCCGTCGACCCTACTACTGGAACGACACTGCCGGCGGTTTACATAGGCGCGATCGTGCCAGGCGTGGGGAATATCAACAACGGGCTGGTGCGGTCGGGACAAAACGGCACGCCGCTTGGACTCATTGAGGATCGTGGCGCGCACTTGGGACCGCGCCTTGGGTTGGCATATCAGATCAACGACAAGACGGTGTTCCGTGCCGGCGGCGGTATTTTTTACGAACGCACCGCAACCTTCCCGGTCGGCATCACCAGCAATTACACGACAAACCCGCCGCTGACCCGGACAGCCCAGCTGTATTACGGCAACTTGGCGAACATATCGTCTTCAAGCGGGGTGTTTTTCCCCACCGGCTTCAACATGCTCTCGCCGGACGGGCACGTCCCCACCGTTTACAATTGGAACGCCGGTATTCAACGGCAACTTCCGCTGAAATTATTCGCCGATGTCTCCTACGTCGGCAACGTGATGAATCATGGATGGCTCGGTCAGCCGATCAATACGGTTCCCTTCGGAAGCGCCTGGCTACCGGCCAACCAGGACCCCACGGTGATTCCAAAGTTTGATGGAACAACGACGCTGTCGGCCAACTTTTACCGTCCGTACGCGGGTTACACCAATGCGACCGACTACACGTGGGGCACCAATTCGAACTATAACGCGCTGCAAACATCTTTGAACCGCCGCAGCGGACGGCTGCAACTGGGAGCCACTTACACCTGGTCGAAGGCTCTCGGGGTCGGCGTGGGGCACCCGATCGACACTCGCGGGTACGGGTATGGGCCGCTTTCGTTAGACCGCACGCAATCGCTCTCGATCAACTACATCTATGACATCCCCGGTCCCGCGAGGGGCTCGTTCTTGGGTAATCCGGCCGGCCAGGCCGTTCTCGGGGGTTGGGAGTTCGCGGGCTTGACAAGCGTCTCCACGGGCGCGCCGATTACGCCTACGTACAGTGTCTCGGGCATTGGCGCAACCACGTTAAACCAAATGATCACCGGCAGCGCGGATGTCGCGCCGCGAGTGATTCTGACTTGCAATCCGAACCTATCGCGCGGCGATCGCAACATTGATGCGTTTATCAACACTTCCTGCTTCGCTCCGGCGCTGAAGGGCAGCATCGGCGAAGATTCAGGCTATAATCCGATGCGCGGACCCGGATTGCAGCAGTGGGACATGAGCTTGTACAAGAACATATCCGTCAAAGAGCGCGCGAGAATCCAGCTTCGGCTGGAAGCCTACAACGCGTTCAACCACACGGAGTGGGGGACCGTTAATAGCGCGGCGATATTCAATACCGCCGGAAAACTGATCAATTTGCCGACACAGCTTGGCGGCACCGGCGGGCGGTTCGGATTTGGCGCTCTGAACACCATCCGCGCCAGCAGCAACCGGATCTTGCAGATCGGCGCAAAGTTCTACTTCTGACAAGCAGCTGGCAAACCCGCGCGGAGGTTCTTACGGGCCACTCCTGGAACGGTCGCCGCCGAGACTGCTTCGTGCGTGTCGCCGGGTATCCTCTCGCGGGGTGGCTCCACATGAACAGCATCGCCTTCGCGAAGGGCTGTTATCGCCAGTAAGCCGGGTTCGCGATGCTACCATTGATCCACAGAGGGGACTCTATGCTTTCATGTACCCAATGTGGCTCGGCCGTGCCGGACACGCATGAATATTGCGGTAAGTGCGGCAAAAAGATCAGTTCCGCGCTGCTACGGCGCGTCCCTATATTCCAGCGTATTCCCAATAAGAACCCCGAATCGGCGGGATCTTTAGGACGATTCGGCCAGCTCTTCGGACTAGATCCACGTGTCGCGTTTTTCACGCTGATTGTAGACATGATGTTGAACGCCGGCGACCTTCTTTCGATGGGTTTGCTGCTGCCCGTTTCGGCGGCAGCCGGAGTTGTGCTTGGGTACGTCGTGTATCGGGCGCAGATCAACTGGTATGGCGACGATAAAGAGTCGGCCAGGATCAAAGCCCTTGTCCTGGGCTTGCTGACCGCGATTCCGACGCCGATCCCCGAGATCCTATACATTCCTGCAGGCGTACTGGGGCTGTTCCACGGGTTCTGGCGCAACTGGCGGAAAGACTCTCACACATAACCGCCGCGGTATGCTCCGGGCCGTCATTAACGGTGGGCGGCGGCACTCCTTCAGCTAGCCCGCCCAGCATCCAGAATGGTATTGGTACCATCTATTGAAACGTGACACCCACAAAAACGCACGGCACGGTATCGTCCGAAGATCTCGACATCATATTCCGGGAGGCCCGTACGCACTTTGCGTGGAATCCGGAGCCTGTGCCCGTTGAGCTTTTGCAAAAGGTATACGAATTAGCGCGGCTGGGTCCGACCAGCGCGAATTCCTGCCCGGCACGGTTTGTATTTATCACCACGCCGGAAGAGAAGGAACGGCTGATTCCGGCGCTTATGCCGGGAAACGTGGACAAGACGCGCGCGGCCCCGGTCACCGTGATCGTCGCTTACGATACCGAGTTCTACGAGCAGCTGCCGCGGTTATTTCCCGGGCGGGACATGCGTTCGGGGTTCGCGAGCAATCCCGCGCTGGCGCAAGAAACAGCGTTCCGCAACGGCTCCTTGCAAGGCGCTTACTTCATAATTGCGGCGCGAGCGCTGGGCTTGGATTGCGGGCCGATGTCCGGCTTCTCGCAAGAGAAGGTGAACGCGGAATTCTTTTCTGACGGCAAATGGAAAGCAAACTTCCTTTGCAACCTGGGGCATGGGGATCGGAGCAAGCTGTTTCCGAGGAATCCGCGGCTGTCGTTTGACGAGGCCTGCCGGGTGTTATAGGTCAGTGCGCGCCGGGCGCCGCGCCGCCCGCCTTGGGCTTCTTCATAATCAGCGTCAGCGGGATCATCAACAAGAACACCACCGTCAGCAGTTGAAACAAATCCACGAACGCGCGCATGGCGGCCTGCCGCTCAACCACTCCGAATAGAGAAGCATACGCGCGCTGATCGGCCAAGCCTTGTCCGGAACCAGTCCCCAGATACATCGATTTCATCGCATTAAACATCTGACTGGCTTGAGCATTCGTCGCCGTCACGTTCGAGCCCAGGATCTGAATGTATTTCTGCTGAAATCGGGTATTTAGCATGGCGACGATCGCGATGCCAATACTGCCGCCGAGGTTCCGCATCAGATTGTAGATGCTGGTGGCGTTGCCCATCGCCTCGCGCGGAACCGGATTCATCGCGATAGTAGTGAGAGGCACAAACACCATGCCTAAGCCGAAGCCTTGAATCGCCTGCGGCCAAAACAAATCCCAATAGCCCACGTTCAGATTCAACCGCGACAGCTCCCATGTGGACGCGGCTCCTAAAAGCAACCCTCCCGCGAGCACCTTACGAGCGTCGAACCGGGAGGCGAACATGCCCACAATCGGCATGCCAAGCATCGACCCAAGTCCTCGCGGAGCCATGGTGAAGCCGGTGGTCGTCGCCGGATAGCCAAGCAGCGTTTGCAGCCAGATGGGGAGGAGCACGATGCTGCCGTAGAGCACGAATCCGAGCGTAGTCATCAAAAATACGCCCGTCGAGTAGCTACGCAATTTAAAGACACTCATATTCATTACCGGGTGCTCGGCCATCAATTCGCGCGCGACAAATGCGATTAGGAAAACGACGGAGGTCGCGACCAACGTTGTTATGAATGGGGAGCTGAACCAATCCAGCTCCTGTCCCTTATCGAAGGCTACTTGCAGTGCGCCGATCCAGACCACCAGCAGCCCGATGCCCCACCAATCGATGCCCGCTTTGCTGCGGCGAATGTAGGGAGGGTCGAAAACGAAAGACTGCACCATGAAAATCGAAGCGATGCCCACGGGCAGGTTGATATAGAAGACCCAGCGCCAACTATAGCTGTCGGTGAGCCAGCCTCCGAATACCGGCCCGAGAACGGGCGCAACGACGATGCCGAGTCCCCAGAATCCCATCGCCTTCCCGCGCGCTTCGGGCGGAAAGGCTTCGAGCAACACGGCCTGCGACAGAGGCGCGAGTGAGCCTCCGCAAGCGCCCTGCAACAGCCGGAACAGAATCAGAAACGGCAATGTGGGCGCGATGCCGCAGAGAAACGACGAAATCGTAAACCCCACCACCGAAAACATCAGCAGCCGCTTGCGGCCGAAATAATTCGACAGCCATCCCGTGATGGGCAGAATCACCGCGTTCGCCACTAGGTACGAAGTGAGCACCCAGGTGGCTTCGTCGATTGTCGCCGAAAGGTTTCCGGCGATGTGCGGCAGCGACACGTTTACCACGGTGGTGTCGAGCACCTCCATGAAGGTGCAGCACATCACCGATATGGCGACGATCCAAGGGTTAACGTGTTTGGATTCGGACATTCCGGCGGTAAGTTCCAGAATATCGCGCCGCGCGCATTGGGTTGCATATGGTGATTCAGATCTCCATGTGGGGAAGAATGCCATCCTGCGCGCGATTGCTAATCGCGCTGGGCGGCCTGAGCAATAACGGCCGGGCGGGTTGGCAACCCGCCGCAGGTTGGCAACCTGCCCCACTATCCAATGGGATTTTATGATTATTCGGAGGATTCTCTTTCCCAGACACAAGTCGCGGGAGCGAATGACGTGAGTCATCTGTTCCGGTTTATTCAGCCGGCTTTTTTAGAGTCTTGAAGGTGCTGGAGGGAGGAGTTTGAAGCCTCCCTCCGGGCAGGGTGTTATTATCGCTCGCGTAGGCAATGATGAGAGCGCTTTTGTTGGCGGCATTATGCGCGGGAGCCGTATCCGCGCAAACGGCATCTGAAATTCGTGGCGCGATTAACCGCTCGCTTCCGGTTTTGCAGCGATCCGCTGCATCGTTCGTTGCGCAGCGCGCTTGCGTGTCTTGCCACCACAATATTCTTCCTATCCTGATGCTCCGTATGGCCGCCGACCGAGGCTTCGATATCGACCGAAACATTCTCGATGAAGTGGGAAAGAAAACCTTCCACGGGATTCGAACGCCTGAGGCTTTGGACGACGCCATTCAAGCGACAACGCTAAATGATCCCACGCCGAACGATAGCTTTTTGCTGATGGCGGCCAATACAGCGGGGATTCGGCCGGATCTCACTCTTGCGGTCTATGCCACGCGGTTGGCAAGCTGGCAACGCGACGGTCATTGGATCACGTCGGACTTTCGTCCGCCGCATTCGAGTAGCATCTTCACCGCCACCGCGACCGCGATTCGCGCCATTCAGCTCTACATGCCGGAGGAGCTGCGGACGGAACGCGACGCTAGCATTGAACGCGCTCGGCGATGGCTGAACACGGCGCGGCCAATGTCAACCGAAGATGCTTCGTTCCGGCTGCTCGGACTGGTCTGGGCGAATGCCGGCAAAAGCGAGATTGACATGGCCCGGCACGATTTGCTCGCTTTCGAGAAAGAGGCGGGCGGCTGGCCGCAGTTGCCCTCGTATCCGCCCGACGCTTACTCGACTGGTGAAGCTCTGTTTGCGCTGCATGAATCGGGCGTGCCCCTCACAAACGCGGATTGGCGGCGCGGGTTGAAGTTCCTAATTACAACCCAAGCGTTGGACGGAACCTGGCGCGTCCGGACGCGCATGCTGTCTCCGGCTTCAGTCAGCCCGAAATACTTCACCACAGGATTTCCGTACAAGCGGGATGAATATATCTCCTATGCCGGTAGCACGTGGGCGACGATGGCGCTGCTATCCGCGGTCCTCGCGAATGCGAACCGAGATGGATCGGGCCTCCGGGCTGTGCCGCCGCCCTGGATTCGCACCGCATTGTTCGGGACGGCGCAGCAGCTCGAAGCCGCGTTGGACGCCGGTCTTGATCCGAACGCAAAAACGGAACGTGGAACCACATTGCTGATGATGGCCGCTCCGAATGCGGAGAAGGTGCGCCTGTTACTCGCGCGCGGCGCCGATACGAAGGCGACCACACAATCCGGGCGCAGTGCGCTTATCATTGCGGCCGCTTATCGCGGGACCGCGGAATCTCTTCGGCTGCTGCTGGAGGCTGGCGCGACCGATCAAAGCCGGGAGCTCGTTACGGCGGCGATGAGCGGCGATCTGGAAAACGTGAAAGTGCTGGCAGAGCACGGCGTCGAACCCTCCGCGGCCCTCGCGCAGGCAGTGACTTTCGGTTATCCCGATATCGTGGAACTGCTCATCCGCAAGGGGGCAAACGCGAAGATGACGGAACGGTCGGGAATCAATCTGCTGCATTGGGCAGCGATTGCGAACCGGCCCGAGGTGGTCGCTACTCTGAGCACCGCCGGGGCGCTTATCAATGCTCGGGACGAAAACGGCTTTACTCCTCTGATGTACGCGGCCACGATCGACTTCGGCGACTCGGAAATCGTAAAAGCGCTTCTGCGCGCAGGAGCCGACCCCAGCATCCGCAACGGCGACGGCCGCAGCGCGCGCGAGCAGGCCCGCTATTTCCATCACACACAAATAGAAGACGCCTTGCGGTAAATTATCTGAACGAGGAGACATTTTATGCGCCGCCTTCTGAAAACCGCCACCATCGTCGCTGCCTTCGCCTGGCTCGGAGCCAGCCAGGCCGCCGACCTGAACCCCGCCGCGATTACTATTACGCTGCCAAAAGATTTGAAATGGAACACCAGCAAGGACGGCAATAGCACCGCCGTGCTTTTCGGCGATCCCAATAAGGAGGGCATCTACGGCGTCCTTACGAAATGGAGCCCGGGCCACATGAGCCATCCTCATTTCCATCCGAATGATCGCTTCATCACCGTCATCTCCGGCACCTGGTGGGTGGGAACGGGCACGAAATGGGACCCCGTGCTCACCAAGGCCGTTCCGGCCGGATCGTTCGTTGTGCACAAGGGCAAGGAAATCCACTGGGACGGCGCCAAAGATGTGGAATGCGTGCTGGAAATCGTCGGGATGGGTCCGGCTACGTCTACGCTCGTAACGGAGACGAAGTAGCGTCCCCGCGCGATCCAAGCGACAGCTTAAATCCCCAAGCGGCCATCGCGATCACTAGTACGATTGCTACTGCCGAACTCTCGCTATACCACGCGCTGAAGTCGGTGGTGAGAAAGTTGCTATCCATGGTGTTCAGCACGAACATCGCGAGCACTGTCGCGAGCAACCCGAAGCGAAGCATTATCGCTACCAGAATTACGTATATAGCTATGTAGAACGGAACCAGAATGTACCAAAACTCGAGAATATCTCCATAAGCACCGATGGCTGTGAAAATCAGAACGAAAGCCAGTGCCGCAAGCCACTGCTTCCGGAGTAATGCGCGCAATACAAACAGCGACAGAAATACCTGCAAACCATCCAGGATGGCGTTATGCAGACGCTGCACGACATTCCCGGCAAACATCCGTGTTCCCATCAGGTCGGGGAGGGTGTGGCCCTGAATGGGGGGAACACCCAAATGCATCACCGTCAGCCTCAACCCAGTTACGAGTAGTCCATAAACCAGGCCGAGGAGCACTGCGAACAGGATGTCGCGGCCGATCATGGGATCGCGCCAACGCCCCGCGAGGAGGCGCGACCAGGAAATCAAGGTCTGCGGCCAATGCCGACGTACCCACGGCTCCAGCGCGAGATACACGACCCAATACACGAACCCCTCGAACACTGCGTTCGCGACCGAAATGGCTAGCAACTCCTTCTCGGCGGGCGTGGAGACGTGATGGGTCTGGAGAATCCAAGCGAGGAACTCGAGCACCGCGATGTAAGCGCCAACGCGGATAGCGCCACGCATATCGCCGCGGCCGGCTTTCCAGTTGTAACGGGCGATGAAGCACGCGGCTATACCGAAAATCACAAACAGCATCTCCTCGGCGAGGTTCGAAATTTGGTTGTTCGTCAACCCGGAGTTCGACGGTGCGCGACGTGGCTTCGTCCACGGCCAATAGGTTTCGAACAGCACGGGCCGGCCGTGGAATGATGCCGCCTCCACCCGGATTTTGATTTCTGGCCTGCCCGGATAAGTGCCAGTCCAGGCGAGCCGGTTGTCTGTAGCCGCGAGCGGCGACCACTGCGGCTCTGCTGGTTGCATCTGCCCAGGATCGAGATGCGCGGCCGCAAAGAATGGGCTCCAATCCATTGGGTCAGACGCTCGGGTTTTGTCGTCTGCCTCGAATTGCGGTGGGACTGCCCGCAGCCATTTCAGGCGGCCGTCCGGCTCGAGAGCGATGTAGACCATGCCGGAGGTTGTAAAAGACGGATCGTCGGTTGTGACAGCCCCGAAATTCGCAATATCCCGAGCCGCCAACGCCGTTGGGCTTTGCCGGTACCAAAAGAAGAGCGGCGAGGGTGGATTAGCCAGGATCCGCGTCCACTCTTGGTCGCCGCGTTTCTTAAGCTGATTTATGTACGGCAGATTTCCGCCGTCCACAAGGAAGCCACTGGCGGTATCGGCTGGGCGATCGGTGAATCCGAGGCTCCGGGCCAGATCGCGCGCTTTCGCCGCCAGCACTTCGGGTGAGTTCTCGAGAGGAATGCGATTCAGTAATTGCGTCTTTGGCCACCAAACACAGTAAGCGATCAGCATCGCCACTATGCCAGCCGCCACGGGAATCGCAATCTTTAAGCTCAGCCCTTCGTCCGAACCGGCGTTCGCGACCATTTCCGGCGACGGCGTCTCGCCGGCGGCGAGCGCTTCCGCAAGCGGGTCCCCGCCGGGCAGCATTGCCGCGAGCGCCATGGCGGAAGAGGGCCGGTTCTTGGGATCGGATTCGAGGCAACGGAGAATGGCGCGCTCGGTGGTCTTGTCCAATTCCGCGACAAGAGTGGACGGATTCGTCACCTGGCTTTCTTCGCGCAGGCGCACCATCTCCGCGATGGTGTCGGCCTGAAACGGAGGCTTGCCGGTGAACATTTCGTACAGCACCAGCCCCAGCGCGTAAATGTCGCTCTGAACCGAGACCTCGCGCCCCACAAGCTGTTCCGGGGCCATGTAAGCAGGGGTGCCGTTTCGAATTTCCGCGCCTTGCAGATCCTGTGCGACG
>JAFAQY010000055.1 GCA_019261985.1 Bryobacterales bacterium | reverse complement strand
CCTGTCTCGCGATAAATCGATTCCAGAAAGATCTTCGCCGAACCGAGCGCGCCCGCGGCCAGGACCAACTTGCTAAGCGGGATCTCCTGCGTTTTCCCATCGGCGGTTGCCGCCGCAAGCGATCGTACGCGGCCGGTCGAGTCCATTCGGAAATGATCCGCATACAAGCCAGTCAAATATGTAAAATTCCAAAAAGTTCGGCATTTCTCAAGCGTGATCGACGGAGTGTAGAGCGAGCGGCGGGGGCAACCCCAAAGGCACCGCCCGGAGTAATTGCAGGCTTCGCGTCCGTCCAAGTCGCGGCTGATAACGGCAACCCTGGCCCGGCCCATTCTGCATCCCAGCTCGCGATTCAAGAAGTCGCGCTTGCGGGTATAGGCGGCCAGCAGCGCCGCCGAATGCGCGTCGGGTTCAAGCGCCGCTTGAATTCCGCGATGCAACGGGAAAGTAGATACAAGATCGTCGCTGGTTCCCGAAACTCCGATCCGCTCCGCGATTAACGAATAATACGGCTCCAGCCCGGAGTAGTCGAAAGGGAATTGGCGCAGATCCGCATCGTCGAACGGATAACAGCCGCCGGTCCATACCTCGGCTAATCCGCCGCGGGCAAACGAATAGAGCGGCGCGAAGCCGTTGGCGCGGAACTCGGACTCGCCCCGGCTGCGGAATACGTGGTCCTTTGAGGGCGGAAATGCATAGTACTCCCCCTCCTTGCCGGGTAGGACCAGCGAATCGTAATTCGAACCCAGGAAGTAATCGACAGGATCGGGCAGATTGCGCTTCAGGCCCACCAGGGACTGGTTCGGGAGCACCGGCTCGCGCCCGGTATAGCCGACATCGACCATCGTGACCGGAAGGCCTTTGAGCAAACAACCCAGCGCAAAATGAACACCGCTCGCTCCCGAGCCGACCACGACGATCGGATCCATCAGCGCTCCCGGGCGGACATCCAGACGCGAGCCGGAGCGAAGAGAACCGTACCCGCAATGGCTGCGGCAAGGAACTTGGCCGAAATCCCCGCTAATCGAACCACCGACCCCGCTAATCCACCCGTTGGAACCGAATCGAGGATTTCATAGCTCGGCGGGGCGCATTCCAGTAGCGCCAGCACCACAATCAGCTTTTTTCGCAAGGCGCCCGATTTTCTGAATAGCCGCGAGTAGCCGTCCGCGAGAGTGGTCCAGAACACGCCGCGGCTGGCGACGCGGACCAGGAATTCATCGAAGCGATCCGACCCGGCGGACGCGCCGAGCTGCTCATGGAAGTCGCCATACTTTTGTACAAGGTACGAGCTCGGATCTACACCGCTAAGATAACGGGCGAAGACCCGGCATTCGCGTTCAAGCTTCTGCATTAAGCATTTCCTTGATAAGCCTCATGCCGGCTTGCCTGGCGGTGATCCACGCGTCTGGTTCTGCGACGCCGTCGTGACGAAACGAAGCCAATTGACCAGACGTGAAAGGCAGCAGCGGCCTGAGCAGCGGTTCAGCCAGTCGGAGGCAAGCCGAAATCGGTCCGATCGGTAGATGGCACACCGCAGAATGTGATCGATTGCCCCGCCGCTGCCTGATGAGTTGCATCAACTCCTCTATCGTAACTACTTGAGGACCGCCGATTTCGATAGTCCGCCGGCTGAGGCTGCCGTCGTCCAACATGTCCACCAGGCACTTCGCCAAGTCGTTCACGAAAACAGGTTGCACTCGAACCTTGCCATTGCCAAAAATCGGTACAACCGGCATCGTGGCTAGCTTCGCCAAGCTCTGCTCGATAGGCGAGCCTGTGCCGAGAATCATCGTTGGACGGACAATGATCCAGTCGAGAGCCGTCTGCCTCAGCTTCCGCTCGGCCTCGAGCTTGGACTGGCCATAGTGATAATCCGGATCCTTAAATTTAGCCGCGATGCTGCTTACAAAAATAAACTTCTTCACGGTTGCGCGCGCCGCTTCCTGCGCTAGCATCGCAGTCGCATCGCGGTTGACCCCTAGATACTCGCTCGGAGCGGCCTTGCCGGTGATTGCGGCTAAATGCAGGACCGTATCGCAGCCCTTCAAATGGTCACGATATGATTTGGGATCAAGAAGATCTCCTTTGATATATGAAATCTTACTTGACGCAATCGCACCGGGTCGGCGGACCAAACAGACGATCGGCCCACTGTCGCCGGCGATGAGCCGCTTAACCACAGCCCGGCCGAGGAATCCGCCCGCCCCGGTTAGAAATACAGAACTTTCCCCCACGTTGCTCTGGTACCCTGTTTGCACGTTCCAGGCCTGAATCATGCCCGAACCGTGGATCCTGCCTTCGCGAACGATTGCGGTTCGCCTTTTCCTAACCTGCTGGCTGATCTTTGCGGTTCATCTCGCCACCAACACCGTCCGCGAAATATATCTCGCATTGGCGATCGGCGACCATCTCTCGTTCCGCGTTGACGACTACGCCAACATGCACTCGGATCTATTTGAGAAGAAAGGTTATGGGTGGCACATTGGCGCTAATCCGGGCGCATCCATGCTGGGGGCGATTCCGTATTTCCTGACGCGTCCGGTGACAGACCGAATCGTCCGAAAGGTTAACCAGGCGCGCGCCGCAGGTGGGCTGAGCGAACCACCCAGCTACAGTTCGCCGTGGCCGATGGCGCGCGAGTTTTACCGGGAAGCCTGGAAGCGCGGATACGACATCAAGTTTGGTCTGGCGTCGGTGGTGATGCAGGCCCTATGTATGGCGCCGATCTCGGCCGTTGGGGTAGTGGCGATGTTTTACCTCCTGCGCCAAGTTTTTGGATCGGATAGGACCGCCTTCTGGCTGGCGCTGCTGTATGGTTTTGGCACGCCCGTGTTTTTCCGGACCGGGTTCTTAAACCACAACATGATGATGGGGCACTTTACCTTGCTCGGTTTTCTGGCTATGTGGAATCCGTCGGGCGGAAACCAGCGATGGTCGCCTGCCATTCGCTGCTTCGCGGGAGGTTTGGCGGGTGGCATGGCGATGCTGCTCGACTACTCGGGGATCGTGCTGCTCGCCGGACTCTTCCTTTATGCCATCGCGCGATATTCAGAAACCTGGTTTAAGGCCGCCCTGGTCTATACCCTCGGCGCCGCTGGACCGGTTCTGCTGCTTTGGTTTTATCAATTCGAAAGCTTCGGCAATCCGTTTTTCCCTGGGCAGCATTGGATGCCGCCGGTGGAATGGATCGACGTCGGCTATCAAGGCTTCACTTATCCTCAACCCGATCTGCTGCGAATCCTTCTCTTCGATTACCGCTTCGGCCTCTTCACCACCTGCCCTTTGATGCTGCTTGGACTGTTGGGGCCGTGGTGGAACCGCCGGGCGAAACACCCGATTCCCACACGCGAGCTTCTCTTGATAAGCCTGGTGCCGGTGGGTCTTTGGCTGTTCTGCGGCGGAATCAGCTACGTCCGGCTGCAATACAATAACGGGCTGCGGTACCTCGCTCCGCTGCTGCCGTACCTGTTCATCTCTGTCACGCTGGTCCTCACGAAAATACCGCGACGCTGGGCCTATCTGATTGCGATTCTGGCTGTCGCCCAAGCTTGGTCGATGGCGATGTATCGGGACGTCGAGCGGGGCTTCGGCGTGCTCGACCCGATTGTTCACGTTTTCATAGGCGGCTTGCAGCTACCCGCGCTGACGGTTATCTCGCGCATGAAGGATCAGTTCGGCGAATACGTCGGCAACGGAGTATCTCCCCTGCCCGTTTTCGCGCTCGTCGCCGCAATTATATGCGCGATCTGGTGGCGTCCTTCCGCTGCCGCAACACGCAGTTCGCAAACCGAGCAACCCGATCTCATGGCCGTGGGCCGGCCGTAGAGAGTGTGATGTGCGGATTGCTGTAGACGCCACCTGCTGGCACAATCGCCGCGGCTACGGAAGGCATGCGCGGGCGCTGTTGCGGGCGCTGATTCGCCTGGACTCGGGTAACGAATACACGCTCTTCCTCGACTCAACCCAAGCAGCCGAGCCGACGCCGCAGGAGTGCAAAGTGCGTGTGCTTCAGGCTTCCGTTCCCACGGTCCAAGCCGCTTCGGCGAATGGGCGGCGGTCGCTCTCCGATATGTGGCGGATGTCCAGGGCGTTATCGTCCTCCGAATTCGATGTGGTGCTGTTTCCGACCATCTACAGCTACGTCCCGATATTTAGCTGCGCGCGGAAGCTGGTAATGATGCACGACGTGATTGCCGAAACATTTCCTCAGTTGACGGTTCCGCGCCGCGCTGCCCGGATCTTTTGGAATATGAAGGTCGCGCTGGGACGCATGCAAGCGGACGCGTTGATCACTGTGTCCGATTACTCGAAACAGCAAATCCTGAAGCGTTTCGGCGGCGATCCGAATCAGGTTCAAGTGGTCGGCGAAGCCGCCGATCCCATTTTTCGCAGGCTCGAGCATCCCTGCCCTTCCCCGACCCTCCGGAAGCTCGGCCTCGATGGAAGCCGCCCCATGGTGCTGTACGTCGGGGGATTCAGCCCGCACAAAAATCTCGAAGCGCTGATCAGCGCGTTCGCCCGCATCGTGGCGCGGCCGGAGTTTGCCGATTCGATCCTGGCGATGGTCGGCGACACTTCGGGCGACGCGTTCCACACCTATTACGGCACCATCGCGGCTCGCGTGGAAGCGCTAGGGTTACGGGATCGAGTGGTGTTCACCGGATTCATGAGCGATGCGGATCTGGTGGCTCTCTTGAATCTCGGACGTGTTCTGGTGCTGCCTTCGTTGATGGAGGGATTCGGTCTGCCGGCGGTGGAAGCCGCGGCATGCGGATGCCCCGTGATTGCAACCAAAGCGAGTCCCCTCGAAGGTTTATTGGGCCGCGGGGGCGTGTATATCGAGCCGGCCGAGGATGACATCGCGCGGGCATTGGCGGACGTCCTGTCTTCGGAGCAAAAGCGAGTCGAGATGTCGGAGCGCGCGACCCAGGCGGCGCAACGGCTAACTTGGGATAATGCGGCCCGTCAGATGATGAGCGTCATTAACGGCGTGGGAGCCGCATGAGCCGGCACCTGAACTTCCTCCACCTGACCACGTTTTATCCGCCCTACGGCTTCGGCGGCGATGCCATGCAGTTGTACCGGCTGGCGCACGCGCTCGGTGACGCCGGGCACAACGTGGACGTGGTCCACTGCGTCGATTCATACCATCTACTGCATCCCGCCGCTCCGCCGGTCCAATTCGCCGAACATCCGAATGTAACCCGCCACGAGCTGCGCAGCCCCTTCGGATCGCTCTCTCCGCTGCTAACTCAGCAGACCGGGCGGCCTTGGCTGAAGCGGAGAGCAATCGACGAGGTGCTCCGCTCGCGTAAGTTTGACGTGATTCATTTTCACAACGTCTCTCTGTTGGGACCGGAAATACTGCGCGTGACATCGGGAAATCGCCGCGCGGTGAAGATGTACACGACCCACGAGCACTGGTTGATCTGCCCGGTGCACGTGCTTTGGAAATTCAATCGCGAGCCATGCCGCGAGCCGGAGTGCCTGCGCTGCACCCTCGAAGCCAGGCGTCCTCCGCAATTGTGGCGGTACACCGGAATGCTCGACCGCATGTCCGCCCATGTGGATCAATTCGTGGCGCCCAGCCGTTTTACGGCGCGCATGCACGCCGAGCGCGGATTTTCAAAGCCGGTCGCACATTTGCCCAACTTCCTGGAGCGCGTTGACGGCGACTGGCGCAATCCGGGGCCGCGTCCACACCCGAACCCGTACTTCTTATTTGTCGGGAGGCTGGAATTAATCAAAGGTCTACAAACGCTGATCGCAATTTGGGAAAAGATGCCGAACCACGAACTCCTGGTTGCGGGAACCGGCGGCTACGAGTCCCAACTGCGCGCCATGGCCTCGGCCAATCCGCGAATCAAATTTCTGGGTCCGCTCGCACAGAACGACCTGGGCTCGCTGTACTACCACTCCATCGCTTGCATCGTGCCTTCGGTCACCTACGAAACATTCGGGCTGACCAGCGTAGAGGCTTTTGCGCGCAAGACCCCCGCTGTGGTGCGCGATCTCGGCGCGCTGCCGGAGGTAGTGGAGGATAGCGGCGGCGGCTTCGTCTACCGCAACGATGAAGAGCTTCTATCCAGGCTTAACCAACTCGCGGCGTCCCCAGTGTTGCGCGCCGAACTCGGCGAAAAAGGATATCAGGGTTTCCTGCGCTCCTGGTGCCGGGAGGCGCACTTGAGGCAATACTTCGCTTTTCTCGACGGGATCGCCGAACAGAAGTCTGTTCCCTCCCGGTAGCCGCCGAAATTGGCGTACTGCGCGCTCGCTGTGGAGCAGGCTTCAGCCTGCAACCGAGGCTTCAGCCTCGGCACGGCGGCCTGAGCTTGGAGCCGATGCACGCAGATGAGCGGCGCGAGCCGGAGACTAAAGTCTTCAAGCACCGGTTGCGGGTGCTGAAGCACCCGTAGCAGGCTAAAGCCCGCTCCACCGGATTCGTGATTCGATCACGCCGACGCGCGCGCCGCTTACCACGGCACTCGTTTGCCAAGATGAAAAAAACCGCCCGTAGGCCCATCTTCGCCCAGCAGAGCCAGAAAGACGCCGGTCTTGCCTCCTTCAGGAATTTCCATGGGCGCGGCATTCGTGCCCATATCCGTCTTCACCCACCCGGGGTGCGCGGAGTTTACCTTGATCTTTGTATCTTTCAGCTCATACGCAAGTTGAATCGTAAACAAATTCAAGGCCGCCTTTGAAGTGTCATAGGACAAGTGCTTGAAATCGTAAATGGGGCTACTAGGATCGGAATGCAAAGTCAGCGAGCCCAGAATACTCGACATATTGACGATGCGCGCGGCCTCGCTCTTTTTCAAAAGCGGCAACAATGTTCGCGTCAGCGCCACCGGGGCGAAAAAGTTCGTGTCAAACGTCTGCTGGATCACCTCGTCAGTGGTCGTGCTCGGCGCGCCGGAGTTAAATCCGTCCAAGGCGATTCCGGCGTTGTTGATGAGGATGTCGAGGCGCCCGAAGTTCTGCTCCACAAACCTGGCCGCGGCGGCATGATCGTGCCGGTTCGTCACATCGAGCTTGAGAAATCGGGCGTCGATTCCCTGCTTACGCAGTGCTTCGGCTGCGGCTTCTCCTTTCTGGGGATCGCGCGCCCCCACCACAACCGTAAGCCCCGCTTGGCCAAGTTGGCGCGCCATTTCAAGGCCCAGCCCTTTGTTCGCGCCTGTGATCAGGGCGACCTTTTTTTCGTTTGCCATGCCCTTTAGATCTCGGAAGGCGGGAGCGGGATTCGATGAAATGACGAACAATGTGATCGGGCGAAAAGATAAAGACGCTCGCCCGTCGCAACAAGATATATTCCGGAGTGGTGTAGGATGAACAAAAGCGCCCAGATTGCTTAAGGTGCGGCGCGTCAAAACTAAGGAGAAATGACGATGAAATTGGCGCAAACGGCGTTGCTTTTCATCCTGGCGTCGGGAGCTGGTTGGGCTCAGACGAATGCGGGCGAACTGAAGCCCGAAGCCGGCCTGCCCTTCACGATGACTACCGTGTCCACCTTTGAACTGCCCTGGCGGATCGCATTCCTCCCCGATGGCCGAATGCTGGTGACCGAAAAGATCGGGCCCATTTGGCTGGTATCAAAGGACGGAGAGAAGATCGCCACCGTGGGCAATACGCCTCCGGTTTATTGGCAGGGACAGAGCGGCATGTTCGGCGTTTTCGTTTCGCCGAAGTACGCAAGCGACCAGAGCATCTATCTCACCTATTCCGAACCGGGCGACTACGGCGGGGGCTTGGCCCTGGCGCGCGCCAAGCTAACGATCAACGGCAACAACGCCCGGCTTCAAAATTTTGAAGTGCTCTGGCATCAGATGCCGAAGGGCAAGGGCGGTCAGGAAGGGGCGCAAGTGGCTTTCGCCCCCGACGGCAATTCCTTGTTTATGACCGTCGGCGACCGCATGCGCTTCACCCCCGCGCAGGACCCCAACCAGCCCGAAGGCAAGGTGTTGCATCTGACGCTCGACGGCAAACCCGCCCCCGACAATCCGAATTTCGGCAAAACCGGCGCCGCCAGTATTCCGTTGATCGATCCGCCCACTGACACCGAAGCCGCGAAAAATGCGAAGGTGGTGAGCACGTACAACTTTGCGGGGCCGAACCTGACTCCGGCTGAAACCTGGGCCAGCGGTTTCCGCACTCCGTACGGTTTGGCGTTTTCCCCGAGCGGCGAACTGTGGGAGGTGGAGCACGGCCCGCGCGGCGGCGACGAATTAAACCACATCGAGAAGGGCAAGAATTACGGCTGGCCGCTGGTCTCCTTCGGCAATAACTATAACGGCGTGCCCATTCCCAAACCCGACTCGCGGCCCGATTTGGCGATGCCCGCGATTTATTGGGTGCCGGTGATCGCGCCCGGCAATCTGATGTTCTACACCGGCAAGCAGACTTTCCCGCAATGGGACGGCAACGGTTTCATCAGCGGTCTGGGCACCACGTCGCTCAACCGCATCATCTTTGATGGTCACGGCGGAGCCAAACCCGCCGAGCGCTGGAACGTGGGCAAGCGCATCCGCGATGTCGAAGAAGCGCCCGACGGCTCACTGTGGCTGTTGGAAGACGCCAACCCCGGCGCGCTAATCCATGTGACACCAAAGTAAGTTCGTGGGGCAGGATGCCATCCTGCGCGCGATTGCTAATCGCGCTGGGCGCCGCGCAACCTGCCCCGCCGTCACCAACAGGTGTCACGCGCGTGTATCCTTTGCCACGCTCCCGAACGCCGCAATGAACGCACTGGACCCCACCGGCAGCTAAGGCAAAACACAGATCTGCGCCGCGTCCGACGAATTCGATCCGGTTATGGTCACCGTCAGATTCGATTTGATGCGAACTCCGTCGCAGGCGGGCACGCCGGCGGGGACGGGCGGTACGGCGAAGTTCAACTGGTAGGGCGTTCCGACGTAGCCCGTGAATAGCGGGGCTGCCGTCACGCCGAAGCCAGGGACTACGGGGGACGCGGGTGCGTTAGGGCGGTAATCGAAATTGAGTTGGAAAACCTGCACCGGCTGGGGAATCTCAGAAACGCAACAGCCCGTCGACTGTTGCATAACGGCTCCCATTCCATACAGCCACACCGCCAGTTCATCGCCGGAGTGGGCAAGATTGTATAGGCTGTTGAGCGCTCCGCCGACCATGACGACCGGGGCGCAGATGTCCTGCGGCACGGAGACAGCCGCGCTGATGTAAATCTGCGAGTCGTCACAGGTGTTCAGCACGTGGATATTGTCGGAAACCGGCCGCAGCGAGAGGGCGCCTACGGCTTTACCGTTCTCGCTGATTCGAAGGTATGGAGCCGGGTCGCCTTTGGCAAGGAAGTCGGATTCGAGCTCAAAAGGTATTTGCAGGGTGATTCCGGTGACGGCGCTGCAGGGCTGAAGGCAGTGTGTTTGGTAGATGGCGCGGAGTTCCAAGGCTGTGGCAGTAGCGTTCGTGCCTTGAATCAAATCGACGGAAATGCCATTGAGCACATGCGGAAATCCGGATGAGTCGGGGACCACCGCAATGCTCGATGGAATCGTTGTGGCGATGCCGTGGATGTGAAGGACGATGAGCTGGCCCGGGGCGACGTCGAGCGCTGCTGGAGGGACCTGGTAACCCGAGCTGGCCAAGGTGATCGATCCCGCGACAGCGGATGTCGGCTGCGCGCAGCAGAACGATGACACAAGCGGCATTACGGTGAGGCAACGAAACAGAGTATCCATGAAAAACGCGTCCTTTTTAGTCAGTTAGCAAGCGCGTAACTAGCCACGGCTGTTCCTTACAAATGACGCTCGCGCCCGGCGAAAAGTTCAGGCGGAAGGATCGCGAAGCTGCCCACGAAGGAGGAGGCGCGGTGATAAAATTCCCGCATGGGAAAAGCGGCTCTGTTTCTTCTCGCTTTCACCGCCTACGCGCAAGCCCCAACATCTCAACGCGTGGCCACGATGAGCCAGTTGATGATCGACATCATCTATCCCACTTCGGACGCAATATTCTATATCGAGCGCGAGCCTCCAAAAACAGACGTCGATTGGGAGCGGGTACGGCAGAACGCTTTAACAGTCGCCGAATCGGCGAACCTGCTGATGATGCCGGGTCGCGCCCGCGATAACGACAAGTGGATGGCGGACGCGAAGCTGTTGCTGGATGCGGGAGCAAGCGCTTATACGGCGGCGATTGCGAAGGACCTGAACGCGATGGTCGCATTGAACCAGCAGTTATATGAGGCGTGCGTTACCTGCCATATGGATTACCGGCCGAATTACGGCAGGCGTCCCACAGGCGCGGGCCAAAAAAAGCAATAAAGGCCGAAATCTGGATTCAGCGAACGGCTCCGCCCCGGCGCGCGGCGGGTGCGGAAGCACCCGTTGCAGGCTCACGCCTGCTCCACCGGCTCCTTTACAATTAGAAGAATATGCGCATCGCCTTGGCGCAAATAAATCCCACCGTTGGCGACTTCCCGGGCAACAGTACCAGGATCGCGGAACGCGCCCGCGAGGCTGAGAAACGCGGCGCGCAGGTGGCTATTTTTCCGGAGCTTTCCCTAACCGGCTACCCGCCCCGCGACTTGGTTGAGAAGGCCAGCTTCGTGGAGCGAAGCGAGAGCGAATTGGAGCGCCTCGCGAGTGCTACTGCCGGCCTGAACATTGCGGTCATCTGCGGCTATGTCGCGAGGTCGCAAGCCGAAACCGGTAAGCGGGCGCTGAACTGCGCGGCCATTCTCGACGGCGGAAAAGTGGTGTTCCGGCAGACTAAGATGCTGCTGCCGAATTACGATGTTTTCGACGAAGCCCGGTACTTCCGCCCGGCCGAGAAGGTGGAAATGTGCTCCCTTCGCGGCCGGCCAGTCGCGCTCACCATTTGCGAGGATGCCTGGAACGACAGGCGTTATTGGAAGCAGAGGCTCTACAAGCGCGACCCCGTGGAAGAACTCTTTACGGCGGGCGCGGACATGATGATCTGCATCAACGCTTCGCCCTTTAACACGGGGAAGCGTGAAATTCGCCGCGGAATTTATCGCGCGCTCGCCCGCGGATACAAAAAACCGGTTGTGTATGTGAATCAGGTGGGGGGCAACGATCAGCTCGTGTTTGACGGATCCAGCTTCGCGATGAACGGGTCGGGCGAGTTGATCGCCGCGGCGCGATCTTTCGAAGAAGATCTGGTGGTCGGCGACCTCGACGAGGGCACGGGCGACCGGCACGAGGACTTTGCGGACGAGTGCGAAGCCATTTACCAGGCGCTGGTGCTGGGCACCCGCGACTACATTCGCAAGTGCGGATTCTCGAAAGTGCTCATCGGATTAAGCGGCGGAATCGATTCATCGCTCACCGCTGCCATCGCCGTGGAAGCAGTCGGGAAAGAAAATGTAACCGGTGTTGGGATGCCGGGGCCGTATTCCTCGGAAGGCAGTGTCACGGACGCGCGCGAGATGGCGAGCCGGCTGGGCATCCGCTTCGAGGTGGTTTCTATATCGGGCGTGTACGGCCGCTTCGCCGGTGAACTTGCGCCCCTGTTCGCCGGCCGCGCGCCGGACGTGACGGAAGAGAATCTGCAATCCCGGCTCCGTGGTGTGACGCTGATGGCGCTCTCGAACAAAACCGGCGCTTTGGTCCTGACCACCGGGAACAAAAGCGAGCTTGCCGTGGGCTACTGCACCCTGTATGGAGACATGTGCGGCGGGCTGGCGGTTATCAGCGATGTGCCCAAAACGATGGTGTACTCGCTTTCGCGGATCGCGAATCGCCGGCACAAGAATGCGATCCCGGAGTCCGTGTTTACGAAGCCGCCGTCGGCCGAGCTGCGTCCGGATCAGAAAGACACCGATTCGCTGCCCGAATATCCAGTGCTCGACAGGATTCTAGAGGCTTATATCGAGCAAATGCAATCGCCGCGCTATATAGCGGAAACCCAGAAACTGCCGCTCGCGCTGGTGCATGACATTGTGAACAAAGTCGACCGCAACGAATACAAGCGCCAGCAGGCCGCGCCGGGTTTGAAGGTGACCACGAAAGCGTTCGGCATCGGCCGGCGAGTCCCCATCGCACAGCGCTTCTCGGAATAAGGCGGTCTAAAGCCCGCCGCAGGCTGAAGCCGCCTCACTAATTCCACGCGCATTTGCCCGTCCGGCGCTCTTCGGGGCTATGATTATCTTCTTGGAAGCAGGAGGCATTTGTGGACGTTAGTATCGGCGCGGTAGCGATTCTATTTACATTGAGCCTGGGAGCGGCGTTCATTTTGTTCCGGTTTCTACAAAGCACGGCTGGCATTAATAAAAAGGAATATCAAATGGGCGGCGCCGCCGCGGGTTTTTTAATCATCTATGGGATGCTGCATTATTCCTACTCCAGCATCGCTAAATCGGCTGCCGATACTGCCAAGCAACAGTTATCGGCGTGTCAGGCGGATCTGAACAACGAGGAAGCTGAAGTTGCGGTGAAGGGGACCGTGGTACCGGCTATCCCCGATGCGGAGGTCGTATATGCGACTAAGACGGTCTCGCTCGGCGAGGATGGTATTTTCCATTTCTCGGCCCGGAAGAGAGACCTGAAAAGCAGCGACCCTCCGGCTATTTATGTCACCACCGAGCAGAATCATGTCCATCTTCAGCTTGATCCGGACGAGGATCTCGGCGATTTAAAAATTCCCGCTCCGAAAGAGGGCCGATAATGTCCCGCCGCCATTTTGTGTTAATCGCCGGAACGGCCGCGTTGCGTCTGCCTCTATTCGGCCAGCAAACCGCTGTCGTGACCGGGACCATCACTCGCCGCAACGGAGACCCCGCCATAAACGTCACAGTATCCGTCGGCAGCCGCCATGAATTGACGGACGTCCGGGGTAAGTACCGGATTGCCGGAGTGCCGTATGGCAACCAGAAACTTCAAATTACCGAAGGCAAGCGAGTGTTGCACCAAACGACGCTTGACATTCGCCAGCCCGCGATTCAGTTCAACCAAAGATTGCCGTAGAGCAAGCGTTAACGGTACTTAGCGATACGATAGAAACAGTATGCGCTTCGGCCGCTGGCTCATATTGGCTGCCATCCTGATGATTGTGGCCTTCGTCGGCGACACTTACATGAAACGTAAGGCGCTTCTGGATAAAGATGCGCCCGCTGCTCCGGCCCCGCTCGAATCGGGCATTGAAGCGCGCGGTAATAACTGGTGCTACACCCAGAGTGAAGGCGACCGTCCGAGGGTGGAGGTTTGCGCCGCCAGGAATGTTCAATTGGCCGATCCCTCGGTAATGGAGCTGGATCAAGTGCAACTGAAGTTGTACCAGAAGGGGTCGTCTCAATACGATTTAGTCAAAACCGAAAAGGCGCAATTCGATATTCATGACAAATCGCTATACTCGGACGATCAAGTCGACATAACGCTCGGCGTGAACGCCGAAGGCCCGCCGCACGGCCGCGTCGTTCATATCCACAGCTCGGGTGTTCATTTCGCGGCGGATTCGGGCAAGGTATCCACCGATCGTGCCGCCACGTTTGAGCTGGACACAGGCGGCGGTTCGGCGAAGGGCGCCGAGTACGATCCCAACAAACGCGAGCTGCATCTATTAAGCCAGGTATCGCTGGACTGGCGCGGGAAGAACCCCGACGCAAAACCGATGCACATCGATGCGGGCGAAGCAGTTTATCAGGAACGCGAGGCGCGGGTAACGTTAATGCCGTGGTCAAAGCTGACCCGCGACACGCTGCACCTGGATGCCGCGGTTTCGACCATCGTCCTGCAAAACGGCGAAATCGAACACGCCGATGCGCGCCAGGCGAGCGGAGTTCAAGACGACCCGGGCCGCAAGGTCGAGTTCGCTGCGGATTTGATGGGCCTGCACTTCGACGATTCCATGCTCATCAAACACATCGATGGCGAGCAACATGCGCGCCTGGTATCGACTTCCGACACTGGCCGGACCACCGTAACCGGTAATCATCTCGATATGGACTTCAACACCGCCGATAAGCAGAGCACGCTGGAAAAGAGCCTGGTAACCGGCGACGCGGTCGCGGAATCGGCTCCGCTTGCGAAATCAGGAACTAACGCGCCGGAGACCCGCGTATTACGCAGCGAAACCATCCGCCTGAAGATGCGGCAGGGAGGGAAGGAGATCGAAACTGCCGAAACAGACGGCGCGGGCACGCTCGATTTTTTGCCCAACCGGCCGGACCAACCTAAGCGGGCGCTGAAGGGCGATCGCATCTGGATCGCCTACGGCGCTCAGAACCGGGTTCAATCGTTCCGGTCCACAAATGTTTCCACCGAAACGAATAAGCCGGCGCAACCGGGCAAAATGCCTCCTGCGCCGGCATTCACGCAGAGCAAAGAAATTCTCGCGACATTCGATCCCAATACGGGCGACTTGGCGCGCGTCGAGCAGAAAACCGATTTCCGCTATCAGGAAGGGGACAGCCAGGCGCGCGCGGACCGGGCGGTGCTGGAACAGCAGACCAACATCATGACCCTCGACGGCTCGGCGCACGCTTGGGATTCGACTGGATCGGCCGCAGCCGATCGCATCGTGATGGATCAAAAAACCGGCGATTACACGGCCGAAGGACACGTGGCTTCGACGCGTCAACCGGATCAGAAGGGCAAGTCTTCGGCGATGCTCTCGAGCGACGAGGTCTTGCAAGCGCGCGCGCAAAAAATGGTGTCGACCGATCACAACCAGAAGATCCATTACGAAGGCAAATCGGGAGAGCAGGCAGTGGCGTGGCAGGGCGCGAATCGCGTGCAGGGCGACCGCCTGGATATCGATCGCCAAAAACAGGTTTTGGAAGCTCACGGCAAGGTAGTCAGCCAATTCGTGGATAAGAACAAAGACGAGGGCGCAGAGAAGATAGAAGCCAAGGCAAAAGCAAAAGCTTCCGCCCCCCCGGTGTACACGGTGGTGCGGGCGCCGGATTTGACTTATAACGACGACACGCGCCTCGCGATTTATCAAGGCGGCGCGGTGATGTCCCGGCCGGATCTGACGGTGACCGCGCGCGAGATTCGCGCGTTCTTAAAAGACGCCGATTCGGATTCATCGTTGGATAAGGCATTCGCCGACGGCACGGTGAAAATCGATAGTACGGCGCCCACGGCATCCGGCCAACCGCGCAAGCGCACCGGCACGAGCGAGCATTCCGAATATTACGCAGACGAGGGCAAAGTGATTTTACAAGGCGGGCGGCCGCTTCTGGTGGACAGCGTGAGAGGCAATACGACGGGGAAACAATTGACGTGGTGGGCCAATAATGATAGGCTGCTGGTTGACGGAGAAGAAAGCAAGCCCGCCCAAAGCACCATCCGCAAGAAAAAGTAGCCGCAACACTAGCCCACAGGAAGTCGAGTGCGCATCCTTCGAACGGAAGAAATAACCAAAACCTACCGGGGCCGCAAGGTCGTCGACAACGTATCCATGTGGGTGAAGCAGGGTGAGGTAGTCGGCCTGCTTGGGCCTAATGGCGCGGGCAAAACGACTTCGTTCTACATGATCGTCGGCCTGATCTCGCCCGATGCCGGCAAGGTGCGTTTGGACGATCAGGACATCACCCGGCACGCGATGTATCAGCGCGCGCGGCTCGGCATCAGCTATCTGCCGCAAGAGGCTTCCGTTTTTCGCAAGCTGACAGTGGAGGACAACCTGATGGCGATCCTCCAGACGCTGCGGATGAACCGGCGCGAGCGGCGCAACCGGATGAACCAATTGATCGAGCAAATGGGGCTCGAGCAGGTCCGGCACAGTAAGGGCTACGTACTTTCAGGCGGAGAGCGCCGCCGCGTCGAAATCGCCCGCAGTTTGGTGATTGAGCCGAGCTTTCTGCTGCTCGATGAGCCTTTTTCAGGCATCGACCCGATTCAGGTGCTGGAGCTCCAAAAAATCATCAACGATTTGAAGCGCTCGGGCATTGGAATTCTGATGACCGATCACAACGTGCGAGAGACGCTCGCGGTGGTGGACCGCGCCTACATCATCAACGACGGCCGCATCTTCCGCTCCGGCTCGCCCGACGCGTTGGGGAACGATCCCGAGGTGCGGCGCGTGTACCTCGGCGAAAACTTCAATTTGGAGTGGCAGGCGGGCCGCTTGCAGGCCGGCGGGGCGTAGCACAGCAGCCGCTACAATGACATTGTCATGGCAACGCCGTTCGAGAGTGCTCAATTAAATCTTCAATTGTTCGACCTTCGTCGCGAGCACGTTTTGCGAGAGGCGCGTTCTTGGTTCCTGTTTGAGTTCGACCCCTACAGTTTCGCCGACGTCGTTTCCGCAATTAGCGGGGAGCGCAACCCATCGTTCCGCATGGTTGTGGGCTATTGGGACATGGCTGCCTCCATGGTCACTACGGGCGCGATTGACGGCGATGCATTCCGCGCGGCACATGGCGAGATCTTCGCCACATTCGGTAAGATTCAACCGTTTCTGGCAGAAATGCGATCTCTCACCGGAGAGCCGGAATTCTGCAAGCACATAGAGGCCGTTGTAATGGCGGCTCCAGATGCGGACGCGACTCTAACACGGCGACGTGAGGCGATACGGGCTGGTATCAGAGCACGCAAGCAGCACTCGGAAACAGCAGGTTAGTTAAATTGCCGGTCGGGCAGGCTTCAGCCTGCGGCGGGCTTCAGCCCGCCCCAATCGTCAAAGGGCGCGCAGCGCGGCGGGCGGAAATTCAATTACCCACTCGCGGTTATCCCGTTGCCGTTCATATTCGGCGCGCGGCAGATCCACGGCGATCCCCCCTGAAAATTCCAGCCTCACCCACTGCGGCCGCTCGACGGTTCGCTCCAAAATCGCCGGGATTTGATTCGGGCCCGGCCGGCCATTTCTTGCCGCGGCCGTCAACTGCTCAGGCCGGACGCAGATCGTCACGCGATCGCCCTTAAGCCGTCCCGGAAAGTATGGCCCATCCACTTCGAATTCGCCGATCTGCACGCGGCTGGTGTTGCGCCCGGGGTCGAGCGTGCGAATCTGTGCCGGGAAAAGATTGAACGCTCCTAGAAGCCGCGCGACATCCAGGCTCGCCGGGCGATCCAATATCTCGCGAGGAGCCCCACTTTGAACCAGTCTGCCTGCGCGCAGCACGAGCATTTCTTCGCCTAGCTCGAAACACTCATCGAGGTCGTGCGTCACCAGCAGGATCGGCGTCGGAAACTCCGCCCGCACCTGCCGGAGCACTTCGTAGAATTCCCCGCGCAGAGGCGCATCCAGGCCCTGCGCCGGTTCGTCCAATAGCAGCAACCGCGGCGCGCCGATCAGCGCGCGCGCAATCGAGCAACGCTGCCGCTGCCCGCCCGAGACCTCGTGAGGCCTGCGGCCGGCTACTTCCGCGATACGGAAGCGTTCGAGCATTTCTTTTACCCGGCGATGGCGCTCCAGCCGCGGACGCCGCTCGGCCGCGAACGCCAGGTTTTCCCGCAGCGTCATGTGCGGGAATAGCGCGTAATCCTGGAACACGTAGCCGCAGTTACGCGCTTGCGGAGTCAAGTGTACGCCGGTTGCGCCGTCGAACAGGATCGCATCGTCGAGCATAATGCGTCCCTCATCCGGCCGGACGAACCCCGCCAAAGAATCCAAGACCAAAGTCTTTCCCGCGCCGCTAGGACCGAACAGCACCGTAACTCCCGCCGCGGCCTTGAAGTCGATGTCCAGCGAAAATCCTGTAGAATCCGGCCGCGGAGGAAACGTCTTTCGGATGCTTGCCTGAATCATTTCGGACTTAGCCAGTTGGAGAAAGTCAAGATCCCGAGGGCCACCGCGGAAATCACGAGCACGAGCGTAAGCGCAACGGTAGTGTTACCGTTCTCGTACGCATCGTAGATCGCGAGCGCGACCGTTTGCGTCCGGCCGGGGATGTTTCCCGCGACCATCAGCGTAGCTCCGAATTCGCCGAGAGAGCGCGCAAAGGCCAGAGCCGATGCGGCCATGATCGACCTGCGCGCCAAGGGCAATGTCACTCGCCAGAACAGCCGCCATTCTGAAGCGCCCAGCGTGCGGGCCGCCCGCTCACAACTGCGGTCGACGCTTTCGAGCGCGGCCCGGGCCGATTTCACCAAAAGCGGAAGCGAATGCAACAACGCTGCGATCACCGCCGCTTTCCACGTAAAAACCAGCGGCGAACGAAAGATCTGCTCCCATATTCTGCCCAGCGGGCTGGCGCGCCCGATGACAACTAATAGATAGAATCCGATCACCGTCGGCGGCAACACCAAGGGCAGCGTGACCGCCGCGTCCACTATTTCCTTTCCGCGAAAATCCCGGTTTGCAAGAAGGTAGGCGATCGATAAGCCCAACGCAATCGCCAGCATCGTGGAAACAAAAGCGACTCGGAGACTGAGCCACAGCGGGAACCAGTCGATGGGCATCGGAAGGTCAATTATAGCGAGGGCGGCGTGCGCGCTCCATCCGGTACTTTGTTAAACCGCCGCTCAATTTCCGATCGGGCGCGATTTAGTAACTCGAAATCTAAAGCATTGAGCCGCATTAGCTCCTCGTAAAGCTCCGGAGGGCAGATCTCCCGCACATTCACGCGAGATCCCGAGGATACATTCGCCGCCGGTTGCGCGCAGTTGAGCGTCGGAAAAATCGTCTTCAGCGCATACTCCGCCGCGATGAGGCTCTCGCGAAAAATGTCAACCACTCCGAGGAATGAAGCCGTTAACACCCGGCGAGTGGCTCGCTCCAAATCCTCGGCGCAAGGGCGGTGATCCCACTCGCCATTTGCAACCAGGTTCACCTGAACGTCGTTCAGATAAAAGGGCGCATCGTTCACCAGGCGTTCTAGAAACTGCGGCAGCGTCGACCGGTTCGCTAAATCGCTCAGTGTATATC
This sequence comes from Bryobacterales bacterium, assembly GCA_019261985.1. Lineage (GTDB taxonomy): Bacteria > Acidobacteriota > Terriglobia > Bryobacterales > Bryobacteraceae > Palsa-187. The sequence continues at coordinate 49,299 of JAFAQY010000055.1, read as the reverse complement.
CCGGAAACGGCTTTTCGCGAAAATAATCGTACATCGAGCGCAGGCGATCGACCGGATCGCGCAATATACAAATGTCGAAAAACAGATAACCCGGCGCCTGCGGGACCGGGTAGTTGATGTGATGGCTGGAAAGCCCTTGAATCAGCGGATTGTGCTCGAGAAATGCGAGCAACTCCGGGTTCGAGATGGGCTGGTGGGGATCGGGATTATCGAGCCTGGCGAAGTGGCCGAAGCTATGCGCAAGAATCTCCTCGATCGTAGTGCCGGCGTTTTTAAAAAAGTGATAGTGCAGCAGAACGCAGCGCATTTCTCAAGCGCCGGCGATCCACCCATCGGCAATTTGAATAATCCGGTTCCCGTATGTCGCGTTCGTCTCCGAATGCGTCACTTGGATAATTGTGACGCCGGACTGATTCAGGCTTTTGAATACCTCCATAATCTCGCGCGCTTGCGTCGAATGGAGATTTCCCGTCGGCTCGTCGGCCAGGATCACCTTTGGGTTGGCAATAATTGCGCGCGCAACGGCTACCAGCTGCTGTTGCCCGCCCGAAAGCTGATTTGGAAATAAATCCTTTTTGCCGACAATTTGAAAACGGTCGAGAACGTCGCAGACGATGGCGTCGCGCTCGGACTTTTTGAAGTTGCGGTAGGAGAGCGGAATCTCCAGGTTCTCGTAAACCGTCAGCGAGTCCAGCAGATGATAGCTCTGAAACACAAACCCGAAATATTTTTTGTAAATCTCATCCCGATCTTTTTTCCTCAAACGGTGAATCGGATAATCGAGAAATTGGTACTCGCCGGTCCACGCCGAGTCATGCATGCCGATCACATGTAAGAGAGTGGACTTCCCCGCCCCGGAAGGCCCCATGATCGAGACGAACTCGCCTTCTTTAACCTCGATATTCACGCGGCGCAGAACGAATGTTTTCGTCGGCCCGTGCTCGAAATACTTTTCAACGTTGGATAACTGAATCACGCGAGCTTTTCTTTCAGCAGCTTATTGACGGCATCGGGAGCCGCCTGCCCGCGCGTGGCCTTCATCACCTGTCCCACGAAGAACGCAAGTACGGTCGTTTTTCCGCCGCGATATTGATCCACCTGCTTCGGATTGGCCGCAATCACATCTTCTATCACCTTCGCGAGCGCGCCTCCATCGCTGATTTGCTCCAACCCCTCGCGCTTCATAATCGGTTCGGGGCCATCGCCCGTCGCAAACATCTTCGGCAGAATTTCCTTGGCGAGCTTGCTGTTGATTTTATTTTGCGCGATCAACGCGATCAGGCGCCCGAGATTTTCCGCCCCAACCGGCGATTCCGCGATGTCCTTGCCGCCGGCCTTTAGCAATCCGGCGAGATCGCCCATCACCCAATTCGCCGCTGCGCGCGCGTTGCCGGAAACTTGGGCCACCTGCTCGAAGTAATCGCCCATCGCTCGCGTTAGCGTAAGCACCTCGGCATCGTATTCGCGCAAGCCGTAAGCCGTGATGAAGCGCGCGCGCCGCGAGGCCGGCAGCTCCGGCATGCTCTCGCGAATTGTGCCGAGCCAAGCCTCGCTCACGCGCAGCGGAACCAGGTCCGGCTCCGGAAAATACCGGTAATCGTGCGCATGCTCTTTGCTCCGCATGCCCGCTGTTTCCCCGGTATCGGGATTAAACAGCCGTGTCTCCTGCATGATCTTGCCGCCGCTTTCGACGATCGTCACCTGGCGCTCGATCTCATGTTCCAGCGCCATTTTCAAAAAACGGAAGGAGTTCAGGTTCTTCACTTCCGCCTTGGTTCCAAGTTTCTCCGCGCCCTTCAGCCGGACGCTAACGTTCGCATCGCATCGCAGATGTCCTTTTTCCATGTCGCAGGTGGAAACGGCAACATACTGCAGGATCTGTTTAATCTGTGTAATGTAGGCATACGCTTCGTCCGGGCTGCGCATATCCGGTTCGCTGACAATCTCAATCAGCGGCGTGCCGCAGCGGTTCAGATCGACGTAGCTATAGCGGTCCGAATCCTTGAAGCCTTCGTGAATGCTTTTACCCGCATCGTCCTCCATATGAACGCGAGTCACGCCGATCCGCTTGGGCGCGCCATTCACTTCGATATCCACCCACCCGTGCGCCGCCAGCGGCTGGTCGTATTGCGAGATCTGATAACCCTTGGGGAGATCCGGATAGAAATAGTTTTTGCGCGCGAAAATCGAGCGCGAATTCACACGGCAATTCAGCGCCAGCGCAGCCTGAATCGCCAGTTCCACCGCCGGGCGGCTCAGCACCGGCAAAGCGCCGGGCAGCCCCAGGCACACCGGGCAGACGTTCGTATTCGGCGGAGCCCCGAAGCTGGTGGGGCAGCCGCAAAAAATCTTCGTCCGCGTCGCGAGCTGGACATGCACCTCCAGCCCGATAACAGCTTCATATTTGGCGATCGCGTCCCCAATCGGCGCGACAGTGGTGCTGGGCATGTAACTTCAATTATAGAGACCCCCGTGGGGCAGGATGCCATCCTGCGCGCGGTTGCCAACCGCGCTGTCCGGGGTTGGTAAAAACGTCGCCCCAGGCAAACGTGCATAGAATATGGGAGTCTATTTCTTTCAACGCCGGTCCGTGCCGGACGCGACGTAGAGAGCTTTGTCGGTGGCGGAGCAAACAGAACCTCGGAGATCCCTTCGCAGGGGCCCCCTGGCGCGTCAGAGGCCGGTTTAAAGAGCGAAAACCGCCACTTCCGCGCTCTTCGCGGCTTTCTGAAGCCTTACGTCCAGCGTGGCGATCGCCGATCGCTGGCGTATCGCAAGTTCCAAATACGCAGCATCGCAGCATCATATGCTGCGAGAGCGTATTCGCGGGCGATCCCAAGAATATTGTTCACGTTTTCGGCGCTCACCCACCCACATTCCATTGGCAACCTCGACGGACCAAATTGCCGGCACTAGAATCGTTCGGCCCTTGAGAGCCACTAGAATCGCGTCTGCGTATTCCCCGCGCTCATCGGGGAAGCACCAGGCTAGCGACACCGTTGCATCGACGACGACAGCGGTCAATAGGGGCGGCCTTCATCGATCATTTGTCGTACGCTCATGCGATCCGGTTTTACTCGCTTCCTTAACGCCCTCATAGCATCGACAATTTCTTCGTGGCTTAACCGCTTCTCTCCCTCCGATACGGGTACGAGCACTGCGGCGGGTATGCCGTGGCGGGTTATCGTGATCCGCTCGCCTTTCGCGACGCGGTCGAGCAGAGCCGATAAATGGGCCTTCGCTTCAAAGGCGGCAACGGTCTGCACACCAACTAATTTAAACCAGTTCACGATTTCGCCTCGAACATGCATCCAGCACCAGTGGGGCAGGATGCCATCCTGCGCGCGGTTGCCAACCGCGCTGTTCGGGTTGGCAAAAACGCCGGGCGGGCCGGTTGGCAACCCGGGCTGGCAACCTGCCCCACTCCTAATAGCTGCGGCCGCGCGTGCGTGCTCCGGCGACCAGGCGGAGAAAGCACTGGCCGTGCTGGACGTGCAAATTCCGGGTAATTCGCCGGTCTATCGGGCGCGGCCGGTGAACACCTGGTTCGGTGAGGCCGAGCGGAACCAGTAGCTCAACAATGAAGGTTAGCGTTTTGGCAATCGCTGCCGTTGCCGGCGCAATGGTCGAAACCACCCAAAATTTGAGCTTGCGACCTGCTAGAATCGTTTCCGGACACACATGAAGTACTCCATCATCGCTCTCGCGGCGCTCGGCATTTGTAGTTTTGCGCAGACACTTAAGCCTGTGGCGGCCGCGAATCCGTCCCCGGCCGGCGGCATCCAGCCTAATTGGGCTTTGGCCGCGGACGGCAGCGTTCTTCTAAGCTGGGTCGAGCCCTCGAAAGATGGCTCGTCTACGCTGCGTTACGCCGTACGAAAAGGTCCTGCGTGGTCGGAGGCGCGCACCATCGCTCCGGGACGACGCTTCTGGCGTCATCCCGCCGAAGTGCCGGAGTTGCTCGCGCTCCCCGACGGCACGCTGCTGGCGCATTGGGTCGAAAACGGAAAAGATTCCACCGAGGCCGAGTATATCTTCGTTTCCACTTCGCGCGACGGAACGCACTGGTCCGAGCCGGCCATGGCGCACAAAGACCGCAGCCCGGTTCAGCATGGCCTTGCATCGGTGGCCGCCAGCGGGCCGAGCGAGGCATCGATTTTTTGGCTGCAGGCGCTGAAGGGCGAAGACGGGCCTGTCTCTCTGATGCGCACCGTTGTAGGTGCCGACGGCAAGGAGATAAAAGAGGAACAGCTGGATGCGGACGTGTGCTCCTGCTGCCCCACTTCCGTCGTGAAAACCGCGAAGGGGTTGATGGTGGTTTACCGCAGCCATAATTCGAAGGACATTCGCGATATCGCAGTGCTGCGGTTTGAGAACGGCAAGTGGTCGCCGTCGAAAATTCTCTATCCGGATAAATGGGAAATCAATGCTTGCCCGGTGAACGCCGCATCCGCCGCGGCGAAAGATAATCGAGTGGCTGTGGCGTGGTACACGGAAGCCGACGATAAACCCCGAGTACAATTCGCGTTCTCTTCGGATGCGGGCGCGACTTTCGCAAAACCGATCGCGCTCAATACCGGCGATGCGCTCGGCTATGCATCCACAGTTCTGAACAATGACGGCGGCGCGACCGTCTCCTGGCTGGAAGAGGGCCAGAACTCCGCCCGCGTAATGGCGAGAGTTATATCCCCCGCGGGCGCGCCCGGACCCGCGCTCAAGATCGCCGAAGGCCCGCGCCAGAGCCTGGGTTACCCGAAGCTGATTCACGCGGGAAACGATACCTGGATCGCCTGGGGCGACGCCAAGACAGGCGTGAAAACCGCCGTCTTGAATTAGCACTGTGGGGCAGGCTGCCAGCCCGCCTGGCCGGTTACGGAAAGTTCTCCAGGTATTTTTCGATGGTGTAGCTCCTTACGGCGATCGTCGTCGTTTATACCATTCGCGCCATCGCGGACAGCAGCGCTGTAATTACCGCTGAAGAACGTCACCCGAAATCCGACTGAATGCTCATTCGCCCGTGTGAAGTAAATCTCTCAACAGTGAGCACTCTTTTAGACGTTGACGCGCTTTGCAAGATTCTCAATTTTGCCGGAACCCGCTGCTACGCCTGAGCGAGCCCTCGTCGCCGTGGATCTGAGCGGTGCTCATTCACCTTCCCCACAATCCCCAACCCGCCCGCGTTTCATACACATCCCCCTCGCACCCACCACCCCGCCGCTGCCCCCCGCGCGAAAAGCAATTGAGCTATTCGATATGACATCCCCATCCGCCCCCACCCGCGCCGCCATCAACCGCCAAAACGCATCTCGTTCCACCCGCCCGGTTACGCCCGAAGGCAAGCGCCGAGCGTCCCTCAACGCCCTCCGCCACGGGCTCACCGGCCAAACCGTCGTGTTGCCCGAAGAAGACCTCGCCGCTTATCAAAAGCACTGCGCCCAATTCCACGCCGAGCTCAAGCCGAAGGCTCTCATGGAAACCAAAGCCGTCCAGACCATCGCCGACACGTATTGGCGCCTCGATCGCATCCGGGCCATGGAAAACAACCTCTTCGCGCTCGCCGTGAAGGAGGAACCCGGCGAAATGGCCTCCGACCCCGTCATCCATTGCGCCCTCGTTCAAGCCAGATCCCTGGAAAGTCAGGGCGACCTGCTCGCCAAGCTCAGCCTGTACGAGCAGCGCCTCAACCGCACCCTGGAAAAAGCGAAGGCCGAGCTGAAACAACTGCAACAGGAGCGTGCTGCGGCACGAGAGAAGGCTCTGGAATCCGCTACCCAAATCTCTAACTTGCAGCAAGCGCTCGGTGAGCATTGGAAACCGGAACGGTCTGGCTTCGAATTTTCATTTCGCGAGCTTGCCGCGTGGATGGATCGTCGCAAGCTCGCTAAAGAGGCTCTCCACTTCGAAATTTACGGCCGGCTCCCCAAAAGAGACGAAGAAATCGCCGAACCTGGCGATACCGAGCTTTCCGAATCCACCTGACGGGCGTCGGGAGTTTCGCATGTCACACCATCGCTCGACGCGAAAATCTCGTATAATGGCGGCGGATTGCCATGCTTCGGTTTCTAACGGTACTTATGTTACCGGCCTTCGCTTTTGCCGCCACCACAGGCGAGGCCGCCGATTCGCGCCTGATAGACGCTGCGCGGCAGCAGGACCAAACCGCCGTACGCGCGCTCCTCGGTCAAAAAGTCGACGTGAATGCCCGGTCGAGCGACGGCTCGACGGCGCTGCTTTGGGCCGCGCATTGGAATGATGTCGAGACCGCCGATCTGCTGCTGGGCAAAGGCGCGGATGCCAATATCGCAAACGATTTCCGCATGACGCCGTTGTCGGAGTCCTGCATAAATGCGAGTCCGGCGTTGGTGCACTCCCTGCTGAAAGCGGGCGCGAATCCGAATACCCCGATTGGAACCGGCGAGACACCGCTGATGACCTGCGCCAAGACCGGCGCCGCGGAGGCGGTTCGTTTGCTTGTCGAATACGGCGCGGCGGTGAATGCGAAGGAACCGGCGCAAAACCAGACCGCGCTCATGTGGGCGGCGGCGGAGCGACACCCGGATGTAATCAAGGCGCTGATCGATGCACATGCGGATCTCACGGGTCACTCCAAACAGGGCTTCACCGCGATCCACTTCTCGGCTCGCGTCGGCGATCTGGACAGCGTGAAATTACTGTTGGCGGCCGGCGTGGACGTGAACATACTGACGGAAGCCGGTGAGGGTGGAAGCGGCGGCAGAAATGCCACCGGAAGCGGCTACACCCCGTTGCTGGTAGCAACGATGCGGGCACAAGTGGAGACCGCGCTGTATTTGTTGGACCACGGCGCCGATCCGAACATTCTTGCGGCAGGGCTGACTCCATTGCATTGGGCTTCGACCACGTGGGAAGGCTTCGCCGCGAACCCGGTCTATGGTTTTGCAGATGCGATGTCCGGCATTCCGGATCGTCAGGCGAAACTGCGGCTCGTGAAGGCTCTCCTGGCCCACGGCGCGAATGTGAACGCCCGGATGACGAAGCGGCCGCCGAATTTTGCCACCGGCTATACCGACTCGGTTGGCGCCACCGCTTTTCTGCTTGCGGCTTCGGTAGACGATGTGGAGATGATGCGCATTCTGCTGGATGCAGGCGCCGATCCCAAGATTCCCACCGCCACGAATGCGACCGCGATTATGGCGGCCACGGGGTTGAATCATGGCATAGGCGAATCGCTTCTCACCGAGAAGGACGCGACGGACGCCGTAAAGCTTCTGTTGGATTTGGGCCTTGACGCGAAAGGCGAGACCACGTTTGGCGAGAACGCCCTGTTCGGCCCGGCCTATCGCGGATGGAATACGCTTCTAGCGCAAATGATCGATCTAGGCGTAAATGTAAACGCAGTCAGCAAGGCGGGTGTAACTCCTTATCTAGCGGCCGCGGGGTACGGAGACCGGCTAGGCGGCGTCCTTTACAACCAGGAGGGCGCGGATCTACTCCTGAAGCACGGCGCCGATCCGAAGCTAGGCCATCCATGCGAAGCGCAAAACAAATGCCGGGAGCTGAAGTGATGTGGGGCAGGATGCCATCCTGCGCGCGGTTGCTAACCGCGCTGGCCGGTATAACCGCATTCGCCGCGACGCCCGCACAGGAATTAAGCACGAAATACTGCGTGTCCTGCCACAGCCAAAAGCTCAAAACAGGCGGGCTAGTGTTGGAAGGCATTGACGCCGAACATCCCGCAAACGCTGCCGAGACGTGGGAAAAGGTCATAGTAAAGCTGCGGAGCCGGTCGATGCCCCCCGCCGGTATAAAGCGCCCGGACAACTCCACTTACGACAGCGTCGCCGCTTGGCTGGAATCCGAGATCGACCGCGCCGCGTCGGCCCGCGTGAATCCGGGCCGCACGGCCAGCCTCCACCGCCTCAATCGCGCCGAATATGCGAATGCCGTGCGCGACTTGATTGCGGTCGAAATCGACCCGCAATCGATGCTGCCTCCGGATGAACAGGCGTTCGGATTCGAGAACAATGCCGAGGCCCTTTCCATGCAGCCCGCGCTGCTGGATCGATACGTAACCGCGGCCGCAGCGGTTGCGCGCCGGGCCATTGGCGATCCCCACATCCCCCCGGCATTCGTTCGCTACGGCGCGCTGAAGGGAAGCGCAAACGATCAGAATTACCTGCGGCAGACGGATCGCCTGAGCGAGGATTTTCCGCTTGGGTCGAAGGGCGGCGTCGCGGCGCGGCATTACTTTCCGCTCGACGCAGAATATGTTTTTAAGATTCGGCTGCAACGGACTTGGGATACGCAGATCAAGGGCCTGAGCGTGCCGACACAAATCGAAGTGCGAATAGACGGCAAGCGCGCCGGCGAGTTCACGGTTGGCGGCGAAAAATCCCCGTCGAAGACTTACTTGTACGACAGCGACGACGCGCTGCAACTGCGCGTCGCTGTGAAGGCCGGTTTGCATTCCGTGGTCGCGACCATGTTCAAATCCGACGACACAGCGCCCGAGGGCGCGGGGCCGGATCGCATTTCGCTATACAGCCGCAATTCCGATAATGCCGCCTCGCCGATCGCGATCGCTGCGTTACTGATCGGCGGGCCGTATGACGGAAAGACGCCGGTCGATTCGCCGAGCCGCCGGCTTTTGTTTGTGTGTCAACCGGCGAAGGCGGCGGACGAAACCGGATGCGCGACGAAGATCGTATCGAACCTCGCTCGGCGGGCCTACCGGCGAGCCGTGACGAACGACGATCTTCAGACGCTGTTGGCGTTTTATAAGCGTAGCCGGGCTGCTGGGGATTTCGATGAAGGCATTCGCGCGGCGGTCGAGCGCGTACTGGTCAGTCCCGATTTTCTTTTCCGTATTGAGGCCGATCCGGCCGGCGGCGCTCCAGGTTCTGTTTATCGGATCTCCGATATCGAGCTAGCCTCTCGTCTGTCGTTCTTCTTGTGGAGCAGCATCCCCGATGACACTCTGCTCGACCTGGCGATCGCGGGCAAGCTACACGATCCGGCCGTGTTGGAGCAGCAGGTGCGGCGAATGTTCGCGGACCCACGCGCGCGGGCATCGCTCATCGAAAATTTCTTCGGGGACTGGCTCGAAACCCGCAATGTTTGGCTGCTGAACCCCGACAGCACCAAATTTCCGTGGTTTGATGACAATCTGCGGAGCGCTTTCGTTACCGAGACTGAGCTCTTCCTCGAGGCGCAGCTAAAAGAGGACCGCGGCGCCATCGATCTGCTGACCTCGAACGAGACATTTCTAAACGAGCAGTTGGCGCGGCATTATGGAATTTCCGGCATCTACGGAAGCCACTTCCGGCGCGTGAAGCTCACCGATGAGAATCGCTTTGGCCTGCTGGGCAAGGCAAGCGTGCTCGCGGTGACCTCTTATACCAACCGGACTTCGCCGACCATCCGCGGGAAGTGGCTGCTCGAGAACATTCTGGCGGCGCCTATGCCCGCTCCGCCCGGCAATGTGCCGTCTCTCGAATCGAGCAATAAAGAGAATAAGCCTTTGTCCGTCCGCGAGATGTTGGAGTTGCACCGGGCGAGTCCCGCGTGCGCCGGCTGCCACGCCCGCATGGACCCGCTGGGATTGAGCCTCGAAAACTTCGATGCCATCGGGCAGTGGCGAACCACCGACACCGGCCATGCGATCGATCCGTCCGGCGTGCTGCTGGATGGATCGAAGGTAAACGGGCCGCGCGAATTGCGGCAGGCGTTGCTGGCGCAGAAAACGCAATTCGCCAAAGCCGTAACGGAAAAACTGCTGACGTATGCGCTGGGGCGCGGGCTTGAATATTACGATGCGCCGGCTGTGCGCGCCATCGACCGTGAGGCGGAGCTTAACGATTACCGGTGGTCGTCGCTAATTTTGGGAATTGTGAAGAGCGCGCCGTTCCAGATGAGAACCACCGCGGGCGAGCGTGGGAGCAATTAGGAGAACACTATGTTCGTGACGAAGAAGTCGATTTCGCGCCGCACCGTGCTACGCGGAATGGGCACGGCCGTAACATTGCCGCTGCTAGATGCGATGATTCCCGCTTTTGCGCCGGCCGCCGCGACCGCTCCCGTGCGCCGCTTCGGCGTTGTCTATCATCCCAACGGCGTCATCTACGACCAATGGCTGCCGAAGGGCGCCGGGTCGAATTTCGAGTTGTCGCCGACATTGAAGGGGCTAGAACCGTTTAAGGACAAGTTGATCGTCGTCACGGGCCTGTTCAGCGATCCAGCCGAGGCGCTCGGCGATGGGGGCGGCGATCACTCGCGCGCGTGCGGCAGCTATCTGACGGGCGTGCATGTAAAGAAGTCGGACAGCAACGTAGAGAATGCAGTCTCGATGGATCAGATCGCGGCGAAGGCATTCGAGCGCGAGACGCAGCTATCGTCCTTGCAAATGACCGCCGATGAAAACAGCCTCTTGGGCTCGTGCGATCTGGGATACAGTTGCGCGTATTCGAGCACGCTTTCCTGGCTCACGCCGACTTTGCCGCTTATGGCGGAAAATAATCCGCGGGTGCTGTTCGAGCGCATGTTCGGTTCAAGCGACAGCACCGATCCGCGCGTGAGGGCCGCGCGCCTCAGCCAGGATAAGAGCCTTTTGGATTCCGTCGGCGATCGTGTGAAGCAGCTTCAGGGCAAGCTCGGAGCCACGGACAATCGCAAAGTGGACGACTATCTTGCGTCACTTCGGGATGTAGAGCGGCGGATACAAAAGGCCGAGGAGCAGAGTTCGAAGGAACTGCCCGATGTTGCGCAGCCCGCCGGCATTCCCGATAATTTCGACGCCCACGTGCGGTTGCTCTACGATCTGCAACTGCTGGCATACCAATCCGACATCACTCGCGTGATCACATTCATGTACGGCCGCGAGCAGACATCACGGCCATATCCGCAGATTGGAGTGCCGGAGGCGCACCATCCGCTCACCCATCACCAGGGCAACCCGGAGAAGATGGACAAATGTGCGAAGATCCAGCGCTATCACATCGCCTTGTTCGCCGATTATTTAGAAAAGCTGCGTAAGACTCCGGATGGCGACGGGTCTCTGCTGGATCACACGATCATTCTGTTCGGGTCGGGAATCAGCAATAGCGATCGCCACACCCACGGTCCGCTGCCGGCGTTCCTTGTAGGCGGAGGAGCCGGGACGTTGAAGGGCGGCCGGCATTTGGTTTATCCGGAGCACACGCCGCTCACGAATCTTCAATTGACCGTCCTGAACAAGCTGGGACTGCCGGTGGAGAAGCTCGGGGATAGTAGCGGGCAGTTCAGGGAACTGGCGGGGGTCTGAGAGTCTCGTCAGCCGGCGGTTCCTGTTTGCGGCGCGGCCCGGCGCTGCATGAGCCGCCGATTCAGGTCGGCACTCCGAGGCGAGGCAGAATCCAGCGCATCACCACGAAATACGCTGCCAGGAAGAGCGGCAGGATCAACCAATTAGGCATTTGGGACACCTCACACCTTAATGATGCAGTTTATAACTGTCGGGTGACAGGAATCCGCGATACTGAAGGGATGAGGGAACTTCTCGCGCTCAGTGCCTTGGCTGGACTCCTACTGCTTCCCTGTCCGCTTGCATTTTCTCAATCGCTTGGCAACTCAGGAACTATCACGGGAATGGTGGTTGATCCATCGGGCGCGGCGATTCCGGGCGCTCAAGTGAGTGTTCATAATCCGGTCACCAACTATAGCCAAACCGTGATGTCCGATGCCTCAGGCGCGTTCCGTCTAATTAACATCCCGCCTAATTCGTACCACCTGGAAATTCAGGCCGCCGGGTTTTCGCCTTATTCGCAGGACGTGGATATCAAAAACTCCCTTCCGGTCCAGGTCAACGCGACGATGGCGCTAGCCGGGGGCACGACATCTGTAACGGTCGAAGCCGGCGCCGCCGAGGCTCTGGAAGTGGAGCCCTCAGCCCACGTCGATGCCGACCGCAACCAACTGATGAAGCTTCCGCTGACCGCCCCCGGCGCCGGGCTTAGCGAAGCCATTACTTACACCACCGGCGGCGTGGCGGCGGACGCGAACGGCTTTTTCCATCCGCTCGGGGATCACGCGCAAACCAGTTTCCTGATTGATGGGCAGCCGATCAACGATCAACAAAGCAAGATCTTCTCTACGCAATTGCCCGTGAGTGCAATTCAAAGCATGACTCTGGTAACGGGCAGCCCCGAAGCGGAGTTTGGCGAAAAAACCAGCCTGGTGGCGCAGGTAACGACGCGTTCCGGCCTGGGCGCCGGCCGGGTTTTCGGAAACCTCGATTCGCAATATGGATCTTTCGGCACGGCCGGAGGAGATTTTGGCCTGGGTTGGGGTACGGCAAAGTTTGGAAATTTCCTTTCAGTGGAGGGAATTCGAAGCGGGCGCTTCCTGGATACACCGGAGTTTCAACCCTACCACGGTGCTGGAAATAGCCAGACTCTTTTCGACCGTCTGGATTTTCAGCCCACGGGACGCGATGCCCTCCATTTGAATTTATTCGCCGCGCGAAATTGGATACAAATTCCGAACTCGCTTGACCAGCTCACGCAGGATCAGCGCCAACGCGTGCTCACCTGGAATATCGCGCCGGGGTATCAGCACACGTTCAGCTCCAACTCCCTGATTACGATCAACCCGTTTATCCGAAAGGATCAGTTCAATTACTACCCGAGCCGGTATCCTCTTCAAAACGACATGCCCTCCACCCAGAGCCAGCAGCGGCAGCTTCTGAACTGGGGAGTACGGGCGGAGGTGGCTAGGACCATCGGACGCCACACCCTGAAATACGGCCTTGACGCGCGGCAAACGCGCCTGTTGGAGAATTTCGCTTTCGGCATCACCGATCCGGCTTACAATTCGCCATGCATTAATTCGAGCGGAGTCCCGGTTCCCGATACGGCGCTTACCAGCCCGGCGCAGTGCGCAGCCGCCGGCTATCAGCCGAACATAGCGAGCAATCCCAACGCGGTGGTGCCGTTTTCTCCGGGTTTGCTGCCGTACGATTTGACGCGTGGAGGCAGCCTGTTTTTGTTTCACGCTACCGGCAACATCGAGGAGTTCGCGGCATACGTGCAGGATTCCATGACCCTCGGCAATCTGGTGGTGAATATGGGGTTCCGGTGGAATTATTATCACGGACTGGTTTCGGCGAACGGTCCGCAGCCGCGTCTAGGGCTCGCGTATAACATAAAACCGAGTGGAACCGTTCTGCGCGTCGCCTATGCCCGGACGTTCGAGACGCCTTACAACGAGAATCTGCTGCTTTCGAATGCGACCGGGGTTGGCGGGCTTGCCGGGACTGTATTCGGCACAATCCCCGCGCTGATTCAGCCCGGCATGCGCAATCAGTTTAACGCCGGCTTTCAGCAGACTCTAAGCAAGCTGTTCTTGCTGGATTTCGATTACTTCTGGAAGTACACTCATAATGCTTACGATTTCAATGTGCTTCTGAACACGACCATCACCTTCCCCATTGCATGGCATAACTCCAAGCTCGACGGCCTGACCGGCCGGCTCAGTTCGACGAACATTCACGGATTTCAGGCGTATTGGAGCTTCGGCCATACGCGCGCGCGTTACTTTCCACCCGAGGTAGGCGGCTTGATTGCCCAGGGCGCTCCTTTGGCGCCGGGCGTGTTCCGCATCGACCACGATCAGGCTTTTCAGTCCACAATCGACCTGCGCTACCAGCGTCCGAAGAATGCGGAATGGATTGCGTTCACCATCCGCTATGACAGCGGATTGGTAGTGAGCGGCGTTCCCGACGCCGGCGCGGCTTTGGCGCTAACGCCAAATCAGCAGGTGACGATTGGGCTGGCCTGTAATGGCGTATTTGCAACGGTTCAGAATCCTCTGCGCGGCTGTGTTCTCCCAAACGGCACGCAAGGCTTGGTGACTTCGAAATTGCTGACCCTGCCGCAAGGCGGCTACGACAATTTTCCGAGCCAGGAGAACGACGATCACAATCCCAACCGGGTGCAGCCGCGCACGATTTTAAGCCTCGGAATCGGCACCGATAATCTTCTGCACAGCGAAGGTCAGCGGCGGATTACGGCATCGTTGACGATCGATAACTTGACCAATCAAGCCGCGCTGTACAATTTCCTGTCGACATTCGGCGGGACGCACTTCTTGAACCCACGCTTGGTGGTGGGACATTTGGGGATGACGTTCTGATTAGGGACGCCCAACCTGTCACGCATAGACCTGCGGCCCAGCGCAAATTCATAAAAGCCCAGTTGGGCATTAGCCTGCGGCGGGCTTCAGCCCGCCACGCCCGCCGGCGGACTCAAGTCCGCCGCAGCCTGAAGGCTGTCCCACTTGCCACTAAGGGCGTTTGACGCGAGGAAAAAAGTGCCCCGGCCGCGGAGGCGGCGGACCAGCCGTCCGGCCATGGCTCCTGCGATTCCCGACTCTACCAGAATGATCGCCGATGTATCTTCTAAGCGCTCCCAGAAAAGCGGCAATGCCGAACGGGCGGCCCAGTTGAAGCATGGAGGTGTGATCGTCGTCGAGGTATTTAGGCGGCGTCTCGACAAAGCCGGTGTAGGGCACAATCCAATCGTTGCAGCCGGCTGGCTGCGCCATCTGGTCGGGCAGGTGCAGCCAAAATGCCTCGAAGCGAGCCCATGGAAGCCGCAGCACGCGCGGCTCAAATATACAGTTCCTCAGTTGATCCATCGTATTCAGGTCATCGAAGCTCTCGATCGAAGTAAGCACTTCGGCCTCTCGGCTAAAACCTGTAAGCTTTGGAGGGAGCGAAGGGTCGAAGCTGCCGACATGGCAGGCGCCGTAGACGTGGCCATCAGATGCCAGGAAATGCCAGCCAGCCGAATCTATCAACCCCTCCAGAGACGACGGCGGGATCGCTCCAGCGGGCACACGGGCAATAAAGTGGTCCAGGTTCAGACTGTAAACCTCGAGCGCTATAAACTTTTTCAGCATCACGGCCCAAAGTGGATCCTTGGGACTAACGAAATCCCCCAAGCCCATGTTGAACGCGCGCAGAATCGCGGGAGGAAGCGCCGGCGTAATCAAACTCATTTGCGGGTCTCCTTCTGGCTTACGGCTATTCCAACCCGCTGTGGACGAGGTCGGTTTCCACCCACTGTCCCTCGCCATAGTAGGCGAATGTAAATTCACCGAAATCGACCAGACGCGATGCGTTTAAAGGATCGGCGATGTAGAGTTGGCAAGCGCCCGAGCTAAGCAGCCGGTAACCGCGGATAACGACGAAATGACCGGTGGTGCCCGGTGAACCGTCCGCGCCGCCGCTGTTCCATTTGATGCCTGCGCCGATCGGCCGTCCGCGGTCTATCTCACGCTGAACCTCCTCAAACGTTAGCGATCTCTGCAGGCTGTTCCGCCATTTGTGAATCTGCTGCAGAGCTATTCCTAACCTTGCGGGCTTGTCGCAGGGGTCAGGTTCACAGCAGCAATGGCAGCAGCAGCCGGGATCGCTGTCCGGGAGTTCATCCTGTGGGTACTCGACACGCAGTGTTTTACTGGCAACATCGCACTGCTTTATCTTCGAGTCATGGTCGAAGTATTTTTCTATGCTGGCGGCACACGCAGCCCAGCACCAGTCCGCTTGCTCTTGCCGCTGAATCCTGAAGCGAAGAAGACGCTGCTCAATGACGACGGGCCCGATGACGTTGATCTGCTTCGGCGCCGATGCGGCGGCGGCAGGATAGTCGACGCCATAATGTACAGCCGGGCCCGGTGCGCCGCTGCCATTAGGCCCGCCCGGATCACCGCTCCCGTTTGGACCGCCCGGGTCGCCGCTGCCGTTTGGGCCGCCCGGATCACCGCTACCGTTCGGCCCACCTGGATCGCCGCCTCCGACCAAGCCGCTCTTCACTTTTTGCATACCCTGTCTCCCTCCTTCACAGGTCTTGATATCAACAACGCGATAAATTGCGGATCGTGCTGCAAGTCCGCCAGGTCCGGCCAACGGTTCATATCGGCGAGCTGTTGCGAGGGAGCATCCATCAACACTTGCAGCGTCCTGTCGCGATAGCGCTGATCATGGGTATTGCGGTAGAGCTCTTCATATGTCAGGACCGCTCGCCAGCGCACGTCGGCGTGGTCGCGGAAAGCGCTCCTGGATTTCTCGATCTCCTCCCATGCGGCCTCGGGCTGATGCAATGCGGCATAGAAGTACCCGAGGTACGCGTTGACGTAACCATCTTGATAATTGATTGCCAACTCTTTCCTGGCGGCTTGTAGACCGTCGCTGTATGCCTGTTTTGCTTTTGCATCCTGGCCCAACCGCCTGTAAGCGATTCCCAGATAGATTTTCGTCAAAGGCAACGAAAAGTTCCTGGTGTTAGAGCCTTTAGCGGCAAGCTGCACCGCTTGTTCGAATTCCTGAAGAGCCATCTGCTCCTGTTTTCGATACATGAGCGTGTAGCCCAGCAAGTAGCGCGCATGGACGGTAGCAGCGCCTGCGATGGCTTTCCGAAGCTCCTGTTCCGAAGCATCGAACTCTCCCGCTTCCGCGCAATACGCGCCTACAAAACTGCGTAATCGCGGTTTTTCGAATTCCGGAGCTAAGGAAGCGGCTTGTTGCATCATCGTGGCCGCCTGCCGGTAATCGGAGCGTTTCTGGTAATAGGAAGCACGATTTTCCCAGGTGCGATAGTACCCCGGCTCCACTTCCGTGGCCTTCTGAAAGGCTTCTCCCGCCAAGTCGGGTTGATTATTATCCTCCAGTGCTTTGGCGAGCCAGATCAGCGGATTGGCGCTTGTGGGCTGCACTTCCGCGGCTCTTTCGAGTTCCTTCTGCGCGATCCCGTAAAGCCCCGCGTAGTAATAAAGAGAGCCTTCCACCTGGTGAGCCGCGCGCACATCCGGATCGCGGCTCTCCGCAATCCGCAGCCACTTCTTGGCCTCCGCGAGCTCGTCCATATCGCGCCTGCCGCCGTTCCAGAACATGGCCCAATGCACTTCCGCGAGCGCAGCCGGTATGAGAGCGGAATCCTGGTCCTCCGCGCCGGCTTGTTCGAACAGGGAAACAGCCTTTGCCGTATCGAGGCGCATGTTCAACAGCCCCTGTTCGTAATGCTGCCGCGCGTCCGGTTTCATCGGCGCCGGCGCGAGGGGCGGGAGGTTCAGCGTTGAAATAACTATAGCCGCTAGAGCCACCGGCGTATGGCGCTCGTCGTACGGGATCAGCCAGTTCCTGTCGCCGCCTGTCCCCGCGCAGAGGATGGATACGCACGGCAAAGGTCCTCCGGCGCGAACCCTATCCAATGCCGCACGCAGCACTAAAGCGCCGTTCTCTTTTTGCAGTCTTGCGCGGAGGAAATGGGTAACGCCTAGCTTGTCGGCCGCTTGGCGCTGAATGCGATCCGCCGGAACGAATTTGAATCGAGCAACATTTCCACCATCGATGCCGGCGAGTTGCTTGCCTATCTGAGCAGAGAGCGTGTTCGCCAGCGCCGTTAAATCCGGGGATGATTCGACGGGCAGCATCGCGAGCGTATACGACAGCCCGGGCGCCTGAACGACTTCCCGGGTGATGTAACCGACAACAATCGCTAGCAGGGCGGCTGCGGCCAGAATCCAAGGCCAGACGGTGCTGGACGGTTCGAGTTCTTGCTCGACCTCCACCGCATCCTGAAACCGCTGGGCGGGATCAGAATTAAGGCAGCGCCGGAGGATGGCGTTCCAGCGGCGGTAAGTGGCGGGGTGGCTTTTCAGTAGCGCTTCGGGTGAAGAGGGGCGGACGCCCGAGGCAAGCTCGCAGAAAACAACGCCCAGGGCATAAACATCCGATGCGGGCGTGGCCTTTTCGCCTCTCCACAATTCCGGCGCCATATAATCCGGCGCTCCGCCAGGCCGGGCCGATTCGAATTGGCTCCCTTCCGCTCCGGAAGGCTGAGCCAGGCCGCGGGCCAGACCAAAATCGGTGATAACCGCGCGAACGCCGCCCGTCTCGGCCTGGGGCACGAGGATAATGTTGTTGCTTTTGAGATCGCCGTGGACGATTCCATGGCGGTGCGCCTCCGCCAGCCCCGCGGAAATTTGGCTCGCAATGCGTTTCGCTTCACGTTTGGCGACAGGTCCGCGGCGGAGCCGGTCCGAGAGGGTTGGTCCCTCCAGGAACTCCATGGTGAAGAACTCGATGGAGCCCTGCGGCGTGGAAGCGGTGTGAATATCGAAGATCTTGCAGACGTTTGGGTGAGCGATTTCGCGAGCATGCCGCACTTCGGGCGGCAGGCGCGTATCGAAGCCGGGGTGCGCGCACTTCACGGCGACGCGTTTGCGGAGCCTTTCGTCCCAGGCCTCATACACCAGGCCCATGCCTCCTTCGGCGACCAGTCGCACCATCCGGAAGCGGTCCGCGAGCAGTTCTCCGCGCGCAAATGGATAAAGGGGTACGCGGAATGGATCGAGCAAGAAACGATCCATCGTCTCTTCCCAACGTACGTAGTTCCGGACTTCCGCCAGCAGTTCCAGATCGCCCGCGCATGCACGCTCAATATAGGCGTCGCGGGCCTCGGGCGCATGGGCCAACGCCAGATCCACCAGGCTCATCACCAGATCGTCGTCTTTTACTTTGGTCAACACGCTGCGCCTCGCATTTGTGTAAACATCCCGCTCTGTGTGGGAGTGGGATTGGGCTCTCGCCGCTTTAGATCCAGCGATACAAAGGGATTGGGCAGATCTTCGGGGGCCGGGTCACCGCCCGCCGGATGCTGGGGCACAGGGCTTATCGTCGCGCCCGAGTGTACCATAATATGGCTCGTGTAATAACACCCTCCCATAAGTAAGCGCAAAAAGCCACCGGCCACCGCCAATATTTCTTATGAAACAAATCAGATGAAGAGTCTGGAATTTGACGCCATAGTGAGACCGCATCGGGCAGACGATTCGAGGTTTGTCTGTGGCCGCGCGAAATGGAGACGTGCGCTGCCAGTTTCAGCCCCGGCGCGCGCGAGGACGACCTGGAAGCACTGCCGTGGGCACGGCCTCGTGCGCCTGCCTGCGTTGCGTCCCGCGGGCGTGGGCCGGAACATACGCAGCCAAGCGATAATGGGGCTTGGGTGAAAAGCGGACTCGCAGGCCGAGCGCGCGGCTGATTTTTGTCATTGTTAATGTCCTGTCCGTGGCTGCCTTGGTCTGGGCTTTGCGCGACGCCAGATTGGGGGATTTCAAAGACGACCTCGTCTCCATGGACTGGAAATGGGTCGCGCTGGCGCTGGTAGTCCAACTTGCCGTTTATCTTATTTACGCGATGCGCTGGAGTTCCATCCTGCGCCCCGTGGTTCGGATGCGGTTCTGGCAAAGCGTGCGCTACGTCTTTGTGGGACTGTTCGGCAACGAAGTTCTTCCATTCAAAGCCGGCGAAGTGCTGCGCCCGTATCTGCTGTCGCGACACACAGCGCTGCCGTTCTCGGTAGCGATTACCAGCGTTCTGATCGAGCGGATTTTCGATGGAATTTGGCTCTGCCTGGGGCTCGCGGTGGTTCTACGCTTTATTCATTTTCCGCACCAGTTTCGTTATCTGGTGGATGGAGCGTGGGTGCTCGGCGGCCTGGTTGTCGGCGGCGCGCTGCTTCTGGCGGTGGCCATGTTCCGCCGCAATGGCAAAAGCGCCCGTACAGATAAGCGCCGCAAAGGGTGGCGGCGGCAGTGGTCGATTTTGCTCGAGGATTTGGCTCTTATCGGCCACTCCCGTTACCTGTACCTTGGCTTTTTTCAAAGCCTTCCCGCGCTTCTGCTGCAGGTTATTCCCGTTTGGGCGGCATTTAAGGGGTATCTTTTCGATCTTTCCGTCTGGGATGCTTTCGCTCTGCTGATCATTATGCGATTGATCTTCGCGCTGCCGCAGGCGCCGGCCAATATTGGGCTCTTCCAACTGCTGACACGCGAGGTTTTGATCAAGATCTTCGGTATCTCGCCCGGCGATGCAGGGCGATTCTCGGTTGTGTTGTGGGGCATTGTTACGCTGCCGCTGATCGCGGGTGGATGGATCGCGGTCTGGCTCGAGGAGGCGGATGTGCTGGACCTGAAGCGCGCCGCTGAGGATCATGCGGCGCAGATGAAGCTTCAGCGGGACATGCTGGATTAAGTGGGCGGGCTGAAGCCCGCCCTACTAGCAATTCATCTGAGTTCGTTGTATGCGGCCCAGGTTTTTTCGATTGCGGCTGCCCACGGGAAGCGCGTGGCTCTTTCGCGTCCTCGTTGCGCGAGACTCTGCTGAAGCTTGCTGTCGCCTGCGATGCTGCACAATGCCTCGCCCAGTTGGTCGGTGTTCAGCGGGTCTACCAATACCGCGGCATCGCCTGCGACCTCCGGAATCGCCGAGCGATTTGAGGCTACGACAGGAATCCCGTGGGCCATGGCATCCAGAACGGGCATTCCGAAGCCTTCATCCAGCGACGGGAACGCAAAGATGCTCGCCCGATTGTAGAGCGATTCCAACTCGATCGAGGTCACATATCCCAAGGTGTCGATATCCGCTCTCCGTGACGAGAGCTCTATCGCGCGAAGCTCTTCCGCGGCGCCGAAGCCTTCCGTTGAGCCGGCGACCGCTAAGCGCCAGCCAGGGGGCATACGCTCGAACGCTTGCACCAGGCGAGCGATGTTCTTGCGCTTCTGAATCGCGCCGACCGTGAGGACAAGTTTTTGTCGCGGTGTTGAAGAAGCGTTTGGAACATGCACTCCGTGAGGAATAACGCGGATGCGCGATCGTTCTACGCGCAGAAGCTCCTCTACCTGGTGGGCCGTAAATTCCGAAACGGCGATAATCAAGTCGCTCTTTTGCGCAGCTTGCCGCGCTTGGGCCGCGAAGCGCGCGCGGAATTCGGGTGAGGAATATTCGCCGGTCAGAACGAACAGATCGTGAAAAGTGGAGACAGTCCGGCGCGCGGCGAAATCCACCCGCTGATTTAAAGCGTGGAAGACCGGAGCCCCCGGGCGGCCGCGCAGAATCCGGCGCTTCACATTGCGCGGCAACGAATCGCGTAGGGAACGAGGAAGCTTGTTCGGCCGGTAATAGAAGAGAAACTCCTCTTCTGGGTGAGCTCCTGAGACGCCGAACAGAATCTCCCGCGAATAGACGCCGACGCCGGACAGATTCCGTCCGATGCTATACGTCGCGTCGAGGGCGATTGACACCCAGAGCGTCCTCCAATGCGGCGCCGACGCGGAATAATGTCTCTTCGCGATTGGGCGGCGCGACAATTTGAAGACCGACCGGCAGGCCGGATTCGGAAACTCCGCACGGCATGGCCAGCGCCGGCCAGCCGAGCACGTTAAAAGGGCGCGTCAGACGCGTGCTGGCCAGGCGAACATCTTCTTCGCAGCCATTAACACGCACGGCCATTTCTCCGATTTGAGGAGCGGCGATCGCAGTCGCCGGCGCGAGCAGGCAGTCGACGGAGTTCCAGATGGCCGCAAATTCCCTGGCCAGCATGCGGCGGACGCGCTGGGCATCGATGTAATCCGTGGCCGGAAGCAACAGGCCTTGCAGCAGCAATGCGAACACATCGGCCCCGAAATCCTCGCGTCGATTCCGATACGGCCGCCAGACCGCGGATGCCTCCGCTAATTGAATAAGCCGGCCGGCGGTGTTGAGCGCGTCCACGTCGGGAAGCCCGACCTCGTCTACTTGTGCTTTTAATCCTGCAACGGTCTGCACCGCATGGCGGACGGAGGCAGCCACCTCCGGCGCCAGGCGGTCAAAGAAGAAATTCGCGGGCACGCCGATGCGCAGCCCGGCTACGTCCGGATGTTCCGGCGCCGTGGTTTGGAATGCAAGCGCCGCATCGCGCACCGTGGTTGTCATTGGCCCGACGTGGTCGAGAGTGAAAGCCAGAGGGACAACGCCGCGGCAGCTCAGCCGGCCATAGGTAGGTTTGAGACCGACGACCCCGCAGTAAGAGGCTGGAATGCGAATCGATCCGCCGGTATCTGTTCCGGTTGCAAGAGGAACCAGACCGGCGGCAAGCGCCGCACCCGAACCTCCGCTCGATCCGCCCGGAATTCGATTGAGGTCCCAGGGATTACGGACCGCGCCGTAATGCGGGTTGTCCGAGGTGATGCCGTGACAAAGCTCGTGCAGGTTGGTCTTGCCCACCATCACGGTTCCCGCCGCGCACAGGCGCGAAACCAGTTCGGCATCCTCAGCGGGAACGAAATCGGTGAGGATTTTCGTGCCGGCCGTGGTGCGAACGCCCTTCGTATAGAACGCGTCCTTATGGGCGACCGGAATGCCATGGAGCGGACCGCGATCGAGGCCGCGCGCCAGGTCTCGATCCAATTCCGCGGCCCGAGCCAAGGCCGCTCCTTCGGTCACGGTTATGAATGCATTGATTGCCGCATTTGCTCGGGCGATGCGCTTCAGGCTTTCTCGTGCTAATTCGCTGACGGAGATCTTGCGCCGCCGCAGCGCGTTGCCGGCTTCGACAATGGTCATTCGAGGTCGCCCGGCCCGGTCCACGGCGGCGTGCCGAACGGAATAGCGTCCTGAAGCGGGCGGAAGCTGCTTTCCAAAATATCCAGATTCGCAATCACAGCCGTATCATCGTCACGGATCGGCGCATGCACGGCAGCAGCTATGGCCTTCCAATCGGTCATGCTTGCCAATATACAATCGAAGTGATGGTGGCTGCCGAAAGCCATTCCGTCTCCGCACCGCTCGCGCAATTGAGCGAGGAAGAAACGATGTTTCAGTCCTCGGTACGGCAGTTTGCGCGCGAGCGCCTTGCTCCGCACGTCCGATCCATGGACGAAACGGGCATCTTCAAGAAAGAATTGATCGCCGAATTATTCGATTTGGGATTGATGGGGATCGAAATCCCGGAGGAGCTTGGGGGCCAGGGCGGCTCCTTCTTCCAATCGATCCTGGCGATTCAGGAGTTGGCGAAGATCGACCCTTCGGCGGCGGTCATCGTCGACGTGCAAAATACCTTATTCAATAACGCGCTTCTCCGGTGGGGGTCGGCAGAGCAGCAGCGGCGCTGGCTGCCGCGCGCCGCTCGCGATACAGTCGCCAGCTATGCTTTGTCAGAGGCCGGGTCCGGCTCCGATGCCTTCGCGATGGCGACGCGCGCCGTGGACGAAGGCAGCCATTACCGGCTGAACGGCCGCAAGCTGTGGATCACCAACGCATCCGAAGCAGGGCTGTTTTTGTTGTTTGCGAATGTGAATCCGGAACTCGGGTACAAAGGCGTTACTGCTTTCCTGATCGAGCGCGAGACCCCGGGCTTCAAGGTCGGGAAAAAGGAAGATAAGCTCGGGATTCGCGCGTCTTCCACCTGCGAGCTGATTCTGGACGATTGCCGGGTCCCGAACGAAAACGTGATCGGCGAGGCCGGGCGGGGGTACAAAATCGCAATCGAGACACTCAACGAGGGGCGGATTGGGATCGGGGCCCAGATGCTCGGGTTGGCCGAAGGCGCTCTCGACCACGCGCTCGCGTATTCGAAGCAACGGAAACAGTTCGGCAAGCCGATCGCGGACTTTCAAGGCGTGCAGTTCGAACTAGCGGAGATGGCGGTAGAGGTCGAGGCCGCGCGGCTTATGGTTTATAATGCCGCGCGCCGTCACGATGCGCGCATGCCCTTTCTGACGGAAGCCGCCATGTGCAAGTACTTCGCATCGCAAGTGGCCGAGCGCGTTGCCTCCCGCGCGGTGGAAGTGTTGGGCGGCGTGGGATTTACAAAGGATTATCCCGTCGAGAAGCTATATCGGGACGCCAAAATAGGCCGGATTTACGAGGGCACCAGTAATATGCAACGCCTGACGATCGCGAAGCAGTTGCTGGGAAACCGCGGTTAAGGAAATTTCGTCGGTAAAGAGGATGTCTATGCGCAAATCGAGTTTTACATTTATAAGTTTGATATTGGCCGGATCACCCGCGGTTTTCGCCGGGGATGCGACGGCCACGCCCGGGACAACCGATTTGACGGACGATCGTATTAATGAGATCGTCCAGAAATTCGCCGCGAAAGAAGCCGAATTCGCTCAGGCGCGGGAGAACTACACTTACCGGCAGACGGCTCGCGTCCAAAGCTTGACGGAGGGCGGCACGCCGACAGGCAAATGGGAGATGACTTCCGATATCACCTTCACACCCGACGGCAAACGTACAGAGCGCGTGGTGTACTCGCCGGTTTCGACGCTGACCGAGTTTTATTTGTCACCCGAAGATATGGAGGATCTACGGAGCGTTCAGCCGTTCGTGCTGACCACGGCGGAGCTGTCCAAATATTGGATTCGCTATCTGGGGCGGCAAAAGGTCGATGAGATCGGAACCTATGTTTTCGCGGTGAAGCCCAAAAAACTCGAGCAGGGCAAGCGTTACTTCCAAGGCGAAGTTTGGGTAGACGATAGAGACCTACAAATCGTTAAGACGTACGGCCGCGGCGTGGGCCTGCTGAAGCGCAACGAGGACCAGGCGTTCCCGAAATTCGAAACTTATCGGGAACAGATCGACGGCAAGTATTGGTTCCCAACGTACACGGCCGCGAACGACACCTTGCATTTCAAGGAACGGGACGTGCGGATGAAGGAAACGGTCCGCTACGACGACTACAAGCAGTTCAAAGCTTCCTCCACGATTACGTTCGGCGATGCAGTCGACGATAAGAAGGATCAGAAGCAGGCCGCGCCACCGAAGCAGCCGTAGACTTCGGCAATACTGGCTTTCGCTCCAAAAGACAAGGGTAAGAAGGCCAGAAAACTGTACCCACCAACGTCGCTAAAATACGCTTCACCGGGTTGAATTGTGTACTCGGACGCCGAAGTGCTTTTGGCACAATTCTCTATTGCGTGAGTAGAAGCATTCGTGGGGGTGACCAGCTGGGTCAAGTTCCATTCGGGAGCTGTTACATCCGGCGATAATGCGTTATCCGTCAGGTTGGCTGAGGGGATTTCACGGGAGGGAGCTAGCCGACCTTTCTCCGAGTGGCCGACAATTCGCCCGAAGCAGCCTGGACGGTTCCCTCAAGCGCGTCGTTCCTGATTCCAACAACGGCGAAACCTCAATCACATGAGCTTTGGGCGTACTGGCGGTAGATCGACTTCGAAAGCGGTAGGCTCAGTACGCGATCGGTTCGGAATGCCATGACAATTCCGAGGAGCTCCAGGTGATTGGACATGTTATGAGGTCGTCTCCTTCCGTATCCTTGACATGATCTTTTCTCTGATCGGCAGCGCAGCTACCTCTGGCAGATCGAACGAACCGCTGTCCGTCACGATTTTGACAGTCTTGAGTGTGGAATCGTAGACCACCTGGCAGGTCCGGCAGTGTGAGAGGTGACGTTCAAGCTCTTTGCGCACTTCGTTGGCAACCTCTCCCTCCAGGTAATTTCCCAATTCCGCCATAAACTCGTCGCAGGTGATCATTGACCCATCCTTCTTGCACTGCTTGCGAAATAAGGTGCGAGGGCTTCCCGCAGCATCATGCGTGCACGAAACAACCGCGCCTTCATAGCAGGCACTCCCAGACCGAGCGCCGCGGCAACTTCCAGCCCGGAAAGCTGCTCCATATCGCGCAGCACCAGAACCATTCGGTATTTTGGCGGGAGCTGCATCACCGCGCTCTCCACCAGGCGGCGCCTCTCGGCCTGAGAGCACAACTGCTCCGGGTCCTCCACCCAAGCCCGCACTTGGCGGGGGCGGAAGTCTCCACCTTCTTCGGACGGTACTTCATCGAGGCTCTCGATAGGCCTTCGCTCACGCAGGCGTTGTAGACCTGTGTTGCTTGCAATGGTCAGCACCCACGTGGAAAATTTAGAACGCCCCTGGAAATCGCCGATATGCTGAAATGCTTTTAGGAATGTGTCCTGCACTGCGTCCTGAGCCTCCTCGATATTCGAAAGGATGCCCATCAACGTCCGGTAGACACGGCGGCTATGACGGGCGACTAATTCCTCAAAGGCATCCAGGTCGCCGCGCTGTACCCTGGCCACCAACTCGGAGTCCGGGTCAGCTTGCGCCTCGTTCGTTAGACGGTCCGCAGCACGAAAAGGATGCGCGTCCTCCGGCCCAAACACGCGATTAGTTTCGAAGTCAGGCGTTGTGCCAAGGCCCATCTGCAGCGTATTGAAGAAAGAGTTGAGCGCAGTCGCCGCCGCGGCTTCCATAATATGCGCTTCGGAAAAACCGTGTTGTCGAAGCAGTTCGACATCCTCCGAGTGAAACTCGGAAGGCCGCGAAGTCAGCTTGACAGCGAAGTCCAGTAACCTCTTATCGGCATCTGAAAGCTCAGCCTGGTGGTGGTCTATCGCGATCTGATCGGACTCTTCGGCCGAAACCCCCATTCTTCGGAGCATCTCACAGTGGGCGGCAACACAGTAGGTATTTAGGTTCGCTGCGGATCCGACCAGAAAGATACACTCCTTCTGCACATGAGAAAGGAGGTTCTCGGGCATGAGAATCTTGCGAACGGTATCGGCCTCGGCATCGATAACATCAGGTATGAGTGTTTGAGCCCGGAAGATTGTCGGAACGAAGCCAAATCTTTCCACCAAAAAAGCGAAGGGCGGAAAGCTATCGGGACTCAGTTCTACCGTGCGCAAGTACGGTCCCGCTGTACCGCCGACGTATTTGCCGGTAGCCGGCCGTAAGGCTTTGCGGGGGCCTGGCTTTGCCGGGAGGTGGAGATCGGGCGATGCGCCCATCGCTGTAGAGAGCGTGCAGAAGAAGATAGTCAGGCTCGTAACCAGAATGGCTTCCAGGATGGACTCGTCGGTAAATCCGTGGTCTTGGAGCACAACGATGTCCTCACTCGACAGCCAGGGAGCGCTGAAAGCCAGTTTAAGCGCGAAATCGAGCAAAGCTGCGTCCGGCCGCGAAAGTGCCTGATGATGATCCCGCATCACCTGATCGATCTGATTTTCCGTCACGCCTAGAGAACTCAGTGTTTGATGGTGTTGGGCGAAGCAATACGCATTTCCATACGCAGCTGCAACTATGAAAGCAATGAACTCTTTCTGGACGCGGGACAACGCCCGCTCTTTCCAAAGCAAGCTAGCGGAAAGTCCAGCCTCAGCCTCGATCAGCCGAGGAAGCAACGTCTGAGCGCGAAAGAGGTTCGGTACGAAACCATAGGATTCCCGCAAGGTGTAGAAGGGTTGGAATGACGAGCCCAGGTCAACCTCGCCGAAGTAGCTCATTGGTCTTACTCTAGCTTGAATCGTTCACTCGCGGGCGAGAGACTCTGCATCCTTTTCCCCGCTACCCCGTCACACCAACGACGCGGACCGGAAAAGCAACAGAAGAGATTCAACCGACGCAAAGGAGAGAGATTATGATTCGCAACAGCAGGACAGCAATTCCGCTGGTGACTTTGGCCTTCACGTTGGCTTTACAGCCCTTGGTGAACGCACAGGACAGCAAGGCCAAGCCTATCGAGACCGGCACCTTTCATGGGAAAGTGCATAATACCTCGGGCCGGGCAACCCTCTATCAGGAGCAGGACGGGAAGTTGGTTCTTCGGCTGACGAACTTCAAGACTTCGAATGGGCCGGATGTGCATGTGATTCTTATCGCAGCCAAGGATGCGGATGACGATGCCAATTTCCTGAAAGGCAATACGGAGCGTGTGGAACTCGGCAGCCTCAAAGGGAATGAAGGCGATCAGAATTACGTGGTCCCCAAAGGGACTGACCTGAGTAAGTTTCAAACCGTTTCCATTTATTGCGAGAGGTTCAACGCGAACTTCGGTGCAGCGCCGCTCGAGAAGTTTTGAGCGCTGCTTTCAAAACTCGGTTGGGCGGTGCACAACCGCCCAATTCAGCCCTTAAGGAAACAGACATGACACTTCAAATAGCTACATGGATATCCCGCAGGAAATGGACCGTGGCGGCGGTAGGTTTCCCAATCTTCATCGCTGCTTGGTGGGCTTTCCGGCCCGACAAGCTCTGGATTAACGAGAAGGTTAACGAACCCGCGCCTTTTGCTTCAGCACTCGATCCTCAGCCTCTTTATACCGGACGTCTCCAAGGTAAAGCGCACCAGACAAGCGGTCGTGCGACGCTTTATAAGCGGTCCGATGGCAAGCAATATCTGCGTCTAACCGATTTCATAACGTCCAATGGCCCCGACGTGCATGTGCTGCTCGTGCGAGGCGACGATCAGGGCCTGCAACAAGAAATCGTAAGAGGCAACCTCGACAGTGTTGAACTGGGATCGCTCAAAGGAAACCAGGGCGATCAGAACTACGATCTGCCCGGTACCACGGACCTGACGAAGTACCGCACCGCCGTGATTTACTGCGAGCGCTTCCACGCCATATTCGGCTTGGCGAGGCTAGAACCGTTCTGATGACACCAGGGAACGCCACTGCGATTGAATCATTCGCCCGGAGAATCCAATGAACAAGAAAGTCTACATATTAGGCGGCGGATTCGGTGGTCTATACAGCGCCCTGGAACTGGAACGGCAGCTGGGCAAGAAATCAAACGTCGACATCACTCTTGTAAACCGAGATAACTTTTTCCTCTTTACGCCCATGCTGCACGAAGTTGCGGCGAGCGATCTGGACCTGACAACCATCGTGAATCCGACGAGAAAGCTCCTACGAAAAGTGCAACTGTTCTCCGGAGAAGTGGAGCACATTGACCTCCGCAATAGCCGCCTAACGTTGTCCCACGGTTTCAGGCGTCACTCCCACACGGTTCCCTATGATCATCTCATCCTGGCGTTGGGTTCCACCGCGAATTTCTATAACCTGCCCGGTTTAATGGAACGGGCGATTACGATGAAAAGCTTGGGGGACGCGGTAGCCTTGCGAAATCGGCTGATCGCTCACCTGGAAGAAGCGGACACCGATTGTGCCAAAGACGACCGCGAGCCCCTGTTGACGTTCGTTGTCGCGGGCGGCGGGTTTGCCGGCGTCGAAACGATTGCGGCGGTCAACGACTTTTTGCGCCATGCTCTGCCGCTCTACCGCAACTTGCATCAGAAAATGGTTCGCCTCGTTCTAGTCCACTCCGGGATGTACCTTCTTCCGGAGCTTGGAGAGGAGCTGGGCAGGTACACGCTAGCGAAATTGGAAAAGCGTGGAGTGGAAATCATCTTAAACACCAAGGTTTCTGCGGTCTCCGACGACTCGGTGACACTTGCGAACGGAGCGACGATTCGAAGCGCCACTATTATATGGACTGCCGGAACCACGCCCAATCCTTTACTGGAAGTCTTGCCGTGCGCGAAGGATCGCGGACGAGTTGCGGTGAACGACTATCTGCAGATCCCGGATTTCCCCAACGTGTGGGCTGTCGGGGATTGCGCCGCGGTCATCGACCGGAACACGGGGCGGCCCTGTCCTCCAACGGCGCAGCATGCCTTGAGACAGGGCCGAGTAGCGGCCCACAACATCGTGGCGGCAATTCAGGGGCGCTCCTCCAAGACTTTTTCGTTTCGCATGCTAGGCCAAATGGCGGCCATCGGACAACGCGTGGGAGTCGCCGAGGTACTGGGAGTCAAGTTTTCAGGCTTCCTTGCTTGGTGGCTGTGGCGGACCATTTACCTAGCCAAGTTGCCCGGTTGGGACAGAAAAGTGCGCGTCGCATTGCAATGGACGCTGGATGTGGTTTTTTCTAAAGACGTGACTCAGTATATGACGGTCCGTGCACCAGCGATGTCGAGAGAAGATGAGGAGAACGCGCTGCCTGCTGCCATAAGTCCTCGGCAATGATGCCGTTGATGGAAACCACCAGGGGCATAAGACCCATTTTCTTAAGGATGTTGACCGGTATTGCTCCGTCCGCATCACGGGCCACTCGGACGAAGCTGCGTCGTCCCGTTGTTTATGCAGGAGCATGGACGATTCGCCCCTGAACACGCCGATGCACCCAGGTTGACATTTTTCGCCTCCGCTGAACAGTCCCATGTAACAGCTTCAGCAGCCCAATAATTTGACGAATCGACTTTCCTTGCTCGCTCAAATGCCGGACCTTTCAGGGGCACAGTTTCACAGCATGCTATCCGTGAACCCCGGTCACAAGATCATCCCAAAATCAAACGGCGCGCGCGAACCGCTCCGCGCGCGCCAAGCAAACAGCTTTCGTTTTTGAAATCAGGCGAGATCGAAGCGATCCAGGTTCATCACCTTGTTCCAGGCTGCCGCGAAGTCCTTCACGAACGTCTCCTTCGAGTCGTTGCAAGCGTAGACTTCCGCGAGCGCGCGAAGCTGGGAGTTTGAACCGAAGACCAGGTCGGCCCGCGTGGCGGTCCACTTGAGTTCGCCCGTCTTGCGATCGCGCCCCTCATACACTCCTTCGGGTGTAGCAGAGGGCTGCCACTGCGTATTCATGTCGAGCAGATTGACGAAGAAATCGTTCGTCAACGTCTCAGGCCGGTTGGTGAAAACGCCGTGTTTGGATTGCCCGAAGTTCGCATTCAGGGCGCGCATGCCGCCGATAAGAACCGTCATCTCGGGAGCAGTCAGCGTAAGCAACTGCGCCCGATCCACCAGCAGTTCCTCGACGGGCGTTTGCTGGCCGTTTCGGACGTAGTTACGGAATGCGTCCGCAGCCGGCTCCAGTACGGCGAAGGAGTGCACATCGGTTTGCTCTTGCGACGCATCCGTGCGCCCAGGGGAGAACGGAAGCTTGACGTCGTGGCCGGCCTTTTTCGCAGCGGCCTCAATGGCCGCGTCGCCGGCCAGTACGATCACGTCGGCAAGCGAAACGTTCTTACCGTTCTTCTGCGCGCTGTTGAACTCCTTTTGGATTGCCTCCAGCTTTTGAAGGGTCTTTGCGAGTTCGGCCGGCTGATTCACCTCCCAATCCTTCTGCGGCGAGAGGCGAATGCGCGCACCGTTGGCTCCGCCGCGCTTGTCGGAACCGCGGAACGTGGCTGCCGATGCCCATGCGGTTGCGACCAGTTGGGAAATGGATAGCCCGGATGCCAGGATCTTGGCCTTCAAAGCGGCAACATCCTTGTCACCGATCAATTCATGATCGACGGCGGGAACGGGGTCTTGCCACAATTGGGGCTCCTTGGGAACAAGCGGGCCCAGGTATCGCGAGATGGGGCCCATGTCGCGATGCGTGAGCTTGAACCAGGCCTTGGCGAACGCGTCTGCCAGCTCTTCGGGATGTTCCAGGAAGCGCTTCGCGATCGGCGCATAGATCGGGTCCATTCTCAAGGCGAGGTCGGTAGTGAGCATTCCGGGAGCGCGCCGCTTCGACGGATCGTGTGCGTCGGGAACCGTGCCCGCCGCGGCCCCGTTCTTAGGAGTCCACTGGTGAGCGCCGGCCGGGCTCTTGGTCAGCTCCCATTCATAACCGAATAGGTTTTCGAGGTAATTATTGCTCCACTTGGTTGGAGTGGTGGTCCATGTGACCTCGATGCCGCTGGTGATCGCATCGCCCCCGCCGCCATTGCCGAAGGAGTTCTTCCATCCCAAGCCCATCTCTTCAAAGGCAGCGCCCTCGGGTTCGGAGCCGACGTATTTGCCCGCGTCGGCGGCGCCGTGGGTTTTGCCGAAGGTGTGTCCGCCGGCGATGAGCGCAACGGTCTCCTCGTCATTCATCGCCATGCGGGCAAACGTCTCGCGGATGTCTCGCGCCGCGGCAAGCGGATCGGGCTTTCCATTGGGTCCTTCCGGATTCACGTAGATCAGGCCCATTTGAACGGCTGCCAGAGGATGATCGAGCTCGCGCTCGCGCCTGTAGCGCTCGTCTGCCAGCCACTTGCCCTCAGGCCCCCAGAAAATGTCCTCTGGCGGTTCCCAGACATCCGCGCGCCCGCCGCCGAAACCGAAGGTCTTGAACCCCATCGACTCCAACGCGACGTTACCCGCGAGAACCATGAGGTCGGCCCAGGAGAGCTTTCTGCCATACTTCTGCTTGATCGGCCAGAGCAGCCGGCGCGCCTTATCGAGATTGGCATTATCCGGCCAGCTATTAAGCGGCGCAAATCGTTGCGTGCCCGAGCCGGCCCCGCCGCGGCCGTCGCCGATGCGATAGGTACCCGCGCTGTGCCAGGCCATGCGAATGAATAACGGCCCATAGTGGCCATAGTCGGCCGGCCACCACGGCTGAGAATCCGTCATCACTGCGTGCAGGTCCTTTATCACCGCGTCCAGATCCAGGGTTTTGAATTCTTCCGCATAGTTGAAGGCCTTGTCCATGGGATTGGAGAGCGGCGAGTGCTGGTGCAGAATTTTCAGATTGAGTTGATTCGGCCACCATCCCGCATTGGTCGGGGCTCCGGCGACCGTGTGCCTGCGAGGACTGAGCGTAACCGGGCACTTGGTTTCAATCGGCAATCCTTGGTCGGGGACAGCCGCAGCCGCGGCTGTGAATTCTTTATCCATGTATTTATCTCCTTACGAATTTATACGAATTAGTCAAAAATTAACGGGAAGCACGCTTGGGAGCGCATTTCGTGCAAAGCCCCCGGAAAATCAGCTCACATTCGCGGAGCACCCGCTTACCGAGGGAAGCGGACGCGGGCCTGGGCACGTCGTACCATTCGATATCTTCGACATCTCCGCAGCGGTCGCAGATGAAATGGTGATGCCGCATGCCTTTCACATCGAATCGCGCGGCGCGCCCCTCGACGGCCACCTCGCGCACCAAACCCGCGTGCACCAGGTCCCGCAGATTGTTGTAAGTAGTGGCTCTGGAAGAGCGCGGATCAACGCGATTAACAGCTTCGAAGATTTCCGCCGCGGTAGGGTGACTGGCGTGTTTCGTCAGGAATGCCATAACGGCGTAGCGCTGGGGAGTACACCGCAATCCGCCGGCTTCGAGCGAGCGCTTGATCGCCTCGGACTCCATGAAGTATTTAGACTATATCTAATGTGCAATTTTGTCAAGACTGGGGTAAACATCGGCGTGCGGTGCGCGAGCGAGCGTGGGAGGCGGCCAATCGCGCTGATCGGGTTGATAGAAAAGGTCGCCAGGCGGGTTGGCAACCCGCCGCAGGTTGGCAACCTGCCCCACTTTGGTTAAGATCATCGAATGGAGAGGGCCATTGTGGCGATCGGAGGAGGGCAAATACGGACGCGCGGGACTGCCGCGATTGACCGGGAGATCATTCGCCTCTCGAACCGTCGGCGTCCGAATGTTCTTTTCATTCCAACCGCGAGTTCGGATTCCGAAGCATATTGGGAGGCTTTCCGGGAATATTTTGGCGGCTTCCTCAATTGCCGGACGGACGTGTTGTTTCTTACAAAAGATTTGCCTTCAACGGAACAGATCCGGACGAAGATCTTTGCGGCGGATATTGTTTACGTGGGCGGTGGAAACACGCTTTATATGATGCGTGTGTGGCGGCGCCTCGGGTTGGACCGGATTCTCAAAGCTGCCTACCGGAACGGAACCATCCTGGCCGGCATTAGCGCGGGCGCTATCTGCTGGTTTGATTCAGGGCATTCGGATTCGATGTCGTTTTATGATGCACAACACTGGAAGTACATGAACGTAAGGGGCCTCGGACTGGTTAGCGGGAGACACTGTCCGCACTACAACGGCATGACGCGCGGGGTCCCGAGGCGGCGAGCTTTCCGCGAGATGATTCGTAAGATCGGAGGAACCGGAATCGCGATCGAGAACAACTGCGCTATAGAGTTTATCGATGACCGGTTTTACAGGGTCATCAGCTCCAAAGACAACGCGCGCGCGTATCGGGTGTATAAATGTGGGGGCGATGTTGTTGTCGAACAGATACGGCAGCAGGAAGAACTTGCGCCGATAGAGTCGCTCAAAACCGCTCAGGCGGGCTAAAGCCCGCTGCAGGCTGGCAGCCTGCCCCACCGCGCGCTGTATGCCAACTTCTGCAAGTAGGTGCGGCCTACTGATTCACGTTGAAGGCGTCAATCCAAACCCAACTTGCCTGCGCGGTAGTGTTGTGCTGTCCGCTGACGACAATGGCCAGGGTGTGTTTCGAATAAGGAAGGTTTGTGTTTGAGTATTCGACTGCTTGGGCGTTTGGAGCCGCGGAATATGTGTCGACGCTGGCTTGAAAAACCCCGTCTATATAAACCGCCGCGGTGCCCGACCAGGGATCGCCGTAACCGATCCAGCTAACTCCCGATCCCGTAAAGGTAAACGTGGCTTGACTGCCGGCATCCATCGCCATCGCCGCGGAACCGCCGCTATTGAAGGCTCCGGCGTTCGGAAACCAGCTCCCACCGTACTGAACCGCCGCATTGTTTTGCTCGTAATGCACCGTGGTTGTAGCCGCCGCTGGCGGAGCCGAAGCAACGGGCGCCGCGGGAGCGGCCGCGACCGGAGCGGGCGCCGCGGGAGCGGGCGCTGCGGCAGCCGGGGTCGCGGCAGCGGCCGTCGCGCCTATAGAGGAGCCCATGACGATGAGATATTCGTCCGCGTAATCGGCCGGGTAGCCGTATATGTTCTGCAGGTCGTAATTGCTGCCGTAAAGCAATCTTGTCCCGTCGCGGCTTACCGTCAATTTAGGCTGCCAAACGTATGAGCCGATGGAACGGCTGCGGTGCTGCGCCCATCGAAGCGTTCCCGATCCATCCAGCTTTACCTGCAGGATTTCGTTGGCATACGGAACCCACGCGCCGCCCGTGGAGGGATCCGGGTTCGCCGGCGCTTCGGTATCTATAAATGCCGATCCGTTGCCGTCCGGCGCAGTAATGTGAACCGCCAGGCTCCAGTCCAGTTGCAGGAGGCATGTCTGAGCTCCCGTCGAAAGGGCGATTTTGACGATTCCATTGCTGCAATTGGCAATCGGTTGAGCATCGTTCGAGTTGGTCCAAATCAAAACTTCGGACCCATCGTTATCGATTGTCAGGTGCTTGTGGCCATCGGCATGGCTGATTTGCCGGAGGAAGTTCCCATTAATATCGAACAGCTCCTGCCCGGTGAAGCGGCTCGTCCCGGAAGCGATCCAACTTACCAGCATTTCGTTGTTCGGAGTGATGTACACACTATCGACTGGATTGCCGGACATGTCCAGCGCCGGGTAGACCGTATCCGTCGAGATCTGGTAGACAAATGCAAAGCGGTTATCGCCCACGTACACGAAATGATCGCCGTCGCGGGAGATGTCCATTTCACCCAGCCCGCTAATCGACCCATACTGGCTGAAGGCATGGACCACGTTTGTGCCGCCCGTGGACGTGTTGTAACTCAGCAACTGATTCCCGGAATGGTAATAAATCGTGACGAGATCGCTCCGCGACCACCGAGGCTCGCTCGAAGCATTGATCTGAAGAGGCAGGTCAGCGATGTATAGTCCTGTCCCGCCATCGTAAAGGGCAAAGTAGCTCTCGTGAAGGAGAATGAATCTTGAATTATCGTTGTTGAACGCGCTGGCGGTCGAATATTCATTCTGAATCCACGTTAAGGAGCCGCCCCGGTCGGAATTGGACGTGGCCAGAGCATTTGAAACGCGGGTAACAGCCGTTCCAAATGCCGGATCGGGCGTGTTTTGTCCAACCGCGGGCGGAATGAAGCTGTCGTAATTCGGAGGGATCATCACCCCTGAACTTGTATCTTGAGCCAATATGGCGCCGCAGTTAAGTAGTATTCCGAGAGGCAAAAGAGTGCCGAGGGAGCTTTTCATTACACGTTTCCTTTGGATTTTGGTTTTGAACGCGGGAGCTAACTGAAGGCGGTCAACAACGGGTTTTGTTGCGGCCGGACAACAGGGTTGCCGCGGGCAACAGTCCGTACATCAATTCCTCTGGTTCTAAACAGGCGTCCGCTTCGCTATCGCGCGCGGTTTCGGCCAGATCTTTATAGGGAAAAATAAGAATCAGTTTCGACCATGGACTACATCGTTTGATTTCGCGAGCCGCCCGCTGAACGTTCGTGCCGATTAATCTGACACTGGCGACGATTAGCGCGGGCTGAAGCTGCTGGATCCTGGGCCCCAGATTCTTCAGACCTCCCGTGCTCGCGACCACTTCGAATTCCGGTTGATCATGGAAAAGATGCCGGATCAGTTGCGAAAAGGCCGCCGAGCCGACGACCAGAATTCGCGTTTTCGACCTCCGTGCTCTTCGCGAATAGCGATTCGCCTGATGAGGAGCCTTTCGGAATGCGCATGATTTTTCCGGTACCGCGCCCGCATAGCTCGCGGAGCGTGGGGGGAAGTTGAAGATTCCTGGTGCAACATGCCTTGCGCCAGGTACTGCACGCTGAAGCATGTCCCAGCTATTCTCGCTTTGAAAATCAAGTATTACGTATTTTTACCGATCTGGGTATTAGGCGGATACCTTAGGGTGGTACGAATGGTACCCTAAGGTACTCGGTAGCGGAAGTTGGCGGACAGCCCGGGATTAAGGCGGGCTAAAGCCCGCCGCAGGCTGAAGCCCGGCTGAAGCCCGCCCCACAGTGGCGGGTTCAAACAGATATGTCGCGCGATGACGTGAACCCAAACAAATCGACCGTTATACTCCACGTTGTCTCAAGTCTTGATGGCTTTATCGCGAAGAAGGACAACACTGTGGCGTGGCTGGACAGCCCTGGCGACGTCTACGAACGAGGCGTTAGCGCTGATAGAGGGCAGGAGGTCGTCGAACCGGTATACTGCTTTGTGCTCGGCTCGCGTACTTATGAACACGCACTCGAACTCGGCTGGCCATATGGCGATAGCCCGACGATTGTGGTGACAAACCGGGAACTGCCGGCTACGAGAAAGAGCGTGGAGTTCTATTCGGGGGATCTCAAACGATTGGTTGAGGTGGTGCTTGCGCCTCGATACAAAAACATTTGGCTGGTTGGCGGGGCGATTTTATGCCAGAGTTTTCTCACTCTCGGCCTGGTGGATGAAATCAGGCTTACGATTGCGCCGGTCTTGTTGGGCGACGGCCTGCGCCTTTTCGGCACCTCCGAGGCGGAACAGAGATGGAAGCTTAAGGATGTCGTTGCTTACAAAAACGGCTTCGTTGAGTTGTCATATTGCAGTGCGGTCAAACTATCCTGAGCTCTGAAATCGCTAGTGGCGAATCTGGGACGAGGCCTGCCCCGTCTCGAAGACCTCGCAATTGCCCCGCTCCCGGATAAGGCCGGCATCGGGGTTGGCGTTGCGCGTTACGATGCGCGTCGGCAACACCCACGGCTCGACCAGCACCTCGGGGTCTTCCACCGTGACGTCGTAAAGCAGGGCATCGCCTTGACGCGTGAATCGCTCTACGACATGCATGCGATCGGAGTGGAAGAAACCGCCGCGTCCCAACCAGGTGGTATCGGGGAACGCGATGGCATCGAGCACCAGCGTGTCGCCGTCCCACCGGCCCACGGTATCGCCCAAATACAAGATGTCAAGGTCCGCTTCCTTACGGTGCGGACGTCCATCAGTCGGGATGATGCGATATTCGCCGTATCCGCCACCCGCGTCGCCACCGGTATAGATAAACGTCACATCTTTGTCGGTTTGGTAGATGCGGCGGGGCGGCCCCTCTCTTGGAATTCCGAGCGGCTGGCAGGTCATCACCGGGTCATACTTGTTCGTCCACATGTCGAGCTGTTGAACTTTATCCCAGAACTCTGGCTTGTATACCGGACGCCCCATATTGCCGAACCGCGACGGCGAGTAAAGCTCGAAATCGTAGGTCTGATTGTCCTGCCGGGTACAGTCTGACTCCTGGGTCGGACCGCATCGGCGTCCTCCGCCCGTCATGTAATTGCCGATCCAGTCCGAGTAGGTATAGTTGCCGGTCAGGTCTGGATGGCCGCCCAGCCGCGGAGTGGGCGCGGACTTGTTTACTTGCGGGTCTGCCTTGGCGATGACGCCGAGAGGGATCTTTCCCGTGACCTTGATGGCGGCTTGCACACTGGCCGGAACAGGGGCAACCACATAGACGTTGCCGGTCTCCGTTTCCGTGGTGGTCAGGTCGCGGACGACTGCGCCGTTCCGGCGCTCGACGATCTTTCCCGCGTATAGCACCCAGATCTTGTTCAGCGGGTTATTCCAATCTTGGTAGTCGCCATAGGTGAACTCAGTTGTCGTCGTCCCCTGCTTTACCTGCACGCGCTCGGTCATATACTTGGCATCCAGGGTGGCCGTCGCCACCGCCCCCGGAACGCCGGGAATTGGGAACGTCACGACCGGCTTACCAGCCTCCCAGGAGACAGATGTCTGGCCGACCTTCGCGGCGCCGTCCGCGAAAAGAGTGCCGGGGTTGGCGCCCAACCAGAACGTCTCGGTTGTTCCGGCGATCGCGGCCTTGGGTGCGCCCTGGGGACTGGCCCAAATTCGAATGAGCCGGTCCTGCACCGTGGCCGGCATCGGCGTAGCCTTACCTTTGCCCGGCACGATTTCCGCACCCGGAATGTCTTCGTTCCAGGCGTACAGCCCGCTCACGACCTCGATGGTGGAATACATTTGACCATTCGGCCGGGTGCAGGAGTACTGAACGCGCTGACTGAAGGCCTGGTAATTCGTGCTGGCACGGTATTTGGTGAGCGTGCAAGGTTGCGCGTCTACCTGAATCGTGCCTTTCCCCTGATATTCGAGGGATGCGACCATGTCGCGCTCATCGTGGCCCTTCAGCATGCCTTCGGCCCACATCCACTTGAAGAGAACAGCCTTCAAGTCTTTCGCGTCTGCCGCGGGGGTGTACGGTTCGGCAACTCCTCCGCGGCGGCCCTGCGCCTTAGCCGTTAGCGCACTGCCGATCAGGAATACGAGCGCGAGCGCGACCCTTACCCGCATCAAACCTCGTCGAAAGGACATTCTGGTATCCTCCAGCCGAGCTATTCTACACCCGAGCGCTTCCGCGCGCACCGGCTTGTTTTTGCGGCTTTTGATGTATGCGATTGGATGCGTGCTTAGGACCGTGCGGTTGCCTGGCAGCTTCAGTTTTTTGGGACCGGCGAACCTTTCAGGTTCTAACGGCGAGTTTGACAATCGAGCCGTTTGCGCGGTTTATTATTAAAGTAGCCTGAGAGTTCCCGGCGCGGTAGCCAAGTGGTAAGGCAGAGGTCTGCAAAACCTTTATTCGGGGGTTCGATTCCCCCCCGCGCCTCCAATCCTTTTCGCTAAGGCTCCCACGCCTCAGTAGTTTCCACTTCACGCCGGTTCATTGCGGATCACTCCCGATCTGTGGAAATCTTGTGGATTTGACCGGGACCGGACGGACAAAACGGCGTCCCGCACCGGACAAAGTGAAGGAGGTTCATCGGCTATCGAAAGCCGGCGGGCGCTCGCGCGGGTCACTGGTGCCAGAAAGCCCGCCACTGAAGAGGGCGTCCCAAAGTTAGTTGAAGGTTGGTAGTGTACGGCGGCCGCTTATTCATGAGCTACGGCGGCTGCTCCTGAGCGCGGCGGTCGGTCGCTTACTAGTGGCTGCAGGAACTGACACGAATTTAGCTCATTATCGGCTGGGGTTGATATCGTTGCCATTGATTCAGCCGGCGCACATCCGTGTTTCCCGGATCGACAACGGGTACACCGGATGACACGAGTACTTGGGTTGTGACGCTTGTGGAGTTGTAACTCGACATTCACAGTCGCAACGGTCCCGGCGTTCAGGTTGACCCCGCTCCGTTCATACCCGGCAAACCCGTTTGCGGAAACGCTCACCGAATATTCACCGATAGGCAGAATTCGAAGTCTATAAAGACCCTCCGGCGTCGTTGCAGCGCTTTGCCGATAGCGGTTGCGACATTGACCGCACCGACTGTCGCGCCGATAATCGCCGCGCCGCTTGCATCGACGACTGTCCCCGCAATCTCCCCGTTGATGGCAGCGGTCTGTGCACGCGCAATTCCGGCCACACTTAAGACAGAAATACCCCTTACAAAACTGGATTTTATAAAACTCCTTATGATTGGTGATGTCTTACAAACTGCGGACCACTTCGACGGCT
This sequence comes from Bryobacterales bacterium, assembly GCA_019261985.1. Lineage (GTDB taxonomy): Bacteria > Acidobacteriota > Terriglobia > Bryobacterales > Bryobacteraceae > Palsa-187. The sequence continues at coordinate 9,572 of JAFAQY010000055.1, read as the reverse complement.
TGGTCGAGCTGAAGATCCGTCTGACGGCCCTCTCCAGTCAAAACAGTGCAATCCGGCGTGACGCCCTTTGACTCAAGGAGTTCTCCGCTCCAGGTGAACCACGCGCGTGCCGGAATACGTACGAAATATCCGTGACCGACCTTGTACACGCTGCAGCAGATCAATCGCCCAGCTGTACGAGATCCCACAACTGGGGCGAGCCTACGCTCCTGGGCAAAAGCAGCAATCCGCTCCCCGGCTCCTGTGGTGCTCTCATCCACAAGGACGACAGTCTTGCCATGAAAGGGCTTGGAACCGAGGCTCTCCGTAACGACGCTCACGGAATCGTCGCGAAATCCAAACTTCAGGACAAGCCAAATCAGAGCAGCCTTTTGTGACGGTATTCGGTCGAACACCGCAAGTGATTCCTTGCTGTAGTCGGTTTCGGCGCGAGCCCGCGTTACGCTGTAGCCAACAGGGAGGCGTTCCGGAGTTAAATAGCTCATCACTCGCAAGAAGGCCAGACCTCCGCCCGCGTTGCCACGAAGATCCATGATCAGGCGATCGCAGTCGCGCAACTCCCGGATACCACGATCAATCTCTTTGGCGATGTCGATTCCAACTGCACCGGGGAATTTGGTCACCTTCAGCCATCCGACTCCGTGAGCCAACTTCGAGATCATCACGTCGCCGGCGTCAGAAGGCTGCGTGAACCCGGGTGCGCACTCATTGGGCTGGCAATATTGGAACTGGGCGGCCAATCCCTTCGCAATCTTTTTGCGAGTGCTTTCGTGGAACAAACCAGCATCCGGCGTTCCGAACAAGCGCACGAGGTCGCTCAGCTTCGTCGCGAAATCCTGATCCTTCGTTGCTTCGAGCAGACCAGTGCGCTTATCGTCGATCGCCAATCGCCATCTTTCCTTATAAAGCGGGGGTCAAAATGCTTAGTCTCAACTGTACTCAGGACGCTTGAAATAATCGCCTCTCGATCGGTTTTGGATAGATTGCTCATCGGTTATTCTCCTGAAATCGTGCCGTTGGAGTCTCCCACCAGCCGAAACCTGCCCAGTAAAACGGAAGCGCGTTCGGGCCGTTGAGGTGAATTAATTGGCGTTTTGCGAGCGTAAGCCATTGCCTTCGTCGAGACCCGCGGCACGGGATCGCTTTACCGCGAGCGGCAACTTTCAGATCGAAGAGCCCGGAACAGTCATCCACGAGCCGTCGAGCTTTATGCTGAGCCTCACGGGTCTCGCCGCTGGGGTGCTGATCTACCGCCGACGGCGGGAGAATGTCCAGACCGGGCCCGGCGGCACTGTCATTTGATCGGCTGTTGGCGGCGTAGTGCTTAATTGCAAAACTTTAAAACAGTTACCGCACTCACCGACTTCGCCAAGGAGCACATCGGCAGAATCGACGCCAAGACAGGCAAGGTCGATTTGTTTCCGACGCCTACTCACGGATCCGGTCCGAGGCGCGGTCAGATGGACGGGCAGGACCGGCTCTGGTTCGGCGAATATCGCGCCAATCGCATAGGCATGTTCGACACCAGGACCCAGCAGTTTCGCGAGTGGCTCGCGCCCGCGCCATGGAGCGCGGCTTACGATGTTGTGGTCGACAAGAACGGCTTCGCCTGGACCCGATCGATGACGACAGACCGCGTGCTGCGCCTGGATCCTAAAACCGGCCGGTTTACCGAGTATCTGCTCCCGCGCTCCACCAACATCCGCCGCGTGTTCGTCGACAACTCAACCACTCCGCCAACGTTTTGGACGGGAAGCAATCACGGCGCGTCGATAGTAAAGCTAGAGCCTCTCGAATGAATCAGCGTGGGGCGGGCGCCCCCGCCCGCGCCGGACCCCCAGGTCCGGCAAATTCCCGCGCTCTCCATCAGTTCCCCTCGGTTTTAGCCAGACTCGGATCTGAATCCAGCGCCGCCCGAACCATCTTTCGCCCCGCATCCTGATCACCCCCTTTAGTGAGCGCGAGGCCTAAATGATATTTCCGCCGCGGAGTGCCTTCGATGGCGACAGCCGCTTTCAAATAGCGTACCGCCGAATCGTACACGCCTTTGTGGTAGTAAAGCCAGCCGATCGTGTCCTGCACGGATGGATCTTCCGGCGCAAGCTTGGCGGCTTGCTGCGCGTATTTCAGCGCCTCCTCCGGATTGTCTTTCGCGAACAACCACGCCAGATTATTCAAAGCCGTGACATTGTTTGGATCCGCGCCGATAATCGCCCGATATTGCGCGTTGGCGCCCCCTGGATTACCGGCTTTGTTCTCCAACTCGGCGAACATCAATCTCGCAGTCGTGTTCTTGGGATTCTGCGCAATCGCGTCCGTCAGCATTTGCTTCGCGGCAGCTGTTTTCCCATCCACAATTTCCAATTGCACCTGTGCAGGCTGAAGGTCGGCAAGATTGGGTTCAATCGCGGCGGCGGCCGCGAGAGCGGAGCGCGCCCCTTTCAGGTCACCGGCCGCAACCAGGTTTAGCCCATACAGGAATTGCAATTTGGCCGATCTCGGATTCTGCTGCACGCCCTTGCGCAAACGCGCCACTGCCTTTGGCAACTGCTTTTCCGCCGCGTATGTCTCTACCAGCAGGTTCCAGCCGTCGATGTTGTCCGGCTGCCTCTTCAGCAGCTCCTCCAGCGGAACACGAGCCCCCGCATAATTCTTCTGAATCGTTTTCAGAGTAGCGCCCTGGATTAGCAGAAGAGGCGTTCTGGCAATTGCAAGCCCGCGTTGAATCTCCTTCGCGGCCGCGGATCGATCGCCGGCGCCCATCAATGCCGCCGCGTATACGGCGATCAACCCAGGATTGTTCTTTTGCGCCGCGGGCGCCTGATTGACGATATTCAAAGCCGTCTGCGCCTGTTTGTCCGCAATCAATGCCTGGACTAAATCCATGCGCGCCGCGAGCATGTTCGGATCCAGCCGTAACGCTTCTTCCAACTCCTGCCGCTGCCCGACTTTTGCGCCGCTCGCGGCCCGAATCCGCGCGAGAGCGTAATGCACTGGCGCGGACTCCAATTGCGCGCCGGCCGCTTGCTGCAAATCCTTCTCGGCTTGCGCATACTTCCCCTCCCAAAGATAAATCTCCGCGCGCTGCGAGAGGGCAAGCGAGTCGTTGGGCTGTGCTTGAATCGCCTCCGAAAGAAGCTTTTCCGCGTCGTCCTGCTTGTTCGCAGTCACGTAAGCCGCCACCAGCCGTGTGCGAACGTTCCGGTCCTTTCTATCCGCCTTCCATAGGCGCTGCAATTCCGCAATCCCACCATCTGTTTTGCCGGTGCGGAGCAAGAAAATGGCGTGCAGAGGTTTGTATTGCTTCTCCGGAAGAGCCGAAATGCGGCGGTAGGTCTCTTCCGCCTGATCGAGGCGGTTTTGATTCGCCTGAACATAGGCCAGCGTCAGCAACGCGGTCCCATTCTTCGGGTCGAGGCTTACAGCGCGATGCGCCTCGGCTTCGGCCTCATCCAGCTTCCCGATCGACGCACGGAATTGCGAGAGGGCCAGCGCCGCATGTACCGAATTGGGGGCGTGCTGAACGGCGTCCTTCAACGCGCGTTCGGCCCCGTCCACATCCTTCTGCGACAGCTTGAGCCGGGCTAAGCTAATCGAGGTTCGCAGATCGGCCGGGGCTTTCCGCAGTGCCTGCTCCAGCATCCGGATCGCTTCATCGGGATTGCCGAGCCGGGCTTCCGTAATCGAAAGCGCGTTGATAGCCTCGGCATTGTCCGGCGAAGCGCCGATGATCGCGTCCAGCCACTTCTTAGCGTCCTCTAGCGTGTTTTTGTCTGCAGTGCTCGCCATCATCTCGGCGAGCTTCAACTGCGCCCCGCTGTGCTGGGGATTAAGTTGCAGCGCCTGCTGAAAGCACAAAACGGCTTTGTCGTAATCCTGCAACTGGAGATAGGTCAAGCCAAGCCGATATAAAGGCTCGGCCGTGTGGGCAGCCCTGACCGCGTTCATAAACTCGAGCGCGGCGCGGGCATAATCTTTTTTGTCGAAATAATCGCTGCCCGTTTTCAGGAACTTTGCTTCCTTTTGGGTGGGAGTACTGAAACATGCTGTAAAAGCAATGCCGGAAAGTAACACAATCGAAGCTCGCAGGCGCATATTACACCCCTCCTTCAGCTTTGATGCAGCCTCGTCCGCGACCATGTCTTTTATAACCGATGCCGGTTAATTCTGCAACACCCGGCTGGTGTAGACCCGCTCGAATAATCGCCCGCCGCACCAGCCACTGCAATAATTGCAGTTCGATTGGCCACAGTTGCAGTGCAGGGGTCGCCACAGTTGCAATTCGATTGGCAATAACTGCAGTCGCGGTGGTAATAGCTGCATTCGACTGGGCAATGCTCCATCGATCCGCTTGGTAATACCTGCAGTTCATAGCACTGCCTGCATCAAGGCGTCCTTATTCGTGCGTCAGGCGACTGGTAATAGCGTCATCAGACAAAGATCCGATTTACGACAACGCATCGTCGATGTTACTATCGTCGGCGTCGGTATACATGCCAAGGAGGGTTTTGACTTGTATGCTTGTTCTCTCCCGACCACTTCTTGAGATAGCTTAAATTTTACAGTTGGCTCAACACTAAATGAGCGCGTCTCGCTTGATCGATGAAGCGAGAGGGATGTTGCTAGACCACAGACTGCCTGTTGTAAGCTGCCTTCTGTATTGCCACAATCGGGCCAGTATCGCTTTATGTTTTCGTGATGCCGCGGTTTCCCGCATCATGTTGTCGGGTAGGGATGTTAAACCCTGTAAAAGTTACTCTAAACCGTTCGGTCAACTGGAGGATTGAGAGAAGTGGTATGTAAGCGGTTGATTCATGCTGTCCGCGAGACGGCGGGGACCGTAATCGCGGCCGTTCATGTGGAACACACCGGCTATATAGCTTAACCTTCGGGGATTTCCTGTACGCCACAACATTTGGCATTGTGCATCCAAAAGGAGGAGTTCTATGAAGTCACATGAAAAGTATTGGCTGCATCTTGGGCGCGGCTTTATTGTTGGTTTCGCGATGCTGTTATCAATCTGTTTCACCAGTTCCTCTGCCCTTGCGGACTTGATCACTACGCCTAGCGTCCTACCGATTAGTAACGTGTTAAATCAATACGCAATCGTTTCGGCGGGCTCCACCGCTTCCATCATGATGAATAGCGGTCCCGTCAACGGCAAGGTTTTGGTCGGCGCTGGGAGCACGGTCACGTCGTCAGGCGGTGATAATGGAGCCATCACGGGCGGTGTCGATGCAAGCCCCCCGCTTGGCGCCGGTAGCGACGATCCTCCTTTTAAGGGTCTACAAACGCCACCCACGGTCACGCCGGTCGCGGCAACTGTCGGCACAACCGCGATTGCCGACGCTCAGGCATTGTCGGCAGCGGCATTGGCCCTGACGCCGACGGTGACCTTAGGCAATATCAGCGGATCTCAAACCTTCACCGGTAACGGAGGGTTGAATGTCATCGACATTGGAAGCTGGTCAAGCCCGGCGGTGACGCTAGTAGGGGGTGCGGATGATTTTTTCATTTTCAATCTTCCGAGTATGGGTACCATCAACACACAAATGAATATAGGCGGAGTTGACCCTGCCCATATACTGTGGAATTTAACAGGCCCTCCTCCGAGCACCGTACTTCAGACCTCCGGCTGTGGCGACGTCAATGTTGTTCCTATTTGCGAGTATGGTACTTTCTTGGCGGTTAATCCCGGGGCAGACTTTCAGTTTTCGAGCCTCAGGCTTCAAGGTCAATTGATCGACACCGGGGGCCATATCCAATTCGTTTCGGGCAGCCAAATTCCGGTTTTCGATCCGTTCACGCCACCACCGGAGGAGCCTCCGCCGATTCCCGAACCAGCCGCTATCACTCTGCTGGGAACAGTGCTGCTGGGTGGCGCCGCATGGCGCCGCAAACGGAATCGCACGACCGATCCGGTTTGACGTTGTGGCTGGATTTCGTAGTGTCACAACCGGCAGTGTCGATTGTGCCCTGCGATAGCGCACTTTCTGAACGAAATCACTTAGAAAGGAGAAACCAAATTGCGACGGAATGATGCGTTCAATCCGCTTGAGGGCGGCGACCGAATTTCAGTAGGTCCAGACCAGGCCCGCCGTCAGTGTCACCTTACCAACCGTTGGCGTGCAGGGAGGTTTGCGCTGCGCCCAGCAATTCTGTTCGGACTGGCGGCACTGGCTTGCCTGTCGCCGACGGCGCGTCTGCAGGCCAATCTGATACCCATCGGGACTCAAGGCTTCGTCGATCTCGGCACTACGGCGAGCGACACGGGTAACATCCTCACAGCCACGGCCTTCTCAATCTCGAACTGGATCTCTGTCGGAAGCCAAAGCGGCATCTTCGTAGGCATGCCCATAGAGTTCCTAGGGCCGCAGACGTTCGACGTCAACGTCCCCTCTACTATTAGCTTCCACGATCCCGTTTTCGGCGCCTTCAGCGCCACCTCGCTTTTTAATGTCACGCCGGGTCCGAACAGCATAGTTTACTCGTACAACGGGGACTGGTTGCCGGGCGCACAAGGCGGCCTGACCGGGGGACCGTTTCCTGCCGCCTTGAACCTCGCCTTCCTCCAAATCGGCGGCCCGAGCACGGCGATTTCTACTAGCGGCACCGTGACGGTCTCAGTGGAGGAAACCGTCATCGCCGAGCCGTCGAGCTTTTTTTTGAGCCTCACGGGCGTGGCCGCTGGAATAGTGCTTTACCTACGCCGGCGCTGGCGGGATCTCCAGGCCGGGCCCGCCGTCACTGTCTGACCGAGTGTTGGAGCGTATGAACCCGATGGAGCTGGGCCGGGTCTGAGGCGGCGCCCGGCAGATGAATGGATTTGTGAAGCGACGAAACCACTTCGAAAGGAGAGACGAAATTGAGACGAAATGATGCTTTCAATCAGCTTGAGGGCGGTGACCAAATTTCAAACAGCCCTGACCAGGCCCACCGTCCGTATCACCTCACCAACCGTTGGCACACAGGCAGGTTGGCCGTGCGCCCGGTAATTCTGTTCGGGCTGGCGGCACTAGCCTGCCTGTCTGTAACGAGCCGTGTACAGGCCGATCCGCTTCCCATCATCGGGATGCAAGGCTTCACTGACAGCGGCATTACGACGACCGATACCGGCAGCATCTCCACGGCCACGACCATCACGTTTGGGAACTGGACCACGACGGGAAACAACAGCGGCATTTTCGCAAGCATGCCCATACAGATGTTCGGGACGGTTTCGTTCAACATCACCGACCCTTCCAGCTTTACTTTCGGCAACGGCGTGTTCGGCACTTTCACCGCCACGTCGCTAACCGGGGACACGGGCTTTCCTCCGGTCATACGCGTCCTCTCTTACGATGGGTTATGGACGCCCGGTACCCAAGGCGGCCTGACCGGGGGACCCTTCCCGTCCTTTCTTGGTGTGAGCTTCCTCCAGATCGGCGGCCCGGGATCGGATATTACCGTTACCGGCGCCACTTTTACGGCCCTCGCCCCCGAGCCGTCGAGCTTTGTGTTGAGTCTCACGGGTCTCGCCGCTGGCGTGCTGATCTACCGCCGAGCGCGGCGGAATGTCCAGACCGGTCCCACTGTCACTGTCTGACCTGCTGTTGGCGGGTAGGAACTCGATGGAACTGGGCGGGTCTGAGGCGGCGCCCGGCTGATGAATGGATTTGGTATAGCGACGAAATCACTTCGAAAGGAGAGACCAAATTGAGACGAAATGATGCCTTCAATCAGCTTGAGGGCGGTGACCAAATTTCAGCCAGCCCTGACCAGGCCCACCGTCCGTATCACCTCACCAACCGTTGGCACACAGGCAGGTTGGCCGTGCGCCCGGTAATTCTGTTCGGGCTGGCGGCGCTGGCCTGCCTATCCCCGGCCAGCCGTTTACAGGCCACTCCGATTATCATCGGGATGCAAGGCTTCACTGATAGCGGCGTGACGACGACCGATACGGGTGACGTCTCCACGGCCATGACCTTCACGCTTGGGAACTGGACCACGACGACGTTCGGTACCGGCATCTTCGCAGGCATGCCCGTACAGACTTTTGGGCAGGTTTCGTTCAACATCGCCGACCCCTCCGGCTTTACCTTCGGCAACGGTGTCTTCGGCGCCTTCGACGCCACCTCCGTAACCACCTCGCCGCCGGTTCCGAACGTCGCCAGCTTCTCTTTCGATGGGTTGTGGGCGCCCGGAACCCAAGGCGGCCTGACAGGGGGACCATTCCCGTCCTCGATTAACGTTCTCTTGATCCAGCCCGGCGGCCCGGGATCGCCTATTATCTCTAACGCCACCTTTTCGGTCGAAGAGGCCGAAACAGTCATCCCCGAGCCGTCGAGCTTTGTGCTCAGCCTCACGGGTCTCGCCGCTGGGGTGCTGATCTACCGCCGCCGGCGGCGGAATGTCCAGACCGGGCCCGCTGTCACCGTCTGACCTGCTGTTGGCGGGTAGGAACTCAATGGCACTGGGCCAGGTCTGAGGCGGCGCCCGGCTGATGAATGGAGTTGGTATAGCGACGAAATCACTTCGAAAGGAGAGACCAAACTGCGACGAAACGATGCTTTCAATCAGCTTGGGGGCGGTGAGCAAATTTCAAAAAGTCCAGACCAAGCCCACCGCCGGTATCATATCACCAACCTTTCGCGAGGCAGGTTTGCCGTGCGTCCCGTAATTCTGTTCAGACTGGCGGCGCTGACCTGCCTGTCCCCGACCAGCCGTGTACAGGCCAATCCGATGGTCATCGGGGGTCAAGTCTTCACTGACATCGGCAATACGACGGTCGATACGGGCAACATCTTCACGGCCACGACCGTCACGCTTGGGGACTGGATCTCGACGGCAAGCAACATCGGCATCTTCGCAGGCATGCCCATTCAGTTTTTCGGGACGGTTTCGTTCAACATCACCGACCCCTCCAGCCTTACTTTCGGCAATGGCGTTTTCGGCGCCTTCGACGCCACCGCTCTAACCGTTGTGGCGCCGAATCCTCCGGCCATCATCAACTTCGTTTACGATGGGTTGTGGACGCCCGGCACCCAAGGCGGCCTGACCGGGGGCCCGCTCCCCTCTTCTATTAACATTACCTTCGTCCAGGGACAGCCGCCCGGGATCCGCTATTGGCTCTAACGCCAGCTTTTCGGTCGAAGAGGCGAAACAGTCATCCCCGGGCGGGCTGAAGCCCGCCGCAGGCTGAAGCCAGTCTCGCCAAACTTTCCGCAGCCTGTTTGGTTATGTAAAGTTGAGGGCCCTGCACGGCTGAACGGCTGAGCCTATTGGCAGGAAATTCATCAAGCAAACACCCGGTTGAACGAAAAGAATCGTAGATGATATTATGGTGCGGTTTAGTATACACGCCAAGGAGGATTTTGGACTTGTATGCTTCTTCGCTCCCGACCAATTCTCGAAATAGAGTTAACTCGTGGCTTGATAGTAATGCGCCCGTATTCTCGCTTTCATAGATGATGGGGGTAATGCGGCGCGAACGGTAAAGCGTTAAAACTTCTTCTGGAGGAAATTGGAGATGAAGTTGGAAACAAAGCGCTCGCTCCGTGCTGTTCGCGGGACCACTACTGGTCTTGCAATTC
>JAFAQY010000019.1 GCA_019261985.1 Bryobacterales bacterium | reverse complement strand
ACAATGCCTTTTTTGTGGGCGTAATCCAGAGCGGCGGCGGTCTGGCGAAAAATGCGAAGCAGGAAATCCTTGTCGGGCGGCTGCGCGGACGCCATCATGCGGTCCAGCGGAGGGCCGTTGACGAATTCCATGAAGATGTACGCCATGTCGCCCTCTTCGGCGATGTCGTAGATGGTGACGATGTTGGGGTGGGAAAGCATTCCCGCCGATTGGGCTTCGCGAAACAGGCGGTCACGCAGGCGCTGACGCTCCGTGTCGTCGGTCAGATCATTGAGGCGAATGCTTTTAATCGCAATCGTGCGCCCGATGGCCGGGTCCAGCGCCTTGTACACGATGCCCATGGCGCCCCGTCCTAACTCGCCGAGGATTTGGTAGCGGCCGACCTGCTGCACAGCGTTTAATTGATTTTAGCGCCAGAGGAGGACGAGCTAGGCTTGTTCATGACGTGGGGACCAGGAGATCCAGGCTAGTTACCGAATTAGGGACTGTTCTTGTTATTTCGCCAGGTGCTCGTCAAGATAGCGTTTCAGACTCAGATAGATTTTCAGATTGGGCAAAGCCTTTTCCGGTTCGTCGTGATCCGCAAAGGTTTCGCTTCCCCGAACGACAATCCGGAATGATGGCAATCCATGGACGGGGAACGCACGACCGATTGATACATCGTTTGCTAACGCTGCATCGATTTCGTCGCCATTATTCTTCAAGGCTTGCTTGACGTTCGCCAATTCCGCAGGCGTAAGCACCGATGCAATCGTCGCCTCGATTTCGCCGGTTTCGCCCCAGGTCGACTGATCGTGGAACAAGGCGGCCGCCGCGCGATCATATTGTCCGATAGCGGCGCACGCCAGCGCCCATCGTGCAGCATCGCGGGCATAGCGGTGTGACGGTACGGGCACTGGATACTCTCGGTGAATGAGGTAGACCTTGCCCTTATTGCCGTAATCCTCGATCACGCGCGTCAGCGTTTGCAGGTAGAACTCGGCGCATCCGCGGCATTGGAAATCGCTGAAGACCTCAATTACAATCGGAGCGTCTTTGCTGCCCACGCCTCGTTCGCCGGGAATGGACAAGGCAGCGGCTTGACAAGCAAATAGGCGTGCGAGAACTACGGTCAGCCATAAAGGAAAGAGTTTCCGCACGCGCGGATTCTACCATGCGCTCCGATGGAGCGAAGGGGCGGTTTCGGGACTGCTCATCTCCTGACCTCCGAAACAACGTACAAGATCCTATTGATGTATAGTCTTTGTGTCGCGACGCGAGGAGATCCCGATGGCTGAAGTGCATAACTTAATTTCAATCAAGGTGGCCCCCAAAGGAATGGGGCTTAATGACTTCGTTGCACTCGAGAAAGGACTCTTCACCGATGAAGGGATTCAGGTGGAGTTTGACGCGCAGACCTTCCGCGGCACTCAGTCCAGTTGGAAAGGAATGGACTACTTCGAGCGCCCGCAAGACAAGGCAGTGGATGATGGCGTAATCCAGTGCGCCTGCGTGTGGGGGACTATTAGCAACGCAAGCGCGGGCATGGGGCTTATCGTCCCGCAGTGCTACGGGATTTCGCCGTGGGCGATTTTCGTGCGTCAGGATTCGAACATTGAGCGGCCGGAGGATTTAAAGCACGTGCCCATAGCCGTGGGCATGCGCGCGGGAAGCCACTTCAACGTGCCCTATCGACTCGAACACTACATGCCGCTTGAGGACATCAGCACGGTCAATGTCGGTGGTTTCGGGGCGCGGCTTCGGGCCCTGCTCGATGGGCAGGTGGAAGCGGCCAGCTTACTGCCGCCGCAAATCGATATGGCGAAGCAACTGGGCCTGCGCGAGATCATTGCCGGTGAATTTAAGACACTCTGGTGGGTTCCTAACGGCGCGCCCGAGGCCGCCGTGCGCGGATATTTGCGCGCGCTCGACCGCGCCGAGCGAATTCTCGAAGCCGACCTGCCGAAATATCTCCCGCTGTGGAAACATTGCATTCCTTCAGAGTTTCAGGATTATTCGTGGGACTTCGGCAGTTTCACGCGAGGGGAACGTTTCATCTACAAGCCAATTGAACGCGAGGAGTTTGACGAAGTATTAGCTCAAGTCGAACGGTGGGGGCTCGGTCAGTATCTGAAGGATCGTTCCTTTGAGCATTTGATCTACGACAGTCAAGGCGATGATTCCAGCCGCACGGGTCGGGGCGCGGAATAACAGAATGGATCACGGCTTAACGCGGAAATTGGCGATACATCGCGGCGGCTCCGCGTTGTCAAGGGCCGCCCGCCAGGCGGGTGACAGATCCTACCGGCGTGCCGATCCCGGCAGCTTTTGGGCAGACGTGCACAAATCAGAAGCAGTATCGCTGTGTTCCAGAGGAGCGCCAGTCTTCGATAGCGTGGCGATGATCACACGAGGCGAGTTGTGGTACCAGATCGCCGATGAGACGGATCATTATCGTCCAAATGCCCACGCTACCATCAGCGGGAACTCTTCTCGCCAGAATGCGCTACCGTGCGACCCAGCTCGTTCTTTCATGACGACGTCCCCATCTGCCTGGCGCAGCGCGTCCGCCCACCTCCTTGCGTTCTCGAGGAAGAACGGCTCCTGTGCGCCAGCCACAAGGTATGTACGCGGAAGCGGACTCCGCATAGCAGCGGGCGGCTTGTAGCCGCCGCCTGGCGAGGCGCAGAAGACCGCACCGTAGACATCCGGATGCCGAAGCCCAAGAGCGAGGGCCATCTCTCCACCCGCCGAGACGCCCAACACTGCGGTACGTCCCGCGGGCAGCGACACGCCAAACCGCGACTTCGTCCATCGGCGAACGTCCTCGACGAAGATCTTTTCGTGTGCTGCGAACCGCTCCGGCTCAAACCCCGGTGAGTACTCATGAAGCCGCAGCCTCTCATCGGTCAGTCCATGTACGCCGACGATCATCGTGGACAGTACGTCCGCCGTCTCGAGCAACCGGCCCCACTTCGAGATTCTCTGACCGTCACCGGCGAAGACGATTGCCTCAGGCGGGTCGGGTGGAACATACACCGTGACCTGCCTTCTACCGTCATAGTCAAACATCTCGGTGACAAACTCTCCCGACACTGCGCCGGTGGGCTTGGCGGACGCCCGGTCGGACTCAGTTTGCTTGCGGTTGAGGTGATCAGGTGCTTGGTTGTTCATCGCCTTGGTTTCATTGTTAGAAGTTTGGAACTCCACCATATCGATTGTGAATTCGCCTGGAAAAGATCGCCCCACTTATAATTCCACGGGGTTGCCCATGCGGTCCGGTTTGTGTCTTATGAACAGCGAATTTTTCTATGGAGAACGACTTCTTCAACCCTCGTTGATGTTCTTGTCGAGCGGCGCCTTTACAGAGCCGGCCGCCTTTAACGAGCCGGCGGAGCGCCGTTTCGTGGGGCGGGCGGAGCGGGCGTCGGCAACTCGGCCTTCCCGTCCAAGGCAAAGACGAACAGCGTGGGAGCATTCTGGAGCGGCGCATCGGCGGGATCTCGCGCGCCGCGGCCGGCGCCGCCCATGAGGGCGACGTATTGTTTACCATCGATTGCGTATGTGATCGGCGGTCCCATTCCGGTGCGCCCGGTCTGAACTTCGAGCAGCTTCTCGCCTTTGTCTGCGCTATAAGCCATCAAGCGCCCATCGTTCATGGAGTGGAAGACGAGGTTCCCGCCGGTCGTGACGGTCCCTCCTCCAATGCCACCACCGCCATCCGCGCGCCAGACCAGCCTGTGCTTCACCGGATCCCACCCTTGCAAGCCGCCCCGAACGCCTTCGGGAGCCGTCGGACCGATCGCCGGGGCCTTGATCTGGCGTGGTTCCGTCCCGCCGCCGCGCGTGGTTCCCGAGGTGTTCGGTTTGTATTCTTCGTCCGCTTGATACGTGTAGCTCGAGTAAGAGGCGGGAATGTAGACCAGGCCGGTGCTAGGGTTGAAAGACATCGGCGCCCAGTTGTGCGCGCCGCCACCAGTTGGATACACGGCCACCGGCTCTGTATCGTAGAAGGCTTCCGGATTCACCATCGGACGGCCGCTATCGTCGAGGCCTTTGGCCCAGTTCACTTTGACGAACGGCGCACCGGAAACAAACTGCCCCGAGCCGCGGTCGATTAGATAAAAGAATCCATTCTTTGCCGCCTGGGTGAGAACCTTGCGAGGACGCCCGTCGATCGTGAGGTCGAGCAGCATCAATTGCTGAACGCTGTCGAAATCCCAGTTGTCGTTCGGCACCGTCTGAAAATACCACTTAAGCTGACCGGTGGTCAGATCCACGGCTAAAATTGAACAAGTATACAGGTTGTCGACGTTCTGAGCGCCGCGGAACTTCTGTGTCCACGGCTCGGCGTTGCCCGTGCCGACATAAACCAGATTGGAGTCCGGATCGTAGGCGAACCCGTCCCAGACCGCGCCGCCGCCGCCCTTTTTGTAGAAGTCGCCGCCCCAGGTTTTGGCGGCCGCGCGCATGGCATCGTTTTCGTAAGGTTGGCTGGGGTCGCCGGGAACGGTATAAAACCTCCACGACCGTTGGCCGGTGCTGGCGTCATAGGCGTCGAAGTAGCCGCGATTCTCACCGCTATCCCCGCCGGAGACGCCAATGATCACCTTGCCGCCTGCAATCCGCGGGGCCATGGTGATGTAGTGACGGTCTTGGGTATAGGCGACGCGAGTTTCCCAGATCGGCCTGCCCGTAAGAGCATTCAGCGCCCACAGCCGTCCATCTAGGCTCGGTGCGAAGATCATTCCGTTGTACAGCGCGAGGCCGCGATTCGCGGTTATGCCCTTTGTGGTGCTCTGATTGACCTGGGGATCCCACCTCCAGATCTCTTTGCCGGTGCGGGCGTCAACGGCGAATACCGAACTCCAGGTAGTGATCCCGTAAATGGTGTTGTTCCAGACCAACGGGGTGGCTTCCTGAGCGTACCCGCCGGTCCCCACCTGAAGAGACCACATCAATCCGAGCCGCTTCACGTTCGATGCATCGATCTCCTTCAGCGGACTATAGCGCTGCTCGCTCTGCGATTTCCCGTAAGTAAGCCAGGAACCGGGGAGCGAGTCGCTGGGCTTACCGGCATTCTTCAAAACAGTTAGATCCACCACTGGCTGCTGTGCATGCATTAAGGTGGCGCAACCGATAACTATCGCGGATCGAAGCACGGCTCGAAACGTGTGCATGTACAATCTCCTTTCGGACGACGCCGGCTGAAACGAGCGGAGCACCTCGCAATGCATGCGGATTCCACTCGAGTTAGCCGCAAGTACGCGTGTTCGATTCTACTGCAATTCGGCCCTGGAAATCAGGCGCGCCCGGCACATCGGATCGCGCTTGGTACGCGGGTTGCTGTCCCGGCACGATCCACACCACGCCGACGCCGGATAGGTAAACATTTCTACCCGGTAATTACCGCCGCCACCCCGAGTTGGCTTGGTGATTCTGCGCGAGTTCTCGGGGTGGAACACAAACTGCACTATTTGTTTTGGGAGGCTTTATATGAAGTCGAAATTACTTTATACAGCCGTAGCCTTTGCCGGGTTGGCCGGCATGCTCCCAGGGCAGAGCTTCGAGCGGCAGGGGCCCGGGTACGGCTATGGATTCCGCGAGCGTCCCGGCGTTACATCCAGCACGGTGACAGCCGCACAATTAACCCAATGGATGCGGGCCGCGACTGGATCGACCACGGCGAACGTCGACAAATGGTGTTACGCCATGGGCCAACTGGTGCCGGGCGGATATACATGTCCGGATCCTGAGAGTTTCGGTTTTAGCGGAGGAAATCGAACTTCGATGGTGGACGCTCAAACGTTCTTGAACAATCTTCGGGCGTATCAGGGACCTAACGCCGCTCCGTACGCGGCTCCCTATGCCGCGGGCGGAGGCGGCTCCGCGGCGGCCAGCCCCGGACTCGAGGCTTGCCGGGAAGCGGTACGGGACCGGTTGCGATCTAACGGCTACTCTGACGTGTACATCTCGTCGATAAATGCCGAGGACAGGCGTGGCGGCGGCGACCGCGTATATGGATCCGCTGATGCTCAGGGACAATACGGCCGGCATCAACGGTTCGATTTCTCGTGCGGCGTAAATCTTGAGCGAGGCGAAGTTCGTTCCGTGGACCTAAATCCCCGCTAGCCGCGTTGGGCGTGGCAAGGGCGTGCGGGTAACCCGCCGCCCTTTGCCTTTGATAAGGCGCCCTGCCTAACATGTCCAACAAAAACCTTCCCCGCAAATACTCTTCCAGAAAACCTGAATCTATAAGCAGAAACGCCTCCGCGAAACGTCGCTTTTGCACAGGCGTCACCTAAATGGGAGGTAAATCATTTGGAAAGCAAAGCAAAGCTCCTGGGTCATTCCCTTCATCAAATGCTGGTAGTGTTTCCGCTAGGCCTGTTAGCGACCTCGTTCGCATTCGATATTGTGTTCCTGGCTACGCACGACAGCTCTTTTGCCGTTGTTTCGTTCTGGATGATCTCCGCTGGAATCATTGGCGCGCTTGCCGCGGCTATCTTCGGCTTCATCGATTGGCTGGCGATCGCTCCCGGCACACGCGCGAAAACCCTGGGCGTATGGCATGGCGCAGGCAATGTAATCGTGGTTCTGCTGTTCATCGTTAGCTGGATGATCCGACAGCCGGTAACCAGTGTCGTTCCCAACGGGTGGGCGATCGCGCTATCGCTGATTGGCGTTTTGCTGGCCATGATCACTGGATGGCTAGGTGGAGAACTCGTTGACCGGCTTGGGGTCGGTGTAGACGAGGGAGCGAACTTGAACGCGCCCAGCTCGCTTTCAAGACGCCCGGCACGCGGCTAAGGCCAACGAGACTGCGCAGAGCAAACAGAAAAGTGTTGCCCCAGGCGCGAGCATACGAAGATTATCAATAAAACCGTGAGCGGATAGATAAACCGCTGCTCGCCTGCGAAAACAATCACCGTGACGGCCACCGTCAAGGCGGTCGGGGCCAACAATGACGCAAACCACAGCGGCGGCGGTTTTCGGATCAGGAAAAAGATCGCCGACCCATAGAGCGCAAACCGGCAAATCCATTCCGGATACACGAGTCCACTTGCGATCGATTGCTGTTGCGGTAAAAACGCGCGAGCGATATGGCCTAAGACGAGCGCGGGCACTTCCTGCCAGTGAGCGCGAACGAACTGTATTCCTCGTCGTTGGTAATACCGGTCCACGTCCAGTTCCGACATTCTTGCCGCCATCTGGCTAGGAGGCTGCTCGCCAGGCAGAAACTGCGGCAGAATCAACCCCGCAAAATTCTGTCCCGCAGCAGCGGTGAAGGAATTGTAGGCGCCATAAAACGTCCTCCCGCCTTCCGAGGAGAACACTGGAAACACGCCTGTTGCTCGATAATTTCGAGCGATCCAGCCCACCGAGGGCACGTAGAGGAGGATGGCCGCAAGCGCCAGTTGGCCGAGGCTCTGTCGCTTCAGACGCAGGTCCGGACGCCGTATTTCGCAGATCGCCCAAGCAATAACAGCGAGTGCGGGAAATGCGAGGAAATTCGTCCGAACAAGGGGCATGGCGGATAACACCAACACGCCACACCAAAACGACCAGCCTCCGAGAAAAACCAGCGCGCCGCCCAGAATTAGCACCGCGGCTGCGCAAGGCTCGCTCCATCCCGCCACGATTGAATTCAGGGCGCCGGGCCAGAGCGCCACGCTGAGGCCTGCGCGCCACATTGTTCCCGCGCTGCCGGATAACATGTAGGCTAAGAGCACAGCCCCCACAATCGTGGCTCCATGGAATAACAAACCAGTCGCGTGAATAGCCGATATGGGATTTGAAAAAAGCGAGCATCGGATGGTGACCGATACCAGGGCCGGCCATAGCGGCGGGTGATTGGTCGTGGGCTTTCCCGGCCACGGTCCGTTTGGCCATGTGTAACCTTGGCCGGCCGCTAAGTCCTCAGCGGATCTCATGAACCAATTACCATCGGCGTGGGGTGGATGATCATTCGCCGCAATAACGATTGCAGCCGGGGGCAGGAAACAAAAGAAAGCGATCACCGCCACGGTTCGCAGCTTAGGGCTGCTGATCGGCTTCGGGGAGCTGTCACGGTTCATCGGAATCCTCAGTCGCGAACAATGCAGCCGGTCTGGATATTCAGTTCTGCGCTACGGTATCCCTCGCGCGTACGGTCTCGGGATTTCAGTGCTCCCGAGCCGTCGCGCCTTCCCAGAGATTGGATACGTCAAACTACACATGCTACACCCAGCAACCTGTCTCGACCGCGTCGGAGGATTGTGGTGAAATCGCGTTTCTCGTAATCCTGCTGTGTCTTGGCACGCAGGGGCGGCCTTGCTCCGAGACGTTCGTGCTTTAAACTGCAGAACTTCACGTAGCCGCCCAGGCGGGCTGAAGCCCGCCGCAGGCTAAAGCCGGCTAAAGCCTGCCCTACAGCGGGCTGTAGGCCGGCTTCTGCAATTGGGTGCTCGAAGATGTTGGGCGGATGTCATCCTAATCGAGATGCTCGATTTTCGGGGTGCGGTGTTGTGGGATCTGGATGGAACGCTGGTCGACTCGGAAGAGTACCATTGGCGGGCCTGGAAGGAAACGCTCGAGGGTGAAGGAATATCGATCGCGTATCGAGATTTTCAATCTAGCTTCGGGCAGCGCAATGACACCATCCTGTCGCGGTGGCTGGGTTCGGATGCAGGAATCGAGAGGATCGAGCGGATCGGGCGCGTCAAAGAAGCTCGATACCGTGAACTTGTCCATCGCGAGGGCTTGGCGCCACTTCCGGGAGCGTCGGAGTGGGTGGAACGCTTGCATAAGGAGGGCTGGCGGCAGGCCATCGCCTCGTCGGCGCCACGGGCGAATGTCGAAGCCGTCCTGGAAGAGCTGCGATTCAGACATTTCTTTCAAGCGACGGTTTCGGCCGAGGACGTCCAAGCCGGCAAACCGGACCCTCAAGTGTTTCTTACGGCAGCCTCACGACTGAGGGCCGCCCCTGGCGAGTGCATCGTAGTGGAAGACGCAGCCGCTGGAGTGGAGGCGGCGCGACGCGGTGGAATGCGCAGCATCGGCGTAGGCCGAAAGGCGGATACGCTCGGAGCCGATCTGGCCGCGACAAAGCTTTCCGATTTGCCTGCCGATGCGTTCGTGTTTCTGCTCGCAAAGCAGTCCGCGAAATAATAGAGAGCTTGGTTTTACGCGGGCTGAAGCCCGCCGCCGGCTCAAGCCTGCCCCACAACCCATTTGGAACAACCCCAATCCACGACACGATGTGATAGAGTGTTTTGCGCTCACAGGGAGATCAATGAGAATTAACTCCGCATAGGCCGTTTTTCACAATCTGCTTCGCGTGTTCGCGTCATCTCCGCTCATGAATGCGAGCGCTTTCAGCCAACCGGGCAGACAGGAGAAAGAAGTCATGAGATACGTTGTGCGATTGACTTGCCTCTGCGCTTTGGCGGGCGGCGCCTTTGGCCAGGGTGATCGAGGGACGATTACCGGAACGGTGACCGACCCATCCGGCGCAGTAGTCGCGGGCGCTAAAGTGAGGGCGGAGAATGCCGCCACTCATAACGCGATAGAGACGGTTACCACCGAGACGGGTAATTTCACACTGGCCCAAGTACCGGTTGGATCGTGGGACGTTGCCGTCGAGGCCGCGGGATTCAAAAAATTCACGTCCGTGAACAACATCATCGAAGTGGCGCAAACGATTCGCGTCGACGCCAGGTTGGATGTGGGCGCCAACTCCGAGACTGTGTCCGTCGAGGCGCAAGCAGTGGCGATCAGAACAGAAAGCGCCGATGTGACGACCACCGTACCCAATCAACTATTCGTCGAATTACCCATTCAATGGTCCAACGGCTTTTATGGAAATCAGGCGGTGCGCAATCCGCTTTCGGTCGCTCAGATTCTACCCGGGATGAGCGGCGGCACCAGCTATTTCGGATCGCTGGGACTCACCGGCGGGGGGGCGGCCATCAATGGCGCGCCTCCCGGCACTTTCAAAACCTTAGTGGACGGGCAGGACGCGACCAATATCTATGCCCCGGGATTCTTTTTCTACCAGCAACCATCGGTGGAAGCATTGGAAGAGGTCAGCCTTCAAGCGGGAAATTATGCAGCCGAGTTCGGCCAGGCTCAGGGCGGCATCTACAACTTCACGGCGAAGTCCGGCACGAACATTTACCACGGCGGACTCTTTTACCGGCTGACCAACGAGGTGCTGAACGCGCACCAGCCATATACGGGAGCGCGCGCGGCCAGCCGCCAAAACAATTTCGGCGGCACGTTTGGCGGCCCTGTATGGATTCCGCATGTCTATGACGGCCACAATCGAACGTTTTTCTTCTTCTCTTTCGAAGGTTTTCGCTCCGTCCTTCCGGTTCCGAACTCGGGCACGTTCACCACGGTTCCGAATGCGAATGACAGGGCCGGCAATTTCCAGGCAGATCTGGGCGGCCAAGTGAATTGCGGAGGCACTCCCTGCAAGGATGCTTTGGGAAATCCGGTCCTGGCGGGACAAATCTTCGACCCGCTCGCGCTGGCGCCGGATGGCTTTACGCGATTTCCGTTTCCAAACAATACCATTCCCGCGAGCCGGATCGATAGGGTGGCGCTCAAGATTCAGGACTTTCTGCCAAATCCGATAAACTCCCTTCAGGCCCTGAACTATCAATTATCGGGAACCACTCCCCGGCCGCAGAACCTTCCTTCTATTAAGGTCGACCACAATTTTTCAGAGAGGTTGAAGCTTTCGACGTTTTATTCATTCGTGGGCGGGTCGGGTCAAACGAGCACGGACGGTTTGCCGACAAACATCACAGTCTCGGGATTCAACCATAGTTCTTCGAGCACGGCTCGCGTGAATGTCGACCATACGATCCGTCCTTCGATCCTGCTGCATCTGGGCGCCGGATACGTGAACACACAAGTTTCGAAACTCTCGTTCCCGGACGTGGCGAGCTTCGATCAAACCAGCAAGCTCGGGCTAACCGGCGCCATCTACCCAGGGTTTCCACAAATGAGCGGCCTCGGCAATTTCTCCGCGAGCGGAGCCCCCATCGGCGGAATGCCGCTAAACTTCGGCTCGAATTTCAATCAGTATGTGAATACCGGGGAGTTTACTTCCTCCGCCGCGCTCTCGTGGGTGAAAGGATCGCATTCTTACAAGTTCGGAACTAGCGGATATACCCGCATGGAAGGTTTCAACCAGTGCCAGGGTGGGTGGGGAAGTTATGTGTTCTCGGCAGCTCAAACGGGTCAACCTTTCAGCGCCGGCGGCGTAACGCTGGTAACGACAAACGGATCCCCTGGACTCGGCTACGCCAGTTTCCTTCTTGGATTGCCGGCCTCGGCGAGCATCTCGCCCTGCACAAGCGTGAACTGGCATGACCGTGCTCTGGCTTTCTACGCACAGGACAACTGGAAAGTGACGCGAAGGCTCACGCTCGATCTCGGCCTGCGTTACGATTTGCAAAACCCGCCGCTGGAGGACCGGAACCGAATCAGTTCGTTCTCCTTCACTGCGCCCAACCCGAGCGCCGGAAATCTACCCGGAGCAGTGCTGTACCAGGGATTCGGTCCGGGCGCCTGTAATTGCGACGATTTCTTGAATCTGTATAAGTTTGCTTTCGGACCTCGATTAGGCGCGGCGTATCAAATAAATTCAAAGACGGTCATCCGCGCGGCATGGGGCTTCTTCTATGGTGGTCCACAAACGTTTTTGGTTAGCGCGCCTCAAGCTCCTGGGGCGGGCACAGGCTACGATACCATCGCGTTCTCGGCCCCGAGGCCCGGCGCTTCGGCACTGCCGAACGGTCTGCAGGGAGGATTGACAGTCAACACCGCGCTGTTCGCCGCCACTCTGCACCAACCGGGCGCGCTTCCCACGTCAAATCCAGCAACAGGCCTGAGTAACCTCAACGCGCCGGCAGTTTACGATCCGGGGCTGGGGCGTCCGCCGCGTATCAGCCAATACAACGTCGCGCTCCAGCGCGAACTGGTTCCAGGCATGACGCTCGAAGCAGCGTGGGTGGGTAGCCGCGGCGCTTGGCTTCAGGGCACGATGTACCAATACAATTCGGTGACTCCGGCGATCCTCGCCGCGCGCGGGCTTAGCTTGTCGAATGCGGCGAATCTGACGCTGCTTAACTCGCAGATCAGTTCGAGCGCGGTCAAAGCGGCTGGTTTTTCGCTGCCATTCTCGAATTTCCCGCCGAGCACGACCCTGACAAACGCGCTCCGGCCCTTCCCTCAGTTTGGAGCCGTCAACCCGAATGCCTCGGTGGGAAACTCCTGGTATGACTCACTCCAAACGAAGCTGAACGCGAGGCTGAAATATAACATTACGGCGCTCGGTACCTACACCTGGGCCAAGTCTCTTGCTCGGATTAGCAATTTCAATGACTGGACGGCTTTCAACACGCAGAAGGCCCTTGATGTGAACAGTATTCCGCAGGCGCTCTCGCTGAATCTGATCTATCAGACGCCACATCTGAAGTCAGGTTTTTTGGGTAGCAACAAGATCGCGAGGAATGTTTTAAGCGACTGGCAGGTCAGTAGCGTATTGCGATATCAGAGCGGCGCGCTAATCACGGCGCCGCTATCGAATGACAATCTCGGAATATATCTGGCGGGCGCGGCGCTTCAATATATGACTCGGGTTCCCGGCCAGCCGTTGTATCTGACGGACCCGAACGGCCGCATTGACCCCACTCAGCAGCTGCTTCTTAATCCCGCGGCTTGGATAGAGTGCGGCCCCACCGCGACCTTCGGATGCGGCGCGCCGCGTTATACCGACTTCCGCCAACGCCGGTCGCCGCAGGAAGATATCGGGCTCGGCCGAAGATTCGTTCTGTCTGACGCGAGCCCCGGCAGATTGTTTGAGATCCGAATGGAAATGTACAATCCGTTTAACCGGATTGTGTTTCCAAATATAGTGGTGGGAAATCCGATCACCAATCCTACTCGCAACTCGAATGGCCAGCTTACCGGGGGATTCGGATTTATGAATATCAATAACATTGCCGCCGGTACGGCCAGGAATATGCTGGTTGTGGCTAGGGTCGCGTTCTAGTCGTTAATTGCGGAACTTCCCGTAACGGCTCAACAGGCGGACTGAAGAACCCCGGTCGCAGTAGGGACGATTATTACTGACGCCGCCGCACTAGCCGGTCACGAAAGCACGATAAAATAAGTAGCTTGCAGCCTCGCTGTATCGCCCTGGAGGAAAAATGAAGAAATTGTGCTGGCTCGCTTCTTGCGGCTCGTTCTTGCTCTCTTTTGGAATTACGCTGCTGGCGGATAACGCCAGAATTGCGAACCTGATCACCGGCAAAAGCGCATTCGTTAGCGCCGTGGATCTGAAACCCGGAAGCTTCCGAAAGATCACGGTGACCGATCTTCCCGAGCCCACCGCTGCCAAGCCTTTCCCGGGCAAAGTGGTGCCACGCAAGGAAACCGATATGCCGCAGGCTCCCGCGGGGTTCAACGTCGAACTTTATGCTCATGACAACCTGAAGGCTCCGCGCCAAATCCGGCGCGCTCCGAACGGCGATTTCTTTGTCGCCGAGACCAACTCCGGCGAGATCAAGGTCGTTCGAGACAACAACGGCAAGCCCGAAATTTCGGTCTTCGCGACCGGTTTGCAACGGCCGTTCGGCATCAATTTCTACCCGGTAGGGGCGAATCCGCAATACGTTTACGTTGGCAATACGGGTTCGGTGGTCCGCTTCGCGTATAAGAATGGCGACCTGAAGGCTTCCGGCGCTTCCGAAACGCTCATCAGCGATTTGCCGCCCAACGGCAACCACTTCACCCGCGATGTCGTCTTCTCGAAGGATGGAACGCGGATGTTTGTTTCCGTCGGTTCTTCCGATAACGTTTCGGATGTTCAGCCTGTGCAAGAGCACCGCGCGGATATCCTCGAATACACGCCCGAAGGAAAGTTCGTAAAGATATACGCTTCGGGAATTCGCAATCCGGTCGGCCTGGGCATTAATCCCAGTACTGGCGAGATCTGGACTTCGGTAAACGAGCGCGACAACCTCGGCGATAACCTTGTGCCGGACTACATCACATCGGTGAAAGAGGGCGGGTTTTACGGTTGGCCTTGGTTCTACATCGGAAAGCACGAAGATCCGCGGGCCAAGATGGAGCGCCCGGCGGACAAGACCATTGACAAGGTGATCGTCCCCGATGTGCTGCTTCAGCCTCACAATGCCTCGCTCGGCCTGACATTCTACGACGGCACACAGTTTCCGCAAGAGTATCGCGGCGACCTTTTCGCCGCCGAGCACGGTTCGTGGAATCGTTCCAACCGGTCCGGGCTTGAAGTGGTCCGCGTGCCGCTGAACAAGGGCAAGTCCGACGGAACGTACGAGGATTTCCTCACCGGTTTCGTAACACCGGAGGGCAATTCATGGGGCCGGCCGGTTGGGGTCGCCGTGGGGCGCGATGGATCGCTCTATGTAACGGACGACGCATCCGGGTCTATTTGGAAAGTCAGCTACACGGGTAACGGCAAATAAGGGAGATTTGAAAAATGCGAAATGCAAAACAAATAGCAGCGTTGGCGCTGGCTTTGGCCGTAGGAATGGGTATTGTTTCCGCTCAAGACAAGGGAGGCAAGGGAGGCAAAAAAGGTGGCGGGGGGATTCCCGCACCCTTGAGTTTAACGGTCACCGGCTATGCCGACGGCGCGACCATTCCGGCGAAGTTAGGGTGCTCGGGCGGCAATCAGAACGCCGGCTCGCCGGCGATATCATGGAGCGGCGCGCCTGCGGGAACGATGGCGTTTGCCGTGATTCTCCACGACACCGACGTTGCCCTTCCCACAGGAGAAGACGTCCTGCATTGGGCGATTTTCGATATTCCGGGTACGGTCACCGGCCTTCCGGAGAATGTAGCCAAGACCGCGACCCTGCCGGATGGCTCCGTGCAAATCAATAACATTGCCGGTATGCCGGGTTACATGGGACCCTGCCCGCCTCCCCCGACGACGCACCACTACATCTTTGAGGTGTACGCTCTTGACCAGAAGCTCGGGTTGCCGGCGAGCACGAGTCGCGCCGACCTTCTGAACGCGATGAAAGGGCATATCCGCGCCAAGGGAACTTACGTCGGAACCTATAAACAATAGGCGATTTCGCTGGGGCAGGCGATCGTTTCTCGCCGCCTGCCTTGTTCCTCTTTTTGCGGCTGACGCGGACTACCAAAGCGCCGAGGCCAAACTCGACAGCATCGGCGAGTACAAGCTCAAGCCCGGTAGTACCGTTCTGTTCACGCCGCGTGAAGTAGACGCATGGGTCCGCGCGGCGGTGCCAGAATATGTTCCGGAAGGGATTCGCGACGAGCATGTCGAGCTTGGGAACGACGCGGCCCATGCCTCGGCGATGGTCGATTTCCTGCGTATGCGGCAGGCGCAGGGCAAGCCGACCAATGCCTTACTGGCCGCAATCATTGAAGGCGAGCGGCCGCTGAGTATCTCGGTCCGGCTGCAATCGAGCGGCGGCCGCTGCACGGTCAATCTGACGCGGGTTGAAATCGGAGGCGTCGCGATGGAAGGCGCGCTGCTCGATTTTCTCGTGAAGACGTTCTTCCTGCCTTTATTCCCGGACGCGAAGATTAATGAGCCGTTCGATTTGGATTATGACATCGAGCGCATCGAGATCCGGCCGGAAGGCATTCGCGTAATCATCAAAGATAAATAAAATCTCTCGCGCAAGACGCGAGCACCGCAGAGGGGTTTGGCTGCGCCTTCGCGGTCCTTGCGCGAGTGTGCTTACCTTTACCTGGTTTCCAGGGCGGCGAGGGTCGGGCCGGAGCGGCCGGGAGCCAGCAAGCTTGGGCCGGACCGGCGGAACAACTGCGCGGCGTCATCCTTTACATCGAAAATCAATCCGATAAAGCAGTTGCTCATCTCGTCCCAGTTCTGCGGGCCCCAGCGTACTTCCTTCGCCGGATCGGGGTTGAAAGCATTGTTCGCGGAGTTATCGAAGTGTGAAATACCGATCACGCGCGTCCCCTTGGGCAGAGGCAGGGGCTTGGCGAAATCGTAGCCGAGCTGCCAGTTGAAATCGAACTTTCCCTTGAATACGGTCTGGCTTTCGCCTGTCGGATAGATCACGCGCAACTCGAAATCTTTGCCGCGGAGATGCATGTGCGGCTGCGCGTACACGAGCTTCGCATCGTCCAGACCGACAGTGACCTCGCTCACGACCTCCGCATTGCCATCGCCCGGAGGTATTACGAGGTTGGAAGCCGTAGGCCCGGCGGACAGGAAATAGCGCTGCTTCGGCGGATTCTTCGCTAGCACGATACCGAGCTTGGAACGATCCGTAGTGGCTTTACCGATGGCCGTGTAATGCAGTTCAAAAACCAAGTCCGATCCTTTGGGAACGAACTTTGCAGCGCCGCCGATGCTAAAATCCTGCGCTCCGAGCCCAGGGTTGAACTTACCGAGAATGTCGTTGCCGTCGCCGGCTTCGTTCCTGCCGGTTTCGCGGCCTTCGTAAGGGACCCCGTACTCGGCGTCGGCCATCCATTTCGAGCCGGGAGGCACGATCCAAACTTTGCCGTGATGGAGAACCGCGGAATTGCCGGGCCGCATTTCGGCGGACGTAACCCAGAGGTCGCGGTCGAAGTTGCCCTTCACGCGGATGAACTGGTAATTAATCGTCCCCGTCGCAGGCAGTTGGAAATCGGCGGGCATCTCGACCACGATGTCGGGTTTTAGCTGCCATCCGTCTGGAAAGACCAATGGAGCGGGCTTGTCCTTCGCGTCACCTTCGGGCGCGCCGTTATCCGCCCAGGAGGCGATCTTGGCAATATCGCTTTCGCTGAGGACGCGTTCATTTGCGAAGTGATTGGCCACAGGCTCGGCGAACCATGGCGGCATCTTGCGATTTACGACGGCTGTCTTTATGGCCTTCGCCCAGGGACGGGAATCCGTATACGTCAGAAGAGACATGGGAGCGACCTCGCCGGGGCGATGGCAGGTCTGGCAGTTCTTCTGCAAAATCGGCAGGATGTCCTTGTTAAAAGTGACGGACGGGATTGGCGCGGCTAAAACTGCGATGCCCGAGAGACAAACCGAAAGAGACAAACGTAAAGCGCTCACGCTCGCACCTCCTTGGCGCAATTGATGACATGATACAAGAGCTAGGGGAGGAATGCCAGGGTGTGACCGCTGTGGTTCACGCCTCAGGTGGATAGTCTGTTTTGAGGATCGCGAATGCGACAGAACGCAATTCTGGAATATCCACTTGGAGCGTTCCCCAAATCACGTCCCAATCGAGATCCCAATACTTGTGAACGATCCGATTTCGCAGACCTGCCGCCTTGCCCCAAGCGCCTTCCGGGACGCAAGCGAAATTCGTCTGGGAGCATTGAAGCTGCTTCCCCGATGAGAATCAACAAGTGCAGCGCAGCGTGCCAGCGTAACGGATCGGGAAAAAAAGAATTTCGGTCCTGTGCGCGGCAAGCAGCTATGAGTTCGTCCGCGGCTTGGACGATGTCCTCAAGAAACGCTGCCTCACGCCTCATACACGATTCGTAAATCGTGCATAACATGGGGACGTACGCGCTTTTTCAGGCCCCGCTTCGATGCTAAGTCGACCCTCCTGCCCAATACTTCCTCCAATTCGCGGTTCAAATCGTCAAGCCGAAACAGACTCATGCCAGAATCAGGCAGGAAATCCAAGAGTATATCGATATCGCTTTCGGACGTTGCCTCGCCGCGTGCGGCAGAGCCGAAGATTCCCATCTCTCTAACGCTGTATTTTCGGCAGATCTCGGCGATCTTGTCCAGCGGCAGTTCAACGCCCGGACTAGGCGTCATCACATTGAGGTTCGCCATAACTAGTCTAATTATAGGTAGAAAAAATGTCCCGCCAACGCGCGAAGACCAAAGTAAACATGCGCTTACGGCGCACAAGCGAGGATGAAAGTCGTTTGTGGGCAGGATGCTATGCGGCGCGCGATTGCCTATCGCGCCTCGGCGGCTGTGCAACCGGCGGCCAGGCGGGTTTAGCAACCCGCCGCAGGTTGGCAACCTGCCCCACTTAATCGAGCTTTTCTTGTGACCTACCGGCGGACCGGCGCGGCGAGTTCTTGCTTCATTGCCGCGACGTTTCGCATTGCTTGCTGCTGCATCGGGCCCGCGATCGCGGCCGATTGCTCGCTGAACTTCTCGGCTTCCTGAAGCTTCACGCGATCGCTGGTGAGTTTCGAAAGATTGTAATTCGCCAGACCGAGATAAAAGTAAGTGGGACCCGCAACTGCCGGCTCCTTGCTCACAAGCGGCAGCGCGGCACGCAGATTCTTGTCGCAATCCGTCCAGGTCGACTTGTTGCACGCCGCCGCTCCAGCAACATAATAGCCCTGTCCAAGATACAAGGATTTCTTCCTCTCCCAGTCGGCGTCGCCGATCCCCTCGGGCTTCGCTTTCGACTTCATCACGTTAATCAGGCGAGCCGCATAGGTTCCGTTCATTCCGCCGGTGGCGAGCGCGAACAGCGCATCTTCATTATTCGGAGCGGCGTTCAGGATTTTTTGAGCGCCCTCGCCATACTTCTTCGCGCCTTCTTTGCTTAAAGCCGATAAATAGGTCGCTGCGCAGCTATCGAGATACGTGCTCTTCGGGTTGATTTCCAGGAGCGCATCCACAAGCTCGACACTCTTGGCGGGGACTGCATTGGCGGTGGTGGCGAGCGAGTATTCGGCGAAGGTCTGCACTTCTTTGGCGAACTCGACGCGCTGCTTCCAGTGATCCACTTCGGAGGCGTCGCCCGGCTGCGGCTTGCCCGCTTCGGCCTTGGCGCTCTTGCTGGTCTCGATCGCCAGCTTCTTGACCGTGTCGGCATCCTTCTTGGCTTGCGCATCCTTGAGCGCGGCATAGTTGTCATCGAGGTCGTCGGCGACAGCGAAGCCAGTCAATGAAAATAAGGCCAAAATAGCAATACAGAATCTCATACACCTCTCCATTGAGTGGGGTTCGAGGGCGCAAGCCTGCGCCCTCCTAAACAGGCGATTATACATCAGGGGTGAGGCAACGATCCGGTTGCCGTCTCCCCTGGCCGATTAGCGGCTGACTACGACTACGGAGAAGCTGTCCGGGATAACCTGGCCGCGGCCCTTCTTTCCATCCTTACCCTCGGTAGGGGGGCCGAATTCCGCAGCCGGCAGATAAAGCTTGTGAGTGGCGGGATCGGCGGCAATCGTGCGCGCGCTGCGCTGCGTTTGGATCGTGGCGACGGCTTCGAATTTGCCGGGGGATGTCTCGCCGACCATCGTAATGGTTCCGTCCGCTCCGTTCGAGCTAAAAGCGTAGCCGTCGTCAAAAGCAACGCCATCGGGTCCGCCGCCGATCGGCGCGCTGCCGAGGACCTTGCCCGCCGCGTAATCGCTGATCACCATCATTTTGTTCTCGCAAACCGAGTACAGGCGACCCTTCTTGGTGTCGATCGCCAAGCCGCTGGGCGAATCGCAGGGCGCGATGGAGTACCGCCGCGAGACCAGCGCGTTCTTAGCATCGACTTCGACAATCTCGTTCTTGTCCTCAATATTTGCGTAGACGTGGCCTTTGCCATCCACTTGCGCGAATTCGGGCTTCCCACCCACCGGGATGGATGACGTGATCACATTTCCGGTTTTGGCGTCGATGGCCGTGGAATCGCTGCTGCGTCCGTTGAACGTGAACACGCGCTTGGATACCGGCTCATAGATGATGGAATCCGGGTTCTGGCCGGTTTTAACTTTCGTAATTACCATCAGCGTTTTCAGATCGAAAACCGTTACGTCGTTATCGCGGCCGTCGCTGATAAAACCCCGGCCGAGGTCGCCCGCGATCGCGATGCCGTGCACGCCGTTGGTTCCCATGATTGTGCCCACCAGCTTGTCGGTGCTGGTATCGATCACTTCAGTTTGGGTGCCGTGCGAAACATACAGGCGGTGATTGGCGGTGTCCATCTGGGGGTAATCCCATTGACCCGCGCCGCCGATCTTAATCTTGTTGGCGGCTTTGTAGGCGGGCGGCGCGCCAAACGCAGCGGCGGCCAACGCCAACGCCAGCGTCCAGGAATGTAGCTTTTTCATGTCGTTGCTCCTTTGGGTGTGCGTCGAAATAGCAAATCACCAGGATAAACCTTATAACGCATGGCTGAAGATTCGATGAAAGCCGAGGTGGGGCAGGTTGCCAACCTGCGGCGGGTTGCTAACCCGCCTAGCCGCTGCTTTCACAGGCCGCCCAGCGCGATTGGCAATCGCGCGCAGGATGGCATCCTGCCCCACTAGCTTATGGCTGGCGATTCAGGACAACGCACCGAGCAGCCCACGCCGCGGCGGCTTGAAAAAGCGCGCCGGGAGGGGAATTTTCCGGCAAGCCGGGAGTTTGTGTCTTCGATCCACTTTCTGGCGTTTACCGCATGCGCCGCCTGGTTCGCGGGTCCCCTTTTGATGCGGATGGCGCGCCTGATGCGGATGCTTTTGGCATCTGCGTTCGCGGCGGATCTCACGCTCGGGCGGGCGATGGAGATCGGGCGGCAGTCGATCGCACCCGAACTGTTTCGGTTGAGCGTAGCCGGCGGAGCGATGCTCGTCGTGGTTCTCGGAGCGCAACTTGCCACTACTCGCATGGGGCTCGCGTTTCAAAAGCTAGCGCCGGATTTCCAGCGCCTGAATCCGGTGAAACGCATCGCTTCCCTGCCCTCGCAGAACTTATTCTTACTAGCCCAAGCGATAGCGATCCTGGGTGTGGTCGGGACTGTCGTGTATCGCGAAATCTCGGAGAACGTGGAGCCCTTTCTGGAGCTGGTGTGGCTAGCTCCGCAGACCGGGGCAACGCGGGTGGGTCTCGCGGCAGGGACGCTACTTTGGCGAGCATCCGGCTTGTTTCTGGTAATCGGTTTTATCGATCTGGTTCGGAACCGGCGCCGTTATACGAAGCAGCTTCGGATGACGAAACAGGAAATCCGGGAAGAAATGAAGGAGCAGGAAGGCAGCCCGCATGTAAAGTTGCGTATCCGCCGTATTCAGCGCGACTTGGCCCGCCGGCAAATGATGAAGGAAATTCCCAATGCCACGGCGGTGATTGTCAACCCCACCCATTACGCCGTCGCACTGCGATATTCGATGGACACGCCCGGCGCTCCGCGGGTGGTCGCGAAAGGGAAGAACTATCTGGCGATGCGGATCCGGAAACGGGCCATCGAAAACCAGGTGCCGATCGTGGAGAATCCGCCCCTGGCCCGCGCCTTGTACTCATCGGTTGAAGTCGGCCAGGAAATTCCGAGCCATTTGTACCGGGCCGTGGCGGAAATTCTAGCCTATATCTACAAGCTAATGAATGGCCGGTTGCCAAACTAGCTGTCAGCCATTAGCTATCAGCGATCAACTTTCATCTCAACTTGTGAGGCTTGCAACCAGACTACCCAATAAATCGTCAAATAAGCGAAAGAGGAAATCGAAAATGACAGCCAAAACCAGATTTCTGACCGCGGGCGTCATCGCCGCTTTGGCTCTCGTCCCCGTGGCCAGCTACGCTTCAAATGGAGGGACTTCAAGCGTTCCACTGGAAGAGCGCGTCCGGCACGAATTGGCGAAGATCCCGTATTACAACGTCTTTGACTCACTCTCATTCCGGGTCGACGACGGCACGGTCACATTATTCGGACAGGTGACGCAACCGGTCGTAAAGGACGACGCCGCAAGCGCCGTCAAACATATCGAAGGCGTGCGGACGGTGAAAAACGAAATTGAAGTGCTGCCGCTCTCGCCGTTCGATAACCAGATCCGCCGAAGCGAATATCGCGCGATTTATGGGTACGCGCCCCTGCAGCGCTACTCGATGGGCGTGGTGCCCTCGATACATATCATCGTGAAAAACGGCCACGTGACGCTGGAGGGCGTAGTAGCAACACAACAGGATAAGCAGCTTGCGTATGTGCGAGCGAACGGAGTACCGAATGTGTTCTCCGTGGAGAATAATCTTCGCGTGCAGTCTTAATTAAGCTTTGGATCGCCTGGACGCAGTCCCCCACAGCGCTCGCGGGGGGCCAGGTTGGTCCTCCGGCGGCCCGCCATCTCCTAGACGGGCCGCCGTTCTTGTTTTTCCCCACCAGAAAATCCCTTAACCTCAGCAGGCGACGAAAGGACGGCGAAGTGCTTCTTCCCCAGCGCACATGGCCGCACCCTCCCAAGTTGCCCAAGTCGCCGGACCGCGCATAACGGGGACATCTGCTTCTCCTTCTAAGGGAAACGCGCGCGGAAGCCATGTGAAAACGCGGGCGGTGTCCACAAGCGCCGCTCCATCACAGTTCCGTTTTGGGAATGTATCGGAACTGGGCGTTCCGATTGCCGTTTTGGGAATCGTTCTGGCGATGATCATGCCGATGCCGAGCTTCCTGCTCGACATCCTGATTAGCGCCAACATCACTGTCTCCGTCATCGTTCTGCTGGTGTCTATCTACATCACGCGTCCGGTGGAGTTCAGTGTATTTCCGACCGCGCTCTTGTTGCTGACGCTGGTCCGGCTGGCATTGAACATTTCCTCTTCCCGCCTGATTCTGATCCACGGAAATACTGGCACCCGCGCCGCCGGCCAGGTGATCGAGGCATTTGGAAACTTCGTCGTGGGCGGGAATTACATTATCGGCGCGGTGATTTTTCTGGTGCTGATCGCGATTCAATATGTGGTGATCAATCACGGCGCCGTGCGTATTTCTGAAGTTACGGCGCGGTTTACATTGGACGCTCTGCCGGGCAAGCAGATGTCCATCGATTCGGATTTGAACGCCGGTCTGATCGATGAGGCGGAGGCGCGAGACCGCCGCAGAAAGCTCGCCGCCGAGGCTGAATTTTACGGAGCGATGGATGGCGCCAGCCGCTTTACGCAGCGTGACGCTATCGCGAGCATCCTGATTACAACCATCAACATCGTCGCCGGGTTTCTCATCGGTGTATTGCAAAACGGGATGGACTTGAGCCGCGCGCTTTCCACCTATACGGTGCTGACCATCGGCGACGGGCTGGTCACGGTAATTCCCGCGCTGATGGTTTCTGTTTCGGGCGGCCTCATTGTGACACGGGCCAGCT
This sequence comes from Bryobacterales bacterium, assembly GCA_019261985.1. Lineage (GTDB taxonomy): Bacteria > Acidobacteriota > Terriglobia > Bryobacterales > Bryobacteraceae > Palsa-187. The sequence goes on along the minus strand of JAFAQY010000019.1, from coordinate 83,845 downwards.
CGGAAGAGCGGTTGGGCGCGGACGTTCGCCGGCAGGTTTTCAGCAATCCTCAGCCACTACTCCTTGCAGGCGGCGTCTTAGTCGCGCTATCCGCCTTTCCTGGCCTGCCGAATATCCCGTTTTTGCTGCTCGGTTCCGGAGTTGGTTTTGCGGGGTGGAGACTGCGGCAGAAGAGCGCCGCGGTTCAGACTGCCGCGGCGCCTGCGTCGGCTGCCCCGCAGTCCAAGGAGAATTTGGAATCGCTCCTTCGTGTTGAGCCGCTCGCCGTTGAGGTCGGCCTTGGGCTGGTGCGCATGGTCGAGGGCGGCCAGAATTCGCCCTTGCTGCGGCGCATCGCGGCGATCCGGCGGCAGATGGCGACGGATTTGGGTTACATGGTGCCGCCCGTCCGGGTTACCGACAATTTACAGCTCAAAGCTTCTGAGTATCTGGTGCTGCTGAAAGGCGCGGAAATCGGGCGCTTCGAGATTCTGGCAAACCATGAATTGGCTATACACGCCACCGCTTCGGCGAAGTTGCCCGCTTCCGGCCCGCTCGCCGGAACTCCGGCTAATGAGCCTGCGTTCGGAATACCCGCGCTATGGATCGCTCCCGAGAAGGCCGATCAGGCGCGGGCGCAAGGCTACACGGTGGTGGATGCGGTGGGAGTATTGGGAACGCATCTGGCGGAGTTGATCCGCAAGCACGCCTCGGAGCTGCTTTCACGGCAGGAAACGAAGATCATTCTCGATCGTGTCGCGCAAGACAACCCGAAGGTGGTTGAAGATCTGGTGCCGAAATTGCTTCCCCTGGCCAGCGTGCAGAAAGTTTTTCAGAACTTATTGCGAGAACGCGTTTCAATTCGGGACTCGGTCACTATTTTGGAAGCATTAGGCGAAGCGGGCGGGATGACGAAAAATCCCATTCTGCTCACGGAGTATACGCGCCAGGCGATTCGCAGGCTACTTGTGAGGCCATATCTAAATGCCGCCGGAGAGCTGCCGGCGTTCTTCGTAGATTCGCAAATTGAGCAGACGATTGAAAACGCGATCCAATACACGGAGCAATCTAGCCACATGAACCTTCCCCCGCAAAAGCTGCGCGATATTGCCGAGCGCGCTAGCCGCGCGGTGGGCGCCTCGGACGCTCCGGTTGTGGCGCTCAGCAGTTCTTCGGCGCGCTTTTTCCTGCGGCAGATCACGGAAGGCGCGGCGCCCAATTTGTATGTTCTCTCGCATAACGAGATCCCGGCCGGAGTGCGGGTCGTATCGCTTGGAACCATTCAGTAGATCTTGAGGCATCGGAGCATGAAGCTAAAGAGTTATTTCTCGGGAACGGTAGAAGCTGCCATGGAAATGGCGCGAAAAGAGCTGGGAGACGAGGCACTGCTGGTGAACGCGCGTCCCGCGACGCCGGAAACGCGTTATCTCGGCGATTACGAGGTCGTGTTCGGGGTGAACGATAACCCGCCGGCTCAGCCCGCGGCGCCCCCGTCCGGCGACCGGCTGGCGTTAGAGGTCGCCGAGCTAAAGCGCGAATTCGAACGCATCACGGAAAGTCTACGGGAGTCGCTTCCCTCGCGTCAGCTAGCCGAACGGCCCGTTGAAGCCCCGGTTTCTCCGGCGACAAGGCCCGAAGGATTCCACGCCCGGCTAGTGGCGCAGGATCTGGACCCGGCATTGATCGAGTCTGTTCTCGAGGGCGCGGCCCTTGAAGACAAGTTCGAAACCGACGCCACGCTCGGTGCTGCCGGCGCAAACTGCCGGATCGTTGTATTCATAGGACCGCCTGGCGCGGGGAAAACAACCGCGCTGGTGAAACTCGCGGCCCGTTTTGGATTGGCCTCACACGGGCGGGCGCAAATCCTCTCCGCGGACGTTCACCGGATAGCTGCCGCCGCCCAGCTACAAACACTCTCTTCGATTCTTGGCATCGGCTGCGCGATCGCCGAAACGGCCGCAGATCTTGCGGAATCGATTCAGCGGCACGCGTCAAAGGAACTGATCCTGATCGATACGCCGGGGTTGACCAGATCCGAAATGGAAGATGCCGAAGACCTGATCCAGCTTCTGCAGTCCCGCCCCGATCTCGATGCGCATTTGGTACTGCCTGCCTTCCTGCGCCCGCCGGATATGTCGCGGGCGATTGAGTTGTACTCGTGCTTTGCGCCCAAGAAACTCTTGTTTACTCGAATGGATGAGACGTCGCAGTACGGCCCTCTGGTAAGCCAGTCCGCGCAATGGTCATTGCCAATCTCATTCCTGTGTAACGGGCAGCAGATCCCCGACGATATCGAACCTGCCACTTGCGAGAAATTGGCACAGATGATCCATGGAGGGCAGGTTCAGCGCGCCGCCGTGCTTGCTCGAGGGGCGGCCGCATGAGACAGGCTGCGCAACGCGAACCGGTCCGCCCGGTCCCAAATCCGTACGAAGAACAGCCGGCCATAGCCGTGTCTTCGGAGGAGCGGGATCAACTCATTCTGGAACATCTTCCGCAAGTGCGGTTAATCGCCCGGCGCATTCATGAGCGCCTGCCGGAAAGCGTAAGCCTGGACGACCTAATATCCGCGGGCACGATTGGATTGATCTCGGCCATCGACCGCTTCGATGCTTCCTTGAACGTGAAGCTAAAAACCTACGCCGAGTACAAAATCCGTGGCGCGATTCTGGATAGCCTGCGTGGACTGGATTGGGCGCCCCGCCAGCAGCGCAAGCGTGCAAAGCAAATCGAGGCCGCTATCGCAACAGCCGAGCAGCGTCTGAAGCGGACGCCGGCTGAAGAAGAGATTGCGGCGCAGCTTGGGCTGAGCCTCGGGGAATACTATGAATGGCTCGTCGAGATTCGCGGGTTAACTTTAGGAAGCCTGGAGGCGTCCTCCTCCGAGGACGATCAGAATCGCGATCTGCTGCGATATGTCTCGGATGACGAGGAAGAATGGCCCTCGCGCGTTCTCGAGCGCAGCGAATTACAGAAGCTTCTCGCGGACGCCATCACGCGGATGCCGGAGATCGAAAGGACCGTTTTGAGCCTGTACTATTACGAGGAACTGACATTGCGCGAAATCTCCAAAATAGTCCATCTGCATGAATCCCGTATATCGCAACTGAAATCGCAAGCCATTTTGCGCCTGCGATCGTACATGGAGCGGCGCTGGCCCACGATGCGGGGCGCCTAAGTCAGGCGATGGACTCACCGGAGGCTGTACAAAGCTGGTTGTTTGATTCCATCGCTGGCAGCATTGCTGCCGCTCTCGAGGCTCTCACCGGACATAAGCCGGAAATCGAATGGCAGCAGGCGGCGAGCCCCGCCATTCAGGCTGGGGATGTCCGACGGCGGCAGTTGTTGCAAAATCTAGCCGGAGCCGTGTACGTTTCGTCCAGAAGCGCCGCTTCGGAGGTGCTCAGCCGGCAGATCCTGCGTGCCGCGGGTTTGGAAGAGAACGACGCGGAAACGCGCAAGTCGGCATCGTTCGATCTGCTGAACCGCGCGATGGACGAATTCGTAGTACGCCTTGCAAGCCGCACTGGATTGGATATCACACGGGGCCAGAGCCAGGAAATAACCGAGGACGACCCGCAGATCCGCTGGGCTCTGTTGCGCGTTCCGTTTCAGGGCGGCACGGAATGTGAAATAGCCGTCGGCCTCGATCCGGTTCTCGCGGACGCGCTCTCAGCCCCGGCCAAAGCGCTTCCAGCGCCGGGAATTCCGAAAACACTGGATCTGCTGCTCGATGTTGAGCTGCCTGTCAGCGTCTCTTTCGGGCGCGCTCAGATCGCGCTTAAGGATGTTTTGAAATTAACCACGGGCTCCATTCTCGAGCTTGAACGCACTATCTCGGAACCCGTCGAGGTCATCGTGAACAATTGCGCGATCGCGCGCGCGGAAGTTGTGGTGGTCGAGGGTAATTTTGGCGTGAGGATTCTGCAAGTAATCAGCCGCCAGGAGAGGTTGAAGACAGTATCATGACAAATACGCAGCTTATAATGCTGCTGCCTTCTGGAATTCTGGGCTTAGGACTAGCGGCGATCCTGGTCCTGTACCTCGGTCTGAAGCGGGACTTTCGCGCTCAGGTGCAAAAACAGCAGTGCGGCATACAGGAGGTCGCCGCTGAACTGAAAAATCTCGCGAGCGTTCCGCCAGCGCCGGTCCCGCCAGAACGGGACGCGCCGGCAGAAGCACGGCCGCTCCGTTCGGCTGTCAACATTAATCCTCGTATCCGGGCGATGCGCTTGCTTCGGGGCGGCGAGGATCCCGCGCACATCGCGTCCGCGCTGGGCGTGACTCGCGCCGAAGCCGAATTACTTGTGCGCGTACACCGGATCAAATTGGCGGATTTCGCCAACACGCGGCATAGCGCGGCTACCAATTGATATATTTCTTCAGCTTCTTTACCCGGCCGACCAACTCGTCACTGGCCTCGATCAGGTCCGTCTGATCGTGAATCACATGCGGGGTCATGAACAAAATCAACTCGGTGCGTTCATGGCTGTAGGTCTTTTGTCCCAGCAGGCCACCGATGATCGGAATCCGGCTAACAAACGGCAACCCGGTTGTCGAGCTGTTGACCGTTTCGCCGATCACGCCGCCGATGGCGATGGTGTCGCCGTCCTGGGTTGTGATCTGCGTCTGAACCACCTGCTGGCTGAACGATGGCGTAAGCGGATTGGTGGTGCCCGAGGACTGCTGCGGGTTGCTCACCTCCTGGTTGATGAGCAGCGTAACAACTCCGCTCGGCGTCACGCGAGCGTTTACCTGAAGAGTAATACCCGTGCTCACGCCCGAGATACTCTGCGTCACGGCAACGCCGCCAGCCGACGGGAGGGTAGTCGTTCCCGTCGATACCGGTACCTGAGTGCCGACATTGATGGAGGCTGGAATACTGTCAGTCGCGATCAGGCTGGGCTCGGAGAGAATGTGCACGTGCCCAATATTTTCGGATGCCTGCAAGAAGAACATAAGCTGCTTGGCATTGCCCGTCAAAGCGCCCACGGACAGGCTGGCCACGCCATTGGTGATGTTGGCGAGCGGCGTCGTATCCTGCCCGTTTCGCCGCGTATAGGCTGTGTTTAATCCGTAAGCGAACTGATCGGTTAAATCGATGGAATAAATCTTCGCTTCGAGCAATATCTGACGCGGCGGAATATCCAAGTCCTTCAGCAGCTTCAGAATGCTTTGATACCGCTGAGCGTCAGCCTGGATGATGAGTGAATTATCGAGCGGGTTTGCAACGATGCGCGGCGGTAGCTGCTGGACCGGCACCCCGGCCGGACCCACCGCGGCGGGCGCGCCGCTCGCGCCGGAACCGGTTGCGGGAGCCGCGGCCGACGTCGCCGGAGTTTGCGCGGAGAATCCACCGAACGCCGGCACGCCATAGCTCCCGCCAACTCCACCCCCGAAGGCGGCGCCGCAAGCTCCGCTCCCGCCGAAACCCGACGTGAACGCGTTAGGCGATCCCCACGTGTTTCCGCCGAATCCTCCGTAGCCGCCGAACCCGCCGAACCCCCCAAATCCGCCACCGCCCCCTATAGGGGCGGTTACGCCATAAGGGCCAAACCCTCCTCCTCCGTACCCGTTTCCAAATGTGGACGGAGCGGCGTATGCGCCATACGGATTGTACCCGGAGGCGTACGACGGCGCCGGCGACGTTCCGCCGAACAGGCTCGTGAGGGCGATCGCCAGACACTCCGCTCGCCCATAGCGGACACGATAGACATAGTTATCCACCGCTCCGGCCGCAATCGTGACCGGCACATCCAGTTTCTCGATCCACTGGGCGACAGTATCGAAAACACCCGGATTCGGCGCCACGGCGATCAGCGTATTAATGCGGTCCACGGCCAAAAACCTGACCGGCGACGTCTTCGCATCCATCGAGATCGACTGCAGCACGTTTTGCAAATCCTTTTGCATGTCGCTGGGCCGGGCATTCTTCAGTTCGAACAGGCGCACGCGCTGATTCGCGAAGGTGTCGCTGTCGAATATATCGATCAGGCCCATGATCCGCTTCATGTTGCGGCGGCTATCCAGGATGAAGAGCAGATTTGCCGGCGGATAAGGAAGCATCACCGCGTTATCGCCGGTGAACGGATCAATAACCTTGCTTAACTCGTCTACGGTCACATATTTCAAAAAGATCAGGTTCAGGATGGTCTGATCGTCTTCGGGGATATCCTTACCGCTCGCCCGCGAAAACGGGATGGGCTGCTTCAGCACATCCTTCATCGGAAGGATTCGGTAGACATCGCCCTCCTGCGCCATGCCGAACCCGTTTATTCGTAAGATCAGCTCCAGCAGATTGCGCGCATCCAAATTGCGCAGCTCGCCGTAAGTATTGATTGTGACGTTGCCTGTAACTTTCGGATCGAGAATGATGTTGATCTTGAGGGCTTGGGCAAGCTGCGTCACCACTTCCCGCAAGGAGCCATTGGCTATGGCCAGATTTCCGATCGGCACGGGCGCCGGGGGCGGCTGCTGCGGCCCGGGCGCGGGCTGCGGCTGCTGCGGCGCGGGCGCTTGCCCGTACGCCCCCGTTAGCGCGAATAACACCACACACGAAATACCGGCCGCTGATCGCTTAAAGCTTACAGCTTCTTTGCTCATTTCACCTTTTCCCAATAGCAGGTTTGCCCCATCAATCCCTGCGTGATGTTTTTCTTATAGCCGTTTGACACAGTTCCCGCCGGCGAGGTGTCGCCCGCCACGCAGCCGCGAAAACCCGCGCCCATATCCACTCCGGGCTCGGCCGGCTTGGTTGCGAGTTCCTGTTTCACAGCCGGAGCGACAATGCTCGTTTTAGGGCCGGCATCCGGATTGGGCCCCGAGGCCGCTGTCGCGGGCGCGGCGGCAGGAACGACCTCCTTGGGAATCAACTCCTGCAGCTTGCGAACCACCTGCTTCCCATCCCACTCAAACGTGATCGTCTCGACATCGAAAGCCGTTAGCTTGAACTTGCCAACGTCCTCGCCAACGTGGTAGCTCTTCTGTTCTCCGTTATTCGCGACGCCTAGCAGCACCACCGGCTGGCCGATGGCCATCTGGCCGTAGTAAAACGGCAGCGCCGGCATCGGCGGAGGCGGCGGAGGCGGAGGCGGAGGCTGCACGATTACGTTCGGATTGCGGTCTTTGGAAAACAACATCTTTTCCGCGACCTCGGCATAATCGGCAGGTTTAACCGGCCCGAGCGGAGGCGGGGCCGGCGGAGCGAGCAGCGCCCGCATGTGCGGCGCTTGCGACAGGAAGGCACGCTGCTCCGATTCTTCGGCTAAATACTTCAGGCGCAGCCGCCAAAACAGCACGCCGACGAGCGCGACTAACGCGAAATTCAACAGCCAGAGCCTGCGACTCACAGCCCGCCCGCTCCTCTTTTGTCTTTGTTTGAATCCGGCGCCAGCCTTCGCGCGATCACGCCGGTCACGGCGATCCGCGCTCCGATGAGCTTGTCTTTAGAATCGTTCGCGGCTGTGATGCGCAAATCAGTGGTGGTAATCAATTCCGGCTGTGAGGCAATGGCGGCCAGCAGATTCACAAGTTGCTCGATCCTGCACTCCACTTGAACGGCGGCGCTCACGCTGCCGTACGCATCCAGCGGCGCGATAGAGCCAAGCTCCGTGGAGCGCACTTGAATCCCTTCTCCGTCGCAGAGCCGCCGCAAAACTTCAAGCACATGCGCGCGCGCCTGCGGGGCAGTGTCGGCCTGGATTAACCCAGCTTCACGCTTGGCCAGTTCCGCGGTGACGGTCTTAAGAACCTGCTCCTTTTGGGGAATCAGCGCCGCGGCGTCACGAAGGCGCGCCAGGCGCTTCTCCTCGATATTGATCGAATCTACGGATGCAACCACTTTCGGCGCCGATGCTCCCGCAGGCCAGAAATACACAATGGCGGATAAGAGTGCAGACACTCCCAACGTCGCCAGCGCGCGGCGATCGCGCGGCTGCAAAGTCATGGCCGCGCTCCTTCCCGATTGGTGCGGATACGAAAGATCCATCCGGTGGCGGTTCGCACCGGCGGGCCTTGAAATTCAGAGGATTCAAACAACGGCGAGGCGTCAAGAATTTTAAGCAGTGGCTCGGCCTGATCTGTCTCGCCTCCCACCACCACTTGCTTGTCCGAAATCTCGGTCAAATTGAGCCACGTCGGGGGAGGCAAAAGCTTGGTTAATTCCGCAAGTACATCCATATCGGATTTGGCATGGCGGCGGAAATTGTCCAGGAACTCCGTCCGCCGGCGCGCGGCTTCGATATCCTTATCAAGCTGGTTCGAGCGGGCAGCCAGCGCCGAGGTCTGTTGAATCTGCGCTTCAATCGACCCCGCGAAATGGCGCCGCTCGTAATTGGGCAGCGCCACGAAAGCGCCCGCCAACATCAGGGCCAATGCGCCGAGCGCGCCGGTGGGGACCCAGCGCAAAGCCGAACTGACGACGCGCCGCTCTGCGGGAAGCAAATTCAGGGGCAGGCATAAGCGCGGGCACGCGGAAACCAGAGCGGCGGCATAGGGCAGCGGTGGATCGCAATCCAGCAGTGCAGAAAGCGGTGTCGCTACGGTTTGCGCATCGGCGCGCATTTCCGCCGCGGCTAGCGCGGCCGCGCGCTCACGACTCACGTCGAAGCTTGCCGAGAACACCGGACGCGCGGCGCTCTCGCCGTAAATCTCAACCGCTGGAGAGGACGCCTCATAGGCTATGAACTCGGCGGGAGGAGTCGCTCCGTAAATGCGAAGGGCCGAATGCGCGGCTGCCGCGGAGCATGTAAACCCCGCTAACCTGACTCCGGCTTCGGCGAACAGCGCCGCATAGCGTTCCACTGCGGTGCGCCGGGCCACGGCGACCATCACCGCGCTCGTCCCGGGCAGGCGGCACCAACTGTAATACACGTCGTCTTCGCTGTACGGATGCAGGCCGTCAAGTTGAAAGCGCACCGCGCTATTAAGGTCTTTCGCGGCTACGCCGGGAAGAGTCAGGGGCCGCACGATTACGTCGTGCCTCGGCAACAACGCCACCGCGGGGGAATCGCGAAGATTGAGCTTCCCAAGGAACGTCGCGAGTTCCACGCCCCATGCCGCCGCGGGTTGGTGTGCGAAATCCTCGATCGTAAACTCGCCGCGCAGTTGAGCGCCTCCCGGCCGCACGCGAACCGCGGCGATGCGCAAGGATTCAGATCCCTTCGGGCCTGTAATTTGAATCCCTACCCCGCTGCCGATTGCCAGCCATTTCTTGATCGCCGGAGGAATCATTGCGCGGGCGCTCCGGGTCCGGGGGGAGCAAGGGCAAGCTGCGACCATGCGTCGTCGTAGTAACGCAGCACATGCACCGGCATTTGATAATTTTGCCTGCGATCGAGCAGCTTCACGGTAGCGGAAGAAGTTCGAACAACGTCGGATGGAGCGCGGGTGGATGTGTTCAGACGCGCGGTGGCGCGCAGAGTCCAAATGTAGTTGCCCCCTACATACAGCCGGGGCGCGGAAATCCCGAGCTGGTTTAACTCACCCAGATCGCGGAAGGGCCGAAGGGCGCGCCGCTGCACGATCTGCGCGATACCGTCGACGGACACACCGAGAGCCTCGAGCAAAGCCGGCGTGGCGGTGTTCACATCGAAATATGCATTAAGTCCCCATACGCTGACCGCATCCCGCAAACCACCGCGAGCATAAAGCCGCCCCTCGGTGTCCGCCACGAAGTTGCCGTAAAACAGTTCGGGAGTCACGCCGCGCACCAGTAATAATTCTTCGATCTCTTCAAAAGACGCGTGGCGCGGGGGAAAAGTCTGACCCGCGACAAGACTGAGGGCGGCGGGAGCGCCCGTGCCGCCCGGAGAGCGCCACTCCACGATGGCATCCGCGATTTCCCGCGAGCGCGCCGGATCGTCCGTGAGGGCCAGCGCCAACCGGTACAGATCGTCGGCGGAAGCGACGTTGATATTCAGCTTCGACGATTCGGGGATCATCTCCACAACCGCTTCGCCGGAGGGAAAGCGCAGGTTCATCCGCGGTAGGTTCGGCTCCCAAAAGCGGGCGGATCCGTCGGGGTTGCGGTAATCTGGCCCCCACATCATGTGCTGGATTCCGCGCTCGACCGCGCCACTTGCGAGATAAGACGCGCGCAGGCCGTCCGCCGCGGTGCTGACGCGATCGGTTTCGGAGCGGACAGTGGAGGAGATCGAGAATGCGATTGCGGCGAGGGCCGCGGACATCCACAGCACCGCGAGTAACGCGCTCCCACGCGAAGCGCGGCAGGTTGCCAACCTGCGGCGGGTTGCTAACCCGCCTCGCCGCTGCCGGCACAGATCGCCGAGCGCGATTGGCAATCGCGCGCAGGATAGCATCCTGCCCCATAAATGCCTTTCATGCGCGTCACTCCTGGTCCACATAGGGAACACCCAAATCGCGCGTAATTCGCAATGGCACATTCAACGTGAGCGGCGGAAGTCGCGTGGCGCCAGGATCTAACGCGGCCATCTCGATGCGTACAGCGGAGGGCAGCGTAGGCCGGTTCCACATGATCACCCAATTGCCCGCCAGCAAATTCTCTCGGATGAACTCGTGGTACGCGATCCTGCAATAAGCGAGCCTTCCCGCTGCCTCCACCGACTGCGAATCGATACTCACGGGAAGAAACGCGCCGCTGGCGCATAGCGGCGCCGTTGTTGTTGGACCTCCGTACACGCGCTCATTCATCATCAGCCGCACGCCGCCGCTCGGATCGCGGTCCACCTGGTACTCCACGATGCGCGGATTCCCCCGGGAACCCTCCGCCAGCGAATAACCGCTGATGAACCGCAGCGTTTGCTGATCGCCGTTAAAAAAGACCCGGCGGGCGCCGCAATCGCCCATGATGGGGAGCATGCCGCTGATCTGACGCTCCAACGTCAGTTCCAGGCGCATAGCGCGGCGGTCGTCCGCCATACGCTGGTTCAATCTGTCGTAGGTAAGCAGGCTGGTGCGCATGGCGAAAAGCAGACCTGTCGAGATCAGCCCCACTAACGTGACGGCGAAGAGGAGTTCAATGAGGGTGACGCCACGCTCACTTTGCATTCAGCGAATCTCCCGGCTGCAAAATCCCGCGGCGGAAGCCTTCAAGGGAAAGAATCCGGCGCGTCGCCCCGTCCATCCACCACACTTCCAACTCGATCCGATCCACTGCCCACAGCCCGGGGCCCGCTCCGGGAGCGGCCTCGAACGGCGTTACGGTTGCTGTCCAACCGGCATTTGGGACAGAGTCCCAGGCGCCCGTCATCGGTGTATTTCGAGGCGCGGAGAGATTGACTAACAACTCATTCATCTTCTGCCGAGCCAGAAGCGTAGCGCGATCGTACTGCGTTAGCCGCGACGCATTCCTGGTAGCCGAAGCAATTGCGCTCAGAACGCCCGCTACCGCAATCCCCATAATCATCGCCGCGACCAGCACCTCAAGAAGCGTGAATCCCGCCGTCGTTTTCTTGAAACCGTGGTTCATTGAGCTTCCGTGCGCGGCATACCCGTCATGGGATCGATGATGACCTGGCGCTTGCGGCCATCTTTCGAAACCAGCCCGATGACGATTCGCGGTAAAGTGCCTCCAGGGTAAATCAGGAACCGCCGCGCCGCGTCCGATTCCGTGCCGTTTACGAGCGGCGGGTCGATGGAGGCGATGCGGACGGAATCCGGAATCTCCGCTTTACGGTCAAAGCTTAAATCCGCCGAGCGGGCGCCGATCGCGTTTTCGGCCGGCGAGATTCTTATCTCCACCACCTGCTGCTTCCGGTCGGCGCGGTCCATCGCGACATTCAGAAACGACGCGACCCGATCGGCGGCGGAGCGCAGACGCATGGAATCGATGCCCGAGGAAACGGACGGATAGCTGAGGCCCGCGAGCAGAGCCACAATCGTCATGACGATCAGTAGCTCCAGCAGGGTAACGCCGGTTTGTGAGCAAGCACCTCTGTGGGGCAGGTTGCCAACCTGCGGCGGGTTGCTAACCCGCCTGGTCAGCCTTCCGACAGCCTGTCCAGCACGATTGGCAATCGCGCGCAGGTTGGCAACCTGCCCCACGCGGCTATTTGCTGCTCCAACTCCCGATGTCGGCATTGTTCCCTTCTCCGCCCGGCTGGCCGTCCGCGCCGAGCGACATTACGTCGGGTTCGTCACCGTGATCGCCGGGATATTTGTACAAGTAGGGTCGCCCCCACGGGTCCATCGGAATATCTTGCGGAAGATATGGCCCGTTCCAGTTACTCGTATTCGCATCGGGCTTGACTCGAAGCGCCTGCAGCCCCTGGTCTGTCGAGGGAAACGTCCCGGTGTCGAGCTTATAAAGCCCCAGCGCCTGCGAAAAATTCGCGATCTGCGCGTGCGCCGCCGTGCGCTTGGCCTCATCGGCTTTTTTGAACATGTTGACCGAGACCAAACCGACGAACAGACCAATGATCACGACCACCACCAACATTTCGATAAGCGTGACGCCACGCTCGGAAACGAAAGCGCTAACTTTTCTGTTTTTCATAGATTCACGTCGTTAATACTCGTGATGGCCAGCAGCAAACTCAAAATCAGCGAGCCGATCACGATTCCCATCACCAGAATGATCAACGGCTCGAATAAAGATGTAAAGCGCCGAATCGCGCTTCGTGTTTCATTTTCGTAGATATCGGCCATGCGGTTGAACATCGCATCCAGCCGGCCCGTTTCTTCGCCGACGCTGAGCAGGTGGCTTGCGAGCGGAGGAAATTCGCCGGTTTTTCGCAGCGGCGCGGCGATGCCTTCGCCCCGCTTCACGCCTTCCGAAACCCCCTCGAGCGAACCCGCCATGCGCCGGTTATTCAGAATCCCGCGTGAGATCCCGATGGATTGCACCAGCGGCACGCTGGAGGCGACCAGAGTTCCCATCGCGCGAGCGAAACGCGCGGTTTCGGCTTTGCGCAACGCGTCCCCCAATAACGGAAGCTTTAGCCGGGCTGCGTCCCACCACAAACGCCCCGGCCGCGTGCGGATATAAGAGTAGAAGGCGACAACGATCGCGGCCAATGCCACAACGCCGGGAATCCACCACGTTTGCAAGACATGGCTGGCCTCGATCATCATCAGCGTGGGCGTGGGGATTTTCATTCGCGGATCGGAAAAAATCTGCGCGAAACGGGGCACCACGAAATTCAGCAGGATGAATATGGATCCGATGCCCACGCAGGTCAGCAGCGCCGGATAAATCAGTGAGCTGACGATGTAGCCGCGAAGATCGTCCCGTGTGCGCTCGAACTCGGCCAAGCGCTCGAAAATCTGCGACAGCGATCCCGACGCTTCGCCCGCGCGAACCATATTGACGTATAGCTCTGGAAAATGCGACGGATGTGCCGCAAGGCTATCGGCGAGCGACTTGCCGCCCTTCAAGATCCGAAGAACGTCCAGGATAAGCAGGCGGAAGCCGGCGCGCTCCGTCAATTCCGCGGTGATTCCGATCGCGCGGTCCAGCGGAACGCCCGCATTGAGCAGGGTCGAAATCTCCTGAGTAAAGAAGAGCACGTCCTTCCGCTTGCCGCGATCGAACGAGGGCAGACGCAGTTCGATGCCGGACTTCTTTTGATCAAGGCCGACATATACGGGAATGAGACCCTGGCGCCGGAGCTCCGCCGCGGCGAGTTTGTCGGTGTTGGCGGAAAGCGTTCCCGTGCGGATTTTCCCGTCCGATGCAACCGCCCGAAACTGAAATGCTGTCGCCATTCCGGTGGGACAAGCTTAAGCTTGTCCTACTAAAACTCCTGTGTCACGCGCGTTACTTCCTCGGGACTTGTGACACCCCGCCGCACTTTAAGCCAGCCGTCCTCGCGCAGATTCCGCATTCCGTGACGCCGCGCGCAAGCGGTAATTTTGCTCGCATCTTCATTGCGCATGATGACGCCCCGAAGCTCCTCGTTCAGCTCCATCAACTCAAATATGCCGACACGTCCGCGGAACCCTGTCCCGAAGCAGTGATCGCATCCCGCGCCCTTGCAAACCGCAATTGTTTCGCCCTCGGGTGTTAATGCCGTTCCAGCGCCTGTTTTGCACTCTTCACAAATGACCCGAACAAGCCGCTGCGCGAGCACCGCAACCAGCGAGGAGGTCATCAAATAATTTTCGACGCCCATGTCCGATAGCCGCGTTATGGCGCTCGGCGCATCGTTGGTGTGGAGCGTTGAGTAAACGAAGTGCCCGGTGAGAGCGGCCCGAATGGCGATGTCAGCCGTCTCGCGATCACGAACTTCGCCGACCATAATGACGTCGGGGTCCTGGCGCACGATGTGACGCAGCCCCTGCGCGAAAGTCAGCCCGATCTGCGGATTCACGTGGATCTGATTGATACCGTCCATCTGGTATTCCACGGGATCTTCAATCGTGATGATCTTTTTATCGGTCTGATTGATCCGCTTCAGCGCCGCGTAAAGCGTAGTTGATTTGCCGCTTCCCGTGGGGCCGGTGACCAAAAAAATGCCGTGCGGCAGCGACGTGTAGTACTGCATGCGCGAAAGCATATGCGCGTCGAAACCGAGCCGTTCCAGGTCGTAAAAATCTCCAGCTGACCGGTCAAGCAATCGCATGACGACACTTTCGCCGTAAAGCGTCGGCAATGTGGAAACGCGCAGATCGACTTCACGGCCCAGCGTTTTGATTTTTATGCGCCCGTCCTGCGGCAGCCGCCGCTCGGCGATATTCAGTCGCGCCATCAACTTGACGCGGCTGATGATGGCAGCTTTTAACTCGCGCGGCGGCGGGTCCTGGCTCACCAGCACGCCGTCAATCCGGTAGCGGATGCGAAATTCTTTTTCAAACGGCTCGATATGAATATCGCTCGCGCGTTTTTCCACGGCTTGCGCGATCATCGCATTCACCAGCCGGATCACCGGAGCCTCGCTGGCCATGTCGCGCAAGTGCTCGAGGTCCTCGGCATCGGCCGAGGGCGAGATCGCCTCAGCCTCGTTCTTAGCCGCCTGGCCATAGTAGCGGTCGATGGCGTCGAGAATTTCTTGTTCGGCGGCGAGACCGGCGTTTACCGCCAAGCCGGTGCAGGACGCGACCGTGGAGCGCGTCTCGAAATCCAGCGGGTCGGCCATCGCCAGAGTGACCGTGTGATCGTGCTGGGCGACCGGTAAACAGCGGAACTGGCGCAGAAATTTGGGCGAGAGCGTTTCGATTTCGGGCGAAACCGCGGGCGGGCCTTCGATTGAAACCAGCGGGATCTCTAATTGTTGCGCCAGCGCGGAAAGGATATCTCGCTGGGCGGCGAAGCCGAGATCGACCAGGATTTTGCCGAGCTTATCGCCGCGCTCAGCCTGCAGTTCGAGGGCGCGGTCCAGATCCTCTTGGGTGATCGAACGCCTGTCTATGAGGATCTCGCCAAGACGCATAACAGTTCTCAGTTATCAGTCGTCAGTTATCAGTCGTCAGTTATCAGTTATCAGTCGTCAGTTATCAGTTGTCAGTGGTCAGTATGACCGTCGTGACACGTCACTGATAACTGACAACTGAAGACTGAAAACTGACTATTAGTGCTCCGTAATCTTGATCGCCGTTTCCATGCCCGCGCCGTTCGCGTGTTTGACATCGAGAAGCTTCTGGCGCGTGGCTTGGAAAATCATCTCGGCAGGATAGCTCGGCGATTCCTCCCAAGTGTACCGGTCGAGCACCACCTGAATCACCACCTGCTCGTTCGGCGGCACGGTGTCAAGTGAAGCCGCCGTTCCGACGAGCGCTTCTTCCAGCGCCTTTCTTAGTTGCGGAACGCGCTCATTCTTTTTCTTAACCACGAGAGCCTTGTCCTGCGGCGTTAGGATCGTGTGCATCAGCGAGATGCCCTCGTTGGCCAGGCTCATCTCGGCCGTGAACACGGCTCCATAGCCTTCGAGGTATACCGCGCGGGTAGGGCCCACGACCGTGAGCGGATTGTCCGGCCACATCGTATTAATTCGCTCATCCAGGCTTTTTTCCATGGAACGGAGCGTTGGCCGGGTGACGCGGGCGGGCGTAATCGCGGTGAAGGCGATGGCGCCAAACAAGAACAGAAGAGAGCAAATCCAAATAGTTTTTTTCATTGACGCACCAATCCTGCTGCAGTTCGATACATCTGGGCAAAACGTTTGTCGTATTCCGAGAAAATCATCTCAGTTTCTTCGGCATGCCGCGCCTCCACTTGAGCGACGGCCTTATTCACGGCTGCATCTATTTGCGCCTGGACCACGGCTTGGTTTAATGCCGCCGGGTTTTCCGACGGACGCGCGAAAGCGTGCACCAGAATCGCCGCCGCGATCACGCAGGCCGCGGCGAAATTGGGATTAAACAAGCGCTGCCACCAGCGCGGCTGGAACACTTTGTCGGAAACGAAAGCAATCCGCCGCGGAATTTCTTCCTCGCGGAGCGTGGAAAGCGAATCGAGCGTCAGCCGTAGCGCCGCCATTTCTTCACGGCAGCTCCCGCACGTGGCGGCGTGGCTCTCGGCATCGCGCCGCGCCGGGCGGTCCAACTCGCCTAATGCATATGCCTTCAAATCGTAAGATTCGCAACTCATGATTCACCTCTTAGGGCAGCAGGAGCTAAAACCGTTTTCAAGATATCGAGGGCCGTGTACAAGCGGGACTTTACCGTCGAAACCGGACAATCCAGAATTTCCGCGATTTCGTCGAATTTAAAACCCTGGTAAACCTTTAGCAAAACTGTCTCCCGCTGGTCCTTGGTTAAACGCTTCAGTGCGCTTTCCACCGCTAGCGAAAGCTCCATTGGAAGCAGGCGGTCGTCGGAGCCCGGAGCTGCAATCTGGAACTCGAGATCCGTTTCCGGCCGCTTGCGCCGCAACAAGGAGAAGGCCTCATTATGGGCAATACGGAACAACCAGCCGGAAAAACGGTCCGGATCTTCGAGTTTGGGCAAGTTTTGATACGCCTTCAAGAACACGTCCTGGCTCAAGTCAAGCGCATCTTCGCGATTGGAAACCAGCCGCAGAAGGTAATTGAAGACACGCTTTTCCCACCGGGACACCAGAAGGTTGTAGCCCTCCACATCGCCCCGCCTCGCTTTCGCGATCAGGTCTCGATCTTCAACCTCGCGGAAGATCAAATGCTTGCTCCGTTTGTAGAGACGCCGGGTCTCGTTGGAAAAGTTTGAACGCGCAGCGCCTTTTTTCGACTATAGCGCCTGAAATAGACCTGAAGTGCCATAATGCAGACGAGGGCGGCATGAGCACGAAAGTCCCGATGGACGTTATCGCGTCGCCGCTATCGCTGTTTGGCGTAATGACAATATCTGAACAGGAATCCCCAAAATCCCTCCCTTTGCTGTGGTTGAGGTCCTCTCGCCCGCGCCGCAGGAGCTTCGCCTGCACAACGCTGCACACCTCAAATCCAGCGATCGACATCTCGCTCGAAAGCGCGTTCGATATTAATGAGTAAAGGTCACCAACCGCTAGGAGCTCGCCGGGTTTAGCGGGTCCCATACCGGTGAAAGATTCAATATGAAACCATCCAACGGACGCTCGCCCTTTATCGATGTCGGAGCGCTCAGGATCTCGGGCTCGCTGTTAGCACGATAAATCTCAACTGAGCGGCTCTCGGGCTCGATCAACCACCCAAGCTGCGCCCCGTTGGCGATCCATTCCCTCATTTTTTCGCGGATCACCGGCAGCCGATCTGACTTCGATCTAAGCTCGATCACGAAATCAGGACAGAGATGCCAGAACCCTTCCCGGCTTGTCTGGTCTAGCTGTTGTACTCTCTCCTTTGCGGTCCAGGCGGCGTCGGGAGAACGCCTTGCTCCATTGGGGAGAACGAATCCAGCGGACGAATCGGTCACGACGCCGCGCCGATCCGATTCAGCCCAGCTGTTTAGTTGTCCAAGAATCTTCGAATTTCGAGCGCCCGTGAGGCTGTAGGTAGGAGGCATTACGATGATTTCACCAGTCGAGGTCATCTCGAAAAACAGATCCGGATGCTCCGCGCAGAATTCGGCGAACTGCTCATCCGTCATAGGATGGGAGGTCAGAGTGGCGGGCAGAAACTCTTCGCTGATAGTGAATGCCACGTCTCATTTTAACGAAAGTCCTACGGCTTGAAGTGGTATCGTAAATCCCTAAGCTGTCAATCGATCGAGGAGGGAGCGCGTGGACCTCACCGTCTTAATTCCAGTTCTAGTGATCGCGATTTATCTGATCTCCAGCATCAAAATATTGGCGGAATATGAGCGCGGAGTCATTTTCCGCCTCGGGCGAGTGTTGGCGCAGCCGAAAGGGCCGGGAGTCATCCTGGTTTTTGCGCCTATCGACCGAATGGTGCGTGTATCGTTGCGGATTGAGGCTTTCGAAGTGCCGGCGCAGGATGTGGTTACTCGCGATAACGTCACCGTAAAGGTCAACGCGGTCATTTATTTCCGCATCGTCGATCCCAGCAGGGCGGTGCTGGAGGTCGCGAATTATCTTTATGCGACTTCGCAGCTCGCGCAAACAACTTTGCGCAGCGTGCTCGGCGAAGTGGAGCTGGATGAACTCCTCAGCCAGCGGGAAAAGCTAAATGTGAAATTACAAGGGGTACTCGACCAACACACGGGACCTTGGGGCGTAAAGGTGACTATGGTGGAGGTCAAGCAGGTAGACTTACCCGATCAAATGATCCGAGCGATCGCGCGTCAGGCCGAAGCCGAACGAGAACGCCGCGCGAAGATCATTCACGCCGAAGGAGAGCTGGCAGCGGCGTTGAACCTGGAGCGCGCGGCCGAAACCATGGCACGGCAGCCAATCGCAGTCCAGCTACGTTATCTCCAAACGCTGGTCGAGATCGGATCGGAAAAAAACACCACTGTCGTTTTTCCTCTTCCGATCGATATACTGTCTTCAATAGGCGCGCTTTTGAAGAAGCTCGGCTCCCCCGAATCCCCCGACGGCAGGCAACCATAGGTGAAGAAAAACGAAGACGGCGAAGTTGAATTAGTGCTCGGCAACGGCCAGCTTCTGGGCGTGTTTTTTATCGTCGTCATCCTTCTCGCTCTGTTCTTTGGAATGGGCTACATTATGGGCCGTAACTCGGGGCCCGCAACAACCGTGGACGTTGCTACGGTGCACAAATCCGACGTCAAGCCGTTGGTGGTAGACTCGCCCGTGCCGAAAGAACAACCGGCCGACGGTCCGTCCGGAAAAACTGACCCGTCTTCAGCGGCGCCGTCCGAAAAGCTCGCGGAATCGGCGAAACAGGAAAAGACCAAGACAATCGAAACCAAGCCGGAGTCTGCGGCCAAGGCAGTTGTCCCGGCAGATGAACCGCCGTCGGGCGTATTCCTCCAAATCGCCGCAATTCCGAAACAAGAGGCGGAGCTTGAAATTGAGGTTCTGCGCAAGAAGAACTTCAGCGCGATCGTTATGGAAGTTCCGGACAAGCCTGGCAGCTTTCGCGTGCTGGTTGGTCCCATTGCGGAAGGCGGCGTGAATAAGGCCCGCGACGATTTGCAAAACGCCGGATTCCCGGGCAAGAGCGCCATTTTCCGGAGGTTCTGAAATGGAGGGCCTGGTCCAATTGGCCCCCGCCTCGCCGCGATTGCCCGAGTGGCTGCGCAAGCCACAGAACCAGTTCGCGGCGGTTCATAAGCTGAAAGCCGAACTCCGGCAACGGAGGCTGCATACCGTGTGCGAATCGGCACGTTGTCCCAATATTCACGACTGCTTCCATCGCGGCGCGGCCACGTTTATGATCCTTGGCAATGTGTGCACGCGGGGTTGCGGATTCTGCTCGGTTCCGAAGAGCCGCCATCCAGGCGCGCTCGATCCCGAGGAACCGGCCAATGTTGCGCGTATGGCGGCCGCGATGCAACTTCGACACGTAGTGATCACCAGCGTGAACCGCGACGATTTGCCGGACGGAGGCTCGGCGCATTTCTCGCAAACGGTCGTGGAGGTTCGCCGCGCGTTGCCCGAATCGCGCCTGGAAGTTTTGGCTCCGGACTTTTGCGGCGATCTGACCGCCATTGCGCGGGTCCTTCAGGCCGGCCCGGATGTTTTCAACCACAATGTCGAGACAGTGCCCCGGCTCTATAAAACGGTGCGACCGCAAGCTGTGTACGAAAGATCTCTCGACGTGCTGCGGTTTGCAAAACATCACCGTCCGCAAACTCTAACGAAATCCGGCGCAATGCTTGGGCTAGGTGAATCGCCGGAAGAAGTCGAGCAACTTCTGCGAGATCTTCGCTCCGCCGGCGTAGACGTCGCAACTCTAGGCCAGTATCTTCAGCCCACACGCCGCAATCTGCCGGTCCGCGAGTTTATTGCGCCCGCGCGTTTCGAGGCCTTCCGGGAGTTCGGTTTGTCGCTTGGGTTTAAGCTGGTGTTTAGCGGCCCCTTCGTGCGTAGTTCGTATATGGCCGACCTCCAGCATCTGTGAATTTCGCGCTGTCGATCCTTTCGGCGCTCCTACTAATCGCCGTTTTCCCGAGGTTCAACTTCAACTGGCTCGCACCGGTGGCGCTGACGCCGATCATCATCGCCTCCGCGCGGGAAGCGTCGTGGAAAATGCGGGCGCTTTACGGCTGGGCGGCCGGTTTCGTTTTTTGGTTCGGCGTCTGCTACTGGATTCAATTCGTTCTCGCGGTGCACGGCGGCTTGGATGTGTGGCTGAGTTGGGTCTCGTTTTTCTTATTTGCGACTCTCAAAGGTCTTCACATGGCGCTGTTTGCGTTGCTTGCGGGCTGGGCAATCCGGAAGTGGTGGGCGATACCGGCGATTGCGGCGCTGTGGACCGGCATTGAGCGGACGCACGGCACATTCGGCTTCGCGTGGCTGGATCTGGGCAACGCCGGCATCGATATGCCGCTGCCCACGCGGCTGGCGCCTTACATCGGCGTGTACGGAATCTCCTTCGTCTTCGCGGCGCTCGCCTGTGCGGTCGCATTGGTGATTATGAGAAGACCGCGTTGGCAACTCGCCTGGCTCGGCTTGCTGGTGGTGCTGCCGTTCCTGCCCGCTCTGCCCAAAGCCGCTTCGGCAACACAATCCGTTCGAGCGGTTCAGCCCAATATCGACACCGAGACGCAGTGGACGGTCCCATTGCTTCAAACCGAAGAAGACCATTTGGCCGGGCTTTCCCGCCTTTCGCCATCGCCGCTGATCGTGTGGCCGGAGGCGCCCGCGCCGTTCTATCCGGAGAGCCCCGATTTCCGGGATTTCGTCGGACAGATCTCCCGTCATTCAAATGCTTACTTGTTGTTCGGCGGCGTGGGCCACACGTCGAGCACGGCTCCCCTGAACTCCGCGTTTCTCGTGGATCCGGCCGGACACATCGCCGGCGAGTACGACAAAGTCAACCTGGTCCCCTTCGGCGAATTCGTGCCTCCGCCATTCGGTTGGGTAAACCGCATCACCAAGGAGGCGGGCGATTTCGTGCCCGGAAATCGCATCGTGGTGTTCCAAGCCGGCGGCCACCGCGTGGGGTCGTTCATTTGCTATGAATCCGCGTTCCCGGATTTTGTACGCCAGTTCGCGCGCGACCGCTCCGAGCTGCTGGTGAATCTCTCAAATGACGGCTACTTCGGGCGCAGCGCCGCGCGAGAGCAGCATCTGGCGCTGGTCCGCATGCGCGCCGCTGAAAACCGGCGCTGGATTTTGCGCGCCACCAACGACGGAATTACGGCCATGATCGATCCCGCGGGCCGGGTCGCGGAGCGGCTGGAACCCTACCGCGAACTTGCCGCCGACATGGGATTTAACTATGTCTCCGATTCCACCTTCTACACCCGCCACGGCGACTGGTTTGCCTGGGGTTCCCTTATCGTGGGCTTGGCGGCAGCAGCGGCCGGGAGCAGGACCCCAATACTCAAGAGAGTTTGAGCACCGACATTCACATTGGTACGTCAGGCTGGCATTATGGCCATTGGAAAGGCCCCTTTTACCCGCCTGACCTTCCGCTATCGAAGCGCTTCGAGTACTACACGCAGCATTTCGATATCGTCGAGCTGAACAATACGTTTTACCGGCTGCCGACAGAAGATGCCGTCACGCAGTGGAAAGAGAGCTCGCCCGCGCAATTCCGTTTCGCCGTGAAGGGTAGCCGTTTTCTTACTCACATGAAAAAGCTGAAAGATCCGGCGATGGGGTTGGAGCGCTTCTTTTCGCGTATCGATCTTCTGGGGCGCAAATTAGGCCCAGTGCTCTTTCAGCTCCCGCCGCATTGGGCGATAGACGAGGACAGATTGCGCGAATTTTTACAAGCTCTGCCTCGCGCGCATCGTTATGCGTTCGAGTTTCGCGATCCCACATGGAACACAGTGGCAATTTATAAGCTGCTGGAGAAATTCAGTGTGGCGTACTGCATTTTCGATCTCGCCGGATTTCAGTCCCCTCTACAAGTGACGGCCGATTTCATTTATATTCGCTTGCACGGACCCCGTGGAAAGTACCAGGGCAGTTATAGCGATAATGCTCTGAACGCTTGGCTTCGCCGGCTGCACGAATGGAAATCGGAGGCCGCTTACGTGTTCTTCGACAACGATCAGCAGGGGTTTGCGGTAAAGAATGCGTTGAGGTTGAAAGAATTGGCCGGCGCAGCCTAGGTCACGCGGCTTTGTGCTTTTTCCGCGGGCTGGTACGCGATGGCTTTTGCTCCGGCGCAGCTTTTAGGCTGCGCTTCAGGGCCTCCATAATGTCAATCACGGGCGCGTTGCGAGGCTGTTTTACCGTCGTGATCTTCTGGCCCTTTTGTTTTTGTTCGATCAGGCGCTCCACGTTCTCGCGGTAGGTGTCGTGAAACTTGGAGGGCTCGAACGGCCCGGTGAGGTGCTCGACCAGCGTTTTCGCCATCTGAAGCTCTTGAGCCGAATATTTCGACTTCGGCGCTTGGGCTTTGTTGGCTTTGTGCAATTCATCGGGATAGTACAGGGTATGGAGCAGCAAGCCGCCCTCGGCGGGACGGATTAACACAATATGCTCCCGGTTGTGCATCGCCATTTTCGCGATCGCATTATGCTTTGTGTCGGAGAGAGCGGCCATAAATAGCGCGTATGGTTTGCTGACCGCCTCTTCGGGAGCGACATAATACGAACTCTCGAAGAAAATCGGATCGACGTCGTCGCCCGCTACGAACTGCAAAATTTCCATCGTGGTCGCCGTAGGCGGGGCGATCTTCTTGAGTTCTTCCTCCTCCACCACCACGTACTCGCCTTTTCCGGTTTCGTAGCCCTTGACGATGTCGGAGCGATCTACCGGTTTGTTTTCCTCCGCGCAGTACCAAACCTCCTTGATGCGCGAAAGATCCTTATTGTGAAGCATATGGAAGTGGATCGTCTCCGGGCGGGCGGCCGAAAACAGCCGGACCGGAAATGAAACCAGGCCGAAACTCAAATACCCTTTCCAAACCGTCGCTGGCATCGAACTTACCTCTATGGTTAGAGTTTGGCGAGGAGCGGAGCGTTGCGGTTCGCGTGCATCGAATCAGGGGTTAAATGTTAGTCGTTGAAGGGTGGCGGCACCGGCGGAGTTAGTTAACTTCACATCCACCGCGCCGACCTGGGTCGAATCGCCAACCACCGGAAAACTGACGCGCATCTGAAAGGCGCTTCCTCCGTTCCCGGCGGCGAAGTAGGTATGGAACTGGGAAGTGAAGTCGGCGGAAACCGCGCCGGGGTGAATCATGTTACCCGCGGTGTCATAAAACGTGAAGGACATCTGGCCGGCCGAATAGGTGTTATCGAAGCCCCATACCTGGATATCGAGGTCGCCCGCGCGGCTGGTAGCGGCCGCGTTATCGACAGCGACAACGGCGGGCGGGATTGTCATGGAAGCCGAGGCAGAACCGGCGAACGTCGCGTTGCTAGAGATGCTGAAGCTGATGGAACCGGCCGTCGTGCCGGTCTGGAATACCGCGCCCGTTTGACCGCCGAGCTTAAACTGCGTATCGCCGGCATTAATGGAAAACGGCACGGAGCGGGCTCCCGTTGCGACGAACACCACGGCCGGGTCGTCGGACATAACCGTGGAGGCGGAGCGAAAAGAAAGCAGCACCGAACCGGACGCAGCTATAGGCGATGGTGAGCCTAGCTGCATTGTCAGCGTCCGCTGCTGGCCGCTGGCGGGAATTCCGGCATCGAATTGCAGGCTCGGTGTTGGAAGCGGAGCACTGAACGCGATGCCCGTCAGCGGGTAAGTTTGCGTGTTGACCGTTAGCGCCCCTGAATAGGTCGTTGCCGAGGTGGGCGCGAAATTGACAGTGAAGTTGGCCGACCCGCCAGGGGCGAGCACAATGGGAGTTTGGACCGCATTTGACAATTGGAAGCCCACGCCCGATACGGAAACCGCCGAGACCGTGAGCGACTGCGCTCCGCCGTTCTTCAACACTATGGCGCAGGCGGCCGTTTGGCCGCTCTGAATCCTCCCGAAGTCGATGGTGTTCGCGCCAGGGTCCGGACCCGTGCACCCATTACCTGTCGATACGGTCGCGAGGGATGGCGCGGCCACCACGGTGACGAGCAACAGCACAGAAACGCTTGTGCCGCCGTAGACGATTTGCAAATTCGCGCTGTAGGATGCGAGCAGTGTCCCGCTGAACTGCACGTATATGTCTTGAAAGTTTCCGGGCGCGATCGTAAACGGAGGCGATGGACTTTGGGTAATGCTGAAACCGGAACCGCTGATGGCGAGATTGGTTACCGTTACTCCTGCAGCGCCCGTATTCCTCGCGCGCAGGCGCGTTGTTTTTGAGACGCCGGTAGCAACTGTGCCGATTTGATACGTACCCGCTACTGGCGACTCGGTTGTGCCGCTTACCGCAAACAGACTCAACTGCGCCTGCGCCGCAAACGGAACAAGCAGCAAAATCAGACTTGCGCGGATCATCGTTGTCCATCCCCGCCGGACTCCGGCAAGAAGTACACATGCTCGCGGCCGGGGTCCGTCCGCAACGCATAGATCGCGCCGGCCGCGCGCGCCTCGACCCATCCATCGCCCATCGCGAAAAGATCCCGGACACCTGGAGCCGGAAACTTCAGCTCACTTCCATCCGCGCGGCGGAGCACGAGTGTATCAGCCGTCGCATACACAACGGCATCCGACAGCAGGAGCGCGGTTCTCGACTCTGGAGGAAGAAAATCGAGAACCGCGCCCTCAACTGTCATGATGCGAATGCCGTCTTCGCGCCGTGCCGCAATGGCGATCTCGGGCGGGTTGGATCGCACGGACAGCACTTCACCATCGCTGGTTTGATCCAGAATGGTTTGATCCAGAAATGTCAGACTTCCGGCTTGCAGGCGGGCGAATCGCTTCTGCGAACGGAAATACACTACAGTGCCAGTGGAGTCCAACCCGATTACTGCCGGACCCGGTGGCGTGGGAATAACAGCACCCGCGGAGACGATTGAATCCTTCAATTTCGCCACACAGCCCGATTGCGAACAAGCGATTGCGAGCGCGCGTCCCGCGCCACGGCCGGTCAGGAAATTTCCCGCAACTCCGAACACGGGCCTCATTTGTCCTTCGCGGTCGAGCATTAACCCCAAGTGCGGGCGATCGATCCCGGACTGTGCGAACGCACAAATCGGAAACAGAGCCAAAAGAAATCTCATGGATGTCCAATCGCAATCGTCGGGGTCCCGATCTGAGTGACACTAACCGCAGCGGTCGGAGGTGAAGATCCCGAGCCCGAGCGCATGGCGGCCAACCCCGCCCCGGCGCCTGCTCCTACTCCGAGCGCGATCCAGAGCCATTTATGGCCGCCGTGTCCCGCCGAAATCGTCGCCGTCCGCGCGCCTTCCGCTTTCGTCAACATCAGCGAGCACACCGTGCCCGCGCGAAGCTCGCCCTTCGAAGCCGTGATTCGGACCTCCAGAGGACCCGGAGTGCGGTTCCACTCCATGCCCCACGCGTTCACGCGGCCATCGCCACGGCTGGTGGCGATCTCCGTTTTTTGGCCGTTGGCGAAAGCTCCGCTCGGCCCTTCGCCCGGCAAACGGAAGGTCACGGTTGCGCCTTCGACGGGCTTGCCAAGATCGTTTATTATTTGGACCGTAATCCCGCGCGTGGCGCGAGAGCCAATGGAATACGCCTGGCCTTCGCCTTCTACAACCTGTATGTTCAGACCAGCGGGATCGTCCGCTGCCACTTGGAGAGGCAGCCAGGCGGCTGCCACAAGGGCGACGATTCGGAGCACAATAGTAAGTGGGTATTGGAGGAAATTACTCTCACTGCTTTCAACAAACGAGCCGCACAACGCAGCGCGGCCCCGGCCCGTCAGCGATGCTTTGTTTCCGTAACGGAGACTTACGTGCGGCCCCACGCGGCTCGTGATTAAATAAAGAAAGTTTCGCTTAATGCAGAACAGGCCATTTAGCCCCCAGCGGGCGTGGAAAACCTTCACACTCAGGGCGAGGGAACTGGGGATTGTGCTCAAGGGCGGCTTATTTACGGGCCACCCGATCATGGCGCATATTATTCCTATTCGCCGCTGCAACCTTTCGTGTACCTATTGCAACGAGTACGACGATTCCTCCAAGCCAGTCCCGACCGAGGTGCTCATCGACCGCATTAACCGGCTCGCCGAGCTTGGGCTGAGCATCCTCACGTTTTCCGGCGGTGAGCCGCTGCTGCACCCCGATTTGGACCAAATCATCCGGGCGACACGCAATCGCGGAATTCTCACCGGCCTGATTACCAACGGGTACTTGTTGACCGCCGATCGTGTGCAGCGCTTGAATCGCGCGGGTCTCGATCATCTCCAAATTTCGATCGACAATGTCATGCCGGACGATGTGTCAAAGAAAAGCCTCAAAGTACTGGACAAAAAACTTCAAATATTGGCCGAGCACGCGCACTTTCATGTCAATATCAATTCCGTTGTCGGCGGCGGGATTCATAACCCCGATGATGCGCTGACTGTCGGCCGGCGCGCGCTTGAGTTGGGCTTTTCAGCGACGGTCGGAATCATTCACGACGGCGACGGCCAGCTTCGGCCTCTGGGCGAACGCGAGCGCAACATTTATCACCAAATGAAGGCGCTCGAGAACCGCCATTTCGCCCGCTTGAATTTCTTCCAAGACGCGATCGCGCAAGGCCGGGCTAATCGCTGGCGCTGCCGCGCCGGGGCTCGTTATATGTATATCTGCGAGGACGGCCTGGTACACTACTGCTCGCAGCAGCGCGGTTATCCCGGAAAACCTCTCGAACAATACACGCGTGACGATATCAGGCGCGAATACCTCACAGAAAAGTCGTGCGCACCCTATTGCACCGTCAGTTGCGTGCACTACATTTCGTACTTCGATTTCTGGCGCGGAAAGCAGATGCTTCGGACCGAAGTGCCCGAGCACCAGAAGCCGCTCGTGAACATTACCGGGAGTGGGAAGTAGGGCGCTACTTCAGCTCCGCGATCACGCGATCAAGCGAATTCGTTCCCAACCCGCTCGGCGCCCAGCCGAAGTCCGCAACCAGCATCTTCAGGACGTCATCGCGGCCTTTGCCTTGGCGGCTCATGGCGCGAATACCGGTCTGCATCTTTTCGAATCCGTCTCTGTACTTCTGAAGGTCGGCCTTCTTCGAAATCGGCCCGTGGCCAGGGATGACGGTATCGAAATCGAGCTTTAAAACGCCATCCAGCGTTTTGGTCCATTCGGCCGCGCTGCCCATGCCGTTGTAGTCGATGAAGGGCGCGACGTTGCCTTGCCCGTTGGTCGTAAAGAGATCGCCGGTGTGGAGAACCCGCAGCGCCGGGAAGTAGATGACCACATCCCCGTTCGTGTGGCCGCGGCCGTTGTAGTACGCATCGACCTCTTTGCCGCCCAAATAAACCTGCGCCTGATCGGTGAAGCTCACATGCGGCAGGCCGGGCTGCTTGCCCGCGACCATATTCACGCGCGCATTGCGGTGCACGATCACCTGAACGCCATTTGCCTTCATCTTCTCGTTCCCGCCGGTGTGATCGCCGTGTTGGTGGGTGTTGAGGACGTATTTCACGGGCTTGTCCGTTAACTTCTTAATGTCGGCCATGATGTCGTTGTAGTTCCGCTCGAATTTGTCGTCCACAACAATCACGCCTTCGTCGGTCAGATACACGGCCACATTGCCGCCGTCGCCCTCAAGCTCGTATAGATCGTTGGCGAGCTTGTTCACCTTCGAAGGTTGCGCCGGCGGCTGGTTCTGCGTGTACGCCACCCACGCGCCGAAGCAAACGGCAAAGGCGGCGAGCGAACGAACCGCGAGTGTTTTGCTCATCGGGCAGACTATATCAGAACTCGAGCTTAGTTGCCTGCCATAAGCGAATTGAACCCACTCTGCCGTTTGGCAGATACGCCCATGCACAATAGGACATCTTGACCGAACCCGGCTGCATACTGCAAAATAATTCTTTCGGTTGCAGTTTGAGCTTAACGCACAACGTCAGGTTTGCGCTTTTGAAAGGGGACGCATTGCGGTTGGCCACTCGAGTCGTGCTCGGAATCGTGATCGCTTCTGCATTCGTAGTTGTTGCAACGCAAGCGGCGGTTCCATCCCACAAGAAATCAAGGTCCTCTCAAACGAAGCATGCTGTAATGCGCAACGTTTCGCTGGCGGTGCCTGTCAAAACAGCGCTTGCAAAGCCGGCCGCACCGGCAAAATCGCTTCTACCCAAAAGCTCGTCGGGCGGAGGTGTTTGGCGCGTACCGAATTATGCCGACTCAACCGTAGGGGATTTTATCGACGGCGATGACCTGATCGCCCGCCGCGCCGCGGTGGATGCGCTCGGAAAATTGAATGGCTCCGTGGTGATTGCCGACGCGAATACGGGCCGCGTTCTTTCCATCGTCAATCAAAAACTCGCGTTTAAGGACGGCTTCCAACCCTGCTCCACCATCAAAGTGCCGGTTGCTTTAGCCGCACTGAGTGAAACCGTGGTGGACCGGACCACCCAGGTTCGAATCTACGGTGGCACGACATTGTCGCTTACCACGGCGTTAGCCAAATCCAACAACGCGTACTTCGCCGGCTTGGGTGAAAAGCTCGGATTCGAACGCATGAGCTACTACGCCCGGCTGTTTGGGTTGGGCGAGAAGGCGGGTCTCGATATTGAAGCGGAACGAGCCGGGCTTCTGCCGCCGGAAACACCGAAGAGCGGCATGGGCATGATGACAAGCTTCGGCGACGGCATCGCTTTAACGCCATTGGAATATGCCGCGCTGATGGGCGCGGTCGCCAACGGCGGGTCGCTATATTACCTGCAGTACCCGAAAAGCGCCGAAGACGCAGCCACCATGATTCCGCGGATCAAACGCCGTCTCGACATCGCCGACCTCATCCCCGAGATTAAACCCGGCATGCAGGGCGCGGTGGAATACGGAACCGCGCGCCGCGCCGGCTACGATCCTAACGAACCCATTTACGGCAAAACCGGAACATGCACGGATTCGCGCACGCCTACGCACCTGGGGTGGTTCGGATCGTTCACCGAAGTGGGCAAACAGAAGATCGTGGTGGTTGTGCTGCTGACGGGTGGCAGCGCGGTGAGTGGTCCGGCTGCATCCGGCGTCGCCGGTCAGGTTTATCGGAATCTGGAAGCGCAGAACTTCTTCGCGCAGTACGGCGGCCACGCATTGACCGCCGCGGCGCAGTAGCTGCGCATCCGTTCGGCGCCCGGCGGACGGATTTGGCGCTAGACTAAAGACACCATGCCACGGATCACGTATTTCCGGCTTGCGTATCTCTCCGTGTGTGTCATTTGGCTCGTCTACGTGGGTCGGATGTTAGCCGCTCCGTGTACTGACTGTAATCCCAATCGAAGCGCCGCTGTCTACTGCTTCCTGCTTATCGGAGTGCTTCCGACCGCTGCGCTGTACATTGGACTGTTCAGTTTGGTCCCTTGGTACGGAAGAATCCTGACAAGGTCTTAGCAGTTCGATTCAGCAGTTGGACTAAGTCACGTCCTGCGAGAACGGTGAAGTGGGTACTGCCCGTCAGCTTGATTTTTCTGCTGGAATCGAACTCCGCCGCGCCGGCGTGATGCGCGAGACCGGGCAACGCGAGCAGCCCTGCCGGCTAAACGCCAGGTCCTAGCGCCGCGAGAACTGCGCCGTGCGCTGCCGTAAGCTCAGGCCGGTGAGCATCGCGGATTCTGAGCGCGCCGTCGGCGCTACGATCGTTTTGAATCTGGTCTTTCGCCTCGGCGAAGTCCGCGGCGACGCGCTGCACTGCCGGCGCGATGTCTTCGTGAATGAATTTCTTCACGGCGGTTACGCCCAGCAGCTGCGGCGATATCCCGCCGCGTTCGCTCCCAAATAGCCCGAGCTGTGGATTTTCCTTAAGCGGCCCTGAGAAAAGATCCCCTTGCTCGGCTTTCCGGCGCTTCAGTTTGGCCGCGTTTTCTTCGGCGCTAATAGGCGCATTGAGTTAAGCCGTAAGGCGCTCGCGGGTGAGCTTGTCGCGGTCGGATTCCACGTCGCGGGCTAGACGCTCTTCCTGGGCGTCATCGAAGAGCCTGGAGAGTTCCGGCCCTTCTCCCGCTTCTCCTTCCGCATCCGGCGCAACTCCTCGATTGCCGCCGGCACCCCCTGATCGTGCGCGACGATCAGCAAGTAGGCCAGGTTCTTCTCCTTCTTGCCCTGCTCTGCCGGCGTCAGCTCCTTGCGTTTTGCCGATCGTCTCCTCGAGGCGTTCATGCGCTCGCTCCTTTAGTGTAGCTACCGCCTCGTGCACGCTGTGGGCCAGAATGTGCGCAGCAATGGCGTCCGCCGTATCGTCGCTCGATTTCAGCGTCTTGTGCTCGTTATTGGCGATCCTGGTCATGACCTCACGGATCGCGCGCTCGTCCGAGCCGCTGGCTAACCCCTGGAGCGCGCCTCCATCACGGCTAGGCGCGTCGGAGCGTGGGACAAGATTTCGGCCGGATCGAACCGGCAGGCGGTTAACCGCGAATGGAGCTGTTCGTGCGCCTCGCTTTCGGGCGTGGCGATGGCCACTCCGGCCCATCCCTTTTTCGAAGGTTTGCGCAGTTCGGCGGCTATGTCCGCCGCGGCTGTCCGTCGTTGCCGCGCGAGACCGTCCAGTCCCTTGAGCAAGCGAACAACATCGCTCGGCTGTGCCGCCGCGTCGTCAAATATTCCGATTCGGAAGCCGTCCGCGAAGCGATACACTTCTCGTAGCAGGTCCGCCGCCGCCTGGTTTACCGGTAACGTGTCGACCACTTGCGCGCCGCGGCGCGGAACGGCTTCAGCCTTGGGAGGTTCTTCGGAACCCGGACCTACTCTTTGGGAGAAGGCGGGTTGCTGATCGTGTTACCCTTTGCCAGTTTCAGGTGCCCCTTTTGGACCCAGTCCTTCAGCTCCTCCGCTACGCTCTTGTGAAACTCCGGCGTATTTATCGAGCTGGTTTTTAAGCTCGGCGCGGATTTCTCGGTAAGCTCTTTGCTTGGCTTCACTGGCATTTTCTCCCTTGGCGAACTTTTCAATGGAGTAGAGCACGCATTCCTGCTCACGCAAGCCGGGTCGCAGCTAGTCCCCGGCTTCATCCCACCGGCAGGACGCGGATTCGCGCCCGCCGTTCCCGAACCATCCGCCTGGATATTTGTGCTGCTCGGATTGGGCGGGATCGCGACCTCATTCCTTTTTGCACCCCACGCACAACGGACTTCGGCTGTGCCCTCAAATTTTTTCGGTCGCCTTTGATTCCTCTTCGGCGGCGGCGGGACCCGTCGCGGCAGCCTCTTGGATTAACTGCAGCGCTCTAGCCTCGTGCTCCCGAGCCACGCGAATCTCCTGCCCGATACTCGGAAAGCGTGCATCGCCCACCACAATGGCGGATATTCCGGCATTTTCAAGCAGTTTCTGAATCGCGATCGTCTCGATTTCATTCGTAGTCCCCGCGGTGCGATGTATGGTGACGAGATCGAGAGCAGGAGACGGATCGATATCCACCATTTCCTTATCGGGAGAGAACTGCGCCACCAATTGTTCGGCGCGCGCCACGTTTTCAGGATCGACCCGAACTTCGTACGCTCCTTCGGGTATCCCCGGGGCTTTGTCATCGAGTAACGTTGCCGCGATCCCGTTATCGGCGAGCATCTGTTGTACGTTGACTGCGTCTTCACCGGCGCTTTCATCAGCCGAGCGAAAAACCGTTGTCTGAGAGGCCATATGCACAAGAATAGCGCTATATCCCTGGAGCTAAGATGAAGTTATGGACAATACCGCTAAATTCGCATGGTTCGTCGCGGGCGCCGCGGTGGGAGCAGGCATCGTCTTCTTATACGCTCCCAAATCCGGCCGGGACACGCGGCGTTATCTAGGCAAGAAGGCGCGCCAGAGCGCGGAGGCCGTCTCGGATATGAGCCGCGACATCGCCGAGAAAGGCCGCGATCTTTACGAAATGGGCCGCAAGGTGGCGGACGAAGCTGCCGACTTGTTGGAAAGGGGCCGCAAGCTGGTCGAGGGCTGACCTACTCCATTTTCAATTGGCGATACTCCCCTGACGGTAACATCAATTTGTGGCAACTCAGGCGCGTCTACAGCGCCTCCAGCGCCTAGTTCGCGCATACGCCTGAGCGATGGTTGCAGGCGCGTCTCCCAGCATCCTACGGATCGATTGTAGGCCTGCGCCGCTTTCTCCAGGCTTCGGCCCGATTCCACATAATACTCACCGAACGTACGGACGCGGTCATAGAATTCACCGGCGATGCGCCGCAGTTCTTCGGCATTCTCCGCGAGCCTCTCCTGCTTCCACCCATACGCTACGCCTTTAAGCACGCTAACCAGAGTGACCGGGGTGGCCAGCAGGACCTTACGAGCCAGCGCGCGGTCGAGCAACTCGGGATCGTGCTCTA
Source organism: Bryobacterales bacterium (assembly GCA_019261985.1). GTDB lineage: Bacteria > Acidobacteriota > Terriglobia > Bryobacterales > Bryobacteraceae > Palsa-187. The sequence continues at coordinate 51,128 of JAFAQY010000019.1, read as the reverse complement.
AAGCGGCGGCGAGGAAATGATCGCCGGGCAGAAAAAGCACTACCATTTCAGGCGCGGGCTGAAGTCCAGCCCAGTATTCGCGTCCGCCGAGCTGCGTGACGTGCCGCGAGAGTTGCCGCGCATGACGCTCCAGCGCGGCGCGCTTCGCCGGCTCGTCTTGGGCGCTTTCGGCATCCAGATAGCCGGACAGCGGAGCCTTCGCGTCAACGGCCAAAATGCGCCCGCCGGGCAGCTTCACGAGCATGTCCGGGCGCATTCCGCCGCCGGACTCCTGTTCCGTGAAATCGCAGTGTGGGGACATTCCCGCAAGTTCGGCCACGCGCCGGAGCGTCAACTCGCCCCAACGCCCTCGCGAAGCCGGAGAACGCAGAGCGTGCGCAAGCCCGACGGTTTCGCGGCTAAGCGAGGTCAAATGTTGTTCCAGCCCTCCAAGCGCGTGCTCGCGTTGCAATTCAAAATCGCGAATTTGATTTTCGAGCCTCGCGACAGCATCGGCGAGCGGCTGCACCGGGTTCTCAGGGGCGTCGCGTTCCGTGGACAGCGCGCGCATCCGAAGCAGGGCAAGCGCCGCGCCCAGCGCCAGCGCCAAAACAATTCCGAGCACAAATGTTACGGCTGTCATGATACGAATCTAGTTTGGCATAACCACGCGCTGTAAAATAGCCCACGAATGCGTTCCCTGATTCTATTCATCTCCTGCATTTTCTATGCCTCCGCCGCGGATCTGGTGCTGCGCAACGGAAAAATCGTCACCCTCGATCCCTCTCGTCCCCAAGCGAGCGCGATTGCGATTGCCGGCGGCAAAATCGTCGCGCTCGGCTCGAACGAAGACGTCGCGCGCGAGATTCAGCCGCGCACGAACGCGATCGATCTTCGGGGCCGGCTCGCCGTTCCTGGTTTTATAGAAAGCCATGCGCACTTTACCGAAATCGGCCAGTCGAAAATACAGCTCGATCTCACGGCCGCGCGAACTTGGGATGACATCGTGGCGATGGTCGCAACCGCGGCGAAGAAGGCAAGGCGCGGCGAGTGGATTTTGGGACGCGGATGGCATCAGGAGAAATGGGACCGCAGGCCTGTTCCAGAGGTGCGGGGGTTTCCGGTTCACACGGGGCTCAGCAGAGTGTCGCCGGATAACCCGGTGCTGCTGGAGCACGTCAGCGGGCATGCTGTGTTTGTAAACGCCGCGGCATTGGCCCGCGCGGGCATCTCCGCGGCGACGCCCGATCCCGCGGGAGGACAAATTCTCAAAGATTCATCCGGCCAACCCACAGGTCTGCTGAACGAAGCGGCGCAGCAGCTCGCCAGGAGCGCGTTGGAGCGCGACCTCGACCGTCGCAGCGCGGCGGAAAAGAATCTTGAGGCTGAAAGGGTGATCGACCTCGCGGCGCAGGAGTGCCTGTCGAAAGGGATCACGAGTTTTGAGGATGCCGGTTCGCCTCCGGAAGTAATCGAACGCCTCCGCCGGCGCGCCGAGCGAGGCACGCTTCCGATCCGCATGTCAGTGATGTTGCGGACTTCCAATGATGGTTTCCGCAACTGGATTGCCGCTCATCCTGGCCGCCTGATCGGCATTGCGGATAATCGCCTTACAGTGCGGGCCATAAAGCGCTACATGGACGGCGCGCTCGGGTTGCGCGGCGCCTGGCTGCTTGAGCCCTACTCGGATTTGCCGTCCTCGACGGGACTGAATGTGGAAAGCCTTGCGGACATCGAGCAAACCGCGAACATTGCGATCGCGAACGGCTATCAGCTCGCGACCCACGCCATTGGCGACCGCGCCGTGCGCGAAACTCTGAATTTGTATCAGCGCGTCTTCGCGGCGAATCCCGGCAAAGCGGATTTGCGGTGGCGCATCGAGCACGCACAGAATATCAGCCCGGCCGATATTTCGCGCTTCGCCCAACTTGGAGTCATTGCCGCGATGCAGGGGATTCATGCAACTTCGGATGCGCCGATGGTGATTCCCCGGCTCGGCCCCAAGCGCGCCGAAGAGGAAGCCTATGTCTGGCGGAGTCTGCTGAATACGGGCGCGCACATTTCCAACGGCACCGACGCTCCCGTAGAAGACGTGAGTCCGATTCAATGCTTCTACGCCAGCGTCACTCGGCGGACCAAGACGGGAGAAACGTTTTTCCCTGGACAGAAAATGACGCGCATGGAAGCGCTCCGGTCGTACACCGTGGAGGGTGCTTACGCGACCTTCGAAGAGAATCTAAAAGGCGCGCTGAAACCGGGCATGCTCGGCGATGTTACCGTGCTTTCGAAAGACATCCTTACGGTGGCGGATGACCAGATCCTAAGCACTCAAGTGGATTATACGGTGGTCGGCGGAAAGGTGGTGTATGAGCGGTGACTTGTTCACAGTGCGCAACTGGGCGGCTTGGCAAGCCGCCGCAGGTTGGCAACCTACCCCACGTTAACGCGGCTCCATACCCTTGGCTTTGTAAATCGACGCGTTTTCGGGAATAACTAAGAATTTCACGAGAGATGCAGCGGGCTCCTTATTCGGGGACTTTGCGGCGACTCCTGCCGCAAACGAAATGTAGCCCTGATACTCCGCCGGCAGAGGACCTATCACTTCCAGTCCCTTGATCGGGAGAATTTCGCTTATGAGCGTGAGCACGTAATCGGCATCGCCCTTTACGACCCTCCCGGCCGAGCGGACGGAGCCTTGCTCCAGGATGGTCTTCGCCTTCATCTGATCGGCAATTCCCATTCGCGCAAACATTTTTTCGACAGTTATCCGGCTCGCGCCGTCTTCCGCGTAAGTGACGGCCTTCGCTTTGAGCAATGCCTGTGTCATGCCCTCGCCGGTTTTAATGTCCGGCTTCTGAGCGCCCGCCCGTTGGCCCACCCCGATGCCACAGCGCGCCAAATCCAATCGCGAATCGGGCGCGATCTTGCCGGCCTTCACCAGATCGTCCATGGCGGGAGTAGTTACGATTGCGACGTCGTATCCTTCGCCCGAATCAAGCTTGGGCCTCAGCATCGTCGTCGATCCGTATTCGATCGATAACGGCCGCCCAATGCTCTTTTCGGCCTTTGGCTGGAGGTCCTCAATAACGGCCCTCATGCCGTTCGACGCCAGAACACGAACCGGCTGAGCAGCGGCTGAAAACGAATAAAATGCCAAGGTCGCGGCAAGAATGAAAATGCGCCGTTGCGTCATAGAACGCTCCTGTTCACGCCCGCTGCAGCAATGGCCGCAGCTCCCGGACGTACATTAAATTCTCCATCTCGAAAACCGTCTGAATCAGCTTGCTCGTTTTCGCCGCGCCGAGAACGGGAGCAATCAGATCCCGCGCCTTCGCGATCACTTCTTCACGCGTCATCGGATTTTCCGCGGTACCGCGAACCGCCGGCACGCGATCGCTGATTTTCGTGCCGTCGACGAGCGTGACCTCAACCATAGCCTCCCGCGATGGGAGCTTCGATTGCAACTCCGCGTCCGGGACGAGTTGTATCTTTGCCCGCTGCCCCAGTACCGCCGGGTCCTGCATGCGTTTCAAGTCGTGCGCGGATTTGAAGCTTACGTTCTTATCCAATAGCATCACAGCCATCATGTGCTGCAAGCAGATGTCCGGGATTTCACGATTGTTGACGACGCTCGCGTCGCTTGTCGCGACCCGCACGCTGACTTGCTTCACTTGTTCCGGATCAAGCGGCCGGCGCTTCAGAATATTCTCGAGCGCATCGAGCGGTGCTTGGATCGGAGAGCCGACCGTCCACTTCTTGAAATTCGTTCGCATCACTTCATACCGTTCGCCGAGTTTTTCGACCAGCTTGGCCGAATCGGCATTCGGGGCGATCGCGAGCAGGTAATTGTCGGCGCCGGAAAGCACGTCATCGACACCCGTGCCGCCGATCTGAACCAGAAGAGTCGCCGTGATCCCGTTCCGCGCCGGCATGCCGCCGAATACGAAGGCCTTTTCTATGTGATCGGTGTCGCGCTGCCAGGACGCGATGCCCGAAGCTTGCTGGGCCGTGTAATCCAACAACCAGCGCATCTGCCGAGCGGTGAATCCGGCGACGCATCCTCCGGTCGCCGCGGAGCCGAACGTGCCCGCGATGCTATGGGTGCTCTTGTGCCCCTCGACCATGGCGATGTCGCGGCCCAGGGCCAGCGTCATCCGTGGACCGATATCATACCCGAGCGCAACAGCGCGTAAGAACCTGGTTCCATCGGCATCGAACTGCTCTGCGGTCGCAAGCGCGACCGGCACTACCGAGCAGCCCGGGTGCGACAGCGAAGGCGCATGGGAGTCATCGGTTTCATCCGAATGAGCCAGCATGCCATTGGCAAGGGCGGCTTCGATCGGACCGCAAACGATATTCGATCCGGCCACTGTCGCGACCTTTTCTCCGCTATGAATGCGCGCCAGGTTGATAGCGAGCTTTCCCGGCGGCAAATCCGCGCCCGAGATCATGGCGGCGAATGTGTCGAGAACGACTTGTTTGGTCTTCTCGACCGCCTCCGCCGGAAGAGCACGATCCTTGGCCTCGGCCATGTACGAACTCAGCCGCGCCATTACCGGGCTAATGGGTTCGGCGGCTCGCATCCCGGCGAAAGGCAGAGCGAAAATCGAGCTGCCCAAAACGCGACGCCGGGTGATAGGATTGGCCATTTTCCGTCCATGATACACGGAGGCAACCACACTGATATCTGCGCCATTGATATGGTAGTATGGCAACGGTATGGCACTCGTTAAGGCGACCTTCACGCTCGATGACGTGACGATAGGAAAGCTCGCCGAAACCGCAAAGCGCCTCTCAAAACCGAAGAGCCAGGTATTGCGGGAAGCGATTGCCGACTATCACGCCAAATCCGACCGGCTGAGCGAGGCTGAGCGGGCGCGCATGCTAAGGGCTGTTCGAGAAATGATGGCTGAGCCTCCCACGCGAACCCAAGCCGAAGTTGATCGCGAATTACGGGAGCTACGTGCCTCCCGACGAACCGGATGGCGCCGGCGCAGTGATTAATCACTCGCCTGTTTTGGTCGATACTTCCGTGCTGATCGACGCTTTTTGCGGAGAGCGACGATCCCTCGCGGTAATGGCCGATATTATTGAGCGAGGCGACCTGCTTATGCTCACCACGGTGGTGGTGTATGAGTGGCGGAGGGGGCCTCGTTTACCTCAAGAGGTTAAAGACCAGGAACTCTTGATACCGACAGCCAAGGCCGTGCCGTTTGAAATCGACGACGCGCTCCTGAGCGCTGAGCTTTACAAGCTGGTTAGCCGGCCTCGAGGACGCGAAGCCGATCTGACCATCGCTGCCTGCGCAATCCGGCGCGGAGCCAGATTGTGGACCCTAAACCCCCGCGATTTCAGTGACATCCCGCGTCTGCAGTTGTTCCGATCTCAAGCCTAACCGAGCCCAGAGCGGGCGCGCGGTAAAATAAAATTAATGCGCGCCCACAAAATGAGAGAGATTGAGCGAACCAGACTACCCAACGGAGTGCGCGTTGTCACTGAACAAATGCCGCACGTCCGCAGCGTTTCCATTGGAGTATGGATAGGCACCGGCTCCCGCGAAGAAGAGTTGCATGAAACCGGGCTTTCCCATTTCATTGAACACATGGTGTTCAAGGGAACCAAGAACCGCTCGGCCGAGCAGATCGCGCGCTCCGTGGACTCGATCGGCGGCGGCCTGGATGCCTTCACCTCGAAGGAACTTGTCAGCTACAACGTCAAAGTATTGGACGAACACCTTCCGGAAGCGTTCGACGTTGTCGCGGACCTGGTGCGCAACCCTTTGTTCGAACAGCAGGACATCGAAAAAGAAAAGGGTGTCATTCTCGAAGAATTAAAGATGGAAGTGGATAACCCTGAGTATCTGCTCCATGAGATTTTTTCGAGCAATTTTTGGAAAGGGCATGCATTAGGGCGGCCGATTCTCGGGACAAAACAAACCATTCGTTCATTCGATCAGGACTCCGTGCATGCGTACTATAACGAGTTCTACCGGCCTTCAAACATCCTGATCACCGCGGCAGGTAATCTGAAGCACAAGGAATTACTCAAGCTCGCCGAAGACCGGTTTTCGGATTTGAAGCGCGGCAAGGTACGGCCGCCGCAGCGCACGCCCGAGCCCCATGCGCCGCTGATTTTCAAAAACAAAAGTTCGCTCGAGCAGGTCCACCTTTATCTCGGCGTGCCGTCCGTCCCGATGACGCACGAGTCACGCTTTGCCGCCTATATACTCAACGCGATTCTCGGCGGAGGCATGAGTTCCCGGCTGTTCCAAAATATCCGCGAAAAGCAGGGCCTGGCATACGCGGTTTATTCGGAGCTGGCGATGTATCACGACGTCGGCTGCATGCTGATTTACGCGGGAACTTCGCTCAGGTCCGCGGCCAAGGTAATCGATTCCATCGTTCACGAGCTCAGCGAAATCACAGACCACCTGGTAGCGCAGGACGAGCTTCGTCGCGCCAAGGATCACATCAAAGGCTCCTTCGTGCTGGGGCTTGAATCTACGTCCAGCCGCATGGGCAATCTCGCCCGCCAGGAGCTGTACTTCAAGCGTTTCTTCTCGCTCGACGAAATGCTGGAGCGAATCGAGCGGGTCACGGCCGAAGAGGTTCAAATACTCGCCGAGCAGTTCTTCCATCCCAAGAACATGGCGGTAACCATGTTAGGCCGCCTGGAAGGATTTCGCGTCCGGCGACAGGACTTAATCCACCAAAACTAATGCGCACAGTCCGGATGGCGCCGGCAGCGCTGCTGCTGGCCGCCATCGCGCTCGCGCTGGACACCTCGAAGCTTCAGCCGCGCGGCTATGTGAACGACTTCGCCGGCGTGTTGGACCCGTCGTCCGCGCACGCGCTCGAATCCTACTGCGGCAATCTCGAGCGCGCGACCGGCGCGCAGATGGCGATCGTCACCGTCAAATCGCTGGCAGACGAGCCGATTGAAGATGCCGCGAACCGGCTATTCCAGCAATGGGGCATCGGCAAGAAGGGAACGGATGAGGGCATCCTTCTGATGCTGGCGATTCAGGATCGCAAGCAGCGCGCGGAGGTGGGCTACGGCCTGGAGCCCGTGATCACAGATGGTTATGCCGGCAGCGTTCTGCGCGGAATCCGTCCGATTCTGCGACAGGGCAATTACGGAGGCGCGCTGCTGGCCGCCGCCCAGGAATTCGGGTCGCGTATCGCGGAGTCCAAGGGCGTCGCTCTTCCAGGGGAGCAAGCTCCTCGTGCCGCCAGTCCGGCCCCCGTGCAGGATGGCGGCAGCATCTGGGGCATCCTCGTCGCCATTATTCTTTTTGGGCTCTTTCTACGCTTGATCAGCGGCGGTCGAGGAGGCGGAGGCTCGGGCACTGGTTTCCTTGGCGGCCTGCTTCTCGGTAATGTATTGGGACGCCGCCGTGACGGATACGGCGGATTCGGCGGCGGCGGCTTTGGCGGCTATGACAGCGGATGGAGCGCAGGTGGAGGCGGGTTCGGCGGTTTTGGTGGCGGCGCCTCCGGAGGAGGAGGAGCTTCCAGTGGGTGGTGAGGAAATGGAAGATCTTAAAGAACTGGTTACCAAGCTTGAGAGAGCTTTTCAGGACCGTCTTTTGTCCGTGATTCTGTACGGCTCCGCTGCCGCGGCTCAGCAGCACGCCTCGGATCACGAGGGGAAATTCTCGGATCTGAACGTCTTCGTTGTTTTAACCCGCATCACAGCGCAGGAACTCGCGGACGGCGAGCCCATCCTGCGGTGGTGGCACGGAAAGGGCCATCCGTCCCCGCTGCTGATGAGCGAAGAGGAAGTCCACGGCTCTATCGACTGCTTCCCCATGGAATTCCGAGATATGAAGGATCGCCGCAAGCTGTTGCACGGGCCGGATGTGATCGCGGACATCAAGGTCGACACACGCTACTATCGCGCCCACATCGAGCGGGAGCTGCGGTCTAAATTGCTCCGCCTCCGGCAACGCGGCGCGCAGCGATTGTCGGACCCAGTTGCCTTATTGAATCTCTGCTTGGATTCCGTTTCCACTTTCTGCGTGCTCGGCCGGCATGCTCTGCTGGCGGCGGGCATCGACGCTAAACTAGAGCGCCGCGCCGTCGTGCATCAACTGGCCGGCACAATTCAAATGGATGTGACACCATTAGAAATCCTCTTGGATCTTCGGGAAGACAAGCCGGGGCCCGATGCAGGCGATCCCGGCGAGTTGTTCGCGAAGTATCTGGAGTGCATCCAAAGATTGATTGAATTTGTGGACCGGTTAGAGGAGACCCGATGAAAGCCGGAATAATCGCACTGATATTGGTCCTGGTTGTGGTTCTGATTTTTGGGGGCACTTTGGTGAGCTCTCGCAACCAGCTTGTAGCAGAACGCGAAAGCATCAACAGCGCCTTTTCGCAGATCGATAATCAATTGCAGCGGCGGAACGATTTGATCCCCAATTTGGTCGAGACCGTAAAAGGATTTGCCGCCCAAGAAAAATCGGTGATCGATTCCGTAACTTCAGCCCGGGCCGCGATGTTGGGGGCGCGGACTCCCGCGGAAAAGATCGCCGCGGATGCGACGTTGGAGAGCGCGCTCGGCCGGTTGCTAGTCTTGAGCGAGAATTATCCCAATCTCAAATCCAACGAGAATTTTTTGCGCCTTCAGGACGAGCTGGCGGGCACTGAAAATCGAATCGCGGTGGAACGCCGCAAATACAATGAGGCGGTGCAGCGATATAACACCGATATCGCCCTATTTCCTAAGAACGTTGCCGCCGGCTTGTTCGGATTTCAACGCGAGGATGCCTATTTCCGGGCGGAGCCTGGGGCGAAGGAAGTCCCCAAAGTGAAGTTTTAGCGAAGTGGGCAGGTTGCCAACCTGCAGCGGGTTGCCAACCCGCTTGCCGACGATTCTACCAACCCCGCCCAGCGCGGTTGGCAACCGCGCGCAGGTTAGGCAACCGCCCCACAAGCTGTTTTTATGGTTTGACTTCAGCGCGATCCTTAATGACCCAGCCGCTCCCGTAGCCTTATCCACTGCCATCGCGTGATCGAACCCGATTCCATTCACCAAAGCCGTGGCGAGCTGATCTTCAGGAATTTCGATGCTATGAGTCGTAACCTGCGCCGATTTTGAGTTCTCGATATAAAATGCAACCTCCAACGCGCCGATCCATTTGCCATCCTCGGGATGGAGCTGTATATCAGGCGATAACGCAGGCTTACGCCGGGACGTGTAACCCTCACGTTCAAGTTGTGGACTTGTCCGTCTTGCGCGCTATCGAGCGGATAGAAGCCAAGCGAATACGTGATGTCCTCGTATTGGACCGCCTGTTGGAATGAGTCCTCGATACCGTTCGTATTGTAGTTGCAATGACGTGATCTGTGTTGATTTCAGGCCCGACATGACAGAGGCATTCCGATCCCGTCCTCCTTCCGGCGCGGATCGAGCAATCTGCCGATTCGTTGCACCCTGTGGCAGCGGAGGGCGGACCGTGAAACCGGGGCGGGAGTCAAATCGCGTACTGACCGGACGGAGAAGAACGCTATGTCGCGCCGGCCAAGAAAACCGCGAGGGGCTTGTGAAAAGTCACCGCTCCACGTTACAGGAATGCGGGCGAGTTTTCAGCCGTCTCGCCCGCAAGGCTCATGTGGCTTCTATCAATTCCCGGCGAAATTCACGCCCACCATATCAGCGGCCGTTTTACCGGCAGAATCGGTGATCGTGAGCTGGAAAGTGTACATTCCACGGCCGATCCCGAACTGGACCGTCGGCGTGGCCGTGGTCGCCCCCGATATCCCGGCCTGAGGGCTGCCTTGCGGAATGGTCCATTGATAACTCAATTGGCCTCCGTCGAAAGCCTTCGATTGCGTTCCGTCCAGTTGGTATTGCCTTGTGATCACGGTTTGACTCTTGGGGCCCGCGACGGCAAGCGTCTTAGGCGTCGCCGTGCCGCAGCGATTGGGAAGTTCGCCGGGTCCACCCTCCAAACATGGAATCGCGCTCAGATATGCATAGATGGCCTGTAGATCGTTATCTGTCATGTTCGCGAATGTGGGCCAGGGCATGATCTGGAGCAGGCTGCCGTCAAACGGCGGCGGGAGACAAGTACCATCCGGCGCTCCCTTGCAGGTAGGATGAACGTTGTCCATATCTATGCCGGTCCGGATAATCTGAACGAACTGATCGTAGGTATGGCCTTCTGGCATGCCCGTAGCATCAGGCGTTATGTTTCGCGAAATGATATGGGGAAAGTTACCAGTGGGGTCGGGGAAAGCCCCGAAATCATTGCCGCCACCCAAGTACGCCTTCGGATTCACCACCGCCGGATGCTGGCTGAAATATGGATTTCCCCCGTTCGCGTACTCGACTGAAGCGTTGGCAGTATGGCAACCGTTGCAGTCAGCGGAAGCGTTGACGATGTAACTTCCATAGCCCACAAAATTGGGGTCCTTGCCCGTCATGTTCAATGGAACGGGAGCGATGGCAAGACCCTTCAAGATCTTGGTCTGTGTTTCTGGATCGAGCGTAGTTTGCGCCTGCCCGTGCGGAGCGTAAACGAACAGCACAGCGGCAGCGGACGCAGCCATAGCTGCCGCCTTGAATATTCTCACGTGTGTTTTCTCCTCTGTTGTATTTATTTGCTAACTGCTCGGCTCGGCAACAAATGCACGTGAGCTGCCAGCTTGCGCAGTAGGACGTTAACTGCTTTTTTGGGAGATTTAAGTATACTCCTCTGGGGCGGTGTTACAGATCGCGTAACCAGAAGGTTAGCGTTCTTAACCGTACGGCTATGAGGAGAATTTGACTCCCGCGATTCTTAACCGCGGCATGCCTTGGTTCCAGCTTTGCGGCAGTTCGTCGAATGCCAGCCGGAATTGCTTTGTTTCGCCGGGCTTCAATCCGCCCATTTTTTCGCTCACGATGGCCATTCTTTGACGCAACACAAGCTGTTCGTACGAGTCGTAGAACTGGCAATTGATCTCGACGACATCGATGGGGCGGTCGCCCGCATTCGTGATTTTGCCCTCGATCTCCACCACCATTTGCTTCATATAATTGGCGGTGGCCTTCATCGTGACATCGCTTAATTGGAGATTACGGACGTAGGCGTTCGCATCCGGAGTGAGTTGTAACGTGGCTTGCGGACGCTTCGCGGCGTATTGCAGATACGCGAACACTCCGATTCCAGCAACTAGAACGACGATGGTGACGTAAACCTGAATCCCGAGCCCGCGCTTTGAAGTTGCCCGGCTAGCGGCCACTAATCGTCATCTCCCCAATCAGAATAGCCGGGGATTCGATGGAGTGGCGGAACTCGAGATTTGAGCCGGCCTGCTGTACATCCATGAGCATTTGTTGTAAATTCCCGGCGATCGTGATCTCCGAGACCGGGTAAGCCAGCTCGCCGTTCTCGATCCACAGGCCGGCCGCGCCGCTCGAGTAATCGCCGGTCACGGTATTCGCGGACGCTCCGATCAGTTCCGTCACATATAAGCCGTCGCGCACGCCGCCGATCATATCTGCTTCGTTGACGGCGCCGGGCTGGATGAAGAAGTTCCCCGGCCCTACGCCGGCGTTTCCGGCAAGTCCTCTGGAAGCGCTCCCGGTAGTCTTCAGTCCCAGCTTCCGTGCGCAATAGGTGTTCAGAAGATAGCTTTTTAGGACGCCGCGCTCCACGATAACGTTGCGGCGCGTAATTACGCCTTCGTCGTCGAAGGGGGAGCTTCCGAACAGTCCAGGCATGGTTGCGTCATCGACGATCGTCAGGGCATCCGACCCGATTCGCTCCCCCAGTTTCCCGGCGAGGAAAGAAGCATCCCGGTAAATCGCTCCGCCATTCACCGCATCGCACAATTCGCCCAGAAGCGCCCGGGCCGTGCGCGGCTCGAAAATCACCGGCGCTTTTTGCGTCGCAACCTTGCGCGGATTCAGACGCCGGAGCGCCCGCGCGGCCGCTCGCCGTCCCACTTCCGCAGGGCTATCGATACCCGCTGCACGCCGTGAAGCCGAGTGCCAGTAGTCGCGCTCCATGGAGCCGTTACTCTTTGCCACAGGAGCGACACTGAGCGCGCAACTCGAAGTCCGGTAGGAACCGGCAAAACCGCGCGAGTTCGCAAACACCTGCGTACCGAGATACGAATCGAACGAAGCGCCTTCGGAGTTCTGAATGCGCGGGTCGGCACTGAGCGCCGCCTCTTCGGCTTGCAACGCCTCTCCCATCTTCCAATCGGGCTCTAAACGAGCAATAGCATCGTCGTAGAGCTGCAAATCTATGGCTAGCTTGCCGAAATCGGAGTCCTCGGGCAGCCCCGCAAAGGGATCTTCAGTCGTGATTCTCGCGACTCCAAGCGCTGCGCGCACCATGTTTTCGATGCCTTCGCGCGTAAGATCCGACGTATGGGATGATCCGGTGTGACGCCCAATCAGCACCCGGATACCTGCGCCCCGCGATCCCGCCTGTTTGAGTGTTTCCACTTCGCGCATACGCACGCCCGCGGAAAATTCCTCGCCTTCCGAAATAGTGCATTCGGCATCGGTGGCGCCTAACTTAAGGGCAAGCTTGACCGCGCCGGAAGCGATGTCCTGCAATTCGCTCAACCCGCCGTACCCCCCACAGTCATCCGGTCAATCTTCAGCGTCGGAATACCTACGCCGACGGGCACATGCTGCCCTTCCTTGCCGCAAATGCCGATCCCCTCATCCAGCTTGAGATCATTGCCGATCATGCTCACGTATTTCAACGCTTCCGGCCCGTTGCCTATCAGCGACGCGCCGCGCACGGGACGAGTGATCTTGCCATTCTCAATCAAATAACTTTCGGTCGCGGAGAAAACGAAATTGCCGCTCGTGATGTCTACTTGCCCGCCGGCGAAGGTCGCGCAGTAAATGCCCTTCGGAACACTTCTGACGATTTCCTCCGGATCGCTCTCGCCGGCGAACATGTAGGTGTTCGTCATGCGCGGCATGGGCATGTGTTGATAGCTTTCGCGCCGGCCGCTTCCGGTGGAAGCGGTTTTCATCAGTCGCGACGAAAGCTGGTCCTGCAAATAACCGCGGAGCACGCCTTTTTCGATCAACACGTTGTTTTGAGTAGGCACGCCCTCGTCATCGACATTAAGCGAACCGCGGCGGCTTCCGATGGTTCCATCGTCGATCACCGTGCAGAGAGGGCTCGCAACCTGCTCCCCGATGCGGCCGCTGAAAGCAGAGACGCCCTTGCGATTGAAATCGGCTTCCAAACCGTGCCCGACAGCTTCGTGCAGCAGAATGCCCGGCCAGCCCGGGCCTAGCACCACGGTCATCTCACCGGAAGGCGCTTCCACCGCGCCGAGCTGCACAATGGCTTGGCGGGCGGCCTCCCGGGCGAAGTACTCGGGAGATTTCTCGCCTTGAAAGAAGTCCAGAGTTACGCGCCCGCCGCCGCCCGAGTAGCCGTGCTGCGGAGCACCGCCGTTTTCGCGCGCGAGCGCGGCCACGCTTAGGCGAGCCATCGGTTGGCGATCGTAGCTGATCCGGCCTTCGCTGGTTGCGACCATCACATGGCGGAGGCTGTCGGCATATGTCGCTTGCACCTGAAAAACTCGCGGGTCGTGTGCGCGGGCCGCGGCATCGGCCCTCTTCACCAGTTCGACACGCTCATCCAGCCCCGCCTCGTTCGGCGCGTGAATCATCGGGTACAGATTATGCTTTCGTGCCTCTTCAAACCCGGTTTTTGCGATGCTAGCCGGACCCTTCGCGATACGCGCGGCTGTCCGCGCGGCCTTGCGGATTTTTTCCGGGCTTAAATCATCGCTATATGCGTACCCGGTCCGCTCGCCCGCGATAACGCGAACGCCAACCCCCAGTGTGACGCCCTCGCTGGCGCTCTTTACGATGCCTTCGTCGAGGCCGATGGACGTATTCGCAAGATATTCAAAATAAAGATCTGCGTACTCGCCACCGGACGAGAGCGCCTCGCCTAAATACGATTCCAAATCGTGCTCGGAAAGGCCAAACCGTTGGGCGAAAAAGCTCTGCGAAATCCCCATAATTTGAGCGTAGCATTTCAGCCGTGTAGACAGGCCATAGTGGGGCAGGATGCCATCCTGCAGCGGCTTGCCAAGCCGCTTGGCCTGCCTTTCCGCGGCCGTCCAGCGGGAGTGCAAACCCGCCGTATACTAGCAAATGTGAGCGCGACCATGTCCACCATCCTGGTGGACGACGAAAAACTTGCCAGCGACGAACTCGGCTTCCTGCTTCGGGAATTTCCCGACGTTGAGATTACGGCCGCCGCTTCGAATGGGCTGGAAGCTCTCAAGCTCATCGAAGACCTGGAGCCTGACCTTGTCTTCATGGACGTGCAGATGCCCGGTCTAGACGGGCTCGGCGCCATCCGCAAGCTGCGCGAATTGAACATTCCTCTGCCGTACTTCGTAATGGTGACGGCTCATGACGAATATGCCGTAGAGGCGTTTCGTTGGGAGGCGCTGGATTATCTTCTGAAGCCCGTGGAAAAAGAGCGGCTCACCATGGCGGTCAACCGCGCGCGGAAGGCGGTTGCGGAGAAGGCCAAGACTGCGGCCCCCGAGCCGCCTCCGCTGAAGCCGCCGCTGCAACGCACCAAGCTATTGGTGAAAAGCAACCACCGGAATTTCATCGTCGACGCGCAGGAAGTGATCTATGCAACCATCGAGGACGGGTTGATCACGGTCGTCGCGACGAACCTCGAAGGCCACGCAAACTACAGGACCATCGAAGAATTGCAGTCTAATCTGGATCCCGATACGTTCTGGCGCGTGCACCGGTCGTACCTTGTGAACATTCACCGCATTAAAGAAGTGATCCCCTGGTTTAAATCCAGCTTCCAATTACGCATGGACGATAAAAAGCAGACCGACATCCCGGTGAGCCGCGTCCAGACCAAACGGTTGCGAGCATTCCTCAAACTATAAATGGCCGATTATTTCGAAGATTTTGAGGTGGGCGCGAAGCAGCTCACCGCGACGGCCCAAGTTTCTGAGAAAGCGATCCTCGATTTCGCCCGTGCTTTCGATCCGCAGCCGATGCATACGGATATCCAAGCCGCGAAGAATGGACCGTTTCACGGTCTGATCGCAAGCGGCTGGCATACGGCCGCATTGGTCATGCGGCTCATCGCGGAGGCGCGGCCGTTCGGCGACGCGCAAGTCCTCGGGCTGGGCGTGGACGAATTACGCTGGCCTCACCCCGTCCGCCCGGGCGATACGATTCAGAGCGAAATGGAGATCGTGGCCAAACGAGCGTCGGAATCGAATCCAAATTACGGAATCATCGGAGTCCGCGTAACCACGCGCAACCAAAAAGGCGAAGTGGTGATGACTCACTCGCCGGCTTGCTGGGTGCGGCGCAGGCCATCGAACACTTGATTGGTCGCGGACCCAAGCGGGCGCACGCCAACGAAGAATCCGGCAAACCCCATCAGCAGCCCGATGTCGTAAATCGCCCAAGGAAAACCGCGCGGAGCTCCGCCTTCCACCCAGTGGCGCCAATCCCACATGAAAGAGACGAGCAAGACAATGGCCCCAGCCATAAGCAAACTCCAAGCGGTTCGTGGGACAGAATCAGGTAAACGCGTGAGGGCGATTGCGCCGCCAATCGCCAGCGATAGCGCTACCAGCGCCGGAGCGGCAACGGGCGCGGCCCAGGGTACGGGCAACAGAAAGAGAATATCCCAAGTACCGAGGGAGGCGGGCCAGCCGATCATGATCTTAAGCCAGAGATAGAACGTTAGGTCCCAGACACCGAAGGCGAGGGAAAACGCAGCCAGCCAGGACCGGGCATTTTTGCTCACGGCGTAAGCGACGGCCGCGAGCATAATTAACGTGGACGCTTCACGAATAAGTTCGATGTAAACGAGATTGTGCAGCGTGCCCAGGCGCTCAGCGGTAAACAACGGAAGCGGCTCGAAACGTGGCAGGCCTAAGCTGTCTCGAATTGGCGCGCCAATCGTGCGAAGGTAAACGACAACCGCCGCCTCTACCTGCCCGAAGGCAATTCCAAAAACAATGAGGCTGAAAATTGCCCTTCGGACGGACAGGTTACCGGCCGCGGGCACCGCCACCGCTCATACCACCGCGTGCCCCGCCTCCGGCGTTTCCACCGCCGCTCGCTATTCCTCCGCCTCCGCTAGAGGCGATACCACCGCCGCGCGGACTAACTGCGCTGGCGCTGTTATCCGTCGCGGCATTCGCCGTCAGGGCGCTTGCTCGCGCGGAGGTAAAGGTCGCCGCATTTGTGCGCGATGAAGTACCCGCAGGTCTTGGCACCCGGCTCAGCACGGGAGTTCCACCACCGCCGCCGCCGTATAGATACGGGACGTACGCATATCCGACCGTGTACGGGCTATAGAAACCCCATCCGAACGGGCTATAGCCATACCCAATGCCGGGAAGGTAGGTGAACATTCCAAACCAGGGATTGAAGGCCCAGGTTCCGTAGTTCGAAACGAAACCGTTACTGCTTGCCGTATGGGCAGCGGAGACGTTCGCCGCCGATATGTATTCCGCCCGGCGGCTCGCCCAACGGTAGAACGGATCCGTAACCTTCGTGTCGAAGTTCGACGCCACCAGCGCATCGCCGAACACAATCTGCTTGCCCTTCTTAGCTGCGACGGTACGGCCGGCTAGTGTGGCGCTGGCCTCGCCCTCGTATACCCGGAAGCGCGACAGATCGGCATCGAAGCGGTACAAACCGGCCTTCAAAATCGATACCGTGCCACCCTTGAAATGCACCGCCACCGCATTATCCTTGAGGAGTTCATCTACTTCGATCATCGCTGACCCCGATACAATTTCCAGCGCCGTATCCGACAGCTTATTCGAGAGCATCTTAAACGAGCTGCCTTCGGCCAGCCGCAGAAAGGCCCCTGGCGTGAGCAAAACCTCGGCGCGACCTTCTTCGGTCGAGAGCGTCTGATCGTCTTTCACCTGGGGGAATTCCCCAAACTTCGGTTCCACCGTTTTACCGTCGAGCAGAACCGTACCTTCTACGTGGTTCACCATCCCGGAACGCGCCGAAATGGCGTTTTGTCCCCACGCACAAACCGCAGTTAACGGGATAAGAGCGAGCGGAAGTCTCCTGAGCACTGGAGTAGTCCTCCCTATAGAGTACATAATGCGCTTTTTAGACGACGCCGTCAAGGTGAGCGTTTCCTGGATCTCTGGGTGGGTACGGCTAATTGACACGCCGTTCGGTGCGTTTAGGGCAGTGCCGCTGGGCGGCTTGGCAAGCCGCCGCAGGATGGCATCCTGCCCTACCAGCGTTTACTTTGTTGCGGCTTTGCCGGCTGTGCCTGCCGCAGTAGCCGGCTGGCTCTCGATCCAAACCAGATTTGGCGGTTCTTTCCTGTTCGTTACCTGGGGATTGGCCGTGGCATCGCCATGCAGTTCATAGCGGAACACCACCAGAACCTTTTTGCCCGCGCAATCGGCCTTCAGCTTCGCGGACCGAATCGCGGCTTCTGCAGGCGGGGTCAACAATTTGGGCCCGTCCGCCCAAGCGGATACCACTTGGGTATCCAGCTTGCCGAGCGTCCCGCCTTGTCCGACCTCCATCGTTTCCCACACCGAACCGGTGATTTTGCCCTGCAGCGCGGCGCGCGGGTAGTCGGGTATGGGCAGGTTATCGAAACACTCCAGCCCGGCCGGGGGCGGTTCCGCCGGGGCTGCGGGCGCGCCTTTATCGCCTCCCTTTCCCCCGCCCTTTCCTCCGCCGCGTTGCGCCATTCCCGGCTGTACGGACAAAATAGCAGCGCATAAAGAAGCAGTTGTCACTAGTAGCAATTTCCGCATGTGGGTTGCCTCCAAAACAAATTCGTGGGAGCCCGCGAGAGGCTCCATCCAAACAATGTATACACATGGAGGCGAGATCTCAAGAGGCAAAATGCAACAAGTGTTAAATGCAAAAAGGCGGGCGATCCGGTTGTACCACCCGCCTTGCCTCCGATTGTTGGCCGTTCCAATTACTCAGCCTGCTTGGATTCGAAGTAAACGACCGCGATGCGTTCCGTCTCCGAGAGCTTCAGTTGGGGCGCTTTGTAGGCCCATCCACGGCCGCCGCCAACCCATACCGCCGTTAAGGCGCAGCCGCTTTCGATCCCGCAGCGGAAGATCAATTTTGCGGATTTGTCCTTACCACTTTCGGGCCGGCCGATTCCAAGCATCCAGGAATGGCCTGTAGCCTTGTTCTCC
This sequence comes from Bryobacterales bacterium, assembly GCA_019261985.1. Taxonomy (GTDB): domain Bacteria; phylum Acidobacteriota; class Terriglobia; order Bryobacterales; family Bryobacteraceae; genus Palsa-187. The sequence goes on along the minus strand of JAFAQY010000019.1, from coordinate 32,973 downwards.
AGGACCATCACCGTATCTCCCATCGTATTGCCCCTCACGACATACTCTCCGGCAGGCTGCACTCCGGCGGAGGTCGTGAACGCGAACGGCACGTTCGCGTTAACACGGGTTTGTCCATACGCCGCGGCGCTTAGCGTGACAGCGGCGATTAACAGTAGCATGTTCAATTTGGATTTCATTGTAGGTTCTCCTTCGCGTCTCTTTTTCCGTTTAGTCTGAACGCGTTCAGTTGAGGCAATTCGCGCTCCAATAGGTAGGTAAATGAAATCTCAATCAGAAACGCACACCGGTCCGTTGTTTGTGAACCGGCGCGTTAGTTCTCATTAACCGCGCCGTTATCGCGGGCCGGTCACAGGGCCTTCGCAAGACACATCTGATGGTGAATAGGAGGTTTATGAGCGCAAATTCGCGGCCCCCCTTCATCTACGGCGCTACAATCGACCCGGAATATGTCATGTACCTTCCGGCTGTTCTGGTTGAGAGAAGACGGCTGCGATGCCGGGACGCTGCTTCGAGCGGATCAGCTCGATTCGCGTATTAAGGATCGCGTGTTGGAACTGGCAAATGGGGATGGGGCTGAAATCGGCATCCGGCTTCCGTTTTTCGACAAGCGCGAATGGCGGCGGCGTGAAGAACTTCTCAGCGGCCTCACGCTGAAGCGCAGCGGCAACGCAATCGTCTGCTCGCTTCCGGTCTCCGGAGCCGTGCGGGATCACGCGGCCCAGTTGGCCCTTTTTCATCCCGCATGGAAGACTGCTCCGCGCGAGCGCGATGACAACTACTTCCGTGTATGGCGGAGCGTATCTGTGCGGCTCCAGGCCATGCTGCGGCAATCCATTGCAGCGGAGTATTTCACCAACAACGCGCGCTACGAAGATCGAGAGAAGGCTTATCCCATGCTGGTGTATCAGACGGCGCGCTTGTTTCATGGGCGGCCACCGACTGATTTTGCCTACGACCTCAGCGACTATCCCGAGTGTCAGGATACGCTCGCCTCAACGTGGAAGATGACCGGCAACGCCATGCAAAGGCTGCTCGCAGGCATCGAGTCCAGGCTGAACGCCGCAGGACTGCCGGTTCTGGCGCGCCGCTATGCGCCCATGTGGTACAAGGACGTGTTAGTCGCGGTGCAGAAGAAATCCGCAACGTATATCGACCTTATCGCGCGCGAATCCATGTTCATCAATGCGGTGCTTGATCTCGGAACCGCCCGCACTGCCGCCGCTGTGAATCGCTTTGCTCGCACGACCAACGTCGCGCTTCGCAAAGTCTACGGCATGGATGTGCGCACTCTGGCGCTGAAGTGCCTGGACGAAGCTACCAGCTTGTTGGACGATTGGCGCTGTTGCACAACGGCATAATAGGGATGCAATATGCAGGGCAACACGGAACCGCTGACCGATTACGCGGAGGACGGTGTAGATCTCACTTTGATCCGCTGGTTTTTGTCGCTGACTCCAGCGGAACGCCTCCGATTTCGTCAACGGCAAATCAATCGAATTCTCGCGATTCGGGCGCTGAATGCCTCAGGCTGATTTCTTCGAAACCTTGCGGACACAGCCCACGGCCACACATTTATCGGGTTCCGGCCATCTGAATCTGATCACGCGCTATGGACCCTTGGACCTGCTTGGCGCGATCGCCAAAACTTGAGTTATCAGGGTCTTCTTCCTCACTCGACCGAGATGGACATCGGGGAAGGGCTCCGCATTCGCGTTCTCAAGCTAGAAAAGCTCATCGCGATCAAGGAAGAGACGGCGCGCAACTGCCCACGCTGCGCCGTACACTCGAGGAGACCGGGCGAAGCACTTAATTGCAGAAATTATGCATAGCCCGCTGTGGCGCAGGCTGGAGCCGGGCTGGAGGCTGCGGCGGGCTTCAGCCCGGCTTCAGCCCGCCTGCGGAATTAATTAAGTGCTAAATCTCCGCGAAGCTTCGCAAGCTTACGGCCGCCTCGCTGAGCGCCGCGCGAACCTCGGGGGCAGTCAGTGCGCGCAGCTCTGCTTCGCGGCTCTCCTTCAGACGGGTGGACGCAGCCGCCAGCTCACTGTCGCAATAGCCGGGGTGGCACATGAACTCCGTCGATCCGGGCGGAAGCGCGCGAATCAAAGCGGCTAGCGACCCCGCGTCGAAATGACCCGTGATCCGGAATCCGGCGAAGTGATCGGTGAAGCGGCAGTGATGCGCGCGCAGTACTTTTTCAAAATGCCGGCGAATGAGACCGAAAGCGCGGTTAGCTGTACTGGTCTTCCAGCCGATGCCTCCCGTCTGAAGTGGAAAGTCGAATGGCCGGCGGACGAACGGAATGCGAAATTCTTGCGAGATCCTCGCTACGGCGTCGAGCACGGGAGGCAACAGATGAGTGTGTTTATGCGTATCGAGATGGGTCGGCCTCAATCCCGCATCGACAACACGGCGCACCTGTGCCGACAACTCCTCGTAAATACGAATCCGTTTTAGCGCTACCGCTTGAATAAGTTGCGATACCGTTCGCGGGAAAGGCGGCTGGCCCACCAGCACCAAATGACATCCGATATCCAGGCCCGGGTGCTCCTTCGCGCGGCGTACCGCATCCGCGAATGCCGCGCCATTAGCCATTAACGTGGTTGAGGTCAGGATTCCGTTCGAGAATGCCTCAATGATGCCCCGATTGACATCGGTTGTGAAGCCGAAGTCGTCGGCATTCACCACGAAGGTGCGCAAATTCAGAACAGCCCCAGCTTTATGTGCAAAAACTTTTTCGGGTTGGCGCGGAAGTCCTTCAGGAGGCCCTGCATTTCCCGCGTGGTTCCATCAAAAGATTCATAAAGCGACGGATTGTTAAGAAGCTGCGAAATCGTGCCTTGGCCGTTGTTGATCTTATCCAGCAGCGTATTTACTTGCGCCAGAGTGCCTTTCACCTGCTCGTGCAATTCGTCGCTCTTGATGACCTTCCCAAGCGTGCCTTGTCCGGCCTGAATCCCCGCCAGAATATCGTGGAGTTGCATCAGGGAATCGCGGGCCTGATCGTAAATCGCGGGATCATTCAGCGCCCTGGCGATCGTGCCATTGCCGCTGTTGACTTTATCGATGATTTCATTGATGTTCGTCAGGCCCTGATGCACTTGCCCATAGAGCTCATTATTGTCGTGCAAAATCCTTCCAATGCTGTTTTGGTCGGAATTGAGGGACGCCACTACGTGGTTGGCCTCGTTGATCGTTGCCTGAGCCGAGTCGAGTATCGCTAACAGCTTCTTAGCCATCGTGTCGTCGACCAATAACTCGCCGATCGTGCCCCGTCCGCTCTCCACTGTATTGACGATGTCGTTTATCTTTTTGATTGTGAGCTGAAGCGCCGCGAGCGTGGATGAGCTTTGTTCAAAAATGTCTTGTAATTCGGGAGTGACGGAACTCGGCAGTTCCGCACCCGCCTTAATCGTCTCTCTCGCCTGGCCTTTTTTGATATTGATGAACTTCGTGCCAAGGATATTTGCCGCGCCCACCCCGGCTTGAGAATCGACCGGAATCGAGCCCAAATATTGGTCGTCGACCTCCATCACGATCCGGATCACTCGGGTAGGATCGGAGGAACCGGACAGCTCAACTTTGTTGATCTTTCCAATAAGAATTCCGTTCAGCCGCACGTCCGACCCCTCGTCGACGGACTGAGCATCGTTCATGAATGTGTAAACGTTAGCTTTCTCCCTGAAAACTCCCAAATTTCCCACCATGAAAAAAATCAGGAAGGCAAGGATGATGAAGGCAGCAATCGCCATCAAACCCACTCTTAGCTGTGCCCAACGCGTTTTGCTTGAAGCCGGCATTTTTTAGGCGCTTCCGTGGCGCTGAAATTTCCGTACATATGGGTCGGTCGCGGCCTGCAACTCCGCCTCCGAGCCCTGGAAGACCAAGCGGCCCTCCCTCATAACAAAGAATTTGGTGGTCACGCGTCCGGCTTTCCCTGGTGCTCGCGACGCCCGATCGACAGTCCCACTGCTCGGATTGTAGCGAAAGTTCGCGATCAGATGCCCATCTAAGTAGCGATGCGTTACCACAATCGTCGCCGTGTTTCGTTCTTCGCGTTCTTTCAAAATCAGCGCGACGATGTGATTTGCAGTAATCGGGTCCAGTCCGGCGGTCGGCGAATCGTAGAGCAACAAAGCGGGAGCGCTCACCAACGCGCGAGCAATACCAACGCGCCGCCGCATTCCGCCGGAAAGCTCGCTGGGGTACTTCTCGAGCGTTTGGCCAAGCTCTACGAAGTTCAGGGACTCCTGCACGCGGTCGGCTACGGTTCGGGTGGCTCCGTTCGTGTGCGCAAGCGGTTCTTGAAGCGCGCGCTGATGCAGCAACGGATACGCGACATTTTCTTCGACGGTGAGCGAATCGAAGAGGCCGCCTTCTTGAAATAAAATGCCCACGCGCGCGCGGAGATCGAACATCTGCCTTTCGGAAAGGCGCGTAATATCCTGCCCGAAAAGAAAGACTCGGCCGGAATCCGGCTGGATCAGCCCCATCGCGACTTTCAGAAGGGTGGTCTTCCCGCTGCCCGCTGCTCCGAACAAAATGCGGGTCTCGCCTGCCCCCATTTCAAATGACACCCCGTCCAAGGCTGGCGTTGCTCCGAAATGCAGGCTGACTTCCTCAAAACGGACGACCGAGGAATCCGGGGTCATTTGTAGTACAAGAAAACGCGGGTGATCATCGACGTCAGCACAAAAATCCAAACCGAGGCCACGACAACGGCGGTGGTAGTGGCGCGGCCGACCCCCTGAGTGCCGCCCGTGGTCCGCATGCCGTAGAAACAGCCAACCAGCGCTATGACGATAGCAAACACAAAAGGTTTCAGAAGCCCTTGCACTAAATCGTTATATTCCAGCGCCTTCCATGCGCTGGTCCAGTATTGCGAGGCCGTGATGTGCAGCAGCGCGATCGCAATTACGGCGCCTCCGATCAGCCCGATGAAATCGGCGATGATTGTCAGCAGCGGCAACACGAAGCTGGTGGCTATAAGGCGGGGCGTTACCAGCTTCTGTATGGGATCGGTCCCCAGCGCGCGCATCGCGTCGATTTGTTCGGTTACCTTCATTGAGCCGAGCTCGCTGGCGATGCCGCTCGCGTTACGGCCGGCGACCAAGACGGCGGTCAGCACGGGACCTAACTCGCGGACCAGGGCGATTGATACAATCTGGCCCACCTGGCCCTGAGCGCCATACTGCTGCAAGGCGCGCGCCATCTGCATGGTCATCACCACCCCACTGAATAACCCGATGAGCATCACGATGGGCAGAGAACCGACGCCGATGATGTCCATCTGCTGGAAGATGTCGTCCGAGTAGTGGGGACTGCGAAAGATATTCTTGATTGCGCGGCCGCTCAGAAAGAAGAAATCCTGAAACGCCTCCACTGGAGGTTTTAGGAAATCGAGCAATTAAAGTCCCCCGACAAGGACGATGCTAACATGATGGACGCCTATGAAAGGCCTAACCGACATTCCTGGAATTTTGGTGGGCCATGCTTCCGATTATGACGGATTGACCGGCTGCACCGCCATTTTGTGCGAGGCGGGCGCGGTGGGCGGCGGCGACATTCGAGGCTCGGCGACTGGAACGCAGGAATGGGATCTGCTGCATCCGCAACATCTGACCGAGCGCATTCATGGCGTTGTTTTTTCGGGAGGCAGCGCGTTCGGCCTGGAGGCGGCGAGTGGCGTGCGCCGTTTTCTGGAGCATAGCGGAATTGGCTATGAAACCGGAGCCGCGAAGGTCCCGCTGGTTCCCGCTGCGATTCTGTACGACTTAGGCATCGGCAAAGCCACCGCCCGCCCAACGCGCGAATCGGGCGAGGCAGCCGCGGCTGCCGCGACCAACCGAGCCGTGGTGGAAGGAGCGGTGGGGGCAGGCACCGGCGCCACCGTCGGCAAACTTCTTGGAATGCGCCAAGCCATGAAGTCCGGCATCGGTTCCTGGACAGTGGAATTGGAGGGCAAGTATAAGGGCGTGCTGGTCGCCGCGCTTGCAGCGGTCAACGCCGTCGGGGATGTGCGAGATCCGGCGACGAATAAAATCGTAGCAGGGGCGAGAACCGCGCCCAACTCGATGGATTTTGCCGATAGCGCTCGTATTATGAAGGGCGGCACGCCTTCGGGCTTTTCGCGAACGAATACCTCGTTGGTTGTGGTCGCGACAAATGCGCTGCTCACGAAGGTTCAAGCGACAAAGCTGGCGCAATTCGCTTCGCTCGGGGTGGCGCGGGCGATCCATCCGGTGAACACGATGTCCGATGGGGACGTCACGGTCGCCCTCAGCATTGGGCGGGAGACAGCGCCCATAGATTCGTTGGGCATCGCCGCGGCCGAGGCGGTGGTTGAATCGATTCTGCGCGCCGTGCGGCTAGCGCCAACGCTAGGTGGCGTGCCTGGGCTGAAAGCCTAGCCCAAACCCGGGCGAACCGGTTTGTCCTTAATCCGCGCGACCCGTCCAGCGCCCTCGAAGCAGACGGCCCGAGGTGTTGTAAACGGCGTGACTGCTTAACGACCGGAGCAAATCCAGCCACACGCATCCGCAGTCTTGCGCGATGAGAACGAGAACGGGTTCACCCCTGCGGACCTAAATACATCACGTGTACATACGTCCCAGTCCGGGCGTTATACGCCAGGTACCAGCCGGGGTGGTCGGGATCGTCGTAGATCACGATGGGGTCGCTGTTCCAAACCCAATCGTCGACGTAGGTGCCGTCAAAGGGCGCGACGCTGAACGCCCAGCCGTTGAACCAGAAGCGGTTCGGGCCGCCGCCCGCCAGACGAAATTGGCGCCCGAATCCGCCCGTCCATTGACCGTGCTCGAACGGGCGATCCAGGTGAAAACGTGGATCGTTCGCAGCATAGTTATGCCCGACCCAGGTATCGGTCCTGGCATCTACGTGAGGCCGATTGGGGTGTCCGGGCTGATCCTGAAAATTTTGGCGCGGCTCCTGCCCCCTCTCCCGCTGCCCGACATTGCCCTGCTGCTCCGGCACATTGGCGCGCTGCTGTGGCTCCTGCCCCCTGTCCCGCTGGCCGACGTTGCCTCGCTGCTCGGGCACGTTGGCGTGCTGCTGTGGCTCCGGCCTTTGCTGCTCCTGCGCGCGCGGCGCGGGTTGCTGCGCTTGCCTTTGCGGACCATGCGCCGGAATGTGTCCCCCGCCGACCTCTGGCGACCGAGGCGGGGGCGCGCCGCCCGGATTCTTCTCTCTTTGCTGCGCGAAGCCCGACAGCGATAGTGTCAATACAATTACTGAAATTTGAACCGATCTTTTCATCTCATCCTTCCAAGGGTTTCCCCCCTCTTGGGAGAATTCCGCGCGCGGACTTGCGTTTCCTTGAGACTTCAGAAAATTGGCAAGCCTCCGTCCAACCCCTTGCGATAATGGAGCATCCAAATGAATGTCAGTATCGTGATACCCGCGTTCAATGAAGAACAGGGGGTCGGTCCGGTGATCAGCGAGCTGAGAACGGTGCTCGCGCAGCACGGAATTAACGCGGAAATTCTTGTAATCGACGACGGCTCCAGCGATCGCACCGCGCAGGCCGCCGCTGCCGCCGGCGCGCGTGTATTCCGTCATCGCAGCAATCGGGGCTACGGCGCCGCGCTGAAGAGCGGGATTTCCGCGGCTTCCAACGACGCTATCGTGATCACCGATGCCGATGGCACCTACCCATGCCAGTACATCCCGGAGATGCTGAACCGTTTGGAGACCGCGGACATGGTGGTGGGCGCGCGCACGGGGGCGAATGTCAAAATTCCCGCAATCCGCCGCCCAGCCAAGTGGGTATTGAATCAGCTCGCGAATTATCTGACCAGAACAAAAATCCCCGATCTTAATAGCGGCTTGCGCGCGTTCCGTCGCGACGTTGCGATGCAGTATTTCGCGATATTGCCGGACCAGTTCAGTTGGACCACTACTATCACGCTCGCGATGCACTGTGACAAGTACGCCGTGGTCTATATGCCGATCGATTACCGCGCGCGCAAAGGGAAATCGAAAATCGTGCCGTGGGACGCGGGCAGCTTCGCGGTGCTGATTTTGCGAACCGCGATGCTTTTCCGGCCGCTGCGCATCTTCATACCGGTGGTGCTGTTATGCCTGCTCTACGCGATCGTGAAGATGAGCATCGACATGACGCGGGATCCAAACATCTCGGCATCCGCTCTCCTGGCATTCGTGAGCGCGCTGCTGATATTGCTGATCGGCATGCTCGGCGATGCTTTAGCCACCCGCCTGGGACGCTTAAGTTCGCAGATTACCGGGGTGCGCACCGCGGACTTGATCGAAGAGCCCTCGGCAAAATCCGCCGACTCGCAGAATTAGTCACATTAGCAGGTCCGCCACTGCTATCTCGCGATCCGGGGCGGCGAGCGGCGCAACGCGTTCTTGCCCGCTAAAGGCAACCACCGATCTGTACACGCTGCCGCTCGGATTGCGATGCACGATTAAACGGCGGCCCTTGAGATCGAGGATCCAATATTCGGGAATTCCGGCGCGGGCGTATAGCGGCGCCTTGATCTGTATATCAAATTCCAACGTCGTGTCGGCGACTTCGACGATAAGAACAAGATCGTTGGGTTTGGGCTGGCCGCGAAATTCCCGGGAGCGAAGCACATAGATATCGGGTTCCGGCTCACTTGTAGGATTGTCCTCCGGAGCAACGTCGATTGGACCCTCTGAGATCACTCGTTCCCATCCAAAAACTTGCTCGAGCACGTGCCGGATTTGTCGTGTTCCGAACACGTGCGGACTGTTTTTTCCCATTTTGTTGATAAGCTCGCCTTGCACTAGTTCATAGTGCTGGCCTTCCCACAACCCGGCCCGTTCGCAGGCCTCGCATTCTTCGCGGGTCCAAGGCTTGCGCGGCGGGGATTGTGGGGCGGGAGGCGTGTAAGCGGATTCACCAAGCGCCACAGGCATTCCTAATTTTAACCTCGATATGTTTCGCCCTCGCGGGAATATTAGCCCGGCAGAAAAGGCAAAAACCGCGCGGTTCGCTTGCAATATTCGCCGTAGCCGGGCAAAGTCTTCGCAAGCGCGCGTTCCTCCGCCGCGGCCTTCCGGCGGACATACAGGACCAAGGCAACCACCCCGAGGACGGCCCAAGAATTCAGCGCCATCTCCAGTCCCAGCAGCAACAGCAGATCGCCCGCGTAGATCGGATGCCGCACCAGTTTGTAGAGGCCATGCGCGACCAATGCATGATCGTTCCGGACCTGCGATTTCTCTATATCCGACCAGTTTCGCCCGAGCTGCACGCGCGCCAGAATCGCCATCAACAGACCCGCGGTATAAACGCCGGTTCCTATGGCCCGCGGCAGTTTCGGATTGCTAAAAATCGGCGCGATTTCCGGCACAACCGTTTGCAGAATGACGCCGGCGAGGATCACAACTTTGACCAGAGAAACAATACGGGATTTCAATGGAATCTCGGTCTTCCGCTCCACACGCGGGCCGCGCCACTTCAGAATCTCCCAGACGGCTTTATGCAAGACCAGCCCGGCAAGGAGATAAAGGCGTATCGGGGAGAATTCCATCGGTTATTGCGCGAAGGCGGATTGTGCGCCACTGGCCCGGTCGCGACACACATACACCTCTCCCCCGCCGAGCGTTCCGGGGAAAATTTTGACGGTCTCGAAGTCCGTTTGTACTGCTTTCCAAATATCCGGGTGCGCGGCCTTCAGCTCGATTGGAAGCGTATAAACCAGAAAAAGACGATTCGCGCTTTGGCGCATCGTTTCAAGCTGCGCCGCGGATTCGGCAACGGGCCATTGCGGCGCGTAGTATTCCGAATATGCGTGCGCCGCCAGACCGACAACCGCGACGTGATCGTTGGTTGAGAGCTGATGATCCACGAACTCTTTTGCGCCCGTGAAATCCTGCTTCGGAAGAGCATACGCGCGGGGTACCGTGAAAGCCGAAGCCATAATGAAGAGACCGGAAAGCGCATAGCCCGCGGCGGCGCGTAACGGGGGCGCAACGTGGACCCAACCCAACAGCAGATCCGGCACGCGCATGGCGCCACGGATCGCGATTAATAATCCGAAACCCATACTGAAGAAGAAAAATCGCGGCCACAAGTTATGGCCCAGTGCCAGCATGGAAGCGCCCCCCATCGCGGCAGGCAGAACCATGGCCCACGCGGCGCTCGCATTGCGGCGTAAAATGTCCAGCCATCCGGCGCCAATCAAAACTCCTCCGCAAGCCACCACCGCCGTACCCGCGAATCCCACGCGCAGGCTCCGCAAGCTTTCCGCGACCACCCACAACGGATTCACCCATTCCGACGCCGGCGAGACTTCGGAAAGTCCGGTGCGCAGGAACTCAGGCACGGAAAGCGCATACAACTGCAAGGTCAGCGTTCCGCATAAGGCGAATGCCGCCGCCGCCCGGCTCAGCCGGGCCCAATCCCTCCCAGACCGCAGCCACACCATGAAGAAAATCAGCGCGTGCGCCGCGACCACGAATAGGATCGTCATGTGAATCCAGAATCCGAGCACGATCGAAGCCACATAGCCTGCCCACACGCGTGGGTTGTCGCGGTCTATTGTCTCCAGCCATAGCCACGTCGCCAGCAGCGTAAAAAACAACAGCCCCATATAGCCCCGCGCATTTTGCGAAAACCAGATGTGATGATAGGACACCGTCATCAACGCGCACGCGAGCAGCGCCTCAGTGTCATTGCCGATCTTTCTGCCCAACAAAAACAGCGCCCAAAGGCTTCCGGCGCCGAATAAAACCGACGGCAGGCGCAAGCTCCAGGCAGATTCACCGAAGAGCGTCAGCGAGCCGTGCGCCAGCAGCGAGTAGAGCATGTGTTGGTTCTGGTCCGGGAAGCTTGTGAGGATGTACGCGGCTGAGGTCTTAGCAAACCGCGCCATCGTGAGGACTTCATCCAGCCACAAAGAAGAGTTGAGATTGGGGATACGGAGGACCACGGCCAATACAGTCAACCCGGCGAGCAGAGCGATGACTCTCCGGGGGAGCCGTTTCGCCGGGCCGCCGTCAAACGGGTTCCGGCGCAGAAATCCGGAAACCAGCAAAAGGCACCCGTGAAGCGCAAGCAGAGCGCGAAACAGACCCGGTCCCCATGCGAGTGAATGCGGCGCTCGTCCGAAAAACTGTTCCAGTTGCGTGTTTGAAACCAGGGCGGCGATTGCCAGCGCGACGGCGCCGAGGGAAATGTAAACCGGGCGCGCCGGCTTACGGGACATAATTAGCGCCGGTCCGCGTCCGCCACTGGAGCCTGGGCGCGGCGCTCGCTCCAGCGGCTGCTCCAGAGCAGGCGGCGAAGACGCAGGATGCCCTTTATGTCTTCCCACGCGGTTTGCATGATCTTTACGCGGCTGTCGTCGTCCTCAATCCATTCCACGGGAATGTCCTTGATGGGATAACCCTGCTTTTCCGCGAGCACAAGCAGCTCGGTGTCGAAGAACCACGATTGATCCTCGATCTGCGGGACAATTTCTTCGATAGCCTTGCGGCTGACGGCCTTAAAACCGCATTGGGCATCGCTGAATTTCGTGAACAGGACGGCTTTGATCAGTACGTTATAAACTCGCGATGTCAGCTCACGCTTGAAGGACCGGCGGGTTCGGGATTCGCGCATCAAACGCGAACCCGTAGACACGTGATAACCGCCGTAAACAATCGAATCCAGCAGTTCCCGCAAATGCACCAACTGGGTCGAAAGATCTACATCGGTATAACAAACTACGTCGGCCTTGCTCTGGAGCCACGCATGCCGCAAGGCACGGCCCCGGCCGCGCTGGTGCAAATGGATGAACTGGACGTCATCGTACTCGGCCACCAATTGCTTGGCGACATTCTGCGTGCCGTCGGTCGATCCGTTATCGACAATGACAACCCGCCACAGGTACGGCAGGTTGGCTTGGCAAAACGCCATTACGGTTTCGACGCTCTTTCGCAGAACGTGAGCCTCATTCAGAACAGGGATGACTATATCAGCAGTAGGAAGCCGGCTCATGCAAAGCCCTTTTTTCGCATTTCCCATGCCACTTAAACGTGCGGAAAATAAAGGACTTCCTGGAATGAAGCGAAGGCTTGCTTCCAAAACGGCAAGTTGGATTCCAAAGCTTTGGGATGGCTGCCGACAAAGCAAAGCCATTGTTTTCCGAACATTACGCCAGGCATCATCCTTAAAGCAAATTCTTGATGTCAAACTCCGGTAAAAGCGGTTTAATAGAAGGTAAGGGCAAATAGTAGTAAGTTAGAGAAAAGTTAGATAAAAGTTAGGAAGAAGAGCTTAAGAAGTCAAGGACGGAAGCCTTAGACTGACATCGGGCCATCGGAGGGACCCCATGCAGACAAATAAAGCGCGATTACTGCTGGCAGACGACCACGAAGAGGTCCTCCAGCAAATCGCGGCTGTTCTGGGCCGCGATTTTCAAATTGTGGGCATGGTCAAGGACGGTTCAGCCCTGCTTCACGCCGCGGCTGAGCTGAAGCCGGATGTTGTCGTCACGGATTACACAATGCCTGGAATGAACGGCATCGAGGCCGGACGCCAGCTTCTGAGCGATCGGCACTGCAGCGCAGTCGTGTTGCTCACGCTCCACGAGGAAAGGCACGTGGTGAAGGAGGCCCTCGCGGCCGGAATCCGAGGCTACGTGCTCAAACGCAACGCGGCTGAAGATTTGGCGCTGGCCGTAAATGCAGCCCTGCAAGGACGCGCGTACGTGCCAGCCGAGTTCCTCCCCTGGGCTAACTTGCCGGAACTGCGGGAATTGCCCGGAGCATGACATAGGGCAAATCCCTGATCTCCGGCGAGCCCAGTGGCTCGGCATTGCCGGATTTTGACTAGACCGGGGCTGGCTGGACCGGCCTTCCGCCTCACTTTCAAATCTCCGGGTAAAACTCGAAGAACGCGTCGAGAGATTGCTCCAGTTGCCGCCGGATCTCCTTCTCCCCGCCTTCAATCAAGTGCATGGTCACGCCTGCGGTGTGACCATTCTTAAGCCTGATGCCTCCGTCCGTCACCTGATCGATGTCTTCGGCGGGAACCAGCCGCATACCGTATACGAGCGCCAGCTTGGCCATACGCAGGATTATCGCACCGCGCCAGGTTTGATTGGGATTATTGCGGTTAGCCGGGAATCCGGGGAAGGGTTCGGATCCGCCTTCGTGCCGGAAAGGCCGTCCAGTGCGCCCCCTAAACCCGCCTGTACTTCGCCTGGCGGGACCGGGCGCGCGCTGAAGATCACCGTAAGTATCGTGATATCTTCCGGTATTTTGAACTCGGACATCGATCGGGCCTGCGCGGCGAAATTTTGCGCCAAATTTCGGGTGGCTGTGCCGTTGGCGCCTCTGACGGTGACAAATCCCATAGCCGTGGGGGTCAGGCGTAATTTGTCGTCCGCCGTGACCGTATAACTGAACCCAAAACCGTTTGGCGCCACCTGTGCGAATTGATTCAGGGTACGGAATCCAGCAACGCCGGGCGCCGCCATCGGCTGGGCCTGCGGAGCGACCGGTGTCCCCAAGCGTGCCACGGATTCCTTGACGTCCGTCGCCCCAGGCGGCGGGGGCGGCACGCCGGCAATCGCCGGTTCCGGTTGCGCCGCAGGCGCCAGACTTAATGCTTGCTTCGGGCCTTTGAGCACCGGCGCGGCAGACTGAATTATCGGTGGCGCGGGAGCAAGAGCAGGGGCCGCCCCGGCGGGTACTGCGAACTCTTTGTGAACCTGCGCTATCTGCTTCGGAGCCGGCGCCCGCAAAAGCGCTACCCCAACCATAGCGGCAACACCGACCGCTGCCGCCGAGCCCGCAATCCCCAACCACCCCCAAGACTTTAGGGCGGGGGCCGGCGCAAGCGCGCGCAGCATGCGCTCCCGGGCGCCAGGTTGTTCCAGCAATCCCTTAAGCTCATGCTCCGCGGCGAGTTGCTCAAAGAGGCTTTGGTCCTCAAGAGCCGCTTCAAACAATACCGCGCGTTCCTGTTCTGTGAGCGCACCTGTGGCGTATCTTCCCAACAGCTCCTGAATGTGCTCGTTGCTCACTGTTTGTCCTTTTGCATCCGCGAAAGGAGCTCCTTGCGGCAGCGGAAGTCCCAAGTATAGAGCGTATTCAGCGATGCCGCTCCCATGCGCTTCCGGATCTCCGGAAACGTGTAGCCTTCCAGCTTCAGCCGGAAGAGTTCTCGACACCGCTCGCCGAGGCCGGCCAGCGCCGATTCGAGCCGCCGCAATTGCTCGTTGCGGTCTGCAAGCTCGAATGGGCCTGGATCGGCGCCCGGTAATGGCAGATCCTCTACTGGGACCTGCTTATCCTCGCCGCGCCGCCAAATCTTCCGGCGCGCGGCCCAGATCTTCAAACGCGTGATCTCTAGGGCGACCGGAATCAAGTCCTCTGCGCGTTCCAGCTGCGGATACTTTTCATGAATCACCAGCAACACTTCCTGCGCCAGATCCTCCGCGCCATCGCCCCTAATTCTGGATGCCGCGAACCGAACGATCCTTTCGCGCAGGCGCTGCAATATCTCGCTGCGATCCATTCGTCCACTTTCGCTTTCATTATGAGCGAGAACGGCTTACGACGGGCTTGGGGTGTGCAAAGCGATGCATCCACATGCCAGAATAAATGCGCATATGCAGGTACGGATGGTGGCGTTTGTCCTCGCCGGGGGCAAGGGAACCCGGCTTTCCCCGCTTACGAAAGAAAGAGCCAAACCGGCCGTGCCGTTCGGCGGGCGCTATCGCATCGTCGATTTCGTGCTCAGCAACCTGGTTAATTCCGGGATTTATTCCATCTATGTCCTGATCCAGTTCAAGAGCCAAAGCCTTTTGCAGCACCTGCGCGACGGCTGGGAAGTGAATAGCCTTTTGAAGGAGCACTTTATTATTCCGGTGCCCGCTCAGATGCGCACGCAAGAAGACGTTTGGTATCGCGGCACCGCGGACGCGATTCACCAGAACATCAATCTGATCGAGCAGGCCAACCCCCACTATGTCGCAATTTTCGGCGCCGACCACATCTACCGCATGAACATCCGCGACATGTTGGATTACCACATGGACAAGCGGGCGCAGGCCACTGTCGCGGCCATTCCGGTCGCGCGCGATCAAGCCGCGGAATTCGGCGTAATCGAGACGGCGCTCGATGGATCGATCATTGGATTTCATGAGAAGCGCTCGGACGCTCCCGTCATTCCCGGCGATCCCGGTCGCGTATACGCCTCCATGGGGAATTACATATTTTCGACCAACTTGCTGTTGCGCGAGCTCGATGCGGACGCCCAAAATCCCGGCAGCACTCACGATTTCGGGCGCGACATTCTGCCGTCCCTGGTAGGGCGCGCTGCGATGTTCGCCTACGATTTCCAAACCAACCACATCCCCGGCGATCCGCCCACCCAGGAGGCTTATTGGCGCGATGTGGGAACTCTCGACGCCTATTACGATGCGAGCATGGACCTGCGCGCGGTTTCTCCAGCGCTGAATCTGTACAATCGCCAGTGGCCCTTGCGCACGGCCGGCTATCAGGATCCGCCCGCGAAATTTATCTTTGACGAGCAGGGGCGCCGCGGCCAAGCTATCGATTCGATCGTCTCGGGCGGGACCATCCTTTCCGGCGGTATGGTTCGATGCTCGATTTTGGGCCGGGGCGTGCGCGTGCATTCAGGCGCGGTGGTGGAGGATTCCGTGATCTTCGATAACTGCGATATTGGCCGCCGTGCCCGTGTGCGCCGGGCGATCCTGGATAAGAACGTGAGGGTGGCTGAGGACGATGAAATCGGCTTCGATCTCGATCGGGACCGCGAGCGCAGGGGTTGTACAGTTACGGAAAGCGGGATCGTCGTGCTGGAAGGCACGCGGTCGAACGTCGAGGTAGCAACGGTGATCGTTTAGCGTACGTTCGTCATTTGTGCCTTCGGCGAACGTGCCAGGCGAACGCGGCCAGCACCGTGCCAAGTAAAGTGATCGAAAGTGGCTCTGGCGATGAAACCAGTTGCAAACCAGCCAAAGTTTCTGTCCCTGTTGTACCGCTGCCTATGCCGCTCAAAAACCGCGCTTCGATCATGCCGCGGTCGGAACTTCGTGTGCCGGAGCTCGAATTGCCGTTAACCGCCCCCATCCCGACCTCGGTTAAGGCACCGGCAAAGTTCCCCGTACCTGTTTCGGTGGACTCCGAAAACATTGTGCCCGGCGTGACTTGCAATTGAATAAAGAAATCCAATGTGCCGGCCGGCTCTCGATACACGGCGGCCACCAAGCGTCCGTCATCCTGGTTCGGATTTCCGCCGCCGGACGCCGGCGGCGAAAGACACAGCAGAGTTGCGTTCGCGGATTGGCAAAATGCCGCTAGCGCCAAAAAACCGCTTAGAATAAATAATCTCTTCCGCATGATCGACGACCCGCCAATCATTTGTCAGCTGGATGGTCTACGCGGCCCCGCACATTAATACTAAAAGCATTGAGGGAGGAATAACAGTCGGATCTTTGCCCGGCAACAGCAATGACAAATAGTCGGATGAACAAATCGACACGCGCGGGAACGCATCAGTCGCCAGAAAGCAGGAGTGCGATTGCGATATAGTGGAGTAGTCGCCGAGTCCTCCACCGCGCGACGCCCGCAGGAAAAGGGCGCGTAGCTCAACTGGCAGAGCAACTGACTCTTAATCAGTAGGTTGAAGGTTCGATTCCTTCCGCGCTCACCACCTAACTGCATGATAAAATCATGAACTTAAAGTTCGATAACGGAATGTCCACGAGGAACTGCCGGACGGTCTTGACGCGGGCGCGAAGAGTTGCCGCGACTCGACGCGCGAGGCCGCGTTTGGTTACGTCTGCCAACACCATGCGCAGAACGTCATAGAGGTGTAAGACCGCAGCCCATCGCTCGGGCCGTGTTTTCAATCACGTTTTAGTCGTGCGCCCTCCACCAAAGCTCAGCTTGACTACTACTACCAAATTTTGAAAAAATACTAAGCCGTTCCACCCAATCAAGCTTCGTCGGAGGAAAACATGAAGAGTGTGCTTGCAGTCCTGTGTGCGTTTCAATCTCAATGGTCGCGGCGCGTGCGGAGCGCAGGTGGAAGTTACATCCTGCGGGAAGCCCGTTGAATTGGCATTCGGCTGGGTCTAATTTTTGCCTTGCCGCCGACGATGGTTTTAGGCCACCTGCCGCTGGTAATTCCAGGGCATCCACGCCGGGATTAGCCATGAGTTCCGCCCCGTGGCGCTGGAACTGGCTGAGGTAGTCGAAAGCATTGGCGCCCGCCAGCTCGCAGGTGTGGATCAGCCTCATGAAAAGATCGCCCACTTCCGAGCCCGTGCAGCGTGCGAGAGAACAGGGCATTCTTGCGATGCAGCACGGCGCGCTTGAGGGCCCGCTCACAGATGTTGTTATCCCAGCGGTGCGCCCGCTTCCCGTAAAAACGCGGTCAGCCCTTTCCAGTACCGCAGGAAATAGGTGATGGCTTTGCCCAAACCCGAGTTGGGTTCGACGAGATGTTGCGCGAACTGAGCTTCCATCCACTTGTGCAGGTTTTCCATCATTGGTTTGCTATGGCGCTGATGAAACCGCAATCGCTCTTCAGGCGAGAGCTTGCGCTCGCGGCTTTCCGTGTCATTTTTATATATGCCGCCCAGTATCTCCAGGACGTAGCGGCACGCCTGGGGAAAGTTCGCGGAGACTTCCACGAACTGTCGACGTCCATGGGCCATACAGTTTAGCTCACTTTAAGCCGCTAAAAATGCACGTCACCGAACGGATCGCCGCGATGCCTACAAGCTCCAGGTCTGTTCCACTCCGACTGCCGCGCAACAGCTCCGGCGCGATGGCGTGTAGCTCCCTGAAAGCCGCCAGCGCTGCCCGGATAATCTCGGACCGCGAGACTTCCCCGCCGTTGTCGAGCATTTCTCTGGCGATCTGATCGAGCCAGCTCCGGTCGCCTGGGCTGAGCATCACGTTTACGGGCTCAAGCCGCCCATTTCCGCCTATTCTCGCTCCACCGCCGTCCATTACACACCTCCACATTTACGAATTGCCCATACCAATGGAGAGTGGTATTTCGGGGTTGGTCTGTGAAGGTGTATCCTACGTGGCATGGAAGTCCGAGGCCACCGAAGGGCCAACGCATGGTGACATTCAATTACAGGAACGGAAACAGGGTAATGGAGCATCAAGGCCGGGAGATTTCGATGAACGAATATCGGGAGATCATGAGGGGTTCCCCCGGCCACGAGCGTTCGCCAGAAAACCTGGAACGACATATCGAGACGATCGAGGCGTGTTTTCCGCCTGTCCGACTAACAGCGCGCGAAGCGACTCGTGTCCTGATGCGGCACCCACTGCTCGAACTGCTGCTAGAAAGGCCAGACTTGGAATGGGTAGAGCCGTTGATGCTTGTCGGTGTAACACTCCTGGCGGAAGGCGCGGCACAGGCGGCGGCCTTGAGAGACGATCTCTTTCCGCGAGGCGAAGACGACGAACGCCTTCCGCTGTGAGCGAGACGTAGGTTGCGGAGGAAGGGCCGCAAGGCTACAGGGACTTTCACAGGGACTCTGCTTCAATCAGGCTAACCTCCGTGGGCAATCGAGAACAACACCGCCGTTCACCGCGACCAATGAAATCGGGGTTTCAGAGCAGTCTTGAGCACCTTTGAGAAATCCTGAACAACGTGCCTTCAGCGACTCTTAATCAGTAGGTCGAAGGTTCGATTCCTTCCGCGTTCACCAACTTATCAAACTTACGCATAGTGGATTTTCAGGGACTCTGAAATTCTGGGATTTTATAAGGACCGCCTTCGAATGCGGTTGCCATTGCTGAACTCGCTCGAAGAGCCGCCCGGATCTATCGATTCCCGGCGAGGTTTTCGATGAATACGAGCATGGAGCACTCCGGCAAAACCGCGCGCGATCTACTCCCAATTTTCGCCAGCAGAGCCACGTCAATGAAGCCTCAATGGCAAACGCCCGATCGGCCTCGATCAGGCCCGGGAACTCGCCAGGCTCTTCAGCGTCAATCCGTCGCGGTTTCTCGTCTGATCCTGTTCTGCTCCGCCTGCCGGGTGCAACTCCGTCCGCGGGCGCCAATCGAACATGTTGCTCGTGATCTGCCGGTTCGGACATACCGCGCCGCACGGCGCCGAATCGGCATTCCTTCCGCGCTTTCACTGGAGGGCCGCGGCTTAGCCCCTAGGTGTTACTACAGCGGTTCACGATCTCCAATCGCCCGAAGATACCGCTCCGCCGACGTCCGTAGTGCCAGCTTTGGGTCCCCTGCCACCACGAACTTCGGCCAAGCGCCGAATAGCTTCGTGAATTGGTACGGCTCCAGCTTGCGGACGATGTCGCGAACGGTGACGCCGTCCACGGGAATCAGATTGGGGTAGCTGTGCATGAAGCTTACATACCTGCGGTCGGCACAGACTTGGGGCATATCGCCGGTCATCAGCACGCCTTGGCCCCGCTCGCCCGAAGCCCAATGCAACACTTGAAAGCCTTTGAAATGGCCACCCACCCGGACCAGCGTCAAATCGCCGGCGATGCGCTGCGTCTCGCCACCCCAAAACACGATACACGGATCGCTGCACTGGACCCATTCGCGATCTGCTTCATGAAGATAAATCGGCACACCGCCGAATGCGCGGCTCCATTCGACCATGCTTGCGTAATAGTGTGGGTGCGAGACGGCTATGCCGCGCAGGCCGCCGAGCGCATTCACCAGCTCTACCGTGCTTTCATCCACCAGACTGATGCAATCCCAAAGGAACCCGCCATCTTTCGTCCTTAACAGAAGCGCTCGCTGTCCGATCGCGAACTGCGGTTGCGTCTGAATCCCCCAAAGGTTTTCACCTTCTTTGAAGAACACGTTGCGGTGTGTTTTCTTCAGCTCCTCAATGGTGATCCATTTTTGACCCTGCGGCCCGATGTACTGGCGCTCATCCTGGCAAATCGGGCAGTTCTCGGGAGGGCGGTCCGATGTAGCGCACTGTGTCCCGCAGGTGACGCAAAGGTGGCTCATGCCAACGCCTTTAGCGCTGGTTCGCGCGTAATACGCGTTTCCGTAGGCGGATTGACTTTGGAGTCACTTCCACCAGTTCGTCTTCGCTGACGAATTCGATTGCCTGCTCTAGATTGAGAAGGCGCGGAGGCACGAGACGGATCGCCTCGTCCGCCGTCGAGGCTCGCATATTCGTCAGCTTCTTCTCTTTGACGATGTTTACGTTCAAGTCAGCCTCCCGCGCGTTCTCGCCGACGATCATGCCTTCGTAAACTTCCGTTCCAGGCTCGACGAACATTTCGCCGCGCTCTTGAAGATTGAATAGAGCATAACCGGTGGCCTTACCCGGCCGGTCCGCCACCAGCGAGCCGGTGGGCCGCATCGGAATTTCGCCCTGCCATTCGATGTAACCGTGGAACAGCGAGTTCATGATGGCGGTCCCTTTAGTATCGGTCAGCATCTCGCTACGCACGCCGATCAACCCACGGGAAGGCACGTTGAATTCCAGCCGCACGCGGCCGGAGCCGTGATTGATCATTTTTTCCATCTTGCCCTTGCGGCGGCCGAGCTTTTCGATCACCACGCCGATGTACTCTTCCGGGCAATCGATGATAAGCATTTCCAACGGCTCACAAAGTTTCCCATCGATCATCTTGGTGAGGATTTCGGGCTTTCCAACAGCGAGTTCATAGCCTTCGCGGCGCATCATCTCAATCAGAATGGCGAGTTGAAGTTCACCGCGGCCCATAACTTTGAATGCATCCGGCCCGCCCGCTTCCTCGATTCGCAATGATACGTTCGTCAGAAGCTCCTTTTCGAGCCTGTCTCGCAGATTGCGCGATGTGACGTACTGGCCTTCTCGCCCGGAAAAAGGCGAGGTGTTGATCGTGAACGTCATCGCAATCGTAGGCTCATCGATCTGGATAGGCGGGAGCGGCTGGGGGTTTTCCGCGCTCGTAACCGTTTCCCCGATCGTGATTCCTTCCACTCCGGCTATGGCGAGAATATCGCCGGGCCGGCCGACACTCTCGTCCACGCGCTTCAAGCCTTCAAAGGAATAAAGCTTCGTGATCTTCGTTTTCTGAATGGACGCATCGAGCTTGGCGATCGCGACCTCGTCGCCAAAGCGCAGCGTGCCGTTGAAAACCCGGCCGATCGCGAGCCGCCCGAGATAGTCGCTGTAATCGAGGTTCGCGACCAATAACTGGAGTACGCCGTCCGGATCGCCTTGCGGCTCGGGAATATGCTTCAAAATTGCCTCGAACAACGGCCGCAGATCGCTGCCCGGCGTGGACGGCTCGGTCTGGGCTATGCCCAGCTTGGCATTCGTGTATATCACCGGGAAATCGAGCTGATCTTCCTTTGCGTCCAGGTCTATGAATAGATCGTAGATTTCGTTCAAGACCTCTTGAATGCGTGCATCCGGACGGTCGATTTTGTTTATAACGACAATGGGCGGAAGTCCGGCTTCCAGCGCCTTCATCAGCACGTAGCGCGTCTGCGGTAGGGGACCCTCGCTCGCGTCGACCAGGAGCATAACGCCGTCCACCAGCTTGAGCGCGCGCTCGACCTCGCCGCCGAAATCGCTGTGACCGGGAGTGTCGACGATGTTGATCTTTGCGTTGTCGTACCGCACGCCCGTCGCTTTCGCCAGAATCGTGATGCCGCGCTCGCGCTCCAGTTCGTTTGAGTCCATCACCCGCTCCGCGACTTCTTCATTAGCGCGGAAAATTCCGCTCTGGCGAAACATGGCATCTACCAGCGTGGTTTTGCCGTGGTCGACGTGCGCGATGATAGCTACGTTGCGGGTGGAGGGCATTGGAAATTTCATGGTCGCATGACCGAGGTAGCGCCGCCTTTGGTCGTCGCTTCTCTTGGCCGGCTCCGTTTGCTGCGCCTTCCCCCGCGACCACTTCCGCGCCGCGCGGGCCACCTCCGGCTCATTCAAACAATCAATCTAACGAAAAACCTGCTCCGCTCCGGACCGGCGTGCTGTCTTATCGTGAAAGAATATGCCTGCTCAGTCACACCGGTCCGATCCCCGCATCCTTGGGCGACGAACCCTTCAACGGGACCACCGCTGCCTTGCCGCGCTGCTGCGGCCCGGGCTTTGGGTGCTTGATATCGGCTGCGGCACCGGCGCGATTACCGCTGGGGTTGCCAAGGCTGTTGGACCACAAGGACGCGTCCTCGGCATCGACCGCGACCAGGTGCTTCTCGAACTTGCCCGAACAGAACACGCCCCGATTCCGAACCTACAGTTTGAGTATGGTGACGTGACCACGCTGACGCCCCGTGCGCAGTTCGATATCGTAAACGCGGCGCGGACACTCCAATGGATCGCTGAACCAGCTCTGGCCATTTCGAAGATGAAGCAAGCCGCCAAACCGTCGGGCGTGCTCGTGGTCCTTGATTACAATCACACGAGCAACGACTGGGAACCCGATCCTCCAGGCGAATTCAAGCTGTTCTATAACGCATTCCTGGCGTGGCGAAGCACTAACCGGTGGGACAACGAAATGGCGGATCATCTTCCCGATTTGTTTCAATCCGCCGGGTTGGTCGACGTCAAAAGTCAGGCGCATGACGAGGTTGTCGGACGCAGAGACCTAGATTTTACCGAGCGGGCGGCCTTGTGGTTGGAGGTGATCGAGAATGTGGGCGGGCAACTCGCAGCGGCCGGATTCTGTACGAAGTCCGAGTTGAACGCAGCACGCGAATGCTACGAATCCTGGGTCAAAACGGCACTCTTGAAACAAACGCTCGCTATGCGCGCCGTCATGGGAATCGTGCCGTAGCTCGGCTGCGGGTTAAAATATGGCCATGGTTGGGACGCTGATTTCCGTGGAAGAGTACCTTCACACCACGTACGACCCGGACTGCGATTACGTCGATGGCGAGGTACTCGAAAGGAATATGGGCGACCAGGCGCACAGCACAACTCAGGTCGAATTTGCTTTCTATTTTCGCAGCCGCCGGGAAGATTGGAACGTTTTCGTGTTCACTGAACAACGAATCCGGGTAACACCCAGTCGTTACCGCATTGCAGATCTTTGCGTGTACGCAGGCCAGAAGCCCAAGGAACCGGTCTTCCAAACACCTCCTTTCCTCTGCATCGAGATTCTTTCACCAGACGACCGGATCGAGCGCATCCAGGACCGGATCGACGATTATCTTAAATTCGGCGTTCCGTACGTATGGGTGGTGAATCCCCGCTCTCGCCGTGGATGGATCTACACAACGGACGAAATCCTAGAAGCTAAAGATGGTGTTCTGCGTACCGAAAATCCCGCATACGCCGTTCCGCTCGCCGAGATATTCGCCGCTTTCGATCGAAAATAAGCACCCCGTACGTCGTTTTCGTCCGTGCCCCAGCATCCCACGTCTTAAGCTGTTTAACTGAGGAGCGGAAATGGGGCGCGCGCGCGCGCCTAAAACCTCAGCAGCCCTTCGCGGTTCAGCCTGAGCCGCCGGCCTCGCCACACGACCGTGTTGCCGAATAGTCCGGCGGCCCAGACCGCCGAGGCGAACAGATCGCGCAGCGGAACCAGGAACCACAGCCGGAGTACGTCGCGGCTGCCCATAACCATCCAACCGGCAATGATGGCCATGCTTAAGCGCGCGCATAAAACGATGACCGCGATCGGCCAAGCGCCCGCCGTCGCCGCCGCGACCGCCCACAGCGTGGCGAACGTCACCGGAAGGCTCAGATAGCCGGGAAAATTCGATACGCGTATGGTCCGCGCCCACCGAAGCTGGTGTAGCCATACATCGCGCCACCCGCCTCCCAAGTGGGTCGAAACGATCGTCGAGCTCAAGCAGCATCTCAATCCCAGCTTGCGAATCCGGAGGCCGAGTTGATAATCGTCAGCCAAATAATCTCCGATAGCCTGAAAGCCGCCAATCCGCTCCAAATCGGCTCGGCGGAATGCCAGCGTTGAGCCGCCCGCGAATTCCTCCAGCCCTATCAGCCACCCAACCAAGGTGGACGGCGCGAAATCCGTGGCGATGCCCAAGGCTTCGAAACGCGCGGCGAACGTCGATGCTTCCGCGCGATACAGAGAAGTGACGATGCCGACACTCGGATCCGCCAGCGGCGCGGTCACGCGCTCCAAATAGTCGGACGGGACGCGAATATCGGCATCGTTGACAACAAGAACTGGATGACGGGCCGCACGGACCATGTCGATCAGCACCCCTACCTTGCCGTTCGCCGCCTGGGTCCGGCACTCGACGACTTCCACGCGCGGGAACTCACGAAGCAGGGCCACCGCCGGATCGGCGAGTGAACGAACACCGCACAGCAACTCATATTCGCCGTGCAATTTGGAGTGGGATTCGATCGCCGGCCGGAGATCGTCGTCGAGACCGGCGATCGGTTTCAAAACGGACGCAGCGGCAGACGGCGAAAGCCGGGCATCTGCCGCGCGGCGAAAGGTGAAGCAGGCAATAATCGCAAAAAGCTGGTACAGAGCCGCGACCGCCGCGGCGATCTCCAGGATCACACAGCTAACAGAGCCACGCCGCCGGCCACCAGTGCGGCGCCTAGCCAGCGTTTTGCATCCACGCGCTCCCTAAGAATAAAGCGGGCGACGAAGGTTTCCAATACGAAACTTCCCGCCGATGCAGGGACAGCGAAGCTCAGGTCGGCTTGCGACAGCAGTTTGATGAAGGCAAAAAATGAAATTGCCATGCACACAATCGACAGGATGAGACACTTCTTCACGGCCAGAGTGCGGATAAGACGTCGCAATCCGCTGCCGCGAAATCGAACCTCGCCGTGGCGCTTCATTTCGAAGCTTTGCAGGCAATCCCCGGCAACCGTTCCAACCACGATTAAGCCAACCAACGCCCAAGCCGTCACGCCTCCTGCTCCTCTATCGAAGTCCGGGCCGCGGTCATGCTTACAACCAACGTCCCCGCGACGATTAGCAGCGTGCCGAACCAGCGCTTCCAGCTTATTTGCTCGTTCAGTATGAAGCGCCCGATCATCGCCGTCATGATGTAGCCGACTGCCGTTAAAGGGAGGACATAGCTCAAGTCAGCCCAACTGAGCAGCGCGATTCGCGAGAGAAACCACACCATCAGCAGAACAATGCCCGTGACTACATAAGGCGTGAAGATCGCCTCAATGTATTTCAGCGGCGAACTAAGGTCGCGATGCTTCATGCCCAAGGTCAGCAAGAGGTTGCCAAGCGGCTGGCTAAGTATGACAAGCAGAAGGAACACGCGCGTCTTCCACCGCAGGCGAACGTCCTCCGGCATAGGCTAAACGCGCTCTTGCGCGCCGCGAAGGGAGGGATCGACGCCGGTGGCGCGATAATCCGCGACGTACTTCTTACGCTTCTTGTGCAGCTTTAGGTAGGTCTTGGCTTCGCCATACAGCCGCTTGCGCTCATGCCCGTCGAAGATTGCCTTGCGCACGATGCGCCAGGCCGCTCTTGGGCGGAAATAATATTCGGTGTAGAAACGCTCCACCCAATCGATCATCTCCGCGCGATCTAGAATTCCGGGGTAGACCACATTCGGCAACTGGTGGCCCTGCTCATCCGCCATGTTGAGTTGGACGAGATTGTTCTGTTTCGCGTATTCATAGAATTCGGTGCCTGGATACGCGTGAGCTATAGAAACCTGGATCGTTTCGGCGTCGAGCTTCTTCGCGAAGTTTATAGTATTGCGGATGGTCTCGCGCGTTTCGCCCGGCATGCCGATGATGAAGTCGCCGTGAACCACCAAGCCCAGCTTGTGCGCGTTTTCGGTGAACCGAAGCGCCATATCCACCGTGGCGCCTTTCTTCATGTTTTTAAGAATCTGCGGATCGCCGGTTTCATAACCGACGATCATCAGCCTGCATCCGGCTTCCTTCATGGCCTTGAGGGTGTCGTAATCCGTGGTGACGCGCGACGTGCAGGACCACGTGAAATTGAGCTTTTTCAACTCGGCGCAGAGCTCGATCGTACGCTGTTTGCGGTAATTGAAGGTGTCGTCGTCGAAAAAGATCTCCTTCAGCCCCGGGAAGTTTTCGAGCGTGTACTTAACCTCGCCGACAATATCCTGGACTGAGCGCAAGCGCCAGCGATGGCCGGAGTGGGTTTGCGGCCACAGGCAGAATGTGCACATTGCCGGGCAGCCA
This sequence comes from Bryobacterales bacterium, assembly GCA_019261985.1. GTDB lineage: Bacteria > Acidobacteriota > Terriglobia > Bryobacterales > Bryobacteraceae > Palsa-187. Next base: position 6,869 of record JAFAQY010000019.1, on the reverse strand, counting down.
CGCGTCGTGTAGAAGGAAACGTACGGATTCAGTAGAAACGGAACGTTGTAACGGCGGAAATCCAGGTCCCGCTTATAAACCTTGGAGACCCACGGCAGCGCGTCGAGATCTTCAATGTACGGAGCTTCGGGGTTGTGAACGTTCGTGCCGTTTTGGCGATAGCTTACTCCGGGAAGCTCGGAGAACGGCGTTCCTTTCGCGTAATTCGCAATCTGGTAATCGAACTCACGCCGGACGATAAAATCGATCGCCTTGGATGCGTTCAGAACCTTTTCCGGCTCGATTGTGACCGGAGGTCCGACGAATGCCACCTGCAATTTCGGGTTGGCATCCTTCATCATCTCCGCGATCTTCACATCGACGTGAAACCCCGGCGAGGACGTGTACAAAATCAGGAGTTCAAAATCCTTGGCTGTCTCGATCGATTGCTGGATCGAGACTCCGTGTGGAGGCGCGTCAAGTACCTTGCTATCCTCCAGCATTCCCGCGGGATAACAGAGCCATACCGGATACCAGTACGACTCGATCTCGCGCGTGGATGGCCAGCGCGATCCCGCGCCGCCGTCGAATCCGTCAAAGGAAGGCGGATTCAAAAACAGAGTTCTCATGCTCAAGTCTGGCTCCCTTGGCTCATTGAGAAGGTTTAATAGCTAGTGGCCGGGTGTTTCCTCGGCAATATGATTTGAAGCGTCCGCCGAATCGTCTACGTCGTCGTCCGCGTGGGTAAAATTGGTGAAATTAATGCTAAGCTCAGCTCGGCCCGCCACGCGCGTATCCACCATGCTCTCGATGTGTGAAGGAACAGAAACTCCGTCCTGAAGCTCGAATTCCTGCACGAATTCTACTTTCTTTACAAACACCGAGGGGCTTTTCACCCATTCGCCGGAGATCCGCACGGGCATTCCAGAGTCCGCGTCCACCCAGAGTTCGCCCTTGAATAACCCGACCCTTTTTTTCTTGGGGCTGAGCTGAAAGATGTCGATGTGGCGATCGCGCTGGGTAAGCTTGGCCTTTAATTGGAATTTATAGTTTTGTGGAGTAATCGCGACCGATTTCTCATCGTGCTCGGCAGTTTCGAGCGTCAGGTAACGTGCGATAACTTCCTGCTTAATCGTGGTGTCGCCGGAAAAGCCGAGCCTCCGGTAGGTGATCTTGCCGAGCCTTGAAACGAACCGCAGACCTCTCATGCGGCCCTGTTTTTCTAGCCGCGGAAGCTTTGCGTCAATGCTTACCTCCATTTGCACGCCGCGCAGGGCCTGTTGCTGTACTTTCGACGCATCCAGGTACCTATTTACAACTTCCAGGTTGGCGTCGTCGGTCGGGCCGCCGGCCGCGATTGCCGCTAAAAGACTGAAAGCCAAGATGGTTACAGGAAAGCGCAAAAGTAAGTAGATCCCTCTTTGAAAGTAGTGTATCAGATTTCGGACCAAACTGGTCTGCCCTTTCGGCGGGACACCCGGACCCCATGCCCGATCAGTCCATTGCCCACGATTTTTTGGATGTCATTAGGATGTGACTTCGAGCGCATTAACATAGTACGTAGTGCGGCGATTTCTTGCACTGGCGGCATTCTGCGCTTCTTGCGCCGCCGCTCCAAATCTTGCGCCGGAGCAGCAAGCGGTCATCGATCATATCTCTGCCGCATCGCTCCGTGGACACCTATCATTCATCGCCTCCGATCTGCTTGAAGGCCGGGCCACGCCTTCTCGCGGGCTCGACCTTGCTGCCGAGTACATTGCCGCGCAATTCCGCCGGGCTGGTCTTGAGCCGGCCGTCGGCTCGGATTATTTCCAAACGGCGACCCTTCGCGCCGGAAAGGCCAAGAACGTCATTGGGTTGCTGCGCGGATCGGATCCCGTCCTGAAGGACACCTACATCGTAGTGAGCGCCCATTATGACCACCTCGGCATCCGCTCTATTGGCGAAGACCGGATTTACAATGGCGCCAACGATGACGGCAGCGGTACGGTTTCCGTCATCGAAATCGCGTCTGCTCTCGCTGCGCTACCGGTGCATCCCAAGCGCAGCGTTCTGTTTGTCGCATTTTTCGGAGAGGAGCCGGGCTTATTGGGATCGCAGTACTATGCCAAGCATCCGCTGGTTCCTTTAGAGAAAACGATCGCTGAAATCAACCTGGAGCAGGTCGGACGAACGGATACGACGAACGGGCCCCAGGTTGGGGTCGCGTATTTCACGGGGTTCAACTATTCCGATCTAGGCGATATCCTCAGTCACGAAGCGTCAGGAGCTGGTTTTCGAATTGCCGCCGGCGCCTCCGCTAAAAACGAAGATCTCTTTGAGCGCAGCGACAATCTACCATTTGCCGAGATGGGTATTCCGGACGGGACGCTTTATGTGGCCGCGGATTTCCCCGATTATCATCGCGTGACCGATGAATGGCAGAAAATCGACTACGAGAATATGGCGAAGCTCGATCGGGCGCTGGCGCTTGGGCTCCTGCGCTTAGCTTCGGACGAACCGGGGCCCAAGTGGAACAGTACGGTTCCGGCGGCGCGGAAATTCATGCACGCTCCTCACTAATCGCTGAAGAGCGTCAAATGATTATCTACGCTGACCACACCCTTTATTTTTTTGACGATCTTCTCCGCTTTCTCTTTGGCCTTCAGGGTATGAACTTTTCCGCGCAGCGTAACCGTGCCGTTTTTCACATCCACGTCGAAGGCGGCGCCTCGTACGTCGGCATCTACCGCCAGCTTTTCCCGGACTTCGTTGTAGATCTTGTCATCGGAAGATTTCGTCTGAGCTACCAATAAAGGAACAATCAGTACGAAAATAAGCATGAGCGAGACGGTGCGCATACCTCTATTGTGGAAATGATACGGGCCCGGATGCAATAGGCCGTCTTACGTACCGGCCATGCTCCGCCAGTCCGCCTGGGCCAGGAATTCGGGGTCTTCCCGCCACCCGGGCCTGACCTTTACGAACGTTTGAAGAAAGACTTTCTTTCCGAAAATCTGTTCCATGTCCCGCCGGGCCAGCGTCCCGATCTTTTTTAACAGCGATCCGCCCGCGCCGATCAGAATGGTCTTTTGGCCTTGCCGCTCCACGTAAATTGAGGCTGCAATACGCAGCAGCGCCGGTTTGTCCTCCCAGCTTTCAATCAGCACTGCCACGGCATGGGGAACCTCTTCCCGCGTATGCTGGAGAATTTTTTCGCGCAGGATCTCGGCGGCAAGAAAGCGCTCAGGCTGATCCGTCAGGTGATCTTCCGGATACAGCAAAGGGCCCTCGGGCAGCCGGTTGATGATCTCGTTCCGTAACGTATCCAGGCCTTCACCGGTCAGCGCGGAAACCGGAATGTACTCCGCGAAATCGTAAAAGCTGCGATAGCGCTCGATCAGCTCGAGGATTTTCGGTTTCCGCTCCAGGCGATCGATCTTGTTAACGACGGCGAGCACCGGCGCAGCGATCTTTTTCACCAGATCCACGGCTTGCGCGTCTTGCTCCGTGAACGGCGCGAGCGCGTCGATCAAGAACAGCGCCACGTCCGTTTCCGTATGGACGCGAACCGTATCCATCATGCGCTTGTTCAGCAGCGAATCGGATTTGTGAATTCCCGGAGTGTCGATGAACACCAACTGGGCTTCGGGCAGGGTTAAAACGCCCTGAATGGAGGTTCGGGTGGTCTGTGGACGCGAAGAAACGATCGCCAGCTTTTGCCCCAGCAGGGCATTTAGCAGCGTAGATTTGCCGGCATTGGGCCGCCCCAGAATAGAAACGAAGCCGGCGCGCCTCACTTCGGAGCAGCCTTGGCCACGCGCAACTGATCCACTCTACGGCCATTGGCCGCCAGCACGGTGACAAATATGCCGTCCCGCTCAGTTTCTTCGCCCGCCACCGGGACGTGTCCGAGCCATTCCGTGACCAGGCCTCCGGCGGTGGTCGATTCCGGCTCGTTGTGCGGGTGAAAGTCGAGTAGATTTTCCAACCGGCTCACGTCGAAGCTGCCGGAAATCACGTAGCTTCCGTCAGGCTCCTGCCGGAAATCGCGGCTGGGCTCATGTTCATCGTGGATCTCTCCGACGATCTCCTCAACCATATCTTCTAGCGTCACGATGCCCCCAGTCGAGCCGTATTCGTCCACCACCACGGCCATGTGAGCGCCTTCTTCCTGCATCTCCTTGAGCAGATCGTTCACGGCTTTCGATTCCGGGATGGCGCGAATGGGCCGCATAATTTCGCGGACCTTCCGCTGCGAGCGCTGCTCTTCGCCCACTTCGAACATATCGCGGACGTGGACAAATCCAACGATGCAATCGATATCGTGTTCGAAAGCGGGAATACGCGAATATTGCTCGCTGATTACGAGTTGGCGCAGCTCTTCAAGGGTCGCATCTTGAGAGATCGCGACGATCCGCGGCCGCGGCGTCATGACTTCGCGAACGGTTTTGTCGCCGAAAGCGACAACGGATTGAATCAATTCGCGATCGCCCTCTTCGATGATGCCCTCTTCTTCCCCTGCTGAAATCAACGCCTCGATGTGTTCTTCCGGCCGGGTTTGCTCAGACGTTTGCTCGCTGTGGCCGAGTTCGAATAAGGAATCGACGAACTCGATCCCGAAAGTGAGGGGACGGGCGAGCCAGGCGACCGCGCGGAATAGAGGCGCGAGCGGCAACAATCCCCGGCCGCTGCTTTTGCGGTAAACGATTTGAGGAACAATGTGAATTCCAATGACGACGAATGCGGCGGCCAGCAGGCAGGCGGCGGCGATCGCCTCGGCCACCGAAGCGCTTTGCGCGGTGATCGCCAATAGCAGGCAGCCGGTCACCAACATGCCGACGTGTTTGACGACCGAGAAGCGCAGCGCGCCCTGTTCGGTAGTGAGTCCAATTTTCGCTTCGAGGGTTTCGCGGAAGAATTGCAACGCCGGCAGTTCGCGAGCACGAATCCGAAGGGATTCGAGGTACAGAAGTTGTAAGCAGGTGACCAGCGTTACCATCAGTGCCGCCGCTGCGGCCAGGACCATGAACAACAAACTCATACGGTGGAGCAGGCTTTCGCCTGCGACGGGCGCTTTGGCGCCCCAGCTCGCGGCCGAGGCTGAAGCCTCGCTTGCGTGCGAAAGCCCGCTCTACCGGCTCGTTCCGTTAAACTCCGGGGCAATCCCAATCTCCTGCGCCAGCGCGCTTCCGCCCGGGCCATGTCGCCCGAATCGCTTTCATGATCCATGCCCGCAAGGTGGAGCGCGCCATGGAGCATCAATATGCACAGCTCCTCCTCGACGGAGTGGCCGTGCTCCAAAGCTTGCGCGCGGGCCCGATCTAATGAGATGGCGATTTCGCCGGGCGCGCCATGGTCCCCCGGAAACGACAACACATCCGTGCCATGGTCCTTCCGCCGAAATCGCTTATTAAGCGCGCGCAATTCGATGTCGGTCGAAATAAGACAGGTAGCCCCGGGCAGCGGAATACGCCGGACTAGATCGTTCCAAAAATCGCGCAATTCACGGCGCAGAACGGCTCGCGATGGATGCCGGAATAAGAAAGATGTCTCCTCGGTGGGCATGGCGGCCGGTCAGGCTGCGGGCGTTGCGGGGTTGTCGGCGGGCTGTTCGGTGAGTTTCAAGGATAGTTGGCGGCTTGCCCCTGTAAGCTCGTTGTAACGCTCGTAGGCTTTTACGATTTTCTGCACCAGGCTATGCCGCACGACGTCGCGCTCGTCAAACTGGACGAAACGGATCCCGTCAATGCCGCGCAGCACATCGATGACTTCGACTAATCCGCTGCGCTGTCCGGTGTTCAGGTCCACTTGCGTAGGGTCGCCTGTTACGACCATCTTCGAATTGAATCCCTGGCGCGTCAGGATCATCTTCATCTGTTCCGGCGTAGCGTTCTGGGCTTCATCGAGAATAATGAAGCTGTCATTTAAAGTTCGGCCGCGCATGAAAGCGATGGGCGCGACTTCGATCGTGTTTCGCTCCAGCAGCTTCTCGATTTTTTCCGCCTCGATCATTTCATATAGGGCATCGTAGAGCGGCCGTACGTATGGGTCGACCTTTTCTTGAAGCGTGCCAGGGAGGAAGCCGAGGCGTTCACCGGCTTCGACCGCGGGACGCGTCAAAACGATCCGGCTCACGCGCTTACTGAACAGCGCGGACACGGCCATGGCAACGGCCAGATATGTTTTGCCCGTTCCAGCCGGTCCGACACCGAATACGAGATCGTTTTTCTCGATCGCTTCGACGTAGCGGCGTTGCGTCATCGTTTTCGGCGCGATCATCTTTTTGCCGAAGCTGCGCTGTTTGCCGCTTTCAACCAGTCCGCGCAAGCTGCTTTCTGAATCCGAAGTTACGACGCGCAAAAAACTATTCAGATCGCCATTGTTGAAGTGGTGGCCTTCGCTCATGAGCGCGGCATAATCGCCCAGGATTACCGTTGCGCGAGCGACACCCTCCTCGTCACCCTCGATTTCCAATGAGTCGTTGAGCAGACGGGTGCGAATGTTCAACCCGTCTTCGAGAACTCGAATATTCTCATCGCGTGTCCCAAACAGAGACTCGATTCCTCGGCTGATCTGAACGCTGGATTTCATTCAATATGGGGACGTGCTAGTTGGGCAGGGCCGGACATCCGCTGGCGCGGAAGCTGGTTCAACATCTAACTACATGATAGCAGAAGTAAGGCGAAATCTTGCCATGAAAATTCGGTTACGGGGAGCGATCACTATCGGAACGCGTCCTCCGTTTCACGATGATTTTATGTTCGACAATTTTCGGGTTGGCAAGCGCGGAAAGTGGTTTAAAATCAAAGAAGCTCAAAAGTGTCGGGGCGTAGCGCAGCCTGGTAGCGCACCTGCCTTGGGCGCAGGGGGTCGGGCGTTCAAATCGCCCCGCCCCGACCAATCGTAAA